>CACOAW010000033.1 GCA_902625325.1 uncultured Candidatus Poseidoniales archaeon | reverse complement strand
GACATAGTCGAATTGAGCCGCTCCCGGAATCGACGTGTCAACATCGACCCATATCTCATCATCCGGATCGTCGATATCAGAGATTAGAGGCAGAATGCCTACCGAGGCTAGCTCCCCCGACTTCAGTGCGAGGCCATCGAGAATTGAGACATCCATCACAGGTGCATCATTGACATTGATCACGTAGAATACCAAGGAAGTCTGGGAGGTTTTGGAGCCGTCATCAGCCATGATTACTATCTCTGCAACTCCGTGGGAGTCCTGGTCAACGGTGCTTGCACTGACCGTTTGACCATCGAGGGAGACTTGGATGAGGTCCTCATTGCTGTTTGAGACCAGAGATAGAGATATCTCGGATGGTGGGACTGGATTCCCATTCTCATCGAAGTCCGATAGGTAACCAGTCAGTTCAGTATTAGCAGATCCCCCTTCGAATACGGTCTGTGTAGGGATGGGCTCCCATCGTGGAGCCCCATTCTCGATTACGTTGAATAGGAGCATGCCGTTGTTGGAGTCCTCCCCGTCAGAGATAGAGACGAAAACGCCCTGGGGAATTGGATTGCCATTTGAGTCGGATTCGATACTATCGAAAAGTACCGTTATCTCGGAAGAAAGGGCGTTCCAATCAACGAACTCTGGGTCGTCGCTAGTGATCGACAGCATAGAAAGTGGAGTCTCGGCATCTCTAACCATGCCCACTAGGGATATCGATTCTGTTTCGCCGACCTTCACAGTGGGAATTCCAACAAATTCCGCATCGTTGTTTCCGAGTACCCTCGGCAGTGCATTACTCAGTTCGAATGCCTCGCTAGTCATCAGCCAGTCGCTCTGCAGCCCCCTAGCGTCTTCCCACATCACCCTAGTGTCGTACTTCCCGGTATCAGCATTAGGAGGGGTCTGAATGGTGTGGACGTATACCGCATTGGCCCCGGAGCCGACTATTTCTGGATCGGATACCCAGGTTGAGTCCCATGCCCCGGAGCCGGACTTTGAATACTCCAGTGTCGGAGACATTGTGTTCATGTCGTCCACGAGGTCGTTTGGGAGGGCAGATGTCTCAAACTTGACCCTATCCCCGCGTTCGAAGGTTGTCGATCCTGTGGCTGCGGGAGGAGATGGGACTGGCGGCATATCGTGATATTCTACGTCATCGGCTAAATTGTTGGAAGAATTCCTATCACTTCCCATATCCACTAGTTTAGCCCTGAAGGTGGAAACTCCGGAGGGAACAGGTTCTACGTCCGAGGTATCGAAGTCTATCTGATGCAGGAATGACCCGGCGACTCCGATGGTTCCGATGGACTGACCTCCGAGATAGATTTCATCTGAACCACTAAGCAAGTAAACTCCCAGATTGCCCCCTTCTGTGTACGGCTCTATTCCATTGTTGGAGACTCTGGTAGAAACCTGCAGCAAGTCCCCGGGAGTGAAACCAACCCCCCCGTTTGCATTCTGTACCTCGAATTCAAGTATTCCTACATCTATCATCGGACCCATGTCCGGGTCTATTGCTCCCAGGAACTCGTTGTAACTCGAATGCGGACCATCCATCAGTGCGAAAACGGGCCAGAAATTCTCCCACTGGGTATAGCCTCCGCCGGCCCTAACCAGGCTTAATGGTGCAGTCCAACTGTAAGACTCCCACACGCCCTGGGATAGCGTAAGCTGCTGGAATCCGGAATCGGCACTATTCAGTAACCATCCTCTCCAATTATGATGCGGCTTTACACCGTTGTCGTAGGAATCCGCTCCTACTTTCTCAGTCACGGCCCCATAAACGTAGACTTCGAAAGATGAGAGGGGGCCTGTGTACATCGATTCCAGTGTTATTATGACCTCTTCTGTACTCGAATTCAATGACATCGACATCTCCATTTGAAAATCATTGGATGAAGTGCTCATGCAGCCTCCGCTGGAGAAGTCGCTATCGTAATAGTTGGATCCGGATGCTCCGACCTTGTAGCAAGAGCCCGACTGGCTGTCTGCGAAAGAGAAAGTCGGGTAACCCGATGAGGATTGCATGATGTGAGTTTGACGATTTATGGGGCTATCACTCGGCCAGCCCCCACTGCTAGACTCGAAGAATGATACGAATGTGAACTCCTCGGGATTGGATGTCTTTAGATTATCCAAGGAAGGGGAAGCGCTACTCATGCACGGGCCGCACCAGTGGGCGCCCACATACTCGCCGAATACGGTATGTCCGGGGCTATTGGCATACCACGGGACTATTTCCTGTTCTAATTCCGTTCTCTCTACCTCTTCTGCTTCGTAGTCGATTAAAGAAGAGGAAGGGGCTATTGCCAGAAGGACGCACACCCAAGTGGCTGGCTGAACAAGTAGTCTGACGACAGAAGTCATCGTATTTTGAGACAGTATACTCAGTATAATCATTCTGTTCGCCCTTTAGGGCGAGTATGCTGTTGCATGATTGAATGACTTGAAACGTCGCCATTGCCCCCAAGCAACGGGGCGAGAGCATAGGAGAATGGTTGGCACTTAGGGAGGATGACGG
>CACOAW010000032.1 GCA_902625325.1 uncultured Candidatus Poseidoniales archaeon | reverse complement strand
TACTGAAGGAGATGGAGATAGAGCACCCGGCTGCGAAGATGATTATCGAGATTGCAAAGACCCAGGAGCAGCACTGCTTCGACGGCACTACTAGCGCTGTCGTGATTGCTGGGGAGCTCCTCAAGAGAAGCGAGGACCTTGTCGAGCAGAACGTTCACCCGACAGTAATATGCGAAGGATTCCGACTCGCCTCAGACAAGGCTGTAGAGCTGATCGACACCCACGGAAAGGGAGTCAACGAGAAGATGTTGACAGAGGTGGCCAAGACAGCATTAACTGGAAAGAGCACGGGAGCAGTGAAGGAGTTCCTTTCAGACATAAGTGTCAAGGCAGTTCTCTCAGTAGCCCAGGAGGACGATCAGGGAGCCATAGTCGACCTTGACGACATCAAGGTACAGAAGAAGCAGGGAGGTTCCATCAGGGACAGCACACTCGTTGACGGAATCATTCTCGACAAGGAGAGGGTGCACAGCGGCATGCCCAAGAGCGTATCAGACGCCAAGATTGCCCTGGTTAACTCGGCTATCGAGGTCAAGAAGACAGAGGTAGATGCCAAGATCCAGATCACGGACCCTAACATGCTCTCCCAGTTCTTGGACGAGGAGGAGCAGTTCCTGCGCTCCCTTGTTGACAAGATATCCGAAAGCGGCGCGAACACAGTAATCTGTCAGAAGGGCATCGACGACCTCGCCCAGCACTACATGGCCAAGGCAGGGATATTCGCTATCAGGAGGGCCAAGAAGAGCGACATGGAGGCCCTCTCGAAGGCAACCGGAGGAAGAATAGTGAACAATCTCGACGACCTGTCCGGAGAAGATCTCGGCAGTGCCTCCAAGGTAGAGGAGCGGAAGATCGGAGACTCAGACATGGTCTTCGTGGAAGGATGCCCCCAGGCGAAGAGCGTCTCGGTCCTGCTCAGGGGAGGGACAGAGCACGTGGTCGACGAGGTCAAGCGAGCTTTCGAGGACGCCATTGGGGTCGTCGCAGTCGCCCACGAGGACGGCTCAGTTCTCACTGGAGGAGGGTCGGTCATCGCTGCACTGAGTCGTGACCTCAGATCGTACGCAGAGGGAATAGGAGGGAGGGAGCAGATGGCAATCGAGGCTTTCTCCAGCGCTCTCGAGGTCATTCCACGTACTCTCGCGGAGAACGCTGGACTAGACCCAGTGAACACAATCATCGATCTGAGGAAGGCACATTCCGAGGGCAAGTCTACCCATGGGGTCAACGTGTACGAGGGAGGTGTCGTCGACATGGCCAAGGCCAAGGTGTACGAGCCAAGCCGGGTGGTGGAGCAGGCCATCCAGAGCGCCTCAGAGACAGCGGTTATGATCCTTCGAATAGATGACGTGATTTCCAGCAAGGGAGCGGGCCCGATGCCCGAGGACTTCGAAGGAATGGACATGTGAGACGTCCCGAACTCGTAACAAAACGCACACCTCCAAATGCACATATTCAATAGTCGGATTATGGTCGAGTTGACTGTACAGCCGTAGGCTAGGGGTGATGATATGTCGGACTCTTCTCTGCTCATACTGTTTGGTTCAGAGTCAGGTAACGCAGAGGACCTCGCGTCCATAGCTGGGAAGCAGGCAAAATCACAGGGACTCTCGCCCACGGTAAAGGGCATGGATGAGATAGAGATAGGGGACCTAGCAGCCTCGAAGAACATCTTAGTTTACTGCAGCACATGGGGCGAGGGTGAAATGCCCGATATTGCCATAGACCTCTGGGAAGCAGCAAACGGAGACGCCTCTCCCGACCTCAGCGGATGCAATTTCGCGGTTTGCGCCCTCGGGGACACCAGCTACGAGTTCTTCTGCCAGTCCGGCAAGGACTGGGACGGGTGGTTCGAGAAGCAGGGAGTCAACAGGATTCTGGATCGTGTGGACTGCGATGTGGAGTACGACGAGCCAGCGGCAGAATTCACTTCAAGCGCGTTGTCCATCTTCTCTTCGATGTCGGGAGGCACCTCTGCCGAACCAAAGCTCGAGGAGGAATCTGAAGCCAAAGCACCGCCAACAGTCCAGAAATCAACGACAGGAGGGCAAGAAACCGCAGAGGGCTCCAATGAACTACTCATTCTGTTCGGTTCAGAGTCAGGTAATGCAGAAGATCTCGCATCGACAGCCGGAAAACAAGCGAAATCACAGGGCCTTTCCCCCACAGTCAAAGGCATGGACGAGATAGAGATAGGGGAACTAGCAGCCTCGAAGAACGTCCTAATCTACTGTAGCACGTGGGGAGAAGGGGACATGCCTGACAACGCAATAGACCTCTGGGAAGCAGCAAATGGAGACGCCGCCCCCGACCTCAGCGGATGCAAGTTCGCGGTTTGCGCACTCGGGGACACCAGCTACGAGTTCTTCTGCCAGTCCGGGAAGGACTGGGACGCATGGTTTGAGAAGCAAGGAGCGACCAGGATTGTCGACCGGTTAGATTGCGACGTGGAATACGACGAGCCAGCGGCAGAATTCACCTCGAGCGCCCTCTCAATCTTCTCTTCGTTCAGTGCCGGTGCACCCAAGGAATCTGACGCTGTTAACGAATCCAACGCGGACCCCGCTCTAGTGGCACAAGACCAAGGAGAGGCATCGGTCGAGGGCCTGGAGGACTTGCTATCCTCCGGTGACCGATCGCTCACTCTCCTCTTCGGCTCACAATCCGGGAACTCTGAAGGACTCGCCGCCAAGATCGCAAAGGATGCGAAAGCATACGGCTTGGAGGGAGAGATTCACGACATGGACGGGTTTGACTTTAACTCGCTGGCCACTAAGAAAAGGGTGATGATTGTCTGCTCGACTTGGGGGGAGGGGGAGATGCCCGACAACGCGGAGGATCTTTGGCAGTTTTCGATTTCAGACTCCGCTTCAAGATTGGAGGGGGTTCACTTCGCGATCCTAGCACTCGGGGACAGCAGCTACGAGTTCTTCTGCCAGTCAGGCAAGGACTGGGACGGCCAGTTCGAGAAACTAGGAGCCACACGAGCCATCGAACGTCTCGATTGCGACGTGGACTACGACGCACCAGCAGCAGAATGGCTGCTGGAGGCACT
>CACOAW010000031.1 GCA_902625325.1 uncultured Candidatus Poseidoniales archaeon | reverse complement strand
GCGACGTCGCTGGTGGGCATGGCTGGGTCAAGGTGAAATGTGCCTTGAAGGTCGTGGCACCATGGATGATTCCGAGCTCGCTGACATCAAGGCCGCGATAATGGACCAATGGAGGTCCATGGCGGGGATGGGGGCGATGTTCGTCGGCTCGATCCTGTTCGGAGTCTTCATCCAGCCCTTCTACAACTTCGAGGAGATGAGAGCCTTCGGGGAGGAGGGTACCACGGAAGCGGGGAACATCCTATTCGAGCTGTTCATGATATTCCTGTTCACCATAGCGGTGATATGGCTCGCGAGGAAGGGCAAGGAGGCCGTCATCAAGACGATAGTGTTCCTCGCGCTAGGTTACAGCCTGCTTCTGGCGGTAATGCCAGTACTCGCGATTCTGGATTACCTGCTGGGGCTCAATAGCGGGCCGACCCTCTTCTCGCTGATATGCCTCGGAACCGCAGGCAGCATGATGTACACCCTCCACAAGTACCCAGAGTGGTACGTCGTCAACACCGTCGGGGTCCTTGTGGGCTCCGGGGTCATCGTGATGTTGGGGATAGCCTTTGTCCCGGTGCTGATCATCCTGTTCATGGTGCTGGCGGCGATCTACGACCACTGGGCCGTCAACGGAAGCAAGCACATGCTCGAGCTGGCGGACACGATGATCGACCTGAAGCTGCCAGTGCTGCTCGTCGCCCCGAAGGACACCAGCTACACCTTCCTGAAGCAGGACGGGGACATCAGGGAGGGCACGGTACCGAGGCCGGAGGCGCCTCCGGAGGGGGCGGAGATGAGGATGACGAAGCCCAAGCAGAGGGACGCGCTCTTCATGGGCCTTGGGGACGTAATATTCCCAGGCATGCTGGTGATCTCCTCGATCACATTCCTCCCAGAGATAGGCCCCGTCGTGTTCGACTTCTGGGGAGACCCCTCCAAGCCCGTCCACCTGGGTCCGATGCTGGTCGGCATGGGGACCCTGTTCGGGGGCCTTCTCGGGTACGTAGCGCTGATGACCCAGGTCGCTAGGGGCAAGCCCCAGGCGGGGCTCCCGCTGCTGAACGGCGGGAGCATACTGGGCTACCTCGTCTCCGGCGCCATCGCCATCGGAGTGGAGAACCTCTGGCAGGACATAACGTTCTGAGCGATCCTCTCCCAATGATTTGAAGTCAGGAGGCCGTGCCAAAAGGCCGGTCACGATGCTAGACATGGCGATGTTCAGAGAGAACGCCGACGCAATCAGGGCCGATCACGACAGGAGGGGGATCCCCCACGACAGCATAGACGAGGTCATCAGGCTGGACGAGGAGTGGAGGAAGGCGCAGTACGACGTGGACCAGCTCCGACGCAAGAGAAACGAGGCTGCAAGGGGAATAGCCGAGGCGAAGAAGTCGGGGGACGAGGCTGGGGCCAAGGCGATAATGGACGAGGTCTCGACCATAGGGTCGCAGATAGACGAGCTCACAGCGCACTCCGAGGAGTGCCTCGCGACCAGGGACTCGCTCAGGATGAGTATCCCGAACATCCTGCACGAGGACGTACCTGTGGGGGAGGACGACCAGAAGAACACTCTCCACAGCCTGCACGGCGAGAAGGCGGAGCTGGGCTTCGAGCCCAGGAACCACAACGAGCTCATCGAGATGAACGGCTGGGTCGACCAGGCCAGGGGCGCGAAGGTCGCCGGCAGCCGTTTCTACTTCCTGCAGGGCGACCTAGCCCGCATGGAAATGGCCCTTCAGCAGTACGGCGCGGACTTCCTGATGGAGCGGGGCTACACGCTGGTGCAGCCACCGCTGATGATGAACAGGGAGGCCTACGAGGGAGTCACCGACCTGAGCGACTTCGAGTACGTGATGTACGGCATAGAGCCGGACAAGTACTACCTGATCGCGACCAGCGAGCACCCGCTGACGGCGATGAGGATGGACGAGGTCATCGAGCCATCCGAGCTGCCGATCAAGATGGTGGGCGTCTCGCCATGCTTCAGGAGGGAGGTCGGTGCGCACGGCCTCTCGGACAGGGGCATCTGGAGGGTGCACCAGTTCACGAAGGTCGAGCAGATAGTGATCTGCGACCCCGAGGACTCCTGGGCCCATCACGAGGACCTGCTCACCAACGCTGTCGACATGTGGGACAGCCTGGGGCTGCACTACAGGGTGGTCAACATCTGCACGGGCGACATGGGCACGGTGGCTGCGAGGAAGTACGATCTGGAGGCGTGGCTGCCCGGCGCGGGCGCGTACAAGGAGGTCGTCTCCTGCTCCAACTGCACCGACTACCAGGCGAACAGGCTCAGGATGAGGTACAGGACCTCTGAGGGGAACTCGGCGGTGCACACCCTGAACTCGACCGCGATCGCAACCAGCAGGGCGCTCGTCGCGATCATGGAGCAGAACCAGCTAGAGAACGGGACAGTGTCGGTTCCGGAGGTTCTCAGGCCCTACATGGGCGGCAAAAGCACCCTGGAACCCGTCGCATGAAACTACTATCAAAGGGTTCTCAGAGGGTTGATAATTACGGGCTTCTCTCTGTCGTCATGACCGAAGACTATGACCACGACGAGTTAATTGCCAAATTTCTTCGAAAGTTGTCTGAGGCAGCTAAAGACAAAGGAGTTGTGTGTGGGAGGCTTCAAGAGAATAAACCATACATTTCAAAACAAGTAGCAAAGGGAATGGAGATGAATTACGTCTTCCATAAAAATTCACCTTACAGGATTGAAATGTGGATTTATCATCGAAAGGAACAGGGCGGAGTAGAGGCAACAAAGGAGTTATTCGAGCATTTTCACTCAAAAAAGCGAGAAATCGAGTCCGATTATGGGGGCCCTTTGACCTGGGACTATAATCGTAGAAAGGCGAAGAGCATTCAGCAAGAATATGATGATTTTCAACTATCCACAGAATCAGAATGGGATCAATGGATTGATAGAATCGTTAACGATATGAAAAGGCTAGACGATTCCTTAGTACCGCATTACATCAATACGAGAAATTGAGTTCTTAGTCCACGAGGAGTCGAGCTGCTCACACGCTGCCCTTTGATCATAGGGTCCTAGTCACCTATCTCTACCAGCGCGGATCCCATGTCCACCCTCTCGCCCTCTGAGTAGTTGACCTTGGTTATCTCGCCCGCCTTCGGCGCCACCACCTTGTGCTCCATCTTCATCGCCTCCAGCGTCATCAGGTGCTGGCCCTCGCGGACCCTCTGGCCCGTCTTCGCCAGGACCTGGAGCACCGTACCGGGCATGGGCGCCTTCAGGCTGCCCTCGTCCGCTGACGAGCTGCTGCCCTGCTCGTGCAGCGTGACCTCGTGGGCCCTCCCGTCGAAGTGCACCCACCACGTGTCGCCTGACCTAGCGACGTGCGCTATCCTCGTCGAGCCGTCGATGGTGACTATCGCCCTGCCTGGCTTTCCCTCTTTCTCGATGGACACATCCGGCAGTTGTACCTCGTCTCCGTCCCTGGTCATCGAGGCGACCGAGACCGTGCCGTCCGTTTCCTGCAGGTTGGGCTTGTACCGCCCGGATCCGTCAAAGCTCCACTCCATGGCATCACCTCAGGGGAAGGTCCTCCCCAGCGTCCTGAACGGGTCTCCCTGGTGGCCCGTGTGGCCGTCCGTCGCCTCCGCGCCCGCTGTCGCGGCCCTGTCCATTCCCAGCCTCTGGGCGGAGGCGGCTATCGCGACCAGCATCGCCTCGTCGGGCTGCTCGCCCTCTAGCTCGCTCGGGTCCGTCGCGTCGAGGAATCCGGTGTCTATCGCACCCTCGCGGAAAGCGGGGTGGGCGAGGGAGTTCCTCAGGAAGTCGATGTTCGTCCTGACGCCCAGGACTACGAAGGAGGACAGTGCGCTGTCCAGCCTCCTGATTGCTTGAGCTCTCGAAGGAGCGTGCACTATCAGTTTGGCCAGCATGGGGTCGAACTCGATGGTTACCGAGTCGCCCTCGCGCACTCCCGAGTCGACCCTGATCCCGGGCCCCGATGGGGGTCTCCAGACGACAAGCTCCCCAATCGAGGGGAGGAAGCCGTTGTTCGGGTCCTCCGCGTAGATCCTGGCCTCTATCGAGTGGCCGGTCTGGGTGACGTCCTGCTGGGACATGCCCAGCGGTAGCCCGGCGGCCACCTCCAGCTGCATCTGGACCAGGTCC
>CACOAW010000030.1 GCA_902625325.1 uncultured Candidatus Poseidoniales archaeon | reverse complement strand
GGACTATGTGGAAGAATTCCACTCGGCCCTTGTCACGAAAACAACGGATATGATTGCTCCAGTGATGACTCCAAATTGTCCAAAACTTCCAGTTACAAGAACTAGGAACATCAGTGCGAGATATAGCATTGAGACGTAGAAAGAAGTTGTAGCAGTTGAGATTCTACCTGTGTCGTCGGGCTCCTCAGAAATGTCTATTCTCCAGACCGTGGAAGCGTACCAAACACCCAGTCCTAGGATCGTCCAACTCAAGACGTGGTAACTCCAATCCTCAATATTGACTTCCTCTATCGTTACGGGTGCCGCTAGCGACAAAATGATCAGCAGGATTGAGTAAACCTTCATCTCCAATAGAGTTCGTTCAGGACCCTTTACATTAGGCATCATCGGTACTCCTACTTCAGCATATTCTTTGGATCTGTATAGCGCTAAAGCCCAGAAGTGCGGAGGAGTCCATAGGAAGATAAGAAAAAACATGAACCAAGGCATCGGACTACCGAGTTCAATCACCGAGTCCAGTGCAGAAGCCAAGGTATCGGTTGAGATAGATAGGCCATCCGCCGAAGCGGACCACCCAATTACGGGGGGGGTCGAACCAGCGATTCCCCCAATTACGATATTCTGCGGAGTCCTTCTCTTGAGCCAAATACTGTAGATATAAACGTAAAACATAATGCTGAATGCTGACCAGAATGCTGCTACTTCATTCGACATTGCATAGAACCACCAGACTCCTAGAATGGAAATTACGACTCCAAAGAACAATGCGGAGCTCGCACTAATCCTTCCAGAAGGAATGGCTCTTCCAGAGGTTCGGGTCATCTTGGGATCTATGTCCCTGTCGTACCACATATTGATGGCATTGGCGCCCCCTGCGGTTAGATAGCCTCCTACCAGGACTACAAGCATCGTATGAATCGTTTTGAAATCAAAATCTCCCGCTATTGAATCATGAACTATCACTGCACACATCGCTGTGATTTGTAGAAGGACCACCACTCTTGGTTTGGTCAGTGAGAGGTAGTCTTTGATAGGTTGAAGAATCCGAATCACCCATCCTCGGCGATCGAGCATCCGATCCAAGATATGGCTAAAGTGACGAAAGTCAGTGAAGCCATCATGAGGTGCAATAATGAGAGATATTCGAAGAATCCTTCTTCCAAATCCCAAGACAGAACATAAATCGCACCAATGGATGTATTAGCGAGGAATAAGAAAGTCGATCCCCAAATCCAGTTCCTAAGGCCATTATTCCATGTCTGCTCTTTGGAAATCGAGTATGATGCGTAAATCAGTGCTATAAGCATGAGTCCTACAAACCATCTATGTATCATCTGTGACTGAGCGACTACATTCTGTACCGAATCTACTATTTTCCCATTACACAGGGGCCAGGCATAGGGCGATCCGTCTACTCCGCATCCATAATTTGCGCCTGGAGTCGTAGAAACGAAGGTCCCAGCGAAAATTGAGACGAATGCCCCCAATGACAATAATCCTACTCTGACTTTCCATTTTTCAGAGAGAGAGTAATCAAACCTTAACCACCAAGGAAGACCGTCCTCAATTCTAGTGAGGGTCAGCCACAACCAGAACATGCTCATTGTAAAAGCCAACGCAGAGCTCAGATGAAGGGCTACACTCAAGTGTAGATTGTCCATTTCGACTGTCAGCCATCCAATGGCTCCTTGCCAGACAATTAAGACAACAGTCAATGTTGATGCGAACTTTACTTTCCCCTCTCCCCCTCTAAGCATATACCAATTGAGAATAACCAGAGGTCCCAGAACAAGGCCTGCAAGAATCCTGTGGAACCACTCTGTGAATATCTGGAAGGTAGTGTATCTATGTCCAGATCCCCTAGAATCCACCTCATCTGGATTCTCAATGTACCAAGCCTCTTGCTCTTCCTCCGAAATATCGAAACCAAAGGTCCCGAAACACAACGGCCAATCCGGGCAGGACTCCCCTGCATCGTAGATTCGAATTAGACCGCCGAGTCCGATTACTATCACAGTCAATCCAATCAGACAAGCCGTCAGGCCCTTCGAGTACTTCCAGTTAGTCAATTGCAATCGCTCTCGGTAAGGGGCCGTAACGCTTCATTCTTCCCCGAAGTGAGGGTCAATGTCGATGGGAATCTTGTTCTGTTCGTACTCCAGTGTGGCTATCTTCATCGGGTCTAGAACGACTTTCTCCTTCGCATCGTCTACTCCGTAAAGTTGAATCAACTCCCCGCTGTACTTCTCACGTAGCTCGTCCTCTGTCACGAAGAGCGGGGCTCCCATGCTTATCTGGAGCGCTCGCGCACCGATAATTCTGGCCTTTTCGAAGCGTGTATGGGTGCGAGCTGGCTCAACCATCGGGCGCCCCACCGGAGACTCCCAAATAAGGCCTATGACTGGTAATGTAGAACCAGAAACTTCCTAGGGGCGCTCCACCATCATCGCTACTGCGTTCCCACCGCCAAGACAAACTGTTACAATTCCCCTCCTAGATCCTTTCCTTCTCATAGCATTAACCAAGGTCATCAGGCACCTAGTTCCGGTAGCCCCGAGTGGGTGTCCGATGGCAATTGCCCCTCCATGCGGGTTGAATGAACCATCGGGAATTTCTAATGATTTTCTAATCGCACACGATGCAGACGCGAAAGCCTCATTATGCTCCAAAATGTCCACATCCTTCATACTCATACCAGTGATTTTCAACAACTTCTTCACTGTAGGGATCGGAGCAGACATTACTCTGGTGGACTCCACTCCGGATGTGGCATAATCTACAATTCTTGCTAAGATTGGCCAACCCTCTTTTTTTGCCGTCTCTTCTGATGCGATTAGTACTGCAGAGGCCCCATCCGAGACTTGACTTGCGTTTCCTGCAGTGACTTGACCATCTTCTGAGAAAACAGTCCTGAGTGATGATAGAACCTCTCGATTTGTCTCTGGACGAATTCCTTCGTCCTTAGATAGAGAACCGACAGGAAAGACCTCTTCGCTGATCCAGCCCTTCTCCCATGCCACGTTAGCCATTGTGTGGGAACGGACTGCGAATTCATCAGATTCCTCCCTGCTGATTCCATGCTCCTCTGCTACTGTCTCCCCTGTATTGCCCATTGACTCTCCAGTAAATGCGTCCCTCAGTCCGTCTCCCATGAGCACAGACTCAAGAGAACCGAAGGGGACATCTTGTCCCTTAGCCGCATTCCGAGCGATGTGTGGTGCATTAGTCATTGACTCCATCCCACCTACAATCACAACCTCCGATACTCCTGCCCTAATTTCCGTGGATGCAATCATTGCAGCCTTCAGACTAGATCCACATACTTTGTTGATAGTAGTGCAGGGAGTGGTTACCGGCAATCCCGCTCCTATCGCCACTTGACGGGCTGGTGCCTGTCCGCATCCTGCTTGCAAAACTTGGCCCATGTACACTTGATCTACCACTCCTTGGGCAGGTTCTATTCCTAATCTTTTACAGACTTCCTTTACAGTCATGATACCAAGCTCAACAGCACTAAAGTCTGAAAGTGAGCCTCGAAACTTTCCCACCGGTGTTCGTGCGTAAGCACATATCACGGGGACGGACATGCATTGGCCACTAACGGTCCAGCCTTCAATGGCACGCTGTAATTCAGTCTTCAGAAATCACGAATCAGCAGTGTAACCGTAAAAATCTGGGTTGACTAGAACGGGCCTATTCTGTGGTTTTACGAGTATCGTCCTAACTTCCCACAGGTCTTTGAAAATTCTATATCTTGCTGTTGCATCTAAGTAGTCCACTCCGCTTGTCCCACCAGTACCAGTCCTCTTTCCAATGATCCTCTCTACCATTCGTGCATGATCGTGTCTCCACTTTGCCATTGACTCCTCCAACTCGACAAACGCGTCGATGAGCTTTCTCGGCCAAGTCAGGAGTGGTAACTCTCGATATGACTCAATAAAAAGAAGACCTGTTCGAGCCCGACTAATATCTCCATCGGGAATCAAGAAAGACACTGCAGACTGATGCGATGAGTCTATTCTTTCTCTAATCCTGTCTGATACCTCGGTATCCAAATCGGGCATTCTCTCCAAGGCATCTTGTCCCATCTTCAGATGAGATTCCAAATGCGCTTCGACATATGCTCTCACTACATCTTCATCATCGTCATCGCCGAAAGAAGACCCCATGATGGGCGTCCGTTCAATCCATTTGATGAGCGACTCGATTAGGGAGGATTTCTGCATCTGCTTTTCCAGCCTTTTCAGCACTTGCTCGTCCTTCCCCCCTCTCTCCGAAAGCTTTCTGAATGTCTCAATCGGGTCCATACCGAACATTCGGTCTTCTTTCTCAAGACCCAGTAACGCCTCGAATTCGCGCATCTGAAAAGACTCGAACCCCGA
>CACOAW010000029.1 GCA_902625325.1 uncultured Candidatus Poseidoniales archaeon | reverse complement strand
CCTTCTCCGGTGTACTCCCAAGATCCGGAGCATACCTCCCAACACCGAGTAATCCCTCCTGTTGCTAGCACGATCGATTTAGCCCTGAAAAGATGCAACGAACCGTCCGACCTATTGTAAGCAAAACAACCTATGACTCTACCATCCTTCTTGAATAAATGACGGACAGTATATTCCATGAAGACCTCCATTCCCGTGTGGATGCCCCTCTGTTGTAGTGTTCTAATAAGCTCTAAACCGGTTGCATCCCCGATATGGGCCAGCCTGGGATATGTGTGACCTCCGAAATTCCTCTGACTCGCCTTCCCCTCTGATGTTCGGTCAAACACCGCACCCCATTGTTCCAACTCCCTTATTCTGTCTGGAGCCTGTTGTGCATGGACCTTCGCCATCCTCCAGTCTGATAGGTACTTTCCGCCCTTCATAGTGTCTCTGAAATGTATCTTCCAAGAATCTCTGTGGTCTTTGTTAGCTAATGCGGCGGCAGCACCTCCTTCTGCCATTACCGTGTGTGCCTTTCCGAGCATAGATTTGCTAATCATGCCAACTTTGGCACCGTTCGAACTCGCCTCTATAGCGGCTCTCAATCCTGCTCCACCTGCCCCTATAACGACAACATCGAAGTCCCATTCCGAGTAAGATTTGTCCATATAACCACCTAAATTTTGAAGCTAGGATCACTTAGAATCCCTTCCGCGACTGCCCAGACAAATAAGTCCCCCAAGAAAACCATACCCAGACTTGTCCAGAACCAGAATCCATGGTGAACATTTGCTTTGGAAACAAACCTGAAGATATTTCCTTGGATTTTCTCAAATCCTAAACTCCATCTTTTATTACCTCCTCCAACCAAGTGCCTAAATGCGTGACAAGATGTAACATACATCGTCAACAAGAAAGACTCTATGGCCAAAACAAATGTTCCAACAGATAAACCATATGTATCAGTTCCATCAACATTATGGAATTTTAGTGTGTGGAATACATCGATGTATTTCATGAAGAGAATGATGATGGCAAGGTAAAGCATTATTCTGTGGATATTGTTGAAAATAAATAATCCTCCTTCACCTCTGTAGCCCAGAGATTTGGTAATCCTTGGTTCTGCCACCACACATGCCACGGGACTAGCAAAGAATGTTCTGTAGTAGACGCGCCGCATGTAATAACAAGTGCCTCTGAAACCAAAAGGTATCCATAGTATCAACATGGCGGAGTTAGCCCAAGCAGGGACTTCCAGACTCCACAGATGGATTATATCCGGAGAGAAAATTGGGCTAGTTACTCTGTGATCATCGTAATGTATTGCTCCATCAAAGAATATCAATCTTAGAAATGTGTAAACTAAGGCTGCAGTGAGAGCGACTCCCATCCACAGCGGTTCCGTCCACCACCTGTCAATCCTATTTGTCTCGCCGAAGCCTTGGCTAATTGGAAGTTTGAAACTAGTAGCCATCAGTCCAACTCATAATTGTCCCGCAGGACCCCCAGTCTGCCCCACGAGGAACTCCCATTTTAATCCAAGTTTGTACAATACTGTGTTTGAACAAGTATTGCAATGCTTACTGGATGGTAGTTTCTTAACCTATTAGCTGAATTTACTCCAGAGATAGGAAATAAGACATTGACCATCATAAAAGAGAAAACTTCACAATACATCTCTACGAGAATATATCATGCTCGGTGATGACCTTGTTACTTCCATCTGCCCGAATTGCAATTACATGCCAGGCGCATGGCTTCCCGGGGTCAAGTGTCCTGAATGCGGAGAACCACTGCTCTAGGCCAGTGAGGCATAGTCTGCTTCTGCCTCTTTGACATGTATCTCATCCACATCCATTTGAGCGAGCTGGAGTTTTCCGGACAGCTCGTCGTTTACCGCATGCCAGTATGAGTAAGATTCCAACACCCATATACCCGACTCTCTGGTTCCATTCCCGCTGTCCTTAACTCCGCCAAACGGTAAATGTGCCTCAGCTCCTGTGGTGGAATTGTTTATCCCCGTCATTCCAGCCTTTATTCCACTCTTGAAACGGTATGCTTCAAGCCTATCATTAGTGTAGCAAGCACTGGATAAGCCGAAAGGAGACGCGTTAGCCAGATGGAGTGCATTTTCGAAATCATCGGCCCTAACCACAGTCACAACGGGTCCGAAGATTTCTTCCTGGAAGCATCGCATTTCCTCTGTTACGTCTGTGTAAACATGCGGCCACATGTACGCACCCTCTGAAGCGTCACCTTTGAAATTCTCAGGCTTGTTTTCGTTAGTAATTCTACCCTCTCCCCATAGTTTCGTAGCTCCGTCGGTTTCACACAACCTTAGATCCCTCAGGAAATCGCTAGCATACTTTTCTGATATCATCGAACCGTACAAAACATCGTCGTTTCTTAGTGAGTCTCCGATTTTAGTTTGCCTCACCTTTTCCATGAATTTTTCCATGAAACCTTCGTAAATATCCTTGTGAAGTATCAAATTCCCTAAGCTAGTACAACGTTGACCTGCTGTCCCGAAAGCAGCCCAATACGCACCTTCTACCGCATTTTCGATGTTTGCTGATGGCATCACAACTAGGGGATTTTTGCCCCCTAATTCCAATGAACATGAGGCTAGGTTCCTTCCACAGATCTCTCCGATCATCTTTCCAACGGGCGTTGAACCAGTGAAACTGATCTTATTTACTAGCCCCTCATCGACCGAATCAACCAGGAATTGCCCTGCTCCACTTCCTTTGCCATGAATCAAATTGACCACGCCATTGGGGAGTCCTGCCTCGTGCATTATCCTAGTGAGAATGAATGACAACAAAGGAGAGTCCTGGGGGCTTTTCCAGACGCAAGTGTTTCCACACATTATTGCAGGAATCATCTTCCAGAAGGGCACCGCTGAAGGGAAATTACTCGCATTTATGATTCCACACACTCCAAGCGGCCTCCGATATGTGAACAGCTCCTTGTCAGGTAGCTCTGAGTTCACTGTCTGCCCATACAATCTCCTTCCCTCCGATTGGAAAAATAGACAGGTGTCTATTGCTTCCTGAACCTCGCCCGCACTCTCTTTCAGAGTCTTACCTATCTCCCTAGATTCAACTCTGACAATATCGTCTTTGTGCTCCATCAGTAGTCTCCCCATGTTTCCGATAATCTGGCCCCTCGTCGGAGCAGGAGTTTGTGACCATTGAGAGAATGCTTCCCTAGCTGCAACAAGCGCGTCGTTCACGTCTTTCTTCGTAGACAAGGGAAACACTCCCAAACAGTCATCCAACCATGCTGGGTTCCGGCTTTCGAACGTCTCGCCATCGCTAGCTGTGCGTAATTCTCCGTTGATGATGTTGTACCCCAATACGGTGGGGCTACCGTTTGGGTTTTCTCTGTTTAGGACTTCGAAACCGGTCTCAAGTACGTGTGCCATGTGTATCGGCGGATACCACTTCTGAAATGAATTATGCGCATCCCTATACCTCGTTCCGATAACCATTTTACACTACAGAGAATCCTAGATTGCAGGGTTTAACAACCCCCTATGCACGAGAAGATACGGTAGGGGACCTAAAAATGTCAACAGACTCTGATGAATCACTGACTCTGAGGGTGGCGAAGGCAATACCAAGTGACGTTGGTCACGGACGAGCGAGAGTCCCGTTCGACAATGACCTAAACCTAAAACCTGGAGATATCGTGGAAATCGAAGGAGAGAGGAAGACTGCGGCCATTGTTTGGAGGTGCAGACCAGAGGATGCTAATCTCGGAGTTATACGAATTGACGGAATAATCAGAAAAAACTCTGGAGTAAGCCTTGGAGATAGGGCTGAAATCCGTAAAGTCGATGTCGAGCCTTGCACAAAACTCGTACTTAGCCCCGTAATGGCAAAGCAACAGAAAGTCAGGTTTGGGCCCGGAATCGAAGGATTCGCGAGACGAGGCCTGAACAAGAGGCCAGTTGTCGCAGGAGACAGAATATTCATTCCAGGGATGACACTCTTCGCCGAAGCACTACCTTTCGCAATAGTTCAAACCAGTCCTAAAGGGATAGTGCAGGTACTACCTGATACTGAGATCGTGATCAAGGAGGACGGCGTTGACCAAGAAGAGGAGAATATGGTCCAATCCATCTCCTATGAGGACATAGGGGGAATAGGAAATCAGCTCCAAAAGGTAAGGGAGATGATCGAGCTTCCTCTAAAACATCCGATTCTGTTCCGAAGACTTGGGATTGACCCTCCGCGAGGGGTGCTTTTGCATGGCCCCCCTGGTACTGGAAAGACATTGATCGCCAAAGCCGTAGCGTCAGAGACCAAGGCCCACTTCACATCGATAAATGGCCCGGAGATAATCTCGAAGTATTACGGCGAGAGCGAAAAGCAACTGCGGGAAATCTTTGACGAAGCTGCTGCTAATGCCCCAGCAATCATATTCATAGACGAACTGGATAGCATCGCTCCAAAGAGAGAGGATGTTACTGGCGAAGTAGAAAGAAGGGTTGTTGCACAACTACTCACCCTTTTGGACGGAGTTGGTGGAAGGGACAATGTGGTTGTCATCGGGGCCACAAACAGAAGAGACGCAATTGACCAGGCTCTGAGGCGTCCTGGAAGG
>CACOAW010000028.1 GCA_902625325.1 uncultured Candidatus Poseidoniales archaeon | reverse complement strand
TCTTGCTCTATTGTAAGCCAAGCCCGCAACGGAGAGTGAAACTATTGCAACTAGCAAGACTGGGATTCCAAAGGAAGAGATCCATGCATCCAGACCTCCTGTTTCAGACTCCACTATGGGTACGGTGTGAACCTGCGCGGGGCTGACCAATTCGCCATCGATAGCGAAAACCTCGATCCGTGCCCAATTTCCCCCTGTGACGACCCATGAGAAACGTGAAGTCCAGATGTCGTCTCCTTCTACGGAGTCGCCGTTCGTACCATCGTCATAGAAGTACATGGCAACAGACTTCCCTCCGGAGATTAACTCTCCTCGAACCGTGTCCGTAGTTCCATCTGCATCCTGGACCCTTACTGTTGTAGTGACCTCCGTAGGGACTCCGTCCTCCACCCTTAGTACCGATACCATTAGATCGAATACTTCAGGAGAGCTTGAGCCGATGGTGAGATTTACCGAGCCGACGGAGACCTCCCCTCTAGCATCCTGAACCAAGAGATCGATCCTGACGGGCCCGGGTTGGAACGTCATTTCGAGAGTCGTGCTGTCGCTTACTAGAGACCCGTCGACTCTCCACTCGTAGAGTACGATGTCGTTGTCGTAATCGAACGATTCTGTTGCGCTAAGAGTCGCTGCTTGTCCTGGAGGAAGATACTGCCCGTCCGAAACCCCTGCAATTACGGCTATTGGTCCTGTCTCCAGGACAGTGATCTTCTGGTGGTGAATTCTTTCCTTGCCATTCTCATCGAGAAGCTGGAAGGTAAGGTTGTGGACTCCCGCTGTAAGGTAGTCACTGTACCAGTATTCCGTGGACTTCGAGTCGAGAATGACGCCCTGAAGGTCTGAAGAGACTGAGACCGAGAAGTCGTCACCGTCCATGTCAACGGATCTCCTGAAGTCGAACAGAACTGGTGCATTTGACAGGACCTGGATGTCTGGTATCGGAGAGTCGAGAACGAGCAATGGAGCCGAGTCAGATACGTAAATCTCGATCTGATCGGATACTGGGCCACTCCCATCGTCCAAGGTAAGTGAGATGAGATGTGCTCCTGCTTGTAATCTGGTATTTACCTCCCAATCGGTTCCAAGAGGATCATCCAGCTTGTCCGACTCCCAGAGGACTGAGACTAGGTCCCTGCTGGTAGTCGCAGTAGGATTGCAAAGTAGGCCACTGCCATTGTCGGGTAGTTCAGAGCATGATAGGTCGTAATCTCCGGACCCGATGGAGTCTAGATGTATCAGCTCCGAAGAGTCGGTGTAAATGCCTGAGATCGGGTTGGAAATCAGTACGTTAGGCAGGGAGTTAGACACTTGGACGACCTCTGAGTAGGCATTCCACTGCCCTATGTGCTCAGCCCTGATGTCACTTGCCCTCATGGTGATGGTGTGAGTGCCCTTGCTCAGTGTTCCAGTCCATTCAGGGAGTTCCGGCGAGGATCCCGAGGCAAGTAGCCCGTCTATGTCGCTGTGAAACTCGAACCTGACTTCGTCCCCCTCCGGGTCAGTGGTATCGAAGCCTGTAAGCGCCACCCAATCTGAAGAGGTCTCCCCCGTTCGAGAGACTTCCATGACTGGGGCAGGGATTTCATTGTACAACTCGACGTTGAATGTCCATGATTCTGCAGGATTAACCCCATCCCATGCATTAACCGAGACGCTGAAAGAGCCATCATCGGAATTCGTGAACGACCTGACTATCTGCAATGGGCATTGAGGGTTATCCGGGTCTGGGTCCGGGTCAGACTCGTAAGAGGCTGAGGCCCAGCACCAAAGCTGATCGCCCTCGGGGTCGAAAGTCCCTGTGAGATCTATCGTGACATTCGCAGTTTCTCCGAGGTATAGGGTTCCCCAGGAGGAAATTGGGGGCGAGGTTCCGACCTTCAGAACAGGAGGTAGATTGATCAGCTCAATTGTGCGAGTTTCATTGGCACAGTTGTCCAAAGAGTCGCATACTTCCAGTGTTATTGACTGGCTCCCATCCGTCAGACATGGCTCCGTCTGGTTCTGGTTTGCAATGAACAGAGAGGAGTTGCTGGATACGATAGAGCACGAGGCTGAGAAATCTCCGTCTATACTACTAGCCCAACTGTACGTTAGCTCATCGAAGTCCAGATCCCAACTCTGTCTGGCATCGAAAACTATCTCGCTTCCGCTGGAGTACTCGGACTCGTCAGATGGAGAATCCCAAAGGATGAACGGAGGCTGGTTGCTAAGTTCGACTCTGCAGAAGACCGTCGAGTCGCCATCCAATAGCGTTGGTTGCGAGGTATTGTGCACCTCATCATACGTGCAACCGACATATGCCGAGTTAGTGGTGGACCAGCCTTGGATGGCAGTCCAGCGTTCACCAATAAACGGACCATATGTGAATCTGCCCTCGTATGGCTGAGTCGCATTGACATCGCCCTCGAATTGATCAAAGGAGATGTTTACCGAGGCCATGGGGATATTGAGGAGATTCTGATTGATTGTGTGAACATCGAGCATCCACATGATATCCACTATTACATCGTCTTCGGAGCTCTCCGGGGTGAGAATCGGATCTGAAGAAATCCAACGGAGATGGGAGCTTGTGTTCAGGTAGAATGAGCTTTCAGCGCCAGAGCGAGTTTCTAGCGAGGAGTCTGTGAAGTTTACAGTGCTGATATCGATCGAGGGAAGGATGTCGCAAAACATGGAGATGCCTGTCGCTCTCAACTCGGAGTGCGAGTGCAGGTCCAGGCAGTGGGATGGGCTGTCCCAGATGACGCTGTCAGAGATGGATGACGGATTGGAGCCTCGAGCCTTCCAGTACATCCCCCCTCCGTCGCCGCTTAGGTCGAGTCCGCTGATCTGGGCATCCACTCCCTCCAGCCGGACGGAGTAGTTGGAGGAGGGGGAGTTGATCGCTATGTCGTCCAGTATGACAATGCCCGGGAACAGGTTTCCAGTGTTGTCGATATCCAACGATGGTTCCGAGAGTGCACCCTCGATGGTAGTGGATATCAGCTGTAAATCGATGCTGTCCCTGACCACTATCCCCCGCTGATCCCCATCTGAAGAGCACGAGTAGCAAGTCACATTCTTTCCGCCGCTCATCACATAGTTCGACTCTCGGAAATATAGTCCGGCTGATTCTGACGAGCCAATTCCGTTCCCAGATGTGTGTACGAAGGACAACTCGACGTTGCTTGAATCCGAGACGTAAACTCCGCTACCAGCGTTTTCCTCGCTGAGCAGATACTCTACTCGAGGGTGGAATTCTACGAAAGAGACCCCGTTGGCGCCATTTCCACTGATTGTCCAGTTACTGCCGATGACTCCTCCCTTGGCCATCACGACGCCTGCTCCTGTTGAGTTCTGAACCACCAGATCCGATACCTCTGCCGGGCCCTTGCTGGTCCAGCTGGTGCTCCTGAATAGCAATCCTGCACCCTCGTGAGGCTTGGAAGGGGATTCTGGGCCGTTGTTTCGTATTGTCACATTTGTTAGGGAGGTCGAGGAGTCGGCGGTATACGCTCGGACTCCCACTATCGCGTTGTCCTCGATCAATGCATTCTCGATTCGGGCTCCTGAAGTATTGATGTCCAATGCAGCTCCTATTGCAAGTCCCGGTGTCTTCGCGTTCGTCCCACCCGTCCCCCTGATCTCCAGACCGGAGAAGATGGCATTAGTCTGCAGGTTCGAGAAGTTTGTATGATCGTACCTCTCGATCAGGCTACCACGATATTGACTGTCCTCGATTGTAGTGTCCAGGAAGGTCGGTCTTGTTGTGGTGTCGGAGGAAATATGTCTGACGATGATGCCATTGTCAGACCTCGTGATGCTGGTGTTTGTGAAGAGGGGGATCGAGTCCTCGATCCAAACACCGGCTGCGGCAGCCATTGTCGCGCCGGAGACATTGTACACAGAAACTCCGCTCCAGAGGCCCCCGGAGTTGTACCAGAGGTTGACTCCTCTGGTGACCAGATTCCCGATGCTCGCTCCTTGAACTATGGGCGCTGAGGATGCCCCGGATGAGATCCCTATCCCGTACCTCCACGTGGTTGAAGCCCCGTGTATATCCTGCCCCCCTCCATCTATCACGACGTCCCTGATGGTCGGAGATGCTCCGTCGAAAAGATCGATCGCTACTCTGTCCGCATTGAATACGTGCAGATTACTGATCAGTGGGTTGCTACCGTAGACTGTAATCCCGTACTCCCCACCTGTGATTGTGAGGTTGTCTATGGTGGAGCCAAGATTGTTCGAGCTTGAGTTGAAAATAACTCCTCTGTGATCTCCTGAAATGGACTCGATGGTCACTGGCGAGGATGCTGTGCCCTCGATAGAAACCCTGCCGTCAACGCCGAGGCGCTCGCCATCCCCGAGAAGGATTGATGTCCCGGCCTGGATGACTAGGACCTGGTTGGATTGAACCAGGTAGCCATCAGGCAGCGAGATTGTCCCATTCCACACGGTCGTAGACCGAGTGAAACCAGCAGATGCCCCTGACAATATCGGTGCCAGAAGTAGCATCAGGACAAGCGTGACTGCCAAGCGCATGTAATAACGCCATAGCAATCAGATGTAATCACTTGCGTCATTTGACTAATTCCCAGGATGCCATAGTAGGAGTGATAAGCGTCTAGTATGGCCCACGCTTATGCCCTTGGCTTGGGTGCTTCTTCAATGCCTTCCCGGAAAAGAGAGGGACGTGTATGTGCAACTTCTGGATATGCCAGCTGTTTCAGAGGTCTCCGTGGTTTACGGAGAGCTAGACCTGGTTGCAAGGATAGACTTCGAGGACGAGAAGGAGATGTCTC
>CACOAW010000027.1 GCA_902625325.1 uncultured Candidatus Poseidoniales archaeon | reverse complement strand
GGTCGCTGTCTCTATTCAGGGAGCTCGGAGCCGTTGGAAGGATGAAGGAAGTCCAGAACTCAGTCCACAGGGCTGTAATGGGAAGATAGTCAAGTAGCCAGAATTTTCCTGGGCTCCGCCTGACCAGTCCAATAGCTGAACTCCGGGCCCAATTGTTTTGAGATCGAGATATTTCCATCGAACTCGTCCCCTATCGCTAGAAGGACCTCACTCTCAGCAAGGTGGGGTGCATTATTACTCTCCGAGAGGTGGCAAAGAACGATGCTCCTAAGGTCCTTATTCATTGAACGAAGAAGTACTTCTCCAGCTTGACTATTGGAAAGGTGGCCCCCTCTTCCTGAGATTCTTCTCTTCAGGGAATCAGGATATGGACCGGACATGAGCCTCCCATGATCGTAGTTAGCCTCTATGGAAATATGGTTACAACACGAGAGATGCTTGACTAAATCATCTGGAGCCTCCCCTAAATCGGTTACAATCGCTGCTCTCTCTCCGTTCCCATCGCAAGCAATCAATGCTACGTTATCCGCATCATCATGAGGTACAGGTATGGCTAGCATACTCAAATTGGGCGTAAACTGAATTCTTTCCAGACTCCCGAATTCTGCGAACTCGCCTTCTACCAGTCCCATCCTTGAGGCGGTTCCGCCATTACAGTGCAGTGCCGAAGACCATTTTTTCGATGCATTTAGTGCAGATCCTGAATGGTCTTTGTGATGATGAGTTACGATAATAGAATCTATTGATTTTGGTTCAAATCCTGCTATCCTGAGCCTTTTCTCAGTCTGTCTTAGGCTGAACCCACAATCAACCAAGACATTGTACTCTCCTGAGGAAATAAGGGTAGCATTTCCACGACTTCCTGAACCCAAGTGAGTTATGCCTATACCCATGTTTAGCTCTCTGCCTCGCGACGCTCCTTGAACAAATCCGTCCTCATCAGATAATATTCTCGATTTCCCCCTACAGCATTTTTCTCCACGCCCCCATCGTGATATGTCCGAACGACGCTCCATCACCATGATAAATCTCTGAAGTTGGGATTTGGATAGGGGTGTGCGAATGCGTAGGAAGCAAACTGCATTGCTAGTTTCCCTGCTGATTTTTTCTAGCCTTGCTTTTGTTTCACAGACAAGGCCACAATCTCCGGTTTCATCCACAGATCCCAATGAGGCCGAGGGCACAGAATCACCCGTCACTGATCAGGACGGCGACCTAGTCCCCGATCTTTACGAGGTTATCTTTGGTGAATCGGTTGAGATTGATTTGTCTGGAATGAAGATGGCCATATCTGGTCTAAATCCCTCGGACTCCACAGACAACTCAACTGACCACGATAGAGACGGTCTGACTGCGTTACAAGAATACTGCTGGCCTTACACTCTGGATAACTGCTTTGAGGAGAGAAGCACGCTAACAGGAAAACCACCCGAAGAAACCGAATCCGGGCTAAGGGAATACTTGGATCCAAGGGTGTCTGATACCGATGGTGATGGACTTCCTGATGGTTATGAAGTTCACATGTGTACATTGGGGGGACTCTACAAAAAGGACCCAAACGATCCACTTAATCCGAATAATTTCTGGGAATGCCGGTATTTCGACCCTTTAGACCCAAGTGACGTGAACATAGACTTCGATAGATGTGAGGCCGACTTCAGTTGGGGTTGTGGAGATGGATTCGACTTCAATAGTGACGGGGAAATAGATGTGGGGGAGATGTTCACTAACGTAGAGGAATACTTGTTAGGAACACCTGATGACTGGGTTACTGAAAGAGACGGCCTCTGGTGCTGGGGGCAGATCGAGGGCCTCACCGAGGACTCTTGTCAGGACCAGATTGAGAGGCCAACGGGCGAATCTGGTTGGATGGGGAGCGATCCGAGATTCTCAGACTCCGACTATTTCTTCTGGGATGAACTAGCTCCATCTCAATTGGAGATAATTGGAGATGGCATTCCTGACGGCTGGGAGGCTCAATATGGGCTAGACCCATTGAATGCTAGTGATGCCACGATAGACTCGGACTTCGACGGATGGGACATTGACGAGGATGGGTTTGTTACACAAGATGTAACAATCGATACATCTCAGTGGGGTGAGGCTTTCAGTAACTATGAAGAGTACATGGTGGATTTCGATGATAGAGCAAGCGTCGTCCCAGGAGTCAGGGGCTTCGAGATGTTTGCTGGTCATGGCAATACGATTGGTTTTGATCACTCTACTGCAATCAGACTCACAGACTCTTCCGTTCACAGCATCATAGCCGACCAACCAAGAGAGAGGCTTGTGGTTGGGAGCAAATATGGAATTACAGTTCTTGATCCATTTCGAGGGACCTACTCATCGTTTGAGATGCCGGCCGGACTCGAGATCAATGTCATGGAGAGAAATTCAGTAGGAGGTGTAGATTTCCTATTACTAGGTTCAAACATGGGTTTTCACTCAATTATTATGGAAAACGGAATACCCATAATGGAGTCAATGACTACTAATGAGATTGGTGAAATCTCAGTAATTTACCCGATAGAATCAGAGTCTTTTGACTTGGGAGTCATACTAATTGGCGAAGAAGTCTGGAAGGTTTCATTCTCCGCGGAACAGCTAACGCTTATTCAATCTGAGATTTCAGCAATAGAATCTCTCTTTTTGCTTCTTGATGATGCAAAGGCGACGGTAAAATCAATTGCTCAGGCTAAGATTTTCGGTAGAACCCCGATTCTCCTGGTCGGTACAGACTTTGGATTAATTGCCTGGAACTCAACAGATGGCTCTGAGGATATCGGTAGTCCCTGGTGGGTGTTCACTTCCAACAATGCTGATGAATTCGTTAATCCTGATATACTTGATTCGAGAAAGACTGCAGTCGTCAACACCATAGTTGTTGAAGAGTCAAACAGTGGATCAGATTATGTTTGGTTGGGTATGGGGGGAGGGCTTCATCAGATTACCATGGACCTATTTATCTCCCAACCAAGAGAGTCCATCAACAATGAAAGGATGCTCAATCTGGACGGCCTTCTTTCCGGATCAAACGACGTCAGAGCAATATTGCCCTTAGATGGGACGATAGTTCTTGGATCGATGGATGGAACTTGGTGCCTGGAAGGTGACTCGGACGGCATACTTGGAACTATGCTGAACCAGACTGACATACCTGGCCTTGTCACAACCCTGATATCACTGCAGAAAGATGGGGAGACGTGGATTTTCGCTGGAATATCCCCAGGGAGATTCATGAATATCGCGCCGATGGACCCACACTCACATGACTCTGATCTGGATGGGATGCCCGATGGTTGGGAATTTGCATACGGGCTGGATCCAACAGACCCATTCGATGGCTCAAGGGATAATGATGCAGATGGAGTATCTATTGGCGTCGGAATCGGTTTCGGATTTGACAGATACTGGAGTAATTTGGAAGAATACCGTTTCACGGCTCCCTCCGAATACGGACACAATGGCACAGATCCCAGAGTTTCAGACACTGATGGAGACGGTCTAACCGACGGCGAGGAATACTGGGGATGGTTCCTAGAGCCCACTAATTTTGAGTGTCATTATCTTAATCAACAATATCTCTGCGATTCTGCGCTTGGTCAAACTGCATCAGATGTCCACATGGGGGGTTGGACTGGGACGGGATCTAGTGGTGGGAGTGATTTGCCCACTGATCCGACCAACCCCGACTCGGATGGCGATGGGATGCCTGACGGATGGGAAATAAAGCATAGGAGGTGGATAGGGGACGTATATACGGGGGGGAACGACTGGACTTTGGACCCGAATAACCCAGATGACGCGAACGAAGATGCAGATGGGGACGGTCTGACAAATCTTTGCGAGTACGAGTGGGAAAGGCTGAGGGAAAGATCGATACTTACTGGAATACAATCTCATGGCGAGTCTCCCGATTCAGTGTTAAATTGGACTCCTACCAACCCCAACCACGTCGACTCAGACGGAGACTCACTACCAGATGGATGGGAGGCAAGATACTCCTGCAACTGGCCCTCATCCAGTTCAGGAATAAATCCAATGAATGGCTCTGACGCACTAAAGAATCCGGATGGCGATGGTTTCGATGTAAATAAAAACGGGATCATCGATCAAGAAGAGGCCTTTGTTAACTGGTTAGAATATCACATGAAATCAGAAATCCTGCTTCAGAACTCAACTCACTCAGGAATGGAATATCCCGATAATTTCACCTCCACCCTGCCTCATCATTCATGGCAAGGTCTGGCAAATGAGGCATTCGGCGAAAGGACCGGTGACTACTACTTGTCACTGTGGGTTGGACTGCCTACAGAGGATATCGGTTCCGCTGATCCTCTAAATTCAGACTCGGATAACGATGGGATGCCAGATGGGTGGGAGATTTTCCATGCCAGGTGGAGTTTGTTTGATGATGACTGGACCCTAAATCCAGTTAACGGAGGTGACGGGCTAGGAGATCCGGATTTGGATGGGATGTCAAATTGGGAAGAGTATAATTCAATTAACAGCGAAATAAGTGAGTCAGACCCCTCTATTTCATCTCCTCAGTTCTACTTGACCGACGCGGCTGGAGCTCTTGTCGAGACTCCTTGGATCGGTGCTGAATCGTCACTATCATTCGGCCATTTTCTGACGCCAGAACAGGCTGGGTTAACAGGTACTTCATCAGACCCCAACAACCCTGATACTGACGGGGACGGTTTGTTAGATGGGATAGAAGTTATTTTTACCACTTGGAATTCTACTAACTCGGTATGGACACTAAACCCCCTAATTCCAAATCAGGGCGGGTATGACTCGGATGGAGATGGGGTTGGAGACTTAGTGGAATTGAATCTAACATCCAACCTACCGATTAATGGGGAAACCTATCCACTGGGCGTACCGACCTTTGGTGATGAAGCCCGGGAAATGGATAACTTAGCTTTCGAAAATAGAGTTTTTAGGATTTTATTCAGCAAAGAGGGGAGGGCTGACCTGGGGATGGACCAGTACCTCGAATGGAAGTCGGGGATGCCAGCAAAGCCGATGCTACAAGCAATATTCGGAATAACTGACCCCAAGGATCCAGATACTGACCGGGATGGAATGATTGATGGGTATGAGTACTGGTTCTCTGAATGGGATCTAGAGGAGAACAAATGGACTATGAATCCCCTCACCAACACCGATGTAGATTTTGAT
>CACOAW010000026.1 GCA_902625325.1 uncultured Candidatus Poseidoniales archaeon | reverse complement strand
GGGAGGAAGTCAGGGGCAGTGGCCGCATTCGTAAACGGGGAGGAGAGGGACATGTCCTTCGCACTCAATGAGAATTGCAAGGTAGAGCCGATATTGGGCGATTCCGAGGAGGGCCTGTACATCCTAAGGCACAGTTGCGCACACCTTCTGGCTCAAGCGGTGACTCAGCTTTATCCGGATGCCAAACCCACAATCGGACCGCCGATAGAACACGGGTTCTACTATGACTTCGCAATGCATCCAATCGGAGACGAGGAGCTCCGCCAAATAGAGAAGAGGATGAAAGAACTGGTGAAGCAGAACATCCCGATTGAGAGGGAGGAGCTTGACAATGAGTCACTCAGGGACATATTCTCCTCGAATCCCTTCAAATTGGAGATAATGGATGAAAAAATCGGCCATGATGTCGGTTCGTCGGCTTACCGCCAAGGAGACTTCATCGACCTCTGCAAAGGCCCTCATGTCGCACTGACCTCCCAATTGAGGTGGTTCAAGCTAACCAGCACCAGCCAGGCATACTGGAGGGCGGACAAGGACAGGGGATCTCTAGTCAGGATTTACGGAATGTGCTATCCTTCCAAGGATGGTCTAAAGGAACGCGAGAGGCAGATACAAGAGGCTGCAAGGAGAGACCACAAGAAGATAGGGAAGGAGATGGGGCTCTACATGATTAACGAGCTGATAGGGAAAGGCCTCCCTGTTTGGCTGCCCTACGGAGAGGTACTGAAGTCGGAGATAGAGAACTTCGCGATAGAGACAGAGGAGGCATATGGGTACGACAGAGTGACTACCCCGGTTCTTGGGAAGAAGGAGCTTTTCGAGACATCCGGCCATCTGCCGCACTACGCTGAGGGAATGTACCCGCCAATGAAGATGGATGATGGCGATTACTACCTCAAAGCGATGAATTGTCCCATGCACCATCTAGTTTTCACGAATAGCAAAAGGTCCTACAGGGACCTCCCCATTAGAATTGCAGAGTACGGTACTGTGTACAGGAACGAGCTGTCCGGAACGCTAGCAGGTCTTCTTAGGGTCAGGATGCTGTCGATGAACGATGCCCATGTCTATTGCACCTTAGACCAAGTGGCAGGTGAGGTCCGAAGTAACGTCAGGATGGCACAGGAATACTACGAAACGTTCGGCTTCGATGACTATGACTTCCGCTTGTCCCTGTGGGACCCGGACAACAAGGACAAGTACATCGATCAGCCAGAGAACTGGGAGGCCACCCAGAACCATCTGAGAGAGATCATGGATGGCTTAGGGGTCGGATACACCGAGGCAGTCGGCGAGGCTGCATTCTACGGGCCCAAGATAGACATACAATTCAGGACAGCTTTGGGAAGGGAGGAGTCGATGTCCACCATACAACTAGACTTTGCTGCCAAGGAGAGGTTCGGACTGTCTTACATGGACGAGACTGGGAATGAGAACGGGGAGGTCTTCGTAATCCACAGGGCCCCGCTATCCACTCATGAGAGATTCGTGGCCTTCCTTCTGGAGCAGTGGGCTGGAAATCTACCTACCTGGCTTTCCCCGGTGCAAGCCCAGGTAATCACGATCTCGGAGAAGCACAGGGAGTATGCAGAGCACGTAAGGGAGACTCTGAAGATCGCAGGAGTCAGAGTGAAAGTGGATGATTCGGACAACACAATTGGGAAGAAGATTAGGATGCACAGGAAGAGTCGCCCTGCTTACATGCTAATTCTCGGTGATGACGAGATGAGGGAGGGGTCTGTCTCAATCAGAAGCAGGGACGGCAATCAGAAGAATGGCGTTCCCCTCGAGCAGTTCGTTTCGGATATCTTCGCAGAGATTTCCAACCGAACCAAGGATCTATCCCTAGTGGAGTGAAGTATCAAGACCGAAGCCCGCCTAGGCTCAACAGTAATGGCTACTGAGGGGGGGACTAAGGATGATACCTCGGAGGCGATGCTGTCTACCGCCAGGTCAGTTATTCGGACATGCCTCCAAGTAAGGAGAGAGGAGGATGTCCTAGTCATCACAGACCCAGAGACAGCAGAAGTAGGACAATCACTCTACGAAGAGGCTGCACGGGTGACGGACAGGATACTTCTCGTGATGATGCCTCCAACACAAAAGCCAGGCAAGGAACCCCCTTTACCTGTAGCAGACATCATGAGGAAGAACAGGGTGATAATCATAGCAACCAAGGACTCGCTCACGCACACCAGAGCCAGACAACAGGCTACTAAGGAAGGAGCGAGGATAGTATCCATGCCAGGCATAGGAAGAATCTCATTCGAAACTGGAGGCATGACAGCGGACTACAACGCACTCCAGAGAGAAATCAGCGGGATGGGTTCTGTTTTCAGGAGGAAGAGGAGGGTTCGCGTCAGTTCTCCATCCGGCACTGAAGTAGAGTTCCTGACGGGTGGGAGATGGGTGCTTGAGGACAATGGCATATGCAACAGACCGGGGCAAGTCGCAAATTTACCCGCTGGCAAGGTTTTCGTCTTTCCCAAGGAGGGGAGCATGAACGGGACTATCGTAATCGACGGGTCTTGGGAGGGCATTCTGCTGGAGGAGCCCCTGTCGCTAAACATTGAGAAAGGAATGGTCGTAAACATCTCCGGTGGTCAAATCGCCAATGAGATTGAGGAGTCTTTCGAAATGGCGAAGGCAGGGATAAGGAGTTCCAAGAAGGACCTGATTTGGACGGTCGCGGAGTTCGGTTTTGGAATGAACCCCAAAGCCAGTGAGCTCGTCGGGAATCGGGTCGAGGACCTAGTCCTACGTGGAGGCGCGTACTTCGGCTTTGGGGACAACACCCATCTGGGAGGTTCCGCATGGGTGGGAATACACCAGAGAGGAACCATAAGGGCCCCGGAGGTATTGCTCGAGGAGACAACGATAATTTCTGAGGGCAAGATCTCTGTACGGTAGGTTAGCAAATGCGTGGAGTGCTCTGGTGCAATGGTTCGATACCGACCGAGTCAGTAGTAAAATGGGTGCTCACGACTGGAGCGCCTGTATTCGGAGTCGATGGTGGGGCGGATAAGGCAAATGATCTGGGGATTGAGGTTGTCGAGGTTCTGGGGGATATGGATTCTCTCGACGAATCTGCTTGGAAGGGTAGGACTCTGCCACTCAAAGATCAGACTTTCAGTGACCTGGCTAAGTCGATCGAAGAACTGATTCATAGGGGGTTTAATGAAATTGAGATCGTAGGGGCTGATGGTGGGGACCCTAGTCACATTCTCGGAAACTGGGGTTCCATGAACGACGCCCCCTCAGGGGCAAGGATCAGGATTCATCACGAAGAGCAAGTCTCTACTAGGATACATCCGGATGAAGGGGAATTTTCTGCTGAATTCGAAGACGGGGAGCTGTTCTCCGTATTCTCTATTGGGACTGGAAAGGTTTGGATCTCAGGAGCAAGATGGGAGGTTGATGGGGAAAACCTAGTTCTCTCATCTAGAGGATTGCACAATGAGGGGGCAGGGAATATCGTGAAAATCAGGGGAGAAGGGGTCTTGTTGTTGATCTCCAAGCGCTGACCCTACTCTTCCTCATGCACCTTCATTGCCAGCATGAGTGCGATTGGCCGGGTCCTCTCGTCTTCCTCAAGTGCGATTCGTGCAATTATCATGATTGGGACTCCGATTATGGCGCCGGAGATTCCCCAGACAGATGCGCTGATCATGACAGTGAGCAGCAGGACTAGAGGAGAAATCCCTAGCCTCTGGCCGGAGAGATTGGGCTCGATAAATGACCCGAAGAGTTGTTGGTTCCCGATAAGAAGGGCGCCTAACAGCAATGCCTGAAGGGGGTCGAGAACAATCAATGCAATCATCATCGGAGGCAAGGTTGCGAGGATTGCCCCGAGAATCGGGATGAAGTCAAGCAAGAAACACAGGACTCCGAACAAAAACCAGCCCGGGATATCCATGAACCACAATAGAAATCCTAGTACTATTGCCTGACCAGCGCTACAAGTAGCCTTCGAAATAACGTACGTAGAAATTGCCTCAGAAGAGTTTGAGACTATCTTTCTGACCCTGCCATAGGATCCTGGAAATGCCGCCTTGAACCTCCCTGGCAGGCTCTTCTCCTCGAGAATAAGGAATATCACGAAGACTGCCACAGTTACCATCGTGGTCATGAATGAGGCTAGATCTGCGAGTATATTGGTAGCGAAATCCTGAATATTCTGCGGATCCAGAACGTTCTCTATGGTTTCCTGGCTGGTAATCACATCCTCTAGACCGTAAAGATTGGCCTCACCCAGGTTGGTCCACTTCTCGTCGAATTTCTCTATCAGGCCGCCTTCCTTGTTCATCTCGTCCTTGAACTGGTCGATATTCCTGTACAGAAGGATGGAAATTCCGTAAGATGCGAGGGCTCCCAAAGCGAGAAGGACCATATAGGCCAGCATGGGCATCCTAGAAACAATATCAAAGCGCTCGATTAGGTATTGTTCTGGGGCTCTAATCAGAAAATAGAACAGAACCGCTATTGCAAGAGGCATTAGGATTGGCTTCAGATTTACCAGAACTAGATATCCCACCAGCGTGATAATCGCGAAGTTTGCCGTTGTCGCGCTATTCGACCTCCGGGGGTTTACAACTCTGTCTTCCACGTACGCCGGAGAGAGGGTCAGCAATCAAGAGTTTCCCCGGATTTGATTCAACGACATACTCGGGCATAAACATCTAGGAATCTCTCAGCATTTCCATCGAGAGTGAATCTCTCCAAGACCCTCTGCCTGCCTTGTGCTCCCTTCCGAAGAAGGACCTCATTGGACGAAAGTTCGGAGGCTATCGTTTCAGAGAGCGAGTCGACTGACCCCAGCTCGAAGAGTTCCCCTACGCTAGAGTCAACCATCTCTGGAAGAGGGCCGTGGTCCACGGTAACCACTGGAGTCCCAGAGCTCATAGCCTCAAGAGGAATCAGTCCTTGACCCTCGTAGTACGATGGGTATATGACAAGGTCAGAGGCTCTATACATCTCGGAAATCTCGTCGAAACTCATACTCGATTCTATCGTAACTCTGTCGCTGATACCGAGTCTCGCAGCCATTCGGTTTAGCCTTCCACGCAGCGATCCTCTACCGATTATCACCAAGTGAGAGTCAGTGGACTCGCCCACTTTTGAGAATGAACGTAGCAGCAGACCATGGCCCTTCCGCGCTGCTAGCCTTCCGACGGCAAGCAATAGCTTGACTCCGTGACCAACTCCATACCGCTTTCTAATCTCACCCAGGGTATGCGTGTCAGACTCGCTATCGAGATGCATGGGTACGAACATTCCCGTATCAACACCCCAGTGGATGACCTCGCAGTCCCAATCAGGAGATGCGGAATACCTTGATTCCAGGTCGAGCTTTGTGGCTTCGGAGTTAGGCACCACTACTGAGGATTTCCTGATTGCCGACCTCTCGAAGTTGGAGTATCTGCCTGCCATGAAGCGTATTGCGATATCATTGGGGTTGGACCAAACCGCCGGCTCCCCAAATCTGGCTGCCAGGGTTAAGCCATCTCGCTCACCGAGCCATGTACCATGCATCGAAGATACGACTGGTGCTACCTCAGCGATACACCTGTCAAACTGAGAATCGTTCCAAGATACCATGGGGCAGTGGAGATGGACCACATCTACTGGATTCTCTGAGTGAAGACGGATAAGAGCCTTCAGGGCGTATCTGCCATAAGACCTAGTGAATTCCATTGGGGCCTTCAACCATGGAACCTCGATGACCTCTACATTATCCAATTGCGGGGATTCACCCTTGGATTTCCGTGTAATAACTGAGATTTTATGACCCATATCTGCCAATCTTGACGATAGATGGTAAACAGTTGAGCCCATTCCGCCCCAACGGGGAGGGTACTCGCCAGAAATCATCGCGACATGCATGCTGCTCCCCAATAAACCGGTCTGGGGAGGCATTATTGAAGAGCGCGGGGGAAGCATAATCACTACAATGGTTCAAAAATAGGCCCATTTTGGCCGAAATCCCATGCAAGCACCATTGCCTGTTCACGTTACGGTTGTAATACCGACCAGGAACGAAGAGGAGGCCATAGTGGATACAATCCAATCGGTACCGAATGACGGTTGGTGTCAGAAATTGGACTTCTTGGTCATTGACGGCAATTCAGAAGATAGGACTAGGGAACTGGCGGAACAGGAGGGTGCCACGGTTTACCTCGAGGGAAGGAAAGGGTATGGGAGAGCTTACAGGACAGGTTTCCAGATGGCCCCCGGAGAAGTGATCGTAACTATGGATGCGGATTGCACCTATCCGGGGGAGGTGGTGCCTGATTTGGTTCGCAGGCTTATCGAGGACGACTTGCAGTTCATCACCTGCGACCGCCTCAGGAAGGCAGAGGATGGCGCAATGTCTGGCCTGCATGGATTCGGTAATTGGGCGCTTTCATTTACCGCTAGGATGCTTTTCTTCTACGGCATTCACGACTCCCAATCAGGGATGTGGGTTTTCAGAAAGGAGATTATGGATAATCTGAGGATGCGCCCTACCAACGACGGCATGCCTCTATCGGAAGAGATGAAGATCAATGCGAGAAAGTGCTTCGGACGTTCGAAGGCCATCGAGGTGTCAGTCCCCTACCGTACTAGGGTCGGTCAGGCCGAGATCAACACATGGGGTGACGGTTGGAAGAACTTCAAGTTCCTATTCGCCAAGAG
>CACOAW010000025.1 GCA_902625325.1 uncultured Candidatus Poseidoniales archaeon | reverse complement strand
CAGGATTGGGACGACGACAACGACGGAATCCCAGACTCACAGGACCCCAGACCCGAGGATCACGACAACGACGGAATCGACGACGCAGACGACGATGACGATGACGGCGATGGAGTGAACGACCGCGAGGAGGTTGCAGACGGCAACCCGGTCACCGACATCTACGATCACGACAACGACGGAATCGAGGACAGCATCGACTTCGACATCGACAACGACGGTATCGACAACTGGGAGGACAAGCTCGATTGCGACAACGACGGAATCGAGGAGCAGCTAATCGACCTAACCGGCGATGGCATCTTTGACGTCGACGCAGCGAGGGACCATGACAACGACTGCATGAACGACAAGGATGACTCTGACGACGACAACGACAACATCCTAGATGTTGACGAGCTAGACGGAGAGTTCGGCGCATACAGGTACGATCACGACAACGACGGATTCTGGGACAGCTACGACACGGACGACGACAACGACGGACTGTCGGACTGGTTCGAGCAGAACGACGGCTGGGACTACACCGGACAGTTCGACCATGACAACGACGGAATCCCAGACTACACCGACGAGGACGATGACGGCGACGGCATCCCCGACACCGAAGAAAACGACTTCGACGTCATTTAATCAGAAGTCGAACAGCGAGGGCTGACTCGACGACCTCAGCCGCCCAGCGGCAGCCAGGCGGTTGATGGCTCGGTCGACCCTCCTCTCTGAGAAGCCCCTCCCTTCCTGGAGGAACTCTCGCATGCCCCCCTCTACGGCCCTGCTCGTCGCAGTCGGGGCCGAATCCCCCAGAGGATGGTCCATGAACAGCCCACGCACGCTCCCCAGGTCTTCTGGGAGATCGAACCCCTTGGCCTCGGAAACTCCCTCCATTGTACCATGCTTCTTGATCAGCTTCAGGCCGGTCTTGGGTCCAATGCCCTTGATTCCGGGGTGGAAGTCCGTGCCTACCATTATGCCTAGATCTACCAACTGCTCACGCGTGATCCCGTGTTCTGACAGGGTATCCGGGAGTGATATCCTCTCTGCTCTCATCACACGGCCGAACCTCCTGGTCCCGTGGCTGGTGAGGTTCCTCACCATCACCGGAGAACCATACAGTAGCGTGTCCCAGTCCTGGCTGGCCACTGCTGAGACATCCCCCCTTGAGCACATCACCGCAGCCGCTCCCTCGGCCTCCATTGGGGCTTCCATCCATGAAACGCCCATCAAATCGAAGAGATCCTTGGTCTCCTGAACCATGTCTGGTGTGTACTCTGCTGTCTGGGGTCCCAGCTTTTTCGCTGTCTCCATGTCTCCGGCATCTACTGCAGCTTCCCAACGAGAAACCGCCTCGACCTTCCTTTCCCTCCTTTCATCGAGAGTCGCTCTCTTGAGATCATGGGGCTTCCCATCGAAGACGAATACCGGATCTATTCCCTCAGAGATCATCACTGTGGCCCTGTCTAGGAACCCCATCAGATGAGCAACCGGCTTCCCTTCGAAAGACAGAGGCTTTCCATTTGGACCAGTCATTGAGGTGATGAACTGGTAGGAATTCAGGAATACATCGATTGCGATCCTCTGACCAGATAGGTCGCTCAGCTCGATCGGCTCCGGCGAAACGAGATCTCTCAGATTGCAACCCATGCTCCGCCCCCCGCCTATACAGCTGTGCTGTCGGTGGGGGCATATAGGGTTGAAGCCAAGAGCATCCCCCGGTCCGACTATGGGAGCAAGCAATCTAGCCCTAGTGGGTAGCGGTTGGCATCCACCTCTGTTCAGGGAGGAGGCAAGGTCTCTTCTCGGGTCGATACAGGTCCTGCACCCACGAATGGTATCCTCCTCACAGTCTGGCTCAGAACTAGGCAGGATATCCGGCGCGTCTCTGGTCGACGAGGTCATAGTTTCAACCTCGAGGCTCTGGATCGACAACGGAGGAATATCTGCGAGTGAGATCGCTATGCAAGTGGAGGAATGGGCGCAGTCGTTCCTGCCAGAGGGCTCTTTCGCAGTCAGGGCGAGGAATCTGGGACAGGGTGTATGTGACCTATCTCGAAGAGAAATAGAAGCAGAGGTAGGGGCGAGGATATCGGGTGAAAGCAGACCAGTGGACTTAGAGGATCCAGACTTCGAGATAGCAGTTGTATTGGCCGGCCAGGATGACTCATCAGGATACTGGGACGACACACAGCAGAACAATCTCATCCTGTGGGGCATAAGGGAAGGAGAATTCGCTGGCACCTACAACGGAATTTCCCCTACAGACCGACCTTTCTTCAAGCCAGTAACATTAGACCCTAGGTTAGCACGATTGATGGTCTCCCTGTCATTCTCCAGAGACCCTCCTTCCATGATAGTCGATCCTTTCTGCGGGACTGGGGGCATAGCCATCGAAGCCTCGTTGCTGGGTTTGGAAGTTCTAGCCAGCGATCTCGACTCCAGGATGGTAGAAGGGACGAAATCTAACCTTGATTGGGCCATGGGGTCCGGATCCTACAGGATCGAAAGATGCCCTGCGGACACCATCCACGAGACCTGGGGGGAAGTAGATGGTTGCTCTTTCGTCTTCGACCCCCCATATGGGAGGAATGCATGGACCTCAGAGGACGGATTGGGTGTGTTCCTAGGTGCGCTATCATCCGCTGGCAAGATGTGCCCAGGGGGAACCATTTGCACTATGCTCCCATCCAGTCCTGATGCTCTGGACGGCCCCTTATCGGAAGATATCCAGGTTATGGGCATGGATTGGGCCATGATGAAGGAAAGAATCCGTGAGACCGGATGGTCGGTTTCCATGGCATCTCCGGTCAGGGTCCACAAGAGCCTATCGAGGCTGGTGGTACTCTGCCATCCGGCGCATTGAATATGGGTCGGCCACGCTGGTAGGAAGCGTGGACCGTTAGGGTAGTCTGGATATCCTTCCGGCCTTCGGAGCCGGAGACGTGGGTTCGAATCCTGCACGGTCCGCCAAAAAACTCCACCAAGAGGATGAGCTCGGTCCTCACCCTTGAAATAGAATTTAACTGATAATTTTGGATATGAACGACTCGAATTTCTCCACTGATTTGCCGCATTCCTCGAGATCCTCTGCATTCATTACCATCTTTAACTCACCAGAGTAATCCCCAACAACGCAGGGAGTCTTACCTTCCGTGAACTGCGCTAGCGCTTCTTCCTGCTCATTGATGTGTAGAAGTTCGATAGGGACACTTATCCTTTCTTCGTATTCCTTCCATTGCTTCTTCTTAGAGACTCCACGATGCGTGATATCGCAAAGTGCACAATGGGCCGTGCCTCTTATTTTGCCCCATACGTATGCCAATTCACCCATAATTCCACCATCTGCATTGTAAACTCCATACAACGTAATCATGTTACTCTGTATATCTCTGGGCATTTCAAAGGATGTTTTGTGGACTGGATGAAAGGGATTCGAGGGCCCGCCCAATACTACGCTTTACTTGAGGATTTGATGACATCACGATATATCTCTCCGCTTGGCCTTAGGGTTCGCTCCTGAGTCTCGAAGTCGACGTGGTATAGGCCGAATCGCATCTTGTATCCCTCTGCCCACTCGAAGTTGTCCATCAGAGACCAGTGGTGGTAGGAAATAACGTCCCTGCCATCCTTGATAGCCTCGGATATAACCCACAGGTGGCGCATCAAGTGCACAGGCCTCAGGGAGTCATCAGAGTCGGCGACCCCATTCTCGGTTATCTCAATCGGAACCTCCAATTCAGAGACGAAGTCAATAGCTCTCCTCATCCCCTCTGCATACATCGGATAGCCGAACTCGGTGGCAACCTCGTTCTCCCTCTTCGCGAAGGATAGCTCTTCGGCGGATGTAGGCAAGAACAGACCAGTGATGAAGTGGGTGTAGTAGTTCAGACCGACGAAGTCAAGGGATCCCTTGGCATCAGGGATCTTGGATCCAAGCATGCTTCCCCTGGTGATCGCCCTCCTCCACGCTCCGTTCCAAAGCCATTCCAGTAGCCTGGATACAGGCCAGTCTATCGGGCTCCAGCGATTCGCAGGATCGAACAGTGTCACATTCTTGGCTATACCTAGTTTACATTCTGGAGCCCTCTCCTTCAGCCTCTTGTAGACCATCGAATGGGCTCGCATCATGTTCTTCATCACCCTGAGAGTCAGGAATATGCTCCTCCTTCCGGGTGGGAACTGCCCCAGCGTGTAACCCATCGCTGAGAATACCGTAGGCTCGTTGATCGTGCACCAGACCTCCACCCTGTCTGACAGGGCATCGAAGACTCTCTCCGAGTAGGATAGGAAGTCGACCAGGTTCCTCTCATCAGCGAATCCTCCCTTTTCCTCCCACCATGATGGGTGTGAGAAGTGATGAAGAGTGGGCATCGGTCTGATTCCCCTTCCTAGGAGGTCGTCCACCATATCCGAGTAGGTCCTCATGGCCTTCTCGTTCCACTCCCCGGGGCTGGGCTCGAGCCTGCTCCACTCTATCGAGAATCTGTACGAGTTCACTCCTATGTCGGACAGGAGGTTGAAGTCGTCCCTCCAGAGATTCCAATGGTCGCATGCCTCGCCGCTTCTCTCCTTGCCAGCTCTTTCCTCGAAGTCCGTCCAGTTGTTGCTCTGGTTGCCCTCTATCTGGTGAGCAGCGGTTGCAGTCCCCCAGATGAACCCCTCCGGGAATGACAAATCGCCCGTATCTATCTCGTCCCATTTGTAGTGTGGCTCAGGGAAGGCCCTCCTCCTGTATGTGATAAGGCTGATTTTGAAGACTACGAATATGGCGAAGCCTGCTAGGAGTATCTGCCATACTAGGTCGTCCATGGTCCTTGCAGGGAAACCCACGTATTGGAATTTATTCTACTCGCTTCTTCCGTCTGTTACGAAGCCCTGCCACCTTCTCATGTAGTCTACAAAGACCTGGCTCAGACCCTGGGAAATCAGGTGCTCAGGAGTGAAGGGAGGCCTTTCGGGGGAGTACCCCACGTCATTCAGGCCCGTCGCCCAGTCTGAGTGAGCGATGGCCACCCTTGCGACTCCTACCATATCGGCACCCTCGTCGATTACGAACTGGGCATCAGAGGCGTCCCAGACCGAGCCAGTCGAGATTATCGCAGCATCCGCCCCCAACTCATCTCTGAATATTCGGGTTATCGTCCGGGGGTCGTCCTCGCCCTGAGGCCCCTTGAATGCGTCCCAGCATGAGATGTGTATCATGTCCACGCCCCATCCCCCCATCATCTTGGACAGCTCCAGGCTCTCTGCGAGCGTGACCCCCACCTCATGCTCAGGAGAGATCCTGACACAGACCAGGAATCGTTCGGATGTCTTGTTCCTGACCTCCCTGATAACCTCTCTGAGGAAAAGCGAGCGTCCCCCCAGGCCTCCCCCCCAGCGGTCAACCCTGCGGTTGGTCCGAGTCCCTAGGAACTGGCAGATCAGGTAACCATGCGCCCCATGGATCTCGATCCCATCGAAGCCGGCTCTCTCGCACCTCTCTGCTGCCTCTCCGAAAGACGATACTAGCCCCAGTATCTCTTCTTCGGATAGGGCTCTGCACTCTTCTTCTACCCCGTTCTCGAGGTTCTTGCTGGCTGATACCGGTTGCATGCCAGTGAGGCTTCTAGGGGCTCTAAGTCCACCGTGGAAGATCTGGACCAGGCTGAGCGCCCCATTGCTTCTGATTCCTGCGGCCAGCTCCTCCAGCCTCGGGATGTGGTGGTCCCCCCAGCCCCCCATCTCACCTTCCCATGACTTGCCGCTGGGATGCACGTGACTCGCAGCGGTGGTGACTATCCCGAAGCCCCCCTCGGCTCGCCTCAGCAGCCAGGATATCTCCTCGTCAGACAGGGTCCCGTCCTCGTGGGACTGCTTGTTAGTCATCGCAGCCAGAACTGTCCTGTTGCGTACTCTGGTCGAGGTTCCGGGGATGCTCCACTCTGCAGTGACCGGGTCAGCCATGGGCTCACCTACACGGCCCTGAGGGCCCTCGCCGATAGGCGAGGACCGCTCAGTCCTTGCGTCTTCCAGCGACCAGTATCGCTGCGCCTAGCACTGATGCCAGGCCAGTGAGGGCTGTGAATCCTGGGAGGATTCCACCGGTGTCACCACCATCCACTGGGTCCACTGGTTCGTCCGGCACACCGTCTCCGTCCGCGTCATCGTCAGCGTTGTCTCCAACTCCGTCTCCGTCTGTGTCGGTGGTCTCGCTCGGGTCCGTGGGGAAGGCGTCTGCATTGTTGCCAACTCCATCGCCATCCGAGTCGACCTTCTCGTTCGGGTCGTTCGGGAACGCGTCCGCGTTGTCTCCGAGTCCGTCCCCGTCAGTGTCCCTGCTCTCGTATGGATCGGTCATGAACGCGTCCGAGTTGTCTCCGACCCCGTCACCGTCGTAGTCATTCCACTCACCAGCGTCGTTCGGGAAGGCGTCCGAGTTGTCTCCGTAGCCGTCTCCGTCCGTGTCCGTGTTCTCGTTGGGGTTCGTTGGGAAGGCGTCCGATGTGTCTGGAGTGCCGTCGTTGTCGTCGTCATCATCGGCATTGTCTCCTATACCGTCACCCTCCGAGTCCGCGTACTCGTTGGGGTTGTTCGGGAAGGCATCCTCTCCGTCTCCGACCCCGTCTCCGTCCGCGTCGCTCGACTGACCGCTGTCCAGTGGGAAGTCATCTAGGTCGTTCGTGACACCGTCGCCGTCCACGTCATCGTCGGAGTTGTCGCCGATTCCATCGCCGTCGGTGTCGGAAGTCTCGTTGGCATCGTCAGGGAAGTCATCCGAGTTGTCTCCAACCCCGTCACCATCGCTGTCCGTGGTCTCGTTTGCATCGAAGGGGAAGTCGTCCTGGTCGTCGTTCACTCCGTCTCCGTCACTGTCCTCGTCTGAGTCACTGACCCCGTCTCCGTCTGCGTCTGTGTCGGCGTTATCGCCGGTCCCGTCTGCGTCCGTGTCGGCCCACTCGGTAGCGTCGTTCGGGAAGGCGTCCGAGTTGTCTCCGTATCCGTCGCCATCGCTGTCTGCCCACTCACTGGCGTCCCATGGGTACTGGTCGCCGTTGTCTCCGTATCCGTCGCCGTCCGAGTCCCAGTGCTCCATTGGATCGTCTGGGAACATGTCTTGATTGTCTCCGTATCCGTCGCCATCGCTGTCTGCCCACTCCTCTGGGTCTTCGGGGAACCTGTCCTCGAAGTCATTGTAACCGTCTCCGTCCGAATCAAGAACTCCGAAGATTATCTCTATGCTAGCGATGTTATCTCCCGCCTCGAACTCCACGCAATCGCTCTCCACTGCGCTTCCGTTGTAAGACCAGGACACTGGCACCATGCCTGAGGACTCTCCCGCCGAACCGCAGATAGTTCCGCTGAACTCCTCCGGCTCGTCATCCGCGTCGTCTCCTGCAAAGTAGACGAATAGATCACCATTGTCGTAAGGGGTCACGTTGGAGTAGGAGAGGAACCAACCCGCTGTCCAGATGATGCCCTCATCCCCGGACCCGTTCGCCAATCCTTCGAACATCTGCATCGGCTCTGCGCACTCAACCATGACATCGTTCACCGTGAAGCTAGGCGCTGACTCGTCACAACCATCGGGTAGGGCGTTCATCTGCCACATCATCTCGAACTCCATGGCCTCCGTGTCGTTCAGATAGTCGTCCCCATTGAAGAAGTCGTGATCTATCTTCAACCTAAAGTCATCATGCATGATAGTGTGTTGGGCCACGAATAAGCCCACTTGACTCTCATTCGAACTCTCATCGAAGTACACATACTCCAGTACAGCCTCGTAATCCTTTCCTATCGCGAAATCATTCATGTCCCAATCAGGGCCACTCTCACCGTCTCCATCGCTCATCATCATCTCGATGCAGTCCGGGATCTCGTCTCCGTTGTCATCGATTGCTGCCATTGGTCCCATCACCATTCCAATGAACAAGGATACCATGACTTCTTCGTTCATGTCCACTAGGGCTGCGTCCACCATCATGAAGCAAGTCTCCTCAGTGACTTCTAAGTTCCATTCTATGTGTCCGTGGTCGTCCGTTGCAACGTAGTAGTGGAAATGCTCCTCGGTGTCGTCGGAGTCTGAGTACTCATCTTCTCCATCCGGGCAGTCCCAGTTGTCGTCGTTAACCTGGTAGATCCAGACCTCGGATCCATCCATGCAGTCGAACCAGTTGATTGGGTCACCGTCCTCGTCGTACTGTTGCTCGTCGGCTCCGTCCTCACAGTCCTCACCACCGTCGTTCACCCAGTAGAAGGGTATCTCTTCCCCATTACCGCAGAAGAATGTCATTTCACCGCTGTCCTCCATTGCAGGATTCCCGACTGCCACTTCCAACATGTACTCAGAGCCGTTGGTCAGGTCATCCATTGTCCATCTCAGAGACCAGTTTCCTTCTTCAAGCACGTACCCAATGTTGTCCATCATTAACATTAGCATGTCCATATCGGACATATCCTCGTTATCGTTGCTGAAGATTAGGTCCAGGGGCATCGGATTAACCGTTGTCCAACCGCCATCATCGACCTCTAGTCCGAGGTCCACAGGGAACTCAATCGCACAAGGTCCTTCGAAGCCGAAGCCGTCTCCAGCGACCCACTGGCTCCAACCGTCATCGTGCATCATTAACAGGTTCAGGTAGATGTTAACCCCGCAGGTGAGGTTGTCAGTCTCCATGTAGAAGGTCTCCGACATTGTCTCCGAGGTCGCGTTGAATTCCATCTCGAACGAGTCTGAATCATAGTTCATGAACTCCGACGTGACCATGTAGACCTCGACTCGGTAGTTCCTCCCGACCTCCAGGTCCTCGATGGTCAGCTCCATCGTGTGGTTGCCGGCCTCTATTGTGGGTCCTCCATCCTCATCCATGCACTCCCATTCGCCATCGGCGGACTCCTCGCAGTCGTAGTGCCAATCGTATTCTGACTCGTCGTCGTCCCAGCACTCGTAACCGTCACCCATGTCCTCGCAATCGTCGTAGTACTCGTAGTCCCAAACTGGCTCCCACTCGACGCCATCGTATGTCAGCGTGAACGGGGATGGTGGCTGCTCGCAGGGGCCGTTGAAGTGGAAGTAGTCGTATGCCACATGGCTGTTCCACCCATCATC
>CACOAW010000024.1 GCA_902625325.1 uncultured Candidatus Poseidoniales archaeon | reverse complement strand
GTAGATGATGTTCCCTTACAGGATGACGACTCCAATGTTTATGGCAGTGAATCCTCAGTTATTTTAGGTCAAAGCAGTACAATCTTTGGAGTGATAGTATTGTCCATTATGGCATTGGTTCTAATCGGGACGGCTTCAGTAAGAACTCCCAAGTCACGATTAGATTCCGTGATGATGGAAAACGAAGCTGAAACTGAGTAATGTCATTGTCTCGCCCCTGAAAGCAAAGTCAGTAACTGGTTTACAGTACAATTTTTACCTTCACGAATATCTTCCAAACGCTGTGTCGATATCTCCTACAGTAAGAGAAATAGCTCCTTACTGCCGGATTTCGGTTCAAGTCCGGGAGCGCGGACCTAAAACAACCATTTTCCCCAATTATATAGGAGTAAACCGCGGTTTTATATTCTCACCGTTTTCCGTGAAGAACATGTCACTTGCACCAACGGAATATGATTACGGAAACGAAAGCAACTACGAGTTCGCCGCCTCGGTAACCTGCGCTAACGATGAGACGAGGAAAACCTTCGTCGAGGGATACGGGCACATGCTAAACTACAACCACGAACAGGCAATTGCCTGTTTCACAAAGTGCACTGAGCTTGACCCCGATTGCGCGATGGCCTGGTGGGGGATCGCATACTGCGTCTCCTCCAACTACAACTGGGAGCCAGGCCTCGGATCGGGCCATGACGCCATCCAGCAGGGTCTTTCCGTGATGGGTCACTGCAGCGAGTTGGAGCAGGACCTGATCAGGGCGCTATCCACCCGCCACTCTGCTGAGGCCCGTGATGCAGCCGATCCCGCATCTCTGAACATGGGCAACAGCCCCGAGCTGAACGTCGCATTCGCAGAAGCCATGGCACCTCTCTACGAGAAGTACGCAGGCAATCTGGACGTCACCGCCATTTACGTCGAGGCTCTGATGAACCTGAAGGCATGGCAGCTTTGGGACAAGAACCCGTCAACGGGAGAGATAACCCCAGCTGACGACAACACGCTGCTACTTGTCGATATCCTGGAGGATGCATTCCAGTCTGGTGACGAGGCAAAGGTCCACCCCGCACTGTGCCACCTTTATTGCCACGCACTCGAGCTTTCCCCTTTCCCGGAGAAGGCACTACCAGCTGCGGACGTACTTCGAACTCGCATGCCGGGCCTGGGGCACCTCGTCCACATGCCCTCGCACATCGACGCATGGGTCGGGCAGTGGAAGGAGGCCATTGACTGCAACATAGCCGCGGTGGAAGCCGACGATCGCTACGTCGAAATCACAGGCAACGAATCTCAGTTCTACAAGTTCTACAGAATGCACAACCACCACTTCGTCGTCTGGTGCGCCATGTTCGATGGCCAGTACGAAACTGCCCTCAAGTACGCTCGAAAGGCCGTCGAGACCTTGCCGGCAGGTGATGAGAACGGAGGGGCACAGTTCATGCTTGCTGGGATCATCCCGATGGGAGCGATTTTCCTGGAGTCCTACGTCACCATGCCCTGGCATGTCATGATCAGATTCGGCAAGTGGGACGAGATACTGGCAGAGGAGATGTACACGGACGGGGATGTGTTCCCAGCTACCATAGCCACCCAGCACTACGCCCGTGGAGTGGCCTATGCTTCGAAGGGAATGGTCCCGGAGGCTGAGGCCGAGCAGGAGCTGTTCAAGGCGGCCTTGGAGAACCCGGCGCTCGCTGGCAGGATGATGCATAACAATTTCATGTACCAGGACCCCTCAGAAGGACCCTCGATACTAAACGTCAATGCCGCCATCCTCGAGGGCGAGATCGAGTACAGGAGGCAGTTCCTCGCTAAGGAGAATGGAGAGGACCACGACTTCACTGCGGCCTTCGACGAACTTCGCCGAGGAGTGGACCTGTCGCTGAACCTGGCATACAACGAGCCATGGGGGCAGATGCAACCAGTTCGCCACATCCTTGGCGCCCTCCTCCTTGAGCAGGGGCATGTCGAGGAAGCAGAGGAGGTCTACAGAGCGGATATCGACCTCTGGAAGGACAACATGTGGGGCCTCCTTGGCCTCAAGCTGTGCCTGGAGGCAAAGGGAGGAGCCGATGAGGAGCTCGCCGAGGTCACCGCTCTGTTCAACGAGAGGAGCTCCCGTGCGGACATCGTACCAGCAAAGACCTGCTTCTGCGCCCAAGACGCGGTGAAGGACAGCTGCTGCTAGTCCGGGCGACCCAATCACTGCGCGGTCTGGTTCAACCAGTCCTGACAGTAGGGATGGGTGCATAGCGGAGGGTCGAACAATAGCTTGTCAGCCTCATGGATTGTATCCAGAATCAGATTTGATGAGGAACCCTCCTGTATCTGAACGATCGAGCTGGTGGATGCCGGCAGGTAGTCCTCTCCCGTGCTGGCCAGCGAGAGGCGCAAGAAGTGGCCGGCTTCGATCTGCGCGTCCATCGCGAAGAACTCCATCTTTGCATTGATCGTCTGGAAGATGGGAAGCCACGTCTGCTCCTGTGTGCCGCCCTCGTGATATCTCAGATCCATTATCGCGTGACCTATGTGTATGCAGTCGCCGGCCTCGGAGCAGTCCTCCAGCAGTGCGTAGATCTGGCCTCCGACAGTAGCCGTGCTGACCTCCACATGCAGCCTTGGAAGTCCGGATATCCAGATTGGCTCCTCGAACGGCTCGCTCTCGTAGATCGGGCCGAAGTTCCCATTTGGCAGGATTGTGGTCGTTCCCGCCACGTTCATGATCGCGCCTCCCAGGTCCAGGGATATCGACTCCATGCCATCTGGGGGGTAGCGGTCCTCGATCCTCCACTGTCCCTGATTGGACTGGATTTCGACGAAAAGCCCAGGTTGCTCTCCGACTCCCTTCAGGTACCAATCGAACCACTCCAGGAGATCCTGCATCCAGTCGAACCTCACCATTTGTGGGTAAGCCTCCCTTCCCCTCCCCTCTCCAGAACGATCGAAGTGATAGTCGGGCCTATCCGGGTAATCGTGGTCCCATTGGCCGAACAGTCCCTTCGCCTCGATCCCCGAGTCCTTCAGTTGGTTGATCACGGGAACGGCCATGTGCGGATCCACGTTCCAGTCGTGCATCCCCTGTATCAGATAGACGGAGCCTCTGTAGTTTTCCAGCACCCTGTCCAGGAAGTACCTCTCTTCCCAGTACGTTCCTGCCGCCTCCCCGCCCCACATGTAGGCAGCCACTCCAGTGCCGGGACCGATGATGTAGTCGGGACACATGTTGCCTATGTCCTCCTGGTCCCCGTCAATCCCGTAGGAGCCGTAAACGCCGTTGTGCATTATCGGGGCCCTGGCCTCGCTGCTCCCGTTCTTCCACATGAGCTCCATGACCCCGATTAGCCCCGAAATGGGCACTATCGTCTTCAGGTACTCGTTCCCGAAGGTAGCGGCCTGCCAAGGTGTCGAGCCATCGTACGACTTGCCGATCATCGACACCCCGCCGTTGCTCCATTCTTGGGTCCCCAACCAGGTCACGGCCGCGTCGACCCCCAACTGCTCCGCATTGCCCATCAGGTCCATGCAGTGGTTCGAACGACCGGTCCCCATCACAGAGACTTGAGCGAATGCGTATCCATGTGGAAGGATCTGGTCGATTATCATCTGTCCCAGCCAGGTTCCGGGAACCTCTATCGACGGGGTTTCGACACTTGACTCGTCAAAGTAGGGGCCAAACTCCGCGATAACTGGGACCTTGACCCCGGGTGGAACGTCGGGGAGCCAGACAGCCAGACTCACCACTCCGTTCGGTGCGGATCCGCCCTCGCTTATGGGCAGGTCGAAACTGACGAAGTGGTGCTCAGAGTTCCACTCGTTGTCCGTCTCCAGAATACCGTAATCCCCCATTTCCATGACGTAACTGTAGCCGCCACTCGTGATGTACGGCCACTCAGACCTCTCCCATACGGGCACTCTCTCGTAGATCCCCAAGTCCTTCTTTATCTCGTCCACAACATCGTCGATTATCCACCCCTGGATGGAAACTAGCAGCATTATGGCGACCATGGAGATAGCGACCCCCAACAACTTCAGTTTGGAGGACGAGGCATCCTGCCCCTCGGCATCTACAACCGGTACTCCCTCAATCATGGCATACTTTGGAACACAACAAAACTATTCAGAGTTTGTAATGAATGATTATTCCGCGACCTCTCAATCTTCGGATGCTTCACTTTCAGGTTCGCGAATGCCCCTGTGAAATCTTTTTCATACCGCCAATCAAATGTTAGGGTCCCATGGGAAGAACGGTACCAACTTGGAGGGACAGGATAGAGAGGAGGGCGGAGTATTGGTCGTCCTTCAGGAAGACCCTCCGGTCTGACGAGAGGGAGGAGTTCGACCGACTTCTGAAGTCGGTGAGGAGCCGCTCCTCGGCCTGTGGTATGCTGCCTGCCTCCGACGAGCTGGAGCCAGCGCTGCTAGCGATGCTCGTGGAACTCAGCTCCCGGATATCGAAGCTCGAAGGAGCGTCGAAAGGGGATGCCTGAAGGCTGGGTGCTCGATGCTCATCAGGATGGGGCGTCCGGGCAAATGTCTGTCTGGATAAAGGAGGACGGAGGGAAGGCCTCCCTTCACCTGGTCCCGTGGTCGCCGGTACTGCACGTCTCGGGTAGCTCTGGAAAACTCAGAATGCTCTCCGACAGGCTTGAGGACGCCGGAGTCCAAGCCTCTCACGGGGAGCTCTCAACGAGTCTCGAAAAGAGGCTGATAAGCCACGAATCCAAGAACCAGACGGAGGTCCTCGCAGTAGAGGTCTCCAGGACGGGAATGCTATCCAGAGTGGCGAACCTCATACTGTCCCTGGGGGAGTGGGAGGACTTCCAGGTCTTCTCCGTGGATCCCAAGCCCACTCAGAGGTTCCTGTTCGACATGGGGGTACGTCCTATGAGCAGGGTTAGGGTCTCGAATCGAGGAATAGAGCCCTTGGAGAGTAACGAGGAGGAGTGGGAGCCTCCAGCCATTAGAAGGGCATCACTCTCGGTTGACTGTCGAGACGCCTACGGGAAGAGAACCCCCCGTGGAGAGATCAGGTTCGCTACCCTGACCGATTTGGGTGATGGCAGAAGCCCCGGAAAGCTGGGATCGATACGCATTTCCATGAGCCCCGGGCGGGAGCCCGAGAGCTTCATCCACGAACTCGAGAGAGCCGTCGGATGGATGGACCCGGACGTCCTGCTGACTAGGAAGGGCGATGTCATCGACTTCCCCGCGCTCCTTTCGATGGCCTCGTCGAGCGGGCAGGCCCTAAGGCTGGGCAGGATGAGGAGGAACCTGGTGCTCAGGAGGAAGGCGATAACGAACTGGAGTTACGGGAGACTCGTCAGGTCCGAAGCTTACCACGCGCTGGAGGGGAGGGTGCACGTCGACATGGGCTCGTCATTCATCGGCAAGGAAGGGGGGATAGAGGGTCTGATGGAGCTCTCCAGGGCATCTGGGATACCGATGCAGGACCTGTCGAGGCTGTCACCGGGCTCCGCGATTTCCGCGATACAGATCAGGCAGTCAATGGAGGACGGCGTCCTCGTCCCATGGAAGAAGAACAGAGCCGAGGACCTCAAAGACGGCAGGGAGATGATTCTGGCAGACAGAGGCGGATTGTATCTAGACCCGATTCCCGGCGTTCACAGGAACGTGTTCGAACTTGACTTCACAAGCCTCTTCCCCAGCATAATAGCAACTCGGAACATAAGCCCGGAGACGATGAATTGCGACTGCTGCGACCCCGCCAATCGTTCCGACCTGAGGAGCGGCAGGCTCCCCCTGGACCCCGGTGAGGCCCGCAGGGCGGTAGAGAGCCGACAGACATCTCCCATCGACATGGAGCTCAATGTCCCGGAGATTAAGGCGCACTCCTGCACTTTGAGGCACGGATTTCTGGGAAGGGTGGTCGCGCCCATAATCAGCAGGCGCAGACAGCTGAAGGCCAGGTCTAAGGAAAAGGGAGACTCATGGGACAGGAGGCAGAACGTGCTCAAATGGCTCCTCGTCACCTGCTTCGGTTACACTGGATACAGGAACGCCAGATTCGGGAGGATAGAGTGCCACGAGTCGATATGCGCTTGGTCGAGGGACATCCTCCTGGAGTCCAAGAGAATGGCCGAGGAGGACGGATGGGAGTGCCTCCACGCCATAGTGGACTCCATCTGGCTGGTCGATGTCAAAGGGCGGACAGAATCCGAGCAGGAGGAATCAATCGAAACCCTGATGCTGAAGATAGAGGCATCGTCCGGGATTCCGATAGAACTCGAAGACATCTACGACTGGATAGCCTTCGTGCCCAACAGGACCACCGGAGTTTCCTCCCTGACGAAGTACTTCGCGTACGGCAAGAAGGGGTGGAAGGTAAGAGGGATAGAACTCAGACAGCACTCCACCTGCCAATGGGTACGAGAAATACAGGAGGATATCCTGGAAGAACTCAGAGAGGGCGCTCCGGAGGATGCGGTCAGACGCTGCATCTCCGTGTTCCGTAGCCGGATAGGGGAACTGAGGACCGGGCAGGTGCCACTTTCGAAACTGGTAGTCTCCAGGCGGGTCAGAAGGAGGGCAGGAGAGCACAGAGTACTGAACCTCACCGCATCCGCGTTGCTCAGAGGAGAGTCGATAGGGCAGAGTAATCCCCCTGGAAGAAAGGTCCGATTCGTCGTCGTGGACAGATCTAGATCGGTACCCGAGGACAGAGTGAGAATGGGGTCGGAGGTCTTCTCAAGAAGCCCATCCGTCATCGGCCAGAGAGGCGAGGTCCAGTACTACGAGGCACTCGCGCTTCGTGCCGCGTCGTCCTTGCTGTCACCGTTCGGACTGTCCGAGGAGAGGCTCTCCAGAGGCGGCTCTGTGCAGACTTCCCTGGAGGATTGGGCTTCTCCGGTGAAATCGCTCAGCCTCGGATAGGGAGCCCGATTGGACAGTGGGCGCACGGTCACGCCGAGGGAATCCAGCCTCGCAGTCATCTGCCCTCCCCTGTAGGAGATCAGGGATATCCTGTCATCAGCCTGCCCCCTCATAGCCGATATCATTGTCTTCGGCAGCGGGGGAGACCTCCTTCTGACGACGGTGATCACCATCAGCAGGCCCTTCTCTTCAGCAACCTCCTTGCTCACCCTCAGGCAGCTTTCGAGCATCGCAATGCCCTCCGCCTTCTTCACCTGGCTATCCGCGAACATGCTCGCGAGATCGCTCAGGACGACCAAACGAACGTCCCCCCCCGTCCTCGAATACGAGTAAGTCCCTCTCCAGCCTCGACACTAATTCATGCATCTGATGGGCGGTGAAGGCCCTGCAGGTGCGTAGTAGCGAGAGGCTGCTCGGAGTCCTGCCCCTGTCCGATAGGGGGCGAATGAGGGCGGAGGGGTCCAGGCTCATGCCCCCATCAATCCAGTGGACCGGCCTCCCTGCGTAGATTTCCTGGCAAAGCATCTCTCTGCAAAGCGATAGGCCCGCTTTCCTCCCCCCCTCCACCAGGAGTATGCCACCAGTCTCTGGACCAGGTATGGCCATCGAGAGATTCCGGACCCCCCACGAAACCCTCTCTACCCCGGCTGCCATAGGGTTTAGCTAATCACTCGGGGGTCTCATTATGTTTTCATCCCCGCTCGCTCCAGGAGGGCATTTCCAAACTGAGACCAAACCCATCCTTTCCGGGCTCTAATCCTGCAGTTCGGCCAGTGGTATGCTGATCGAGGGTATCTCGAACGGCAAGGTGTGACGACTGGTCTTTGGGGGGAATACATGTTCCGATGACCCCATGTCTAGGACCTCGGTCTTGGTTATCGAATCTCGTCCACAGTTTGGCCAAACATCCACTAGTACTCCTTCATCATCTAGGTAATCAACCATGATTACAGGTACTCTCGTAAGCCCCAACCTGCCTGCAGCAGTCCATTTGTGATGACCGTCGAGAATCACCATGGAGGAGCGGTCAACGATTATCGGCTTGTAGAATCCCTTGGAAAGAAGCTTCTTCTCTCGCTTGGCCAGATTGTCGGGAATGACCTCCTCGTGACCCCTCAGCGAGCCAATGTCGACGAAAACTACCTCTTCCATGCGCTCATCCATCGGTCCTCCTTGGTGCAAGCAGGCTCATAAATGAGCTCTAGGTCGGCGGGCCGCTAGAGGTATGCCCATGGGATTGTACAAGCACGTAAGTGGAGTTTGGAAGCAGCCCAAGGAGGGAATGCCCTCTAGGTACAGAATCGACAGGATGGCAGGATGGAGGAGGGACCCAGTCTTCTCCAGGATAGACAAGCCAACCAGAATTGACGCAGCCAGGAGAGTGGGCTACAAGGCCAAGCAAGGAGTGGTTGTAGTACGAACCAGAGTCCGACGCGGTGGACTAAGGAAGGGCAAAATCCACATGAAGAGAAAGCCCTCCAAGGCCGGTATCAAGAAGATCACAATGGCCAAGTCGATCCAGAGAATCGCAGAGGAGAGGACAGCAAGGAGGTACCCGAACCTCGAGGTCTTGAATTCATACTGGGTCGGCGAGGACGGGAAGAACAAGTTCTACGAGATCATCATGATCGACCCAGAGCACCCTGCAATCAAGTCGGACAAGGACCTTGGATGGGTTTCCAGCGGCTCCAGTCATCGCGGACGCGCGTTCAGAGGCAAGACAGGCGCGGGGAAGAGGGGCAGAGGCCTACTAAACAAGGGGAAGGGAGCGGAGAAACTCCGACCAAGCCTCAAGGCGAACAAGAATAGGGGCAAGTAACCGCTCCATTCCGTCAGATTGATGCCGAATGATGAGTGGCATACGTGCATGGCGGACCGTCACGCTTCGGAAATCAGGGGATTACCGGTTATCATCCCTGACGGACGCCTCCTCGGTACAGTGCATGACACCGTCATCGACGTCAACAACTGGTCCTGCACACACATCTTCGTCTCAGACCCCCCAGATGCCATTGTCGAGGGAAGAACCCACGTAGCCGTTCCATGGACTTGGGTCAGATCGGTAGGGGACGTAGTGCTACTGAGGTGGTTCCCGCAGACCCCCATACCCAGAAATCTGTAGGTCAAAGTCCGAACGCGATTGCGATACCGTTCAAAAGGAAAGTCAGAACGCGGATTTGTATGAGGTGGATTAGCTTCTTGCTCGTGGCCTCTATCCTGTCTTCTGCGGGCTCAGCGGGGGCAGTATCTCCGAGAGGCGTCATTACCTGTGAAAACTCGGATATTGACAACCTCCCCAATAACTGGACTATCATGGACCAGGAGTGTATCAGAATCGATCTGGGGGTCCAGAATCCAGGCACTAACCTGTACTTCGATATCTACGCGGGACAAGAGGTCGACATCCTGATGTTCCCATCAAACGCAGTCTCCGTCTATCAGAACGAGCAGTCCTACAGATCAGAATCCGTATGGGTCGCCGACTCAGTGTTTGAGTCCTTCACTGGTAGTGGGGAGT
>CACOAW010000023.1 GCA_902625325.1 uncultured Candidatus Poseidoniales archaeon | reverse complement strand
TTTCGGCTTTAGTCAGAGAAGCAGCAATGAAGGCTCTTCGACGCTATCTCCCAGACATAGACCTGGACGTGGAAGAGATTCCACCAGAGGTACTCGAAAAGATGGAAGTCAAGATGTCTGACTTCCAAGAGGCAGTGAGAGAGATTGAACCAAGCGCTCTTAGGGAGATATACGTGCAGGTACCAGAAGTTACCTGGGAAGAGGTAGGCGGTCTCCAAGACGTCAAGGAACGACTGAAGGAGAGCGTAGAATGGCCATTGAACATGCCCGAAAAATTCGAGCATTTCGGAATAACTCCGCCCAGAGGAATAATGCTCTTTGGCGCACCGGGTACAGGCAAGACCCTCATTGCAAAAGCGATTGCTAACGAGGCCAAGGCCAATTTCATATCCATAAAAGGACCAGAACTAATTTCTAAGTGGGTAGGTGAATCCGAGAAAGCAGTTAGAGAGGTGTTCAAGAAAGCGAAGCAATCCAGTCCTTCGATTGTCTTCCTTGATGAGTTCGAGAGCATTGCTGGAATGAGAAGGAGCCATTCCGGAGAGGGTTCAGATGTCATGAACAGAGTAGTGAACCAACTTCTGAGCAGTCTTGATGGGGTGGAAGGAATGGAAGGCGTAATCGTAGTCGCGGCGACCAATCGACCTGAAATGATCGATCCAGCACTGCTGCGAAGTGGGCGATTCGAACGAGTTCTACATATCCCCCCACCTGACAAAGACTCTAGGACCGCAATTCTGAAGATTCACACAAAGCATATGCCCCTCGGGAAGTTCAAGATTGCCGATCTGGCTGCTAGTATGGAGAATTACACGGGTGCTGATATAGAGGCAGTCTGCAGAGAAGCAGCCCTAATTTCAATGAGAGACGAGAAGAAGACAGTAACAAGGAAGCACTTTGAAACCGCGGTGGAAAGAGTTAGGCCGACTGTAAACGATGAGATGATGCAATACTACTCAAAGTTGGAAGAGACACTAACCAGTGGTCTTGAGTCAGTGAAGCGATCCTCCAGCCCGATCTCCGGAATCGAATTAATTTGAGGAATATAATGAAGACCACATTCACCCAAGAAATTATGACTAGGCAAGTCGTAGATGCCGCTGGTGATCTTCTTGGTCACTTGGCAGACTTCACAGTAGATGTTGAAACTGGAAACATTGTTGCAATCCTAGTTGTGACTGAGCAGGATATTGATCCTTCCGAGCTTCCGTGGCCGACAGCCGACGGTCTCCTCACAATCCCTGTCGAGGAAGTAGCTAGTGTCGGTAATGTCGTGGAACTCTCCAGATAAGTCGATGCAGCATTGTTCACAGTCGCATAACGGTGATAAAACGTTCTTCAGGCTCAACAATCATAGTTGAGGTGGCCGGACGGTGGATTGGAGAAAGATAGGCGGTTTTCTCAATACCCGAAGGAACAAGAGGATAGCCTTGCAGGCCTCCTTTTGGGCAGTGCTCCTGCTTCTAATCCTATCAATCGCAATTACTTATGTTGTCCCTGGACAGACTCAACAGTCCGCATATGGGGATGAGTGGAACGATCTTGGCTCATTTCGTGAGGAGCTGAACAACAAGGGAGTGGAGACAACAGCACTGGTATCCAGCCCGCTTCTTTTGACTGACATCGATTACCCCGAGCAGACCATCTTCGTTATATCCGGTGTGGAGAGAGATACAATTTCTCTCCCACGCTTCACCGGCGAGGATGATCTGATACAATTTTCCGAGGGAGATGGATACACTTCTTCCGAGATTATTGCAATCAGAGAATTTGTCTCAAGGGGCGGTACGCTGATTCTCATGGACGACTTTGGATATTCGAGCAACCTTGCCTCGGAGTTTGGTCTCCAATTCACTAACCATCGCTTGTATGCCGACTATAGCTATGACAATGATCTTGGGTCTGATTTCGTATGGGTGAATACCACCTCAGCATTCAACTTCACTTCGTCACAAGGGACTCAGTCCACTGTTAATCCATGTATCAAGGATGTCGATGGAGATGGGGTTGTCGACGTTCTGGATCAAGATCCTAGTGACCCAGAAATCGGAGCACCATTCGTAACCATCCAGGACTCCGGTCTTTGCGCACACCGGTTCCAAGGCACAGATCCAGCAACAAATCAACCCAGATGGGATTGGTCACAGGATTACAGCATACTCACCAACACACCATCGGCGTTCGAGAAGACTACCTCATACAATCCTGCAGAGAGACGCTACGTTATCTCAAAAACCACTCAGGACTCGTGGATAGACAATAATGGAGACGGCAACTACTCCGTTGGCTCCTTTGCTGCCTTCGGTCTCGTTGGGGACGAGCAGGGCCCGTTCCCAGTCTATGTCAGATATTGCGAGGCTATTCTTTGTCGAGGTTCAGAGACCGGCAGAGTCCATTTCATATCTGACGGATCAATTCTGATTAACTCATTGTATGATCCAGAGTTCGCTTCTATATACTCCGGTATGGTGCCAGAAAACGACAATAGGAAATGGATTCTGGACGTAGTGGCAGAGGCTCTGATACTGAACGATAACGGAACTTCTCCGGGAGAACACGCATTAGTTATCTTCGACGAGAGCAGGCACCAACAGCCCACAATATTCGGTGATACGTACAACTTAGTTTACTACCTTCTGATTTACTTCACTAACGATTGGATGGCCATGCTGATACTATTTCTTTTCCTGTTCATTTTGCTAGAGGCTGTATTAATTAGGAAAGAGGATCCAGAGGACTGGAGGCACGTCTTCAGAGTTGTTTACTATGGATTTGGAGATGCTGAGAGATACAAGTACTACCAGAGACCAGAGAAAATCAGACAAGTTCTACTCACCAGGGTAAGGAATCTCAATGCCCTTACAATGGAGGAGTTTGATGCAATGCCGGCCTCTGAACTTCAGGGAATGATCCGCGATCCCGTTCTTGTTCGCTTCCTTTTCGAGGAGAGGAACTACAGGCCAGATGAACTGGTTGGTATTGTTAGGAGAATAAAACAATGGGGAGAATCCGGGGGTGTGACGAAAGTTGTGGACTAGGAAAGCAGCAATCATGCTAGCAGGGGGCGTAAGCCTAATCCTGGTTGGAATGATGATTTCCAATTTCCAGATGATGATAATCGGTCTAACCTTCATCGCTTTCATATCTCTAAACGGGTGGATAGTAGGTCAGTCTGAACTAGAGATAACACGATTGGTACCTCATTCGAATGTATACAAGGGAGACCTGATCGAGGTTTCGCTAACAATCACGAACAAGTCCTACAGGAGAACACAGCTACTGGAAATCTTCGACAACGTGCCCCACGAGATGAAGATAAGACGCGGAATAAACCAGATTAGGATAAACCTGGGTCCGGGGCAGTCAACCAAACTAAACTACATGCTGAGGTGCCCGCTTAGGGGGCATTTCTCGATAGGACCTATCTCTGTTAGGCACCGCAATGCCTTCGGTTTGTTCGTGAACGAGTCGAAGATAGAGGATCTGTGCGACATCACCGTCTTCCCACAGGTCAGGGACGTGGAGGACGCGATGCTGAGGGCAGACGTCCCGAAGATGTACACGGGAGCCACCACACTCAGGACCCCTGGGCCTGGGATGGAGTTCTACTCGCTTAGGGAGTACCTCTCCACAGATCCGATCCGATCAATAAATTGGAAGGCGTTCGCAAGAACCGGTGAAATGATGGTAAATCAGAAGACTAGGGATGCAGTTACTGATGTCTTCGTAATTCTAGACACAAGAGAGGTCAGTAGGATCGGGACCGTCCTGAAGAATCCCCTCGAGATGGGCGCATCTGCAGCGGCATCTCTGGCTAGCCACTTCCTGAAGAGGAAGGACTCCGTTGCCATGGTGACCTATGGAAGTAGGATGGACTTCCTACCTCCTGATACTGGCGACAAGCAGCAGTACAAGGTCCTAAGTCGCCTGGCTTCTGTTTCCCCATCCGGATCTATGCCTCTCCAGGCGGTAACAAATGCACTTTCTCCAAGAATCAGTCGCGGCTCTCCCGTCTTCATTATCAGCAGTCTAGAGGGCGATGGCACCACTCTTCCTGCAATCAGGAACCTTTCTGGAAACGGGCACGAGGTGATCATCCTGTCACCCAGTAGCGTTGACCTCGAGAGACTGGTAAGTCGCATCCCCCGAATGGCCTATGAGGTCCTCAAATTGGAGAGACAGAATCGACTGACTGCCGTATCGGGATACGGGGCCAAGGTCGTGGATTGGATGCCCGATGTCGAGCTTTCGCAGGCTCTGGTACAGTCGAGGGGGTGAGAAATTGGAACTATCTGAGAAGAAGGGGGAGAAAACCGAGACTCTGCACATTCCTGTACTGAGAAAGAAATGGCAGATTCTAGCACTACAGATAACCTCAACCGTTTCGCTTTTGCTCTTGCTGAAGAGGATGAGCGATATCTATGGCCCCTGTAGCGATGATTTCATTTTGAATAATAACGCGAACACTTGGTGCCCCTCATACGAGCACACCAGGGGTCTAATGTGGATGGAAAACGCCAATGGACTCCTAATACCGGACTTCCTCCTAGGTGTGGGGCAGACAGGCACAATGTCGATGATCGGCCCCTTGGTCTTGTGCCTATTCGCAACTTTCGCGATAGAAAGATTCTGGTCATCCTCACAGGAGTTGCAGAACAGAATCAAGCAGGTGGCTGCAGCATTGTTGGGTGCCTGGGTGATCCTCCCATTCCTATTCTCTTGGATATTCGCGACATTCTCCAATGGTTTCCACTTCCCCTGGAACAGCAACGACTCAATGAATCACATAGGGGAACTGTTCCATCCATTGGGACTTTTGGGAGAACTCGTGTTCTTAGGAATTGTATTCGCACCAGTCCTAGTAGGACTTATCGGGATATGGGGTCTTTCGAAGAGATCGATTTCCTGGGTGGTAGGATACTACATCATCGTAATCGCATTCCATGCTGTCCTTACCTTCGAACCCATAGTCTCTGAGGTTGACGTAGGACTACGTGCGCTTCCAACCCAAATAGGCGAGGGCTCCATGTTCGGTGGCCTAGTTTCTCCGCTTGCAAGCTCCCTTCTTGGGGTAGCCATACTGATGCTTCTTTTTATGGAGTCTGGGACTGCTGCCATATCTCACATGGAATACGCAGCCTCTCTCCCGGAGGAGTCCAAGAGAGATCCAGAGTACATCAGGCAGTTCAATAACGTGGTCAACTCCCATCTTATTCAGCTCCTAGTGGTAGTATCTCTGGTTGGAGTCACCACGGCTCTCGCATTGGCATTCGATGACCTGATGATATCTATCGTCGGAATACTGGAGGGTACACAGTGGACCGGTCAAGTAAAAGAGTCGCTGGAACTACAGATGACATACGGCAAAGTAATCTCCGCAGGCCTCTTCATCATAGCAGTCGCCGGACTAAGATTCGTGGTCCCATGGCAGATTATTTCTGGTTACGTGGAATCGGGAATTTCGAGGCTTCGCTCAAACTAGGACCTTATTCTAACGTACATCTTTCCGACATAAGTCGCGATTAGAGGGATCACTGTAACCAGGCCACAGACAGTCACCAAGCCTGACTTAGCACCTATAATCGTCTCTAGAGCCTCTTCTATTCTTGGGAAGGCGAGTATTCCCAAAAATGACAGAACAAGCAATGAAAACCTGTCAATCGCGGGGGAGAAACTTTTGTGTCCAATCTCGCTCCTGTTCGGTAGGATTCCAGAACTGCCCATGTCATTCCGGTTGATAGTCAACGAATCAAATCACCGGAGGATGGTTTGAAGCCTATGCTGCTCGACGACGCTACATGACAGGAGCGATCGAGGTCCAGACTTGCAGCAGATGTCGCTCCGATGCTATCGTCTTTCAAGAGTACAGTGGGCAGCATCTGTGTGGGAGGCACCTTTCTTCCTCAATTCGAAAGAGAACTTCGAGGGAACTGAGGGCACAATTAGACCTCCCAAAGAACGCTACCAAGGATGATGGTTCTCCCTTCATCATCCTGATAGCTGTTTCAGGCGGAAAGGACTCAGCGGTCCTACTTTCGATGATGGCTGAAATTATCGGAGGGCGAAGGGACGTGGAACTGGTCGCTGGATGCGTTGACGAGGGAATCGACGGTTACCGAGCCCCATCAATGGAATTGGCGAGAGAACTTGCCGACTCACTTTCCCTTAGATTTGAGACTCTTAGCTATGAGGAGATGGGGTATGGAAGAATGGACGAGGTGGTCAAACTCATGCCTGCAATGGGAGAGAGTCACCTTGAAGCAAAGGGACTCATGCCATGTTCATATTGCGGGGTCTTCCGTAGGCAGGGACTGAATGCACTGGCTGAGAGAGTGGGTGCTGATGTCATGGCATTAGGTCACAATCTGGATGATATGGCTCAATCCATTCTTATGAACCTCCAAAAAGGTGAGATCGAAAGGTCAGTCAGGCTGGCTCCACATACCCATTCCAAGATTGATGGATTGGTTCCTAGGATTGTCCCCCTTAGATGGATACCTGAGCAAGAGATCCACGCACATGCCTTGTTCGTGGGGCTCCCCATTCACCATGGAGAATGTCCTCATGCCCCCGGCGCTATGCGTCAACAGAGTAGGTCAGTTGTTGCCAGTCTTGAATCACTGACTCCAGGAGCAAGACACGGCCTTCTGCACTCACTTGATAGGATAAGAGAGATGCACTTGATGGCGAATCCAGACCTTACTCAGGATGTAAAAAATTGCAAGGAATGTGGCGAGATTACCAGTCGAGAGATTTGCCAGTCATGCACGATGAGGAACTGGCTATCTGAGGCCTCCTGATACAGATTTACCTAGAGTATGTTCTCAATCAACTCATCGATTTCTTGCCCGCGTCCACAGTAATAGCACCTGACTTGCAATGGGTCCCTCGATGTCACACGCATTCTTTGTGGCAATGGTTCTCGGTCGTTCTTCGTGATACAGTTCCAAAAGGAGCACTTGGCAATATTTACTAGGTCATCAGCCAGTTCTACTTTCATCTTCTCAGCAACAGCATGATTTCTGATTATCGCTATACTAGCAGCAGGTGCTATCAGAGCAAGCCTATCCAAGTCCTCTTGGTCTAGCTCTCTGTCCTCAATTTTTAGGACGTCCTTCCTTCCCAACTTATCACTGGGCACATTCATCACCAGTGAAACCGGAGTAGCCCTGTCAGTATCAATCCTCAGAATTCTGATTACCTGCATTGCATTACCTGAGGGTATGTGATCCACTACTGTGCCGTTTCGAATTGCGGTAACTCTCCTCATCTCAGTCATCAATTCACCTTCTTGGGCACATCTATTCCTAGACTCCTGCATAGGAGGGCCATCCTAGTGGGGACGCCATTGAAAGCCTGCTTGAAGTATCTAGCGAACTCGGTGGAGTCCACGCCTGGGTCTATCTCGTCCACTCTTGGTAGAGGATGCATGACAATCATCCCCTTCATGGCACCGGATAGGTCCGATGCTTCGATTTTGTATATCCCAGCTACCTTGGCATACTCGTCCTCATCAGGAAACCTCTCCTTCTGGATCCTAGTTACGTAGATCACATCTGCTCCTGCAATTTGGTCCTCCAATGACTCTGTCTCCATGATTTCTGAACCATGTTCTCTGAGATCCGTAACTATCTCGACTGGCATTTTCAGTGTTGATGGTGATACCAGCGTAAGTTTGGCTCCGAACCTAACTAATGCATGGGAGAGGCTGTGAACCGTTCTACCATATCTCAAATCTCCGACAAGAACCACATTGAGTCCTTCGAGAGTGCCATGTGCCTGTCTGATAGTGAAGAGGTCAAGCATAGTCTGAGTGGGGTGATTTCCAGCACCATCACCAGCATTCAGAATGGGAATTTCCACTGCATCTGCGCTGTATTGGGCTGCACCTTGTCTTGGATGCCTGATCGCTGCCACATCAGCATATCCGTCAATCATCTGCATGGTGTCGTAGAGGGTCTCACCTTTCGCCACTGATGTGCCTATAGAAGTGAAGTTTAGGACCGAACCACCCAGCCTCTTCATGGCAGTCTCAAATGACATTCTGGTCCTAGTTGAGTTTTCGAAGAACATGTTTGCCAGCACCTTTCCCTGTAGGAGGGGGAGGTAAACATCGCCTTTAGCAACCGGAACTAATCTCTCGGCATCATCCAGAACGGCAACGATTTCTTGGTTGGTTAGGTCGTCCATAGTGACTATGTCGCCCATTGTTCTCTGACTCTCGCGGAAGCAGCCCTCTCATATGCCTTGTCATTGCATAAAATCCTCAATTCCTCCAAACCGGCGTCTTGATGTGTGATACTCTGCCCCGGTGTTTCGATGATAATCAGCCGAACCCCTCTCAGAGTTTCGTTCTGTGGAGGTGGAACGGATATCGATGACTTCTCGATGTCGGAACCAAATGGGGGCAGGGTAGTTTCAGCTGCACTGTCCAGATACGTGTATGTTACCGTAAACCGTAGATTCGATGATCGGATTCGAGTCTCTTACTCAACCATGGAGGATGCAGACTCTTTAGAAAATATTCAACACGGCCTGGTTAGGGAGGCGTTGAGACTAACTGGAATAGAGTCGGGCGTCGAGATTACCACGATTGCCGACATACCAGGACAGGGAACTGGACTCGGATCATCTTCTTCGGTCACTGTAGGTCTACTGAACGCAATGCATGCCTTCCAGGGAAGGCGGGTTTCCAAGGAACAGCTCGCCGAAGAGGCTTGCCAGATTGAGATAGACATCTTGGGTGCGCCGATTGGTAGACAGGACCAGTATGCCGCCTCTTTCGGAGGAGTCAACTCAATTAGGTTTGGAGAGAATGGAGTCCAAGTTGAACCTATAGAGGTTTCAGAGGGATTGTCCAAGAAATTCTCCGAAAATTTCACTCTTGTCTTCACAGGTTTGACTAGGAGTGCTAGCAAGGTCTTGTCTGAGCAATCTGATGACGAGTCCGACAAGAATAGTAGGATGACAGAAATTAGAAAGCATGCTGACGAAGCAGCTTCCCATATAGAACATGGCGATCTCGATTCGCTAGGGGCCATTCTAAATCAGACATGGATATCTAAGAGAGGAGTCTCCTCAATGGTTACCAATACACAAATCGATGAATTGTATGAGAGGGTGATTTCTTCTGGGGCACTAGGGGCCAAGCTTCTAGGAGCTGGAAATGGAGGCTTCCTCTTGGTGTGTGGAAATCAGCACCTCCGAGGCATTCTACAAAGGGAACTAGGAGAAGGCCATCGGATGTTCCCCTTGGAAATTGACTTTTCTGGCTCCAGTATAATCTTTGGAACTTGAGTGGGGTGCCAAGATGACATCCGAAAAAAGAAAATCAGAGTTTCTCGCAATTCTCCTCATCCCAACTCTTCTCGTGTTTTCTCAAATTTCGATATCTCACGATTCACTGATTGAATATGAATCGGATTCAGTTTTCTCAAATTCGAATGGTAATCAGACAATTCAAGGATATTCGTTCCTTAATTTCACCAATCCGATTTCACCAAGCTCTCAAATTAATGCGACATGGTTTGCACAGGTATCCATTCTTGAGAGCTACGGAACCGATCTTCTGGAGAATAGATCGATCGGGCTCTTGGACCAGATAGATCAGATACTTGGTAATTCGGACGGGTGGTTGGACGAATCGGAAGCCGACTCTTTCTCTGAACTGGTAGTTTCTTCCAGAAACTGGACAGACTCATTTTCAGGTGGCTGTTGCGCATTCGACTATTCTTCCATGTCAGTCGTTGGATCCATTGACGTATCTGTCAATCCTCCGGAAATAGGACCTACAAACAGATCTGGAGGGGGATGGGGGTGGACGGAGAGTGGAAATCTGATCGGTACTTCTGATGGCAGGACTCTACGATTAATCGACCTCCCAAGAGTAGGCGCTCTGATTGAGGAGGTCCCTCTGAGAGTCTCTCTTCCCGAGGACTGGGAGTTTAAGTTTAGCCCAATGTCAGAGATAATCACAGGTAGCCCAAGAGTATTCTTTGTCGACAGGTCTCAGGCTCCAGTTGCCTATGACATCAGGATTACAATTGACCGTAACATCCCTCCGATCCTTTCTGCGACAAGCTTTCCTCAAATTTCCTCAACTATCTCGCTGGCAAAGTCCTCTTCTTTCTCCGCAACCTGCTCAGATAACCCCTTGGAAAATCCGAGAATAGAGTGGACGATAAGCGAAAGCGGAACAATAATTTCCTCTTTCCAGAATGCTTGGATATCAGTTAAGCCCAGCGATCTAAACTTCACCCATGGCGAAGTTATGAGTGTGAACGCAACATGTACAGACTTCCACGGAGCGGTATCGCATTGGAACGACAATCCCACCGTTGACGGGATTCCACCAGACTGGAGTGGGAAGTTCTCAGTCGATGGAATCGAAGGGGAGGTGATGGACAATGGAAGCCAAACGCCAATTCTTGCACCGGCGGGGAGCTTGATTAGATTCGAAGTCAACGCATCTGACGATTCATCTTTACCGGTATTGCTTGAGTTGTACACTAACGTATCAGAGGGATGGAGACAAACTGGTTTGAATCAGCAAACT
>CACOAW010000022.1 GCA_902625325.1 uncultured Candidatus Poseidoniales archaeon | reverse complement strand
GTGTAATGGGGAATTCAGGGACCTTGATTTCCGTAGAGTCTCGTCCTGAGCATGCCGAGGTTGGAGCATTGAACATGGACCGCTTGGAGCAAATTCTACCAGAATTCCCAGAGTGGCACTTGGTTAGTGGGGATTTAGGGCAAGTCGAGGGAAGTTTAGAAGAAATATGCGCCTCACTGGATGCGGCAATTATCGACATAGCCGAGCCTTGGGGAGTACTTGCGGAAACGGTGAAGCTCCTACGAGTTGGAGGAAGACTGGCCTGCTACTGTCCGACCAGCGCACAACTAGAGAAATCATGGAATGAGTGCGAAAGATTGGGGCTAGTAGTGGAATGGAGCGGAGAGGTAGTTGAAAGGAGATGGTCCAAGGCTAGCAGAGGCGGAGTGAGGCCTGGCAACCAGCCAATGGGGCACACCGCCTTTTTGCTAATTTCAGCGAAGGTTGCTGGCGCAGAAGAATAGATGTTGACTGAAACCTTTCAAAGGGACCGTCCGGCACGTGTCTTCATGAGAGACGGTACAAACTGGGAGCCGACTGCTTACCGTACGCACACTATAGGTCAAGTGGTAACGGCAGGAGAGTCCCTAGTCGGTTCTGAGGTTACGATAGCAGGGTATGCTGAGACAGTCAGGGGAAGGGGTGCAATTTGCTTCCTGATGCTCCGTGATGGAACCGGAAGAATACAGGCCTTCCTGAAGAAGGATAATATGGATAATGATTTATTCGACTCAATACAATCCTCGACAAGAGAGTCGACCATCCAGATAACTGGAAAAGTGGCAAAGAAGCGTCCTCCGAAGGTTCCCGAGGGAGATCCAATGCCACCACCTGAGTTCGAAGTTAATGTCCAGGATGGGATGATTCTGGCAGTCTCAGAAACGCCCCTCCCTGTTGGGGTAACTGACGAGGTTAACGTTGGTCTTGATGTCAGACTAGACAACAGGCACTTGGACCTGAGAAGGTCTCACGTTAACGCGATGTTTCAACTTAGGAGTAAGGTTCTCCAGTACGGAAGGGAGCATTTGATTACAGAGGGATTCCAAGAAATCAACTCTCCAAAGATAATTGCCGCCGCAGCAGAAGGAGGGACGAATCTGTTCCCAATGAAGTACTTCGAGACGGATGCATACCTCTCGCAGAGTCCTCAGTTGTACAAACAGCTCGCAGTTCTAGGAGGTCTGGAGAGGGTTTTCGAAATTGGGGCTGCCTTCAGGGCCGAAAAGCACGACACCTACAGGCATCTAAACGAGTTTGTATCGTTCGATATCGAGGGCGCATGGATGGACGATGAGGATGTTATGGGGGTTCAGGAGAGGATGATCAACCATATCTGGTGCAAGATTGCCGAGAACGACATGGGCCTAATCGATGCCGTAAACGACTATCGAGAATCCCAGGGAAAGGACCCTGTAACCGTAGAGGCGCCTACACTGCCATTCCCTCGAATACCTTACTGCGAGGCAATAGACATAGTGAAGCAAGGAGGGGGGGAGATTAACTGGGGCGACGATATAGAAAGCCATCACTGCGACATCATCGCAGAGAAGTATCCCGGCTTCCATTTCATCCCACGCTGGCCGATGTCGATGAAGCCATTCTACATCCATCACAAGGCGGGCGAAGAAGGATCAACTGGGGGCCAACTCAGTCGGGGGTTCGACCTCAACTACGGAAGGGACGAGATGACAAGCGGAGGTGCCAGAGAGCACAGGGTAGAGGTATTGGAACAGAATCTTAGGGATGTCGGGCTTGACCCTTCGGACTTCACATTCTACACGGACGGTTTCCGCTACGGGGCCCCCCCCTCATGCTGGATGGGGTTTGGGCGTAGCTAGATTGTTGATGGTGCTAACCGGTGCTGGAAACGTCAGAGAAGTGGTTCTGTTCCCCCGAGACAGAAGTCGAGTCACACCTTGAGTTAGAATTGTAAGATTTCCTAAACCTCTCGGGAGCATTTATCCATGGGTGCGGCCCTGACCACCTATGGAGGAGGTGTCTGGTCAGGAAGTCATCGAAACCATGGGTAGGCGCGACCTCAACTTGGATGGGACTGTAGTAAACTTGGCAATAGTAGGAAGTAGTCGTTTCTATGACTTCGAAATCTTCGAGTCGGTATTAGAAAAGTGGATTTCTGAAAATACACACCCAGATCTGATAATAGTCGGAGGGGCGAGCGGAGTGGACTACATGGCAGAGAGATGGTCGGACAATAATTTGGTCCCCATAGCTATCTTCTCCGAAGAGTGGGATGACCCCCTGAGAACCTTGGTTGATAGAAACAGAGCAGAGGCACCCAATACTCTGACCAGGAAAATCCTCGACTCAGCATCCCACATCCTAGCTATGCCATCTCCCACTAGCAAATGGACTAGGGTCGTAATTGAGAGGGCATCCAAAATGGGAATCCCAACAGAAGTAGTAGAGGTAGAGTAAAATCAGTCGTCAGTATTGCGGTTAGACAACGCCCAGAGCCCCATTACTGCAGCTCCGAACCAGACCGTTTCCAGAATGAAGAAGGCCCACTCGTCTATGAGATATGCGCGAATGGCAAGTAGGCCCGCACCTCCTGCCATCATCCACAAGTAAGTGGGGGACTTACTATTCAGGAAGTCCCTGGTCTCAAGCAGAAAGGCGGTCAAGATGAGGGCCATCCCGAGGTAGGCTACCACCTCGCTATGGGCAAAATCGATTATTGGTTCTATCACGGGGCATCTAGGTAATCGTGTAATTTAGTCTTATACTAGCCACGTCATCCAAGAATCCCACTCAGAGGGTTATCCCTCAGCATCGATGTTCTACTGAACACTACGAATAGGATGAACAGAAAGATCAAGATCAGCCTGGCAGCATTGAGGATTGGCCTTACGTCCACGACCTTCCATGGTGGGTGGTTGACTTGAACGGTTCGTTTCGTCCGTTTTAGTGGGATCTTCATCTACGAAGCTTACTTCTCCACCGATTGGCAGGCAGAGCGTCCGCTAGGATGTAGCTCGGGAAACCCGATTTAAGACTTCAGAAGTCGCTTGCGCGAACGGTCTTTCGGCCGTTTGCCTGAGCCCTTGCAACTGCATCTGACACAGCGGACTCTGCTAGAGCGTTCATTGCTCCCATTGCATCTCCGCCAGTGTTGCAGCCGTGAGCTTTGAAGGCCTCCTTGACCCTGCTGGCTACGACCATGCCCGAATCCGAGCTTCCGCTTCCGATGTCATGCGAGCGGATGGTCTTTCGGCCGTTAGAGCCGCATCGAGCGACTGCCGATGCAACTGCAGCTTCTACTGCTGCATTCAGAGCGCCAGCGGCGTCTCCAGCGGTGTTGCATCCGCCAGCCTTTATTGCTTCCTTCATCTTGCTGTTGTAAACCATTGACATAGCGAGCCACGCGAGCCAAAGCCCCATTTTGAAGGTTGGGGATGTATTTAGCAGCCAGAGATGCTCGATTTTGACAGATTTGACCGAAAATGAAGGGTATCAATGACCCCTGCGGAAGACATAAGCATGGGCAAACCAAAGTTCGCATTCCTTTTGCTCAAAGAGCATCCGTACGGTAGAGAGATGCTCATGCAGATACTGTCCGAAGGGTTCATCCCTGACCTAATCATAGAAGAAGACTCCGAGATAGGTGATGAGGAACGGGAGAAGTTCCTCAAGCGTATCGAGGGCCACCAGATAGCTCCATCGATACAGGAGCAAGCCAATGAGTTGGGGATAGATGTTGTCTCCGTCCCTATCCACAATTCTGAGGAGGTCTTGCCACACCTAGAGGGAATGGATCTGGACCTGATAGTATTCGGCGGAACTAGGATAATTAGAGGAGACATTCTGGACTATCCTGCGGATGGGGTAATCAACTCGCACCCTGGCCTACTCCCTGATTGCCGAGGCTCTGCATCTCCTGCATGGTCGGTTTTCCATGACATCCCAATCGGATCCTCCACCCACTTCTGTGACAATGGCATTGATACTGGGGATCTACTCATGAGAAGAGAGTTTCCAGTGTTGAGGGGCATGACGTACGAGGATTTGTGCTACCACACCTTGGTCCTTGCCGGGGTCCTAATGAAAGAAGCCCTACTTGCATATGAGCAAGGAGTCTGGGACGAAATAAGGAGGCCGCAGGGCGAGGCATACCATCCCACTTTCAGGAATGCACCGGAAGAAATTCTAGAAGTGGTCAGACAAAAACTTAGGGACCAGACTTATGCGCATTACTCAGACTAGGTGAACAGATGGAAAGCAATCTTGCAGGTTCTGACTTCCCCTTTGCAGAGGGGATTCTTAGTGGAAATACGGCTCTTGTGTGTGGGGCCTCAAAGGGCATAGGGCGGGCTTGCGCACTGATGCTCGCTAGAGGTGGTGCTAGAGTAATCGCCTGCGCGAGGACCTCTTCGGACCTGGACTCACTGATACAGGAGATGCATGGAGAAGGACATCAGGCTATCGAGTTGGACCTTGAGGACATTGGCGGCGTGGAGAAAATGGTCCGCGATATTGGCCCAATCCATATCCTAGTGAATAATTCTGGAGGACCTCCCGGCGGACCACTTTTGGAGAATGATTTGGAAGACTTTGATGGCCCTTTCAGGAGACATCTGCACGCTTCCCACACATTGACTAGGGCACTGGTTCCTGATATGGAATCAGAAGGTACGGGCAGGATTGTGAATATCATCTCAACCTCGGTGAGAGAGCCGATTGACAACATAGGCCTCTCCAACACCCTGAGAGGTGCAATGGCATCCTGGGCTAAGTCCCTGTCAAGAGAGCTGCCCCCCTGCATCACAATAAACAACATTCTTCCTGGATTTACCGATACGGACAGGCTGGGTTCTCTTGCTGAGTCCATCTCCAACAGAACAGGGAAGCCGGTCAAGACCGTCCAAGACGACTGGATGAGCGGCGTCCCTATCCAACGTCTAATCGACCCTATGGAGACGGCTGCTGCTGTGACTTGGCTCTGTCTACCCAGTAGTAGCGGCGTTAGAGGAGTAAGCCTAGCCGTAGATGGTGGTAGAATGCGCTCGATTTAGAGAGGGTTTCAATGGAATTCGACGTTTTCTTCTCCATCTCTCAGACTCCGGACACGACCGGGAATACACCCTCAGAGACTGAGATGTTCAATAATTTCTTTGACCAAGTGGTCCTAGCTGACAAATTGGGGTTCGGAGTTGGTTGGGTCGCCCAGGCCCATCTTTCAACTGAGATACAGAAGAGGAACAGCAAACCTGTTGTCCCCCACTATCCCGGGGAGGTCGGTCTCTGCACTGACTTCTTCCAAGTAGCAAGGGAGATGTTCGCGCGTACCGAGAGGTTAGAGGTTGGTAGTGCGGTGATGTCAATACTAGCATCGGGAGGTCCCATAGCCCAGGCAGAAAGGGTAGGGTCGTTCCTTGCACTTCATGGGATGAATCCAGATGAGGTTAGAAAGCTACACATTGGTTTCTCTGCGGGCCGATTCGAATTCATGGCAAGGCCATATGGAATTTTTCCGAGGGACGCCCTTGAGGAAGCAGCGTGGCCCGCGCTGAGGGGCCAGATATTTTCGGAGGCATCGGAAATTTTCCTAAGACTCCTGAACGGAGAAATTGTTTCGAGTGACGAAGTCGCACCGACAATTCTGACAAGGAGCAATTTCAGGACAGACGATGATTGGTCGGAGGTCCAAAGAGTGGCACAAGATGAGCTGGATCTTGACTCTCTCCCTGACTCGATAAATATGGGGAATAGGTATCTGTTCGAGGATATCAAGATTATACCGCAAGACTGGAGGAGAGATTTGCTAAATCTCGTATTGGGCAGTCACGATATCGTTCTCCAAGAGAAGGTGAACAGATTCAGGCCAGTCCAGGTGTTCAACCTGAGTATCACCCCTCCCGATATCATCGAGGAGACTCACGAACGAATGAGTTCCAGTTACCATGTTGATGGTGGGAAGTGGGAAAGAAGGATGATGCCGAGAACTGTGATGGTATTCGTGAACGATGAGGAAGGCCTGTCCAAGGAGGAGCAGGACTCTGCTGCTATGGATGAGGCGCGTTCAGTACTATCCACATACTGGAGCGCGCTAGAGGGTACGATTGATCCAAGTAAGATAGAGCGAGCCACCGACAACGCAGTGATAGGCAGCGTTGATAGCGTGAGCGAACAGATTTCAGAGAGATTCCATCCTGACGACCGTATAATGTGCTGGTTCGACCTATGCAATCACGACAGTTCCAGGGTAATGCGAAATATGACGGCCTTCATGAGCAAAGTCGCACCGCGAGTGAATGGGGTGATCTGATTTCCGAGGAGAGGAGTGCGAATCCATCAAGCGTCTCACCAGGAAGACCGGGTTCATCGGTATATCCAACTAATCCACTAGGTGAGAAGTTTGAAGGGATAGCCACCGGGAGGGACGTCGAATGGGAACCACTTGTGGACTTCCGTCGACTAGATGTCTCTGAGAACACCATCCACGGGGCCATATCCTGGTCACATGGTACAAGGATTATCCACTCATTCGGGGGAAACGTCCTGGTCTATGGAAGGTCGATGATGAAGCCCCTGATGATGAAGACCTTTGCAGAGGAATTAGAGGCCGATGGCTTAACTTGGGAGCAGAAGGCTATTTCCTGCTCCTCTCACAACGGAGACACGGAGCACGTGGCTACTGCACAGTCACTTCTTACAGAGTCAGAATGGGGGCTAATGCAGTGTCCACTAGACGTCCCTCTGATACAGTTCGGAAGACAAGTTAGAAGGCCACGGAGGTGGTTTCACACGTGCTCTGGAGAGCATGCTGCCATGCTAAAGGCCCTAAGAAGGATGGGGATCAACAGAGCCGGCTACACTCTTCCGAGCTCGCCTTGGTTCCCTATGTTCCTCGAGGTGCTGAGAAAGATCATGGATTCTCCGGATTGGGAACCTCAGAGGGTCGCAAAAGATGGTTGCGGACTTCCTACGGTATCCAACACAGTAGACGAGTTGGCGATAATGTTCGCAGGAATGGTGAGGGAGAAGGACGAAGACTGGATTTGGGAGGCAATGAACAGGCACCCAGATCTAATAGGGGGGTTCAACAGGCTAGACTCGACTTGCCTCAAAGCGGGTAATGGGAGCCTCATCGCAAAGGAGGGAGCAGACGGACTACTCGGTCTCGCTATTGAGCACGAGGACTGGCCCGATGGTCTGGGTATAGTGATCAAGATAGCACATGGTTGGAACTCACAGGCGACATGGTATGTGGCAAGGGCCGTTCTGGGCGTCCTCGGAATCACACTTAGGAATCCATATCCGCTTCACAGGCAGAAGGCATTCATAGTACCCCGAGTCGTTCCAGAAATGTATCTAGAAAAGTTGGAGCAGGTTGTAACCTGGGACGAGTGGGACCCGAACAGAGACAGCTTCTCTATCGACTGGAAGGACTACTCTGAGGGGATGACTCGCCGAGACCCGTATTCCAACGAGGGTGCTTTAGATGGATGAGAAGCATCTAGTGTACCTTAGCAATTACATCGGAGGCAATTTCGTAGAGCACTCCGGTCAGGAGTGGATGGATGTGATAGAGCCAGCAACCGGACGGGTATACGGAAAGGTCCCGCTATCGGACTCTAAAACGATAGATGCGGCTGTCGAGGCGGCTCGTGAGGCTCAACCAGGATGGGGTTCCCTTAGTCCGGATCACAGGGCTGATTGGCTGGATAGGATAGCAAATTACCTTGAGTCGTCGTACGAAGAGATAGCGGTACTCGAGAGCAGGGACACCGGTAAGCCGATTTCACTTGCTAGATCCCTTGATGCCAGCAGGTCTGTGACTAACTTCCGATTTTTTGCGAGTATGATCAGGGAGCAGGAACCGGAGATCTTCGAGACTGATGACTCCACTAATTATGTCCTTTACAAACCCGTAGGAGTAGGAGCGCTGATCACCCCTTGGAATCTACCTCTATACCTATTGTCATGGAAGGTGGCTCCCGCGATAGGAATGGGCAACACAGTGGTCTGCAAGCCAAGCGAGTTGACCCCCATGACAGCTGACCTCCTGATGAGAGCGATAGATAGCGTCGGTCTACCGGCCGGAGTGGTCAACCTGGTCCACGGTGACGGTATCGGAGCGGGCGGCCCCTTAGTTGAGCATCCAGATGTGGACCTGGTCTCTTTCACGGGCGGCACTTCGACAGGAGAGAAGGTGGCCTCCTCCGCCGCTCCGATGTTCAAGAAGGTGAGTCTCGAGCTCGGGGGGAAGAACTCCAGCATTGTCTTCGCAGACTGCGACATGGAGGACACCGTCGCTGGAGTAGTCAGGTCGGGTTTCCTCAATCAGGGACAAGTATGCCTTTGCGGCTCCAGGGTACTCATCGAGGATTCGATTTACGATGAGTTCGAGGAGAAGTTCGTTGAGTCCGTTGAGGCCCTTTCTATCGGAGACCCGTCGGATGAATCCACCCAATTAGGGGCCCTAATATCGAAGGAACACCTCCGGAAGGTCAGGGGTTATGTCGAATTGGCGCTCGAAGAGGGGGGGACTGTACTGACGGGCGGGGAGCCTTGCCTTCCATCCGATCTCTGTGGCGGGAACTGGATGGCTCCGACTGTAATCTCGGGCCTTTCTCCCTACTCGAGGTGCTCCACCGAGGAGATATTCGGGCCGGTGGTTACGCTTCACAGGTTCGAGACCGATGATGAGGCTCTGGAAATAGCGAACTGCACTCGCTACGGCCTCGCAGGAAGCGTCTGGACTAGCGACATCGAGAAAGGCAGGAGGTTCTCGGAATTAATTGAGACCGGGATGGTATGGATAAATGCCTGGCTGCACAGAGACCTCCGAGTACCGTTCGGAGGAGTGAAAGACAGCGGAGTCGGTAGGGAAGGCGGGAAGTGGAGCCTGGGATTCTTCTCGGAGGCCATGAACGTGTGCGTGAAGCACGACTAGTGCAGCAAGAGTGAAATTCCCCAATAGTCGGTCAGGCATGATGCCTCCTGCTGGAATAGTGGGCCTAGGGTCCCACGTCCCCTCCAAGGTGATGACGAACGAGGACTGGGCAGGCCTGGTAGAGACCAGCGATGAGTGGATCACCACGAAAACCGGAATCAAAGAGAGGAGGATAGCAGACCCGGACGTCTGCACGAGCGACCTAGCAGTGATTGCGAGCCATCAGGCGATCGAGGAGGCGGGACTGTCCCCGGATGACATCGACATGCTGATCCTCGCAACGAGTAGTCCGGACGTCCCCCTATCCTCCACGGCAGGAATCACGCAGCACAAGCTCGGGTGCAATAATGCGGCGGCCTTCGACATCAACGCTGTATGCGCTGGTTGGGTACATGCTCTGGACGTTGGGTCTAGATATGCAGGAACCCGGGACTACTCAAACGTCCTCGTAATTGGATCGGAGGTTTACAGCAGGATCCTGAATTGGGAGGACAGGGGGACTTGCGTGCTCTTCGGGGACGGGGCTGGAGCGGCCGTTCTTTCAGAAGTAGGAGATGGAAGGGGGATGCTGGGCAGCTGGATGATGTCTGACGGTAGCGGATCTGAGGTTATCGAGATTCCTGCCGGAGGCGTAAGGACGCCCATCCCCTCCTCCGGATTCGATGAAGGTGACCAGTACTTCCAGATGGATGGGAGGGCAGTATGGAGATTCGCTATCGAGGCCTTCCCACAGGCTGTCAGGGGGGTACTCGAAAGGATAGGAAGGGACCTCTCGGAGGTCGACCTGATTATTCCTCACCAGGCAAACCTCAGAATCGTTGAGGCTGGCATGGAGAATCTGGGATTGCCCATGGACAAGACCTTCACCAATCTACAGAGGTACGGGAATACCGCGGGGGCAAGCGTCCCAATAGCACTCCGCGAGGCTGTTGATGAGGGACTCGTGAACAGTGGGGACCTGATCGTGACGGCTGCCTTCGGCGGGGGGTTGGCATGGGGCGCGAACGCATTAGTATGGACGTAGGAAATGGGAATACTGCTGGGCAGGCTTTTTTATCCGCCCCACTACGGGAACGGACGATGAGACGCACCGCAGTATTACTAGTAATACTGATGCTGACTTCGGTAGCAGCTTCCATGAGCAACGGGTACTGGATGGTCAACGAGCCTTCCCAGATGGGGTCTTCTTCGGGAGCCAGCTGTACTAACCAGACTCACTCCGGTGGCGCTTTCTACGCAGACATCGTAACCGGGAACGACTCTTGGGCTGGGACCTCGGATTGCCCCACGGCCTCTATCCAGGTCGCAGTAGATCTTGCAGGAGAGGGGGGTTCGGTAATTGTCCGAGAAGGGGTGTATCACGAGGTCATCACTCTGGACGAGCCCGGAATGAGGCTGAAGGCCGCGGATGGAGAGAGAGTGATTCTCGACGGGAGCAGGAGCGTGAAGGATGACCTAGGGGGGTCCTGGTCTGTATACGACTCTTCTTCCTCGGAGGGGACCGTCTGGAAGACGGACCTCTCGCAGGATGCATGGCAGCTCTTCGTCGACTACCAGGAGGAGATGCCGGCAAGGTGGCCCAACGCGAACTTCTCTGACGGGACTGCTCTCAATGATGACGAGTATTGGGCGCACGGTAGCGTGGACGTGGATGACTACGAGACGGACGCGACTACGCCCTGCAACGATGGAATGGTAAAGTACCAGAGCGGTAGCAAGTACTACTGCCTGAATTACGTGAACGGTGAGTTAGAGGACGACAATTCTTCCTACTCCGGTCACGATGGACTCATCGACAGTGGGGTGAATGCTACTGGTGCGATAGCGGTACTAAACATCGGGTCCTTCAGGACCTGGAGCAGGAATGTTACCTCTCATAACACAAGCAACGGCTCCTTCACATTCCAGGAAGTACCCAGCAGCGGGTGGAAGTACAAGCACCACATGTACTTCCTAACCCAGAAACTGGAACTGCTGGACGTCCCAGGAGAGTGGTTCTTCGACCATGAGTCACCGTCAAATACAGTGTACTACATGCCTAGGGGCGGCAGGGATCCAAACGACCTTAACATCAGGATGAAGACCCAACCATACGCAATCCTGTGCTCGGGTGACGATGGGGTGGTGGTCGAGGGATTCGACTACTTCGCCACCACATTCAGACTTGATGACTGCGACGGCTCGGAGATCAGGAACTCCACGCTATTCTACCCCAGTACCTCAAAGAGATCACTCGGATATGCTGGTGAGGACATGGACAACAGGTACGTATCTAGGGTAGACGACTGCATAGGCTGCCTCGTAGACAGATGCGACTTCCTGTATACCGACGGGGCCGCCTTCGAGGCCCATGGAGGGGCATCAAGCTCCCAGAACAACACCATCAACAACTCATACTTCTACCACATCGATTGGTCGGGCTCCGACCAGAAGAGCCTGATGACGACCATCATGATGGACGGTACGACCAATCGATTCACCAACAACACGATGCACAAGACCGGGACCTCGGCAACGATCAGGATAGGTAACGCGCCGCAGATTATGTTCAATGAGATATACGACACTGCATACATCCAGTCTGACGGGACCGTCGTACAGATGATGCAGGCGGAGCAGCAGGGCGCCACTGTCGCCTACAACTGGATACACGACGTGCCAAAGTACGGCATCAGGATGGACGGTCCGTTCGGGGGAACCAACGCTGGAAGAAACGCCAGCGTTCACCACAACGTGCTCTGGAACGCCAACGGGGCCATAGTGGCCAAGGGCGACTACCACAGCGTCACCAACAACACGGTCCTCCTCGGGTCGGAGGACGACAGGAACCACATCATAGTCCTCTACGACTCTACGGGGGGGAATGAGAACTCGACGATCATGTCCAACGTGGCGGACTCGATAAGCGGGCACAGAACCAACTCTAACGAATCACACCCGATACCCGTGAACAACACTACGATCGGCAACAACTGGAACGGCTACGACGCCCAGAACGCCAACGAGAGCGTCGCCGGGATGCTCGTCTCGCCCGGGACGAGCGACTTCAGGCCCGTGTTCGGCTCGGAGATGGACCTGATGGGAGCGGGGGCGTACTCCAGCACCCAGAACGCGACCGTCCCCGCGGACCCGTCCTCCTTCGACCCTTCTACCTACTATTGGCTGCCGGGCATCAAGAGGAACTCCTCGAGCCCCTATGAGCAGAGCGCCTTCGACCTACCCTGCCCATCGGGCCAGTTCCGGACCGTCGCAGGAGCCTCCTGCGAGGAAGCCCCAGCCGGCCAGAACGTCCCCCTCTGGGGCTCCGACTCCTCGAACGAGTGCCTCACTGGGACCTGGCAGAACCAGACCGGGCAGTCCAGCTGCATGGATGCGGACGTGGGGCACTACGTGGACACGAACGGCTCGACCACGCAGACGCCATGTGGTTTGGGCACCTGGAACAACATGACCGGACAGGTCGCCTGCACCAACGCCAGTGCGGGGTACTTCGTGGACACGAACGGGTCTACCTCGCAGACCCCCTGCGAACCCGGGACGTACCAGCCTAGCTCCGGACAGTCATCCTGCATGGAGGCATCTCCCGGTTACTTCGTCGAAGA
>CACOAW010000021.1 GCA_902625325.1 uncultured Candidatus Poseidoniales archaeon | reverse complement strand
CTCAAGCCGGCACTACTGGGGATTCGGGCTGTTTGCCAAATGCTTCATGAATAAGATTGTCATAGATGGCCCCCTCCAGAATAGAGCCAGATGCGCAATGGACATCGTTGCATCTCTAGGACGTAACCCGTGGGAGCCGGTCCGAGTCAGAGCGTTCGAGAGAACCACATCCGGAACGATGTCGGACCACACATCCAGCTGGGAGGGTCTTATTTCCGTAGCGAGGGAAAGCATGAGCGACGATATCTCCAGACTACAAGACTCGATTCATAGAATGAGAGGGATTGACAAGTCGGGAGATGAGATACTAGACACTGCAGATGATGATCTAGACAGGGCCAGGGAGGCGCTTGCAGACAAGAACGCCCCAGCAGTAGAAAGAGCACTGAACAGGGCCTCGAGCGCCATAGTGAGAGCAGATCCGAATTCGGATTTGGGTGTGATGGAGAGGGAACTCCTGTAGAACTAGAATCCTAGAGTTTCCCACATCCACTTCCAGACGTTGTTGTCCGGAGTAGGCTCATTCGCGAGGTAGACTACGATACTGAACACCACGCAAACAAAGTAAACAGAGCCCTTGGAAATCTGTATGGCATCCTCTGACTCCTCGTCGAAGTAGCGAATAAGTCCTGCAGCCTGCTGAATGCCGCTGCCCTTCTTCTCCTTGGCCATCGATGCACCGCACCCACAGTCCCTATTTCAAGGCCACTAGGGTCAAATTCTATGGTTCCAGAGTCTCAATTAGGACGCAACCGCCGTCAAGCTCCACAATCATCGATGCTGCGCCCATTGCAGTTTCCAGTCCCTCGGTCATCAGAATCTCCCTCCTCAGACCGCCATCTGACTGGAATACCAATCTATGACTCAGCTTACTTAGGACATCTCTGTCAACTACCTGCCAAGTCCATTCTTCCTGATCAACTGTCATCAGTGCCTCTATTGGCTCCAATGGTCCCGTTGCCATTCCGAAATCCCTCGCTCTCTTGACCAAGTCTCCCAACTTCATCTTAGTTCCGATCTCATCTGTCTTTATTGGTTCTGAGGACTCGTTTGATATCCTCCTTCTATACCCGAATCGTGTCATGCGCATCCCTTACGGCAAATGCCGTGACTCACGAGCGAAACGAAAGAGGTTTAACCGTTGTCAGTATTGTCAATGGCAAATGTCCTATTACTCCAGTCAGTCAGAAATCCCAGAGTCTAGCGTGTACTTGATGGATGATGGTATTTACGCGTTATCATGGTAGGCAGGGAGTCCGACTGGAGAAGGGATGCGGAGAACAGCGTTCTTCTCAAGTCAGTGTCCCACTGGAGGGAGAAGCCAGAGAGATGGTTCCGGGGTTCCTACGATAGATTGCCAGAGACCGTCAGAGTCAACCCAATGAGCGAAGAGAAGAACTGGGTGGAGTCTTGGCTTTCGGGTATCGGTGCAAATAGAATCCCATGGTTCTCAGGACCCGGTAGTGCATGGGAGATGCCCTTCGAGAGGGGTTCTGCCAAGGAGGAGGTGAAGAGCCTAATGTCTGCTCTCCATGAGACCGGAAGAATCACTCGCCAAGAGGCGGTCTCGATGCTTCCTGTCCTAGCTCTCGATCCTACTCCAGGACAAATCATCCTCGATCTGTGCGCATCCCCGGGTTCGAAGACGACTCAGATATGCGAGCATCTTGGGGGCTCAGGAGCCGTGATCGCCAACGAAGTAATCAGTGGAAGGGTGAACACACTGGTAAGTAACGTTCAGAGACACGCATCTAGGACAGTGCTTGTCGTCCAGCATGACGGTAGACACATGCCCAAGGTCCCTGGTTCCGGGTTCGATGGGGTTCTAGTCGATGTTCCATGCACTGGCTCCGGAACCACGAGGAAGAACCCAGATGTCTGGGCAAAATGGAGACCGTCCTCTGGCCGGTCACTACACTCTTTGCAGTACGACCTACTCAGTAGGGCTATACAACTAACCAAGCCCGGTGGAAGAGTCGTCTATTCTACCTGCTCTCTGGATCCAATCGAGAACGAAGCAGTTGTGGCTAGAGTCGTAGCATGTGGTAAGGTGAGAGTGGTTCCCCGTGGGGACACCCTCTCCAGTGTACCTTCCAAATCAGGGATGGAAAATTGGCCATTGCTGAACGATAGAGGAGAGTTGGACATAGAATCTGAATTCGAAGAGTACCTACATCCGCCGAAAGACAAGGCAGTATCATCACAATTGAGTGACTGCCTACGAGTCTGGAACGACGAGATTGGAGGTGGAGGTTTCTTTTTGGCCGTTCTAGAAAGAATCAATGAAGAAGATGCCAGCAGGGCAATCGACCCCGTTCTATCGCAGAAGACACTCGATGACCCAGATTCTTTTCCCCAGCCTGTAGACGAGAGGCGGAAAAGAGAGCTCAGAGAAATCTGGGGTTCAGTCCCAACGAATATGTGGTCGAGGGGGAAGAGCCTGCTCTGGTCCTCAGACGAAATCAGAGAAATCTGGGGTGCTGAAAGAACCAGGAAGAGCGGTAGAGAGTTGATTCCCGGAGACAGGTGGAGACCGCTCAAGGTGATTCACCTAGGACTGATTGCAGCTAGACTGAGAAAAGGCAGGTTGGACCGAACAGTATCCAGAGCAGCCAGAAGGCTGAGGGGGGTGATCTCAGGTCCATTCGTCAATGTGGACGAACATGTAATTGACGACATACTCCGAGGCAAGGAGCCCCTCAGGACGGACGTTAGTTCACTGCATGATACCGATCGAGGGAGTCGCATACTGGTGGGGTCCAGAGGTTACTGCCTGGCGGTGTGGGTGGGCAGCAGAGTCACCCCCATGGTGAGCCAGTCGGAGAGAACTGTCATGAGAGGCGTGAGAGATTTGTCATTTGAGCCCGAAGAAGAAGAATAAGTCATTATTTCTGGTCAAACGTTCATTGCCGAGCGAATCGAGATAGAATATGTTCATGAGCCGTGTAATCTGAACTGGATGCCCCGGTGAAGGTATGGACGACGTAGACAAGAGGATACTCAGGGTCCTGGAGGCAGACGCTAGGACCTCCCTCAGGAAGATCGCGGAGGAGGTAGGGGTTGCTCTGGGAACGGTGAGCAACCGGGTGAGAAGGATGGAGAGCCTTGGGGTCATCAGAGGGTACACTGTTCTGCTAGACCCGGACAAGGCTGGTTGGGGGCTCAGCGTCGTAATAGGCTTGAGGATCGAGAAGGGCCGACTGATTGAGATCCAGGAGAAAATAGCGAAGGACAACAGGGTTTATGGGGTCTACGACGTAACTGGAGAACACGACTCGATGGTCTTAGCCAGAGGAAAAGACAGGGATGACTTGGACGACCTAATCAAGAACGTGCTTAGCATGTCGGGAATCGAGCGCTCTGTCACCCACCTTGTTCTGAACTCCGTCAAGGAGATGCCCCCCTCCATCCCGGAGTGACAGTTAATCGGTCCTCGACAGGATTCGCTCGATCAGTGGGTTAAGATATGGGGCAAGAGGCATGAGAGACTCGACTGTCCTTCCCTCGGGTTTCATGGTTCTCAATAGTACGTTTCTCAGGTCCTCGTCAACGGGGCAATCCATAGCCATTAGTCGGTCCCTAATCGATGACTGAATCCTGCCTCCAGTCCGATCCCAGTCCATCAGTAGAATAACCTGTGAAGATACATCGGGTGTTGACCTCGAGCAGTACTCGGTATGGAGATATGCAATTAACCTAGATCTGTCCCATCCCCTGTTCACCTTCTCAATAGGACCCGTGAATCCAAGGGCCCTGAGAGTTTTCTCGTCTCTTTTTCCCTCAACCAAAACTGGGATTCCGCCACCCCCCTCACTGGACTCCCTGTTTCTGGTGATGCAACTTGCCAGGGCCATCGCTGCCTTCTCAAAGCGTGCGGCCCGATTTGTGTTACCCATGATGCTGTGCTTCTTATCCCCCCAATCCGGCAAGGATATGTCTTCACTCATTTTGGAGCCTCTACAAAAGGTACTAAGTGTAACACAAAACGGATTGCCTTGTAGTATTTTTCTGCAAATGTTAACCTCCAAGGCAGAAGACCTACCCGCGACCCTTATCAGGGTCGTTTTCACCCGAGGATATAGGAACAACCATGTCAGTGATGACTCCGATCTTCGCGGGACTCTGGGAACACTATATTTTTTGGTCTCTAGTCGTTGGTACAATCGCTTTTGGATGGCTCTTTCATCACTCATTTTGGTTCACTTCCAAGGATGGTGAAAGCCTCCCGAACGTCGACGAAATCAAATTAGGGGTCTTTCCCAAGCACAATGACGACATGCGCCTGGAAGTCGCATGGACCGTTCTCCCGTTCATCCTGATTGTCTGGCTGACATACTATTCTTGGGGCCCATTGGACGCGATGTGGACATCGGCAGATGGAGGGATGCATGGTAATGAGTGCGAAGAAGGCCAATATTCGAATAACACAATGGATAGTTCGGGAGTCATTTCCTCAGAGTGTTACCACGTAATCGAAATCACCGGTCAACAGTGGTTCTGGAGCTTTGACTGTTTAGAGTTGAGCACGAACATTTGCGATACAGGCACTGAGTCCATGGAAGTGTACGGAAGCGTCCCCGTACTCAGTCTGAAGAAGGGCGAGACTTACTTAGCAACAATGACCTCGATAGACGTCACGCACGCGCCTTGGTTCCAACACCTAGGGACCAAAGAGGACACCTTGCCCGGTCAGCAAACCACCCTCTGGCTCACTATCTCAGACTCAATGACGGACGAATCAATGGTACTGTGTGCGGAATACTGCGGTGATGCTCACTCCGTCATGGCAGCCAAGCTGATCACTCACAATTGAGGTGGATTTTATGAGAAGCAGAACCAAAGGCGCGATCATAGCTATAGTCGCAGTCACGGCGATGCTAGCTATCCCATCCGCTCAATCCCTTCCAGGAGGCATCGCCGGCGTCCAGCAGGCTGGATGCAATTGTCACGGTGCCGTCCCGTCCGATACCGTTGTTCCCTCCATTGAGGGCCTCCCTGAAAGCTACAACTACTCGGAGACTTACGATATCACCGTATCTTTCAAGGGTGGGCCCAGCCAAGAGGGGAATGTCAATCAAGGCGGATTCCATCTGTGGGCAAGCAAAGGCTCACTAGCGGTAAACGATGCAACCGCTCAATTGTACAATGAAAACGAGGTAGGGCACACAGAAGCAGGGAACGACCAAGTCTCGTGGACTCTGACCTGGACTGCGCCGGCAACGGACACGAACGTAGACTTCGTTTTGCATGTCAATTCAGTCAACGGCAATGCAGACGGAGCCGGGGGGGGCACTTCCGGTGACATGTGGAACAAGCTCGCGATAACGCTCGGAGGGCCAGTAGAAGTCCTAGATGAAGCGGATCCGTTCGTAGTTCTCGGCGTCCTAATCATCGTTACCGCGACACTGCTGGCATTCACTCTGGTGTTCGTTTTCTACAGGAAGGACCCTGAGGCCTTCGACTGGGACAACTTCGCACCTTGGCTGGCAGACTGGCTGACAACCACAGACCACAAGAAAATCGGCACTTTGTACTTCATCGCCGGGCTGTTCTTCCTCGGAGTTGGTGGGATAATGGCGATGATCATCAGAATACAATTGGCAGTTCCTGGCAACGATTTCCTGACCCAGGAGCAGTACAACCAGTTCTTTACGCTCCATGGCACTACTATGATTTTCCTGGCAGCTATGCCGATGATTAACGGCTTTGCGAACTGGATGATACCCCTCCAATTGGGAGCAGCGGACCTGGCGCTCCCCAGGATAAACGCCATGTCATTCTGGTTGCAGCCGTTCGCGGCATTACTGATTTTCACTGGAGTATTTTCCGGTCACGGTGCGGATACCGGGTGGACAGGTTATGCCCCGTACTCCGTGAGCGATGGGGCCCACTATGGAACCACCATGTGGGCTGCAGGGCAAATAATGCTAGTCGCCTCCTCGACACTTACTGGTATCAACTTCCTAACCACGATGGCAGTAATGAGAGCGCCCGGAATGGGGTGGATGCAGATGCCTCTGTTCAGCTGGTCAATACTCGTGGCCAACGTGATGCTTTTCCTCTCGATACCCGCATTCGGGGTGGGGCTGATTCAAGTCTACTTGGACAGGGTTATCGGGACCGCGTTCTATGACATTGCGGCTGGAGGGGACCCCTTGCTGTGGAGCCACCTATTCTGGTACTTCGGCCATCCAGAGGTATACGTGGTTATCCTACCGTCCTTTGGCATAATCTCAGAGGTCCTCGCAACAAGCTCGAGGCGATCGGTGTTCGGTTACAGGTCCATGGTCTACGCTCTGGCCGGTATCGGAGTGGTAGCATTCATCGTGTACGGCCACCACATGTTCACCAGCGGCATGAGCCCAACGTTAAGATTCGTAACAATGCTCACGACTATGCTTGTCGCAGTCCCTACGGGAATCAAGATTTTCAACTGGCTGATGACAATGCACGGAGGGTCGCTCGTCTACAGGACACACACGCTCTGGGCTTTGGGGTTCCTGATAACGTTCACACTGGGCGGAATTTCAGGGATGTTCTTCCCATCTATAGCAATGGATACACATCTGCACGAGTCTTACTTCGTGGTGGCCCATTTCCACTACGTCTTGGTCGGCGGTACAGTCTTCGGGTTCTTCGCTGGCATATACTACTGGTGGCCCAAGGCCACGGGGAAAATGCTCAGTGAAAAACTCGGAGTCCTGCACTTCCTGACGGCTTTCGTTTCCTACAACGCCCTCTTCTGGCCGATGCACAGGCTAGGTGTTTGGGGTATGACACGCAGGCATCACACTTATTTCGTAACGACGGAGGAGGCACTGGGTTCCCTCCCGATGGAAGCCGCTGGGTGGAACATGTTCATCACGGTCTCCGGCTTCATATTCTTCTTCTCCAATTTTATCATGGTCTTCAACATGATCGTCTCGTCGGTCAGGGGGGAGGATGCTCCGGATGACCCATGGGGCGGGTGGTCCTTCGAGTGGATGACGAGCTCCCCGCCACCAGACCACACCCTCTACAAGCTGGATGACGGGTCTTGGGGGCTTCCTACTCTGAAGGACGCGAACGAGCATATCGCGAACGAGCCAGGCTGGCTCTCCAGCTGGTTCCAGAGGCTAATGGTCGAAGATGAGGACAAAGGGGAGGTAACACATTGAGCGATGCGGATCACCACCCCAGCGCGTGGGGACCTCATGACTGGAGCCACGGAGCACCCCACAACTCCTGGTCCCCCTTCATACTCAGCATGGGAGTTGCCATCTTCCTGTTCTCTCTAGCAGCCACGTTCGAATGGGGCGAATTCCAAGGCTGGGGAAACATCCCGCTGATATTTGTGGGCTTGGGGGTAGTCTCGTTCAGCCTCCTCGTCTGGTGGAGGCAAGACATGAGCTTCGGGATGCATGGCGAGATCTTCGAACCGAAGTCCACAGGAACGCCATTCCAGAACATAGACATCAGGAAGGTGGCGATGTGGATGTTCCTGATGTCTGAGATGATGGTCTTCACTGCTCTGTTCAGCACTTACATGCGCTACAGGCTCGGGATTCCCAACTGCAAGACTGTTTTCCAGTCAGGCGAGTGGGTCGAGGGGACGGCGGTGACCTGCTTCGAGCCCGCCGGTCACCTGATCGCATCGAGTTGGTTTCACATAGCACCCGGAGCGATTAACACGTTCGCTCTGATCGTCTCCTCGTTCACGATAGTTCAGGCACTTCGCTATGCGAAAAAGAAGGATATCGGCGAGGACGTCAGGAGAAGGAAGGTAACTCGATATCTTGGTACAACTTGGTTCCTAGCGATAGTCTTCCTGACACTGAAGATGGTGGAGTGGTTCCTAGGATTCCCTCTCCCTGAGTTCCTACACGAGTATAATCACGGAGACTCAACAATAAAATCGCTATACGCAGAGGGTTTCCTGATCAATGCTGATAACTATCAGCACCACGCATTCGACACAGAATACATCGAGAAGCACCCCGAGGACTATTCGATACCGGAGGACAGCGCTCTGTATGCGATGATGCAGGATGGTTCCCACCAAGGAGGCAAGATGTTCGCTAACATCCAGGTCAGTGCAACCACATTCTACGTGACTACGGGGACCCACGGGGCTCACGTGCTGGGTGGAATCGTCGGCCTGACCTACATGACTCTGAAGGCGGCCAGGGGAGGATACACCCCTGACAACGCGGTCTCGATCGAGTACTTCGGACTCTACTGGCACTTCGTCGATCTGGTCTGGGTCCTTGTCTTCCCGTTCTTCTATCTATACTGAGGTTAAAAAATGGCTGAAAAAACTGTATTTGGAATGGACCTATACTGGTTAAACTTCTACGGACTGATGATACTGACCCTAATCGAGGTGCTCGCAGTCGGAGCAAATTTGGATCCAGTGGCAGAGTCCCTAGGAACGGAGGAGAAGGTTATCACACTATGGATACTCACCATAATCGCCATACCCAAATTCATAATGATAGCTGCCATATTCATGCACCTGTATGGGGATGAGGACTCGGGGATACTAACCATGACCGCGCTTTTCCCAGCCTTCTTCATACTGATTATGGTGCTATTCGTAGGACTCACCCATCCTGAAGCAGCCTCGAGCCTACCAGACTGGTGCAGGCCAGGGACATACGGACTGTGATGCTCAAGGTTCATCCGTGTGATGCAACACGAAGGCTCGCTGCAGACGTCGCATAGCCTGGTATTGCGCCGGATTTGAAATCCGGTGTCCTAGTGACTCGGGAGTTCAAATCTCTCCGTCTGCGCCACTAAACATTCGGTGGGCTTTCGCCGCCTCTGACGTTCAACTGGCCCTCGTGGAACTCGAAGCTCACCGGAGTGGTCATGGATATCTCCCCGTCTAGACTGATGAACAGTGGGGGCTCGTGGCCCCTTTCGTCAGTCGGTTCCCCCTCCGAGTCCAGGGCTTTGATCTCGAATCTCCTGCAGGGCTCCATGCTTACCTTGCCCCACTTGCCGACGTGTCGCCCCTTTTCCAATGGCCCCATGACCCTAAGCATCTGAAGCTTTGACAGACCGAAGCCAAGAACGATGGAGGCACCGTCTCCGAATGGCTGCATCCCCGGTGCGACCCGATAGCCACCACCGAAGGTCTCAGCCTGCATCATGGCGAAAAGGCCAGTGAGGTCGACCTTCTTCCCGGGCTGGTCGTCAACCTTAATCCATGCCATCTGGCTCTTCCATGAGAGAATGGCCTTGATCGCCAGGAATGTGTACTTCTTCTGCCCGCTGATCCAGGAGAAGTAGCCTTCGTCCTTCATTCGATTGATCGAGGATGTCACGCCACCGTCGCACTCAAGGAATGACCATCTGACCAGATTGCCCTCCTTCGGTGGTGGCCCCGTCACTGGGAAGTGCTTCGGAGAGGGTACCCCTGGGTGGTCAGGGGCCTTAAGGCCCTCAACCCTGATCCCCCCGACTGTATAGTCTGTACCATTTCTCAGTATGTCTATGGCTCCCTGAAGGTCCTTGAGGGGGATCCCTATGGCTCTAGCGAAGTCATCCCCATTGCCCATGGGTATGATCCCGAGCCTCTTTGATGAGCCTCTAATGCCATTCGCGACCTCGTGCACAGTACCATCCCCACCGACAGCCACAACGAGATCGTAATCACTGTCCCTAAGGCTGGTTGCAATCTCTATGGCGTGTCCGGTACCCTCCGTCATGAAGACGTCGTGGTCCAAACCAGAAGCCACAAGTGCCTCCTGTATCTTGTGGAAGTTCTTGCCGAGTTTTCCGTCCCTCGCGTTGGGATTAGCGATGCATGCTACTTGTGGCACGTTCCCCTCAGCACCAGCATCGGACTTCAATACTGCCGAAGCGAGGAATCATGAGTGTGGGCTAGGACGGTGTGCTAGGATGAATGTGGCGGAGCGGTACATGAGAAGGGCCATCCAGCTCGCGGAGAGAGGCCGTCACAGAGTGATGCCCAACCCTCTGGTTGGATGCATTCTTGTCAAAGATGACGAGGTCGTTGCTGAGGGATGGCACGACCACATAGGAGGCCTTCATGCGGAGCAGATGGCAATCGCGGACGCTGAGTCCAAGAGTGTTGCTACCAGAGGTACCACCGCATACGTCACCCTAGAGCCCTGCAATCACTTCGGTAGGACGCCTCCTTGCACTGAGGCGCTCCTGTGGGCCGGCGTCTCCAAGGTCGTGATTGGTGCTATGGATCCTAATCCAACGGTCAGGGGGGATGGAGCTAGAACACTCGAGGAAAGCGGGGTAGAAGTCGTTACAGGGGTGCTAGAGGCTGAGTGCGAGAGTCAAATGGAGGAGTTCATTCATTGGTGCAGGGAAAGGAGGCCCTTGGTCACTCTGAAGGCATCAACGGACGCGAAGGGACGAATAGACGGGGATTCATCCAAACCAGCAGTCAGGTTCAGCTCAGCCTCATCTCTGCGAATGGCTCACGAGATTAGGGCTGATTCCATGGCAATCCTGGTTGGGGTTGGCACGGTCATCAGGGACGATCCCTCGCTTACCGTCAGGGGGCCAGAGATAGACCCTCGAGAACAGCCAACGAGGGTCGTCGTAGATCCCAATGACAGGACCCCCGAGGATTGCAGGCTCATGGTCGATGGAGAGGCCCCCACGCTGCTAATCCAGTCCTCTGAGTATGACTCCTCGGGAGACGAAAGACATGTGGAGAGGATCGTTATACCCGAGGGCGAAATACCCATTGCCCGGATACTAGACATGCTAGGGGACATGGGTTTGCAGTCACTGCTCGTAGAAGGGGGACTGGACACTTGGTCTCGATTCCTTTCCGAAAAAATGGTAGATAGAGCGAGGATCTGCGTTTCAGATATAGATCTAGGAGGGGATGGACCTACATTCGACAAGAAGTCTCTGAGCGAGTCCGGCTTGATTCGCGTTTCCGAGGAGAAAGTCCGTGGAGACTCGATAGAATGGTGGACTAGAGAGCGAAATTAAACATGATTTCAGCGATTGACCGCAGTACTCACGATTATATATGACCAAAATCGCGAATGCGCTTACATGTATAGCGAGAGCGAAGCGAGAAAAACGAGAAGCCTTAGTATCTGCCTATTGATGGTGTTGTCCGTATTGGGCCCTTTGGCCTCTGCGAATCATGACTCCCATGTTGGAATGAACACAACGCTGTTCATCGATGGAATCGAGTATGAGATGGAAGAGGTCCCCTTCTGGGACAGTTTGGACACATGCACGGAGAATTCTGACGGAGGCTTCGAGTGCGAGATGGACACCGACGGCGATGGAAATAACGATGCGTACTATTACTTCGAAGACTGCGACGACAGCTCAGGAAGTTGGGAGTGTGTATACACAGAAGTACAACCGTTGATTGACGAGGGGAACTACTCGCTACTCTTCGAGGTCTACAACCTTGAGGCTAATACAAACTTCTCCGTTTCCATTAACGTCTACACAGACAGTATTTTCGGTGGATGGAACCAAAACTGGAATCATTACCTTGACTCAGACTCGACCGGTCAACTAAATGCCTCAGGAGCCTACCTCGACATACAGGCAGAAGTCTGCAGTGGTTACGCTAACGTTCAGGTCAGTTACGCGGCAAATGGCAGTTACATGGGCCAGAAGTACTTCTGGTTCGACGGACCTTGTGATGCAGACTCCCACATGACCCTGGAGTACGATGGGGACGTGTGGGAACAGGAGCCACAGTTCCAGGACTGGGGAACGATATTGGATTGCGATGAATACGGTGCCAGTTGGTTCTGCACCATGGACTACAACGACGACGGTATCACCGACGGGATGAGTCAGTTCTTAGATTGCGAGCTGCTATCTGACGGGTCATGGGAGTGCGTAAACTCCTACCATGACCCGGTAATTCAACCTGGGAATCACACGATGACCATCGATGCATCTGGACTTGACGCAAACGAGAGCTATGTCATCATGGTAGACCCCCAAGTCTGCGACATGTGGAACTGCTACTACCCAGACGAGAGCGAAATCCTGTTCAACGGGTCAATCGGATCAGGAACATTCTACTTAGAGACGGACGACTACACATGCAACGCAAACCTTCACATCAGCATCAGAACCGTTCAGTGGGACACGAGCGGACAATGGTACTGGTATGACCATATTGAATCCAGGAACTTCAGATTCTCTGGGCCCTGCGAGCAGCTCCCCTCGCCATTCACTCTAACCGTGGACGGGGTCGAGCATGAGGTCACGATCCACTGGGACGATTACGACAACTGCGAGCTCAATGGCGACCATTTCAACTGCTGGAACGACGACTGGGACTACGACGGCGACGGCGAGCCCGACTTTTACAACCACCATAACGACTGCCAAGAGGACTCTGCGAACTCTACCTGGTACTGCGAGGCGTGGCACGAATATCCATACATATCAGAGGGCAACCACACAATGCAACTGGACATAGACAACCTTACCACAGGTTACTCGTACAAGCTCAGGATGAGTTACAACCACAACTGGCAGGGAGGACACGACTATGGGGAGGACGAGATTTTCTTCAACCTCTCAGGAACTTCCACCAGCTGGAGCGAAACTGGTAACTTCGAAACAACGAACATGACTTGCAATGTCAACTTCCAATTCAGCATCTGGTCCGGCGAGTGGACTAGCGATGG
>CACOAW010000020.1 GCA_902625325.1 uncultured Candidatus Poseidoniales archaeon | reverse complement strand
CCAGACGGCAGCCAAGACTCCTGGGCTGGAAACCAAGACCAAACGACGAATGGGGCTAATAGAGCAATGGTCAATGGGAAGAAAACAGAAAGCACAGTCACTAGGATAACGGCCATCCTAGCGAATGAGGCGTATACAAGAGGGCGAAATCGTTGATTATCCAGAATCCTAGACCCTTGCCAAGAGCCTATGGATGCATGGGCCATGCAGGTAGTAATTGTCAGTAAACATGCTAGAGCGATGTTTTGAGCGTTGAATCCGGTACCTTCCCAGACCACTGGATCGAATAGGCGAACGTTGAGGTGGGCTGAGCGCATTGCACCGAAACCCAAACCTAGGGTCCACCCATAAGGAGCGCAAGCCCTCAATCCAACGGTTCTAGTTTTACCGAGAAGGAACAATACGAAAGACGATTCAGCCAAAGCGATCATGAATGCAATCGAGCTAAGTGAGATGATGTTCTGAGACTGATTCCTGACTTCGGCTAGAATTAGTGCGTCGATCGCTGATGCGGCAAGCACCCCCGAGACGATTCCAAACAACATTGACTTTGCAGCGCCAGATAGGTCATAGAAACCTGTCATCCTGGCTATAGTTCCCCTCCATCCGACATAGATGCCCAGCAACCCTATTGCAAAGGCCAATTGCATCTCCCACATCTCAATAGGAGCGTCAGCCACACTCTTCCCATGACGCGCACCCTTTCAGTACAGCGCATAATGAAGTGTAAAATGGCCCGTATACCCAGATAACGTTCAAACGGCACGATTGCAGCCGGACAATATGGCTCTGGAGGGATTCAAGCGTAAAGTTCTCGGATCAATAGGGCTTTTGAAGGGAAAGAGGAAAGTCGAAGAGGACACCGTCAAAGAGCTTAGCAAGTCACTCAGGAGGGCCCTGCTAGAAGCCGATTTTAACGTCAGAAAGGCAAAGGAGCTGACTGAAAGTGTAGAAAGGGGGATTTTGGAAGAAGAGCCGCGGCCGGGAGTTAAGCTCGAAACTCATGCTATGAATCTGATATATTCCGAACTAGTAAGGATTCTAGGACCGCCCAGGGAAATCAAGCCACACAACCAAACAGTGTTGATGGTAGGCCTCTACGGACAGGGAAAGACAACCACCACCGCAAAACTTGCAGACTGGTGGAGAAAGTCTCACGGAGCAAAGGTTGCAGTTATCGAAGCAGACGTGCATAGGCCGGGAGCGTTCGAACAACTCAGCCAGATGCTCGAAGGTACGGGCATTGAGGTATACGGGGAGCCTGGAGAAAAGGTTGCATCCCAGATAGTAAGAAATGGCCTCAATAAAGTTGGAACCGCAGACATCGTGATCATTGACACAGCAGGCAGGGACAGCCTTGATGGAGAGCTTAAGGAAGAACTACTGGAGATCGCAAGTATTGCCAACGCTTCAGAGCGCTTCCTAGTAATTGACGCTCAGGTCGGACAGGCTGCCGGCCCTATGGCTGAGACCTTTCATGAGTTGGTTGGAGTTACTGGGACAATCGTGACCAAGTTAGATGGAACTGCCAGAGGAGGAGGGGCTTTAACCGCGGTTTCTACGACAGGCGCGCCAATCGTCTTCGTAGGAGAGGGGGAGAGGATTGGAGACATAGAGAAATTCGAGTCTGATCGGTTCATTTCCAGGCTTCTTGGAATGGGCGATATCAAGGGCCTCATCGACCTTGCCCCCGAGGATCTGGACGAGCAGGAGGCAATGCGCCTGACAAAGAGGTTGATGTCAGGGAGATTCACTCTTACCGACATGTATGCCCAGATGGAGATGATGAGCAAAATTGGAACTCTTGACAAGGTTCTATCCCACCTCCCAGACGCAATGTTCGGAGGAATGGGGAACATGGGAGTGGCTCAGAAGAAGCAGATGCAGTCCAACCTGGATAAGTACAGGATAGTTATGGACTCGATGACACAAGAGGAAAAGGACGACCCCCTGCTACTTAAGTCGAGTAGAATTAGGAGGATCGCCAGAGGTTCTGGATGTGAGGAAAGAGAGGTCAAGGAACTCATTACTCAATGGAACAGGAGCAAGAAGATGATGCGGGGATTCAGAGGAGATAGGAAGATGAGGCGTCAGATGCAGTCCATGATGGGGCTCGACGAAGAACTCGATCTGGGGTGATCATCTGGAGAGATGGTTCGCTATCATCGGACATAGGGCTCCAAGCGAAGGGACTCTTAATCTGAACGACCTTCCTGGTTCTGGAGGCAGGATGGATGTCCTTGTTAGAGCGGTAAATGCTGCCCTTTTTGTCTCACATGGAATTCGCGATGATTGCCATGTGATCCTTCACCTAATGGGAGGAGGTGGGCCGAATAGGAGGATATGGTTCAATGGCACCAGAATAGGGGGAGTCAGGCCAGATGAAAGATCAATTGCTGGACAGATCAAGGGAATAAACAAACTTCCGATTCCTCCAAGGGATCGATTCAAAGAGTTCTCAAGTGGGATACTGCACTCTGGAGGGGATATCAATCAGACCCTCCAAGATTGGGATGAAAGAGGGGTTATACCAGTATTACTAGATGCTGAAGGGAGAGAGTTCAATTCGATACAACCTCCCAATAGTCTAGGGTTCATTCTATCGGATGATCAGCCGCTTTCGGCTCAAGACAAGGTCAGTCTTCACGGTTTAGATTCGCTCTCGCTGGGAGGAATGTGGTTGCAGGGGCACTCCTGCATCTCGATAATCCATCATCTCCTTGATGAGACCTAAATCCATGAAGGCATCCCATCGGCATCCATCACGGTAGACGCTTGCATTATCGATTGTGGGACTCCAAGCGGGTGATTCTGGGGCCAGCTTGCCATAGGGGTAATCGAGGCACTGCCCGAAGCGATTGCATGGCAGTCGGTCATTTCGATTTCCTCGTCAACGATTTTGGCCGCCCCGACCTCAAAGGCCACTCCCATGGATTTCTTATCTATCATGTCAGTCGCGCTGCGGTACCATCTAGCACCTAGGGGCACGGTCTGGAATGTCCCGTTCCAGTTTTCAGGGATGTTCAGGTTCAGGAACATGTTTCCATGCATGAACCATGATCTAAGAGAGTTAGGGCCAGTTCCCTCAATCGGCCTCGTCCTCGAACCCTCTGGCCTCAGGATGTTGATCGGGTCTACTGTGATCAGTTCCGATAGTCTTTCCACCAGAGCCAGTGTTGCCTCTATCGATTGCGAGTAGTCTTGATGCGAGTAGGTGGCTAGGCTTACGGAGAGCGATGGCAGACCATACAGAGATGCCTCGCGTGCAGCGGAAACAGTTCCGGAGTGAAGAACGTCCACAGAAAGGTTTGGCCCTCGGTTGATTCCGGAAATGCAGAGCCACGGTCGTATCTCTGGTGCCCAGGACCTTAGTCCCCCGTCGATAGCAACGATGACGCAGTCGCAAGGAGACCCATCGAGAGAAAACGCGCGCAGAGGGACTGACTCGTCGGTCTTGATTTTTTCAGCGATATCGGTGTGCTCTTCGAAAGCCATGTCATCCCTTAGTGTGAGCTTCATCCCTACCGCTGATTGCTCAGTAAGGGGCGCTAGTATGGCTATCGGGTGTCCAAGAGAGTGCAATGAGGATGCCAAATGTTGTAGTCCCGTGGAGTCGATGCCGTCGTCGTTGGTAAGTAGAATCGGGAACCTTGGCATGTTTTCCGCATGATGGGACGGTTAAGAAACCGATTCCTCCCCGGATTTCGATTCTCCTTGTAAAGTCACGTGCATAGCTCCCGCCATCATCATCAGCCCACCTATTACCGTTGGTAGTCCGATTAAAGTATCCCCAGTCCACATATAGCCTATCAGGGCCCCTATCACGGGCTCCAAAAGCATCGTGATTGAGACAATTATCGGGGGTATCCATCGCAGAACAGTGTTAAATCCCGTGTGCCCGCAAAAACCCGGACCGAGAGACAGGTATCCCACCCAAACTATCCAGAATGGGTCTGTCCATCCGAATATCGAGGACTCAGGATGCAAGGAAGTGACGGCTGATCCTTCGAACAGCACGGTCCCGAGAGACAGCCAGATTCCTGCACCCAAGGTCACGGGGAAGGCATAGACGAAAATCGGCATCTCCCTGTTAGATCTGAGTTCCCTTCCCACTAGGATGTAGCCGACAATGGTTACTGCCCCCAGGAACGCGGCTAAATCCCCCATCAGGGTCACCTCGCCCCCATCGCCAAGGTCCATCAGGGCTACAAGAGCTCCTGCGAAGCCAATGATTACCCCTTCCAGGTGTCCTCTGCGGACTATTTCTCCCATAACTGGCATAAGTGCGACCACGATTAGCGGGTGCGTGTTGACGAACAGGAGGCTGTGGACTAGGCTGGTATTATCCAAAGACCATACCCAGCTTCCGAAGTGAATCGCCAAGAACCCGCTGGAAGCCATGATCAGAAGCCAGTCGTCCATGGACAGATATGTAGCCTCTAGTCGTTTGAACTGGTACAGGAATCCTGGAAGCAGCACCAGCGCCGTCCCCTGCATCCTCCACGAGGCTCGCAGGAGAGGCTTGACGTCGGACATCTCCTGTAGGACTATCCCTGCGCTAGAAACTGCGATTACCGCTACAGAGAGTATCAGCCAAGCGCTTGCCGGGATTTCCTTGTGCTCAGTCATTTTCAGTCCGCCAGCTCGGCATCCAAGGGGACCAAGGAAGGATTCTTCCGCGTGGTGGCCTTTGTCTCAAGAGGAGTTTCGTTGGAACCTCCCCCTATGATTCCGGCCTTACTGAATAGGACGTACACGATAATCCCTAGTACCACATTGATGATTACGAAGCCTGCCAGTCTAGCAAAGGGCCACCAGGAGTAGGTCTTGAGCAACTCACCTCCGAGCGAAATCTCGTCGAGGACCGCCAGTATCGCAGCCTCGACACCGTAAAATGCCTCACCGGTCAATGCTCCCGCTGCGATCATGAACGTCAGGAGGAGCATTCTCGCGCTCTTCTTCTCTGCAGCAGCGTTCCCCTCCTCCTTTCTTACAGACTCCACGATGGGCTTGAGCCTCCTCTCCTCCCACCAAGAACGGTATGCGCCGCCGATAAGCATCGGAAATGTAGCGGGAGTGGGGAGGTACATTCCCAAGCCGAATGATGTGCCCATCCCTGTGGCCCACTCGGCGAAGGCCCCGAGGGCCATCCCAAGAAGCAGAGCGCTCCAGTTGCCCTGTCCCTCGGCCAGTATGGTGGTGAAGTATGCGAATGCGTTTGCCTGGGGTGCTAGCAGCTCTATTGTACCGTCAGCTAGGAGTTTGGATAGGAATATGGCGACTCCGGCACCAAGAATGGCTCCGGGCACTACTCCCATTATGTTGCCCTTGGAGATGTGGTATGGCCTGTTACCAATGTAGAGGCTGTTCTTGTAGTCACCCACAACGGTTCCACTCATGCTGATTGCCGAGGCGAATACCGTGGTCCCCACGAGGGACATCAGGATTGACTCCTCCTTGCTGAGCCCTACGTCCAGATTCAGGAAAATCATAAGGAGAATAAGGAGGACGATGAATGAGGTACCTGAGACTGGCTCAATTCCCGTCTCCCCCATCACCCTGACTGCTATGGCACCCAGGAGGAAAGTCGTCGATAACAGTACGACTGAGAATATCAAAGAAGGCAACACAGGGTAACCCCCTATCACGAAGATGACAGTGATTGCCACAAGCGAGATAGCCATGAAAATAGGGATGTGGTACAGCGGCCATTCGTACCAACCCTTTCCTTCCACGTATTCCTCTCCCTGCTCCCCCGAAAAGGCCTGTGTGATGTCTCCGAAGATTCCGATGAATGTTGGGGCCATCTTGAACAGCCCAAGGAATCCCCCTCCGAGGATCGCACCTATCGCGACGGTACGTATTATTGAGCCGAAGGCCTGCCATTGGACGATGGGGCCCATCTCTGTGATGTCCCTGTAGACGCCCTGCTCCGGGTCGTACACTGGAACGTCCTGAAGCACTGCAAGGGGAATAAGCCAGAACCATGCGAGGATTGCCCCGAGGTTTACCAGTAGGGCTGCTCTGAATTTCATGAACCAGCCTATCGCGAATAGGGTCGGGCTGATTTCCACGCCCAGGAAGGTGTAGGACATGGGGTTACTCTCTTCGTACGGGGTTATGCCGTTGTACGGGGCGTACTTGCCCTCGACCAGCTCGCTCGGTTGGTGAATCCACCTTTCTGTGTAAACCGATGCGAGGCCCCACTTCTCCCCGGACAGCGTCATCGCGAACCAGTCAGCGATGCTGCTGGGTACTCCTGCGAGCTTCTTTGACCAGCGAATTGGGTAGTCGATGACGAACATGATGCCCATTGTCAGAACCGTCCACACCCCCACGGTTCGTAGCGAGTCGCGTGCTGCATCTGCTGAGCCCGTGCTAACGTCCGAGGATATGTCCAGCATCTTGAGGGTGGCCTCGAATCCGGGCATGGGCAGTGGGTCCTCGACCAGCCATACGCGTCTGAATATGATGAAGTACATCACACCCAGGAACCCTGCGAACATCGAGGCTATGATGCCCACGAATGCTAGGTTCAGGGTATCGACTGAGCTCAGGAGATGTCCGTCACCGACCCTGTAGTCATCGGAATAGGCCAGCAGGAAGATGGCAGGGAATGTGAAGATGAAGCCTATTGACGCGTTGGTCGCACCCGTGGTTGCGCTCGTGGCTATGTTAACCTCTGAGGGAGACCATTGGAGGGCCATCCCCAGCAGGTATGCTACGTACCATGCTGCTGAGACAGCTAGCCCTATCTTGAGACCGATGTAAGCAGTTACTCCGCTGAAGACGGCCCCTACGAGGATACCGATGAGGACCTTCCGAGTATCCCAGTGGCTTACCTCGAATGATTCGAAGAGGTTCTTCTCCTCCAGGTACTGCTCTAGTACTCCGGTGTTCAGGTTGTTGTACATGTCCTCGTCTAGCCATGTCAGCGTTCCCGACTCTATCGCCTCTAGTCCGGAGGCAGTTACTGGCTGCCTGTAGGCCGAACGCTCAACGTCAGACATGTCTCTCGTCTCGAGCGTACGAGAACGACGCTTATACTTCACGTGGGCTAGAGGTACTGGGAACTAGAAAACACGACTAGTGGTCCCTGCTGATTTTGTACCTGCCCATTGCCTCCATCCACTGTATCTCTCCTCCGGACTGCAGGTTCATCCCTTCCTCGACTGGTAGGATAAGCGTCTGGTAGGTCTTGTTGTCCATTGCATGGACCTCGTTGCCCTGAATATGGGTGATAATAGCGGATCCCTTCTCGATCAGTGGGATGTTTATGGTATCGGTGACGGTACCGACGTGTGACTTCTTCTGACCTGTGAAGATGTCCTCCAGCTCTATCCTAGCCTTGGCTGAGCCGTGCTTGCCTGGTTTTGACTTGGACATGCTTAGAATCTTGTATGCGTCCTCTTCAATCGCTACGTATCTACCAATCTTCAGCGTCCTAATCTCTGCCCTAGTCGTACCTGGCATGAGATGACTTGTGATATGGGGGACTTATCAGCATTGGGTTGTGGCCCCGGACCGGGTGCCGAGTGGTCCCCGGCCCGGGGTTACGTTGTCTGTATCCTTACGGATCAGTCCTCTTCGCGTCGTCCTAGTGCGGCTGCGCCTAGTAGGGACACAACTGCTAGCACGGATGCGAATCCTGGCGTGAAGCCTGGTGACTCCTGGACCACGTCTGGTGCGGCTCCGGCTCCGGCTTGTCCCCTGTTGTCCTCTGGGTCCAAGGCGTCGCATAGTCCGTCGCCGTCGAAGTCCGATGGAGCTGAGTTCGCGTTCTTCGAGTCAGTTCCGCAGGAGTACTCGTCGTCGTCGGAGTATGTGTCGCCGTCGTCGTCGGTGTCGGCGTTGTCGCCGGTGCCGTCGCCGTCGGTGTCCATCCACTCCGCAGAGTCGAGAGGCGCCCAGTCGTCGTCGTTCAGGACCGAGTCTCCGTCTATGTCGGAGTCCGAGTTGTCGCCGATGTTGTCGCCGTCGGTGTCCATCCACTCGTTGGCGTTCATCGGGAACGCGTCTTCTGAGTTCAGGTATCCGTCCTCGTCCATGTCAGGATCGGCCACGTCGCCGATTCCGTCTCCGTCAGAGTCCCTCTGCTCCGTGGCATCGTACGGGAAGTCGTCCAGTCCGTCAGGTGTCCCGTCGTCGTCGTCGTCTGGGTCGGAGTTGTCCCCGACCCCGTCGCCGTCAGCGTCCGCGTTCTCACTGGCATCCAGCGGGAAGGCATCGTCAGCGTCCGCGGTTCCGTCGTTGTCGTCATCGGTGTCTGCGTTGTCGCCAACACCATCGCCATCGGTGTCGTACTGCTCGGATGCGTCCAGGGGCGCCCAGTCGGCCACGTCGGGCACACCGTCGTTGTCGTCGTCCGAGTCAGATGCGTCGTCGACGCCATCCTGGTCGTTGTCCGCGGCAGCGTTTGGATCGCTGTCGAAGTCGTCCTGGTCGTTGTCGATTCCGTCACCGTCTATGTCCCCGTCGGAGTTGTCGCCGATTCCGTCACCGTCTAGGTCAGCTGACTCTGTGGGGTCGTATGGGAAGGCGTCGAGGCCGTCCGGGACACCATCGTTGTCGTCATCTGTGTCGGAGTTGTCCCCCATTCCGTCCATGTCGGTGTCGGTCTGCTCCGTTGGGTCGTAGGGGAACTGGTCCCAGTCAGTCGTGTCCGCCGACCAACCTGGGTTCTCGAAGTCCCAGTCTTCCTCGGTGTCATTGTTGATCTGCCAGAACTCATCGAAGCTTAGGGAGTCGCTAGCGTCCGCGTCCCACTGTGAGATCCAGTCCCAGAACATCATGTCGAACTCGGCCATATCGTCTTGGCTTGGCCATGACTCTGGCTCCTCGGGCTCCTCGGTGTCATCGTCCCCGTCGTCGGTACCATCTCCTCCGTCGCCAGGTCCTCCGGATGCGCTGACCCACATGTATGAGTCGCAGGTTGCCTCGTCGTCACCGGTTACCACGTGAGTTACCATGTTGTAGCATCCTGTGAAGTTCGTCCCATTGAATGAGGCGTTCTCATAGTAGGCGTACCCGTCGCAGCTTTCCTCGCTAGTGTCGTTGGTCACCGAATGGGTCATGATGTTGTAGCAGATCATGTCGCCACCGTCATCACCGTGGTCGTCGCCATGGTCGTGGTCACCGTCACCGTGGTCGTCGTCGTGGTCGTGGTCGTCGTCGCCGGTACCGTTCTCGTCGGTGCCGTTCTCGTGGCCGTCACGAGAGCCGATTCCGCCCATGTCCTCGCTACCCTCGCCGTCGTCTTCGTCACCCTCGCCGTCGTCGTCTATTCCATCCGAGTCTTCGTGTCCCACGTCATCCCAGTCGTTGGTCATCTCGTCGTCCCCATCGGGGCAGTCGGGATATCCGTCGTTGACCTGGTAGATCCAGACCTGTGTGCCGTCGTAGCAGTCGAACCAGTTGATCGGATCACCGTTCTCGTCGTACTGCTGCTCGTCGGCTCCGTCCTCGCAGTCATCGATTTCGTCGTTGACCCACTCGAAGGGTATCTCCGAGCCGTCGCCGCAGAAGAAGGAAACCCAATCATCGTCTCCATCGTCTGACTCGAAGGCCCACTGGAAGGTCCACGCGTGCATGAGCTCCATGTAGGAAGCCTCCCCATCGCCGTCCGCATCGACTGCGTGGAAGCCATCGCTTATGCACTCGATGAATGCGTCAGTCTCTCCTCCCTCCAAGTATAGCTCGCAGTTGTTCACAGGGTTGATCGCACCGTCGTTGTCCAAGTCCTCGTCCAGGTCATCGCAGACGAAATCCTGGTCCATGTCCATCGGCATCTCATCCCCATCCAGGTGGTTCGATCCGCATAGGTCCTCCAGCTCGTCGCTCCATCCGTCGCCATCGTCATCCCAGTCCTCGTACCACATCGTTACGTCGCAGTCCACGATGAACCGCTCGTCGCCTGTTCCGCTCATGTCGAAGATTCCGGTCATTACGTAGTCGGGCACTCCGTCGCCGTCGGTGTCCAAGCTCACGCATGGGTCCAACGGGTCGAGGTCGAACTCGTCGTACACGCCGTCGTTGTCGTCGTCCGGGTCGCTGTTGTTCATGACCTGAGAAACTGGCAGGCTCACGTCGTCGATCCAAACGGTGTCGGCGTTGCTGCTCACGCTACCGTCCTTGTAGTACATCCACTCGAAAGTGTGGTACCCAGCGCTCACCGTGGTGGTGTAAGTCCCGGAGGTTACGCCGGACCAGCTCATGGTCAGGCTGCCGTCCACGTAGAACCTCAGGTAGTCCCAGTTGGTCTCAGTGGATGTCTCGTATGCGAACGATACGTCTCCGGCCAGCGTGTCGATGGATACCTCGACCGAGCTCGTCTGCGAGTTGTCGATGTCCCCGGACTCTGCCATGTAGGAGCCGTTGATCGCGTTCCCGGAGGCTGTGCCACAGGTGCCCATGCCGCAGGCGAACCAGTCAGCATCGCCGTACGTTGTCCAACCGGCCGGGATAGAGGCTCCCTCGAAGTTGCCCAGGAACGGCGGGTCGCCAGTCATGTCTGCGATGCCGTCACCGTCGTTGTCTGCCCATGCTGACCCGTCAAGCGGGAATGGGTCGTCGACGTCCATGACGTTGTCGCCGTCGTCGTCCAAGTCGGTATCATCGCCTACTCCGTCGCCGTCGGTGTCGACGCAGTCGGAGTCGTCGAGAGGCAGATCGTCCACCTCGTCGTCGCATCCGTCGTTGTCGTCGTCTGTGTCTGCATTGTCCCCGATTCCGTCGCCATCGTGATCAGTGGTCTCATTGGGGTCAAGTGGCATGGCGTCGTTGTAGTCGTAGACTCCGTCGTTGTCGTCATCAGCGTCAGCGTTGTCGCAGTATCCGTCACCGTCCGTGTCTGTCTGCTCTCCTGCATCGGTCGGGCAGTCGTCGAACTCGTCGTCCAAGCCGTCTGCGTCGTCATCCATGTCCTCGATATTGCAATGGTCAGTGCCATCCTCGCACTCTCCTTCTCCCATCAATTCGTATGGGATGACGACGTTGTCGAAGTACGCCCTATCGCTTCCTGCTGAAGCAGAATGATCCTTGGAGTAGGTCCAAGTAAGCGTGTGAGTTCCTTCCTCGACCCAAGCCTCAAAGTTCCCTTCCACCAATGAGTACCAGTTGTTCAGTCCCTCGTCGTCAGAGATACCATCTCCATCGGAGTCCCCGCAGTCAGCGTATCCGTCGTTCACCCAGTTTCCTGGTATGGATCCGTCATTCAGGGACCCTGCTTCCCAGGTTGTGTCCGCGTATGACCCTGGGGTCGTGCAAATGAACTCCCAATGGTATTCCTGGCCGCTAACGGACATGTACTCTGAGCCGTCTATGCTGAAGCTCAGTGTGTCATACATTTCTTCACTTGATATCATGTAGTCGAATGAAATCCATCCGGTTGCAGTGTCGACAGTCAGTTCTATCGTTGAGGTCTCGTTGTGGTCGATTATTCCAGCTCTCGCTGCGTATCCATCGAAGGCAATCCCGCTGGCTAGGCCGAAGTTTGCATCTCCTGATCTAGCCCAACCACTTGCTGTGTAGTCGTCCATTCCTGAGAAGTTTCCTATCTCGAAGTCGTCGCCAACCTCGCCAACTGTCATGCCGATATCGTTTGGCATACCGTCACCGTCAGTGTCGGTGGTTGCGTGTGCATGGCGTGGGAAGTCGTCCACGCCATCGTTCACACCGTCGCCGTCGTCATCGTTGTCGGAGTTGGATCCGACCCCGTCGCCGTCCAAGTCGTCCCACTCTGTGTCATCGGTGGGGAAGGCGTCGTCAACGTCGGCGTAGCCGTCGTTGTCGTCATCGTCGTCGACCGTCCCAGTGTGGTAGGACGAGGTGTCAAGGCTAACTGTGGCACCGTGACCGTTGCTCAGCATGACCTCTCCGGCTACGGGCTGTACCTCGGTGCCCTGGTGGGCGAAAGAGTAAGAGTCCGTCGCGAAGTCCGCGGAGTTTCCGTATGATAGGGCGGTTCCGTCGGGGAAGGTGATAACCATCGTCCCCTCGTTCCCCCAGGTGTCGGTAGACGTGAAGTCAACGTCTAGCACGGAGTCGGCGTAGCCGGTTGCCGTGAATGTGCAGCTGTCGCTGGCTATTCCTCCGGGGTCGGTCGTTAGCGAGCAGACCTCTGCGCCGTCGAACCACGCCATTGCCTCTTGGCCGCCGTCTGCGTAAGTATCAGATATCTCGATGGTGTATGTCCCTTCCATTGGTAGTAGCTCGTCGCCTACCATCGCGTACGAGAAGGTCGTGTCTGATGACCATGTCTCGACCGCAGTGGTTCCGTCGTCGAAGGTCACCGTCAGAGTCCCCTCGTAAGGCCAAGAATCCGTGTCCACTGCCACCGATATCTCCTCGTCGGAGTAGGCAGTAAGGTCGAAGGTGCAGCTGGCACTGGAGCTGTAGTCCGATGCGGCTATCGTGCAGAGGGTGTCTGCCCCGTGGGTCACGGTGATGCCGTGCCCGCCGTCGCCGTACGAGTCATCGATCTCGACCGTGAAGGTGCCCTCGAGTAGCGCTGGAGAGGATGGCGTCATGTAGACCCCCATCTCCTCGACCGAGTCCTCGAAGGTCACCATCGAGATGACGTCCCAGTTGTTGTCGTGGTAAGCGACGTTGTCCAGGCCCCAGTGCTCGGCGTCCTCGTCGTTGCTGGCCTCTATCATCAGGTAGCCGTCCTCGGAGGGCACTTCCACGACCCACTGGCCCCAGAAGCCCTCGCACATGCAGTTGTCTATGTCGCCCCACGAGTTCTGGGAGTTGCCCAGCTCTGTGGTGGTGCCGTCGTCACCGACCCAGTAGGAGGCGTAGTAGTCCTCCTCCTCGTACTCGGTGCTTCCCAGTGCTATCCACATTGAGATCGCCGAGACTCCGGTGCCGTGGTCGAAGTACATCCTGAAGGTCCCGTCAATGTCTGAGACCTGGAACCACTGGTTTCCATCCGCCGCTCCACCGAACATGGAGTCCTCGGTGATTCCCACATGGTCCCCGTCATCGAAACCCTCGCCGGCGTTGTCGCCTTCGTC
>CACOAW010000019.1 GCA_902625325.1 uncultured Candidatus Poseidoniales archaeon | reverse complement strand
TCGGAGAAAATATCCGACCTCGCGCCATTGAAGTCCTTGTCACCTGTCCCACCAGACAATAGGTACATCGAGATGGTCCAAGGGCAGCCAGCAAACCCTAAACGGGCCTTATTATGTTCAAATTCCCCTACCTCAGCAAGAGCGTCTCCTGCCCAAGGTGCGTGTTTCCTGGCATCGAAGGCAGGCCAGTCGTCAACATGGTCGAATTCAAACTCGTCAATGCTTATGCCATTACCGTAACTCACATTATATCCCAAGCTTGGCAAAGGGGTTAGGATGTCGCTGAACACTATTGCTGCATCAATTTCCGGATACCTCTTTAGCGGCTGAATAGTAATCTTGCTACACAGATCGACATCCATGCACCTCGTCCAGAAGTCGTTCTCCTTGGCGATTTTTCGGTATTCTGGTAGGTGCCTGCCTGCTTGGCGCATGAACCAGATCGGAACCCGATCGACCTCAGTATTGTTCAGTGCGGAAGTCAGCCTCTCCTTCCCCTCCATATTATTCACCTATTTCGGGCAATACATCTTCCAGTGCGGCGGCCATCCCCCTGATATGCTCCTCAGTGTGGGCTGTCGAGAGGAAACCGATCTCATAGGCCGATGGGGCTAGCATGTAACCCCGGTCAAGCATTCCTTTGTGCAGGTCTGCGTACTTCTTTCCTGCTGTTCCGGGTATCTGGTCTGCTCTTCGTGGCGGCTCGTCGTCACCAGGTGAGAACCAGAACAGGCTTTCTATCCTGACAAGTCTGAATGGGTTGCCATTGGCCTCCAGTATGGGGACTAAGAGCTTCTCTAGCATACTTCCCAATGAGTCCAGCAGGTCATAAGCCTCCTCATCTAGAAGTGCTAATGTCGATTTGCCTGCCATCATCGCAAGAGGGTTGCCTGAGAGTGTGCCTGCTTGATAAACCGGGCCTAAAGGAGAAAGTTGCCGCATCACCTCTTCCCGGGCACCATAGGCTCCCACTGGAAGCCCTCCCCCGATTATCTTCCCCAGGGCTGTGATATCAGGCACGACTCCACAAACCTCGCTGTACCCTCCGCTCCTGAATCTGAATCCGCTGATTACCTCGTCGAAGACCAGTAGAGCGCCATCTTCCTCGCACAGGTCTTTCACTTTGCGCAAAAACTCATTCCTCTGAATTAGCAGCCCATTGTTTGCCGGCAAGGGTTCGATCAAGACAGCAGCAATTTTTCCCGAATACTCGCTGAAAAGATAGCGAAGGGCGTCTATGTCATCCAAAGGGGCGACCAACGTCGTAGATATGGTGTCATCAGGGATGCCCGGACTGCTTGCTATCCCGAAGGTCGCCAACCCGCTACCTGAGTTGACTAGAAGAGAATCTATGTGGCCGTGGTAACAACCGTCAAACTTCACAATATGATCCCTGCCAGTGACTCCGCGTGCCAGTCTTACCGCGCTCATGGCCGCCTCAGTACCCGATGAAGTGAAACGAACCATATCGATGTGGGGAAATCTCTCCTTGACCATCTTGGCAAGCTCTATCTCGCCCTCGTGTGGTGCTCCGAAAGACGTCCCTTTCGCCATTGCCTCCGCGATATTTGCGATGATTTCAGGGTGTGAGTGGCCGTGAACCAATGGGCCCCACGACTGCACAAAATCGACATATTCGTTACCATCCACATCGATAACTATCGCCCCACTTGCCTCCTGGAAGTAGACAGGGTTGCCGTGGACCGACTTGAAAGCCCTCACAGGGGAGTTTACCCCTCCGACCAGGTGTACTCTAGCCTCGGAATGCAATGCCTCAGAGTTTTGTCGCTCCATGATGACACCGCACTAGACCCAACCTTCTCGGATAGCTTCCCTAGAATGGTAACTAACTATGATGTCCGCGCCAGCCCTGACGAATGAGCCCAGAATCTCGAGGACCACTCTCTTTCGTTGTGTAGAATCATTCGCGTATCCCATTACCATGGAATACTCGCCACTCACGTTGTATACCGCTACCGGCCGTTCGATTCTAGATGACACCTCCTTCAAGACATCTAGGTATGGTAGCCCGGGCTTGACCATGGCTATGTCACAACCTTCTTCCACATCCGTTTTCGCTTCTAATATTGCCTCCCTATAATCCGATCTAACGTCCATCTGATGGCTGGAACGGTCTCCGAAGGATGGAGCCGAGGATGCTGCATCCCTGAACGGCCCGTAGAATGATGATGCATATTTTACCGAATATGACATTATCCCAGTAGAATTGAAGCCTTCTTTCTCGAGTGCCCTTCGGACAGAAAGGACACGGCCGTCCATCATATCAGAAAGGCAGACGTAGTCTGTACCGGCCCTGGCATGTGAAAGGGATATCCCTACCAGCGTTTCCACCGATAGGTCGTTGACGATGTTTTTACCTTCCAAGAGGCCACAGTGACCGTGGTCCGTTGAGGTACAAAGACAGGCGTCAGTCATCAGAAGTATTTCATCCCCGAACTTCTCCTTTAGGTCCCTGACGACGCTCTGGAGTGGCATCCCGTCGTCCGCTGCTTTGGTTCCCCGGTTGTCTTTCTCCGACTCACTCATTACCGGGAAAATCATATGTGCAGATAACCCTAGTGAAAAATCCCGGGAAATCGTCTCGATAAGCACGTCCTTGGATTGTCTGTTTATCCCAGGCATACCGGGTATCGCCTGATCAATACCACTTCCGTTGACAACAAAGTGAGGTTGAACCAAACACTCAGCTATCGCTGGCCCGAAGATGAGGTCCCTCCTTGCCTTAGTCCACCTATTGATTCTCGGCCTAACGTCCAAATCATCCACTCCTCACATTTGACTCCCAAAAATCGAGGATGTAATCCAAGGTTGGGCTCTCTAGCGTGGCTACCTCGGTTCCTTGGAAATAAGGTGTTGTTTCAATGGTTTCTGTCGTTTTCCTCCCCATGGAAAGTATGGTTTTCGGGACTTTGAGATTGTTGTCAGCCCATGATTTCGCTGAGGAGGAGGATGAAATCAGCAAAACATCATCTTGTCCGATCATAGTACTTTCGACGGTCATTGGCATGTTCTCATACCCGGTCCATGCCTCTACCCTGAATCCTAGAAAACTCAAAGAATCGGCGAATAAACTGTCGGATTTTGAGGACCGGGGAACGAAAAGGGGCGAATCATTGGCGATGTTTTCTGATATGTATTCCACCAACTGCTCGCTGTCCTTCGACATCCCGCAGTAAGATACGGTAACTCCCGCTTCAAAACACGCCTTGTGCGTCCCCTCTCCGATTGCAAGCCATTCTATCCTAGAGATATCGGGATTGGTTTCAGATATCTCTATCGCACATTTTGCAGCAAACGGTGAGGTCAATACAAGAATCGGCCATTGGGACCTTTCTGCGTCGGCATCTATGAAATCCGACGGCCATTTCTCCGGAAGTGACTTTAGTTCTACAACGGGAACATCAATTGTCTGAACCCCGCATTTATTGAGTTGTGTCGATAATCTCCTCGAAGTAAGCGTGGTTACCAACTTCGCATCACCGTTGGTTGCGACACTATTCTTCTCACGCACCCCAATTTCGCTCAGGTCAAGTTCGCTCACATTGCCCTGGTACCTATAGACATCGTACTGATCGCCTGTTGTGTAGCTAACCCTCCAATACTCTGGTGATATGGCTGCCGTAATCGCGCCTCCCTGAGACTTAATTCCTGCTGGGTAGAGGCACCCCCCTCCGATCCTTTTCAGAGCAAGCCTCTCTTGCAAAACTGCATCCTCGGTGATGGAGTGGTTGAGGATTTTTCGCAAATTGTTGTGTTTTGCTGCGTCCATTGACCTGCAATTGACAGCGATTGCCCCTTGACCGGGAGCCGTTGGCCAGTCATCCTCACTTATTCTAATAGCCCTCAATGACCTATGCATATCGGTCAGTGTACTAGAATCAAACAAGCGCCTTATCCCAGCCTCAGCGAGAATGAGGTAATTCGCCCTATTCTCGATCAGGCGATTAAGCCGGGTTTCGATGTGCCCCCTGACAGAAATCGGAACGAGATCGGGTCTAGAACTCAGAAGGAATGATTGTCTACGTCCTGAAACTGTACCGATTTTCGATTTCTCGGGAATATCGGTCAGGATTTCGACAAGCCCACTTGACTCTTCTGTTTCAAGTACACCCGGCAATAGACTCCATTTCGACGAGTCCCCGGTGAGAACGAGATCGCTTGTCTCACCCCTCTCGAGGTACGCAATGGTCCTCACCCCAATCATTTCTTCTACTGGAATGTCTTTTGCAGAGTGTACGGTAATGTCCACTTCTTCCTCGATTAGCATCTCGTCTATCCCATGAACAAACTGTCCGACCATGGAGGATAGGTTGCCACCCAGGGATCTGTCTCCGGAGCTACTCAGATGGACTAACTCGCTTGGAATCCCACTCTTACTTAGGATGCCCATAACCTCGTTGGCTTGCCATATTGCTAGAGCCGAGCGTCTAGTGCCGATCCTGAGGGGTTCCAATTTCAGGCCCCCATTTTGGGTGCTCCTTCCATGGTAAGAACTGTTTTCTTGAGGTCAGAAGCCACTTTGTTAAGGACTGCAGTACCAATATCACGGCTTGTCCCTTTTACGTACTCATCTAGATCGGAAAGGTCGAAAACCCCGTTAGTCTGACAAATCCAGCCCGCTATCTCTCTCGAGAAAGCCTTAAGCTGGGGCTTCTCGATTTCGCGCTCGGCGAAGGAATCCTCCCAGGTTTCCGACTTCTCATCCAATGTTGCGTATATTGTTGAGCGGAACTTGGCCTGCGAGAGGTTGTTTAGCGCCATCTGGAAATTTTCCTCGACCATTCTGATTACTTCTTCTCCTTCCGCTAGGGTTTCTTCGTATTTCCATTCGACACCCAGCTTTCTAGCTCTGCGAATCCAATGCTCCATTCCGTAGAGGGAATCACCGGCCTTCAAGCTCTTCTGAGTGAAGGAAGAAGGCCACGAGAAGTCCATAACTATCAATTTGGATAGGCCGGGGAACGGCTTCGATTCGGTAAAAGTAGCCATCTTGTTTCTCAATGTCGAGATGACCAGGTCTGCCTTCCCTCCGCATTCAACCCATTGGTCAAAGGTCTTGATAGTACATCTTTGAGCCAGTTTAGGATGCCTTTCCGCTGCTACTAAAGGATTCCTGGAGATAACCGTAATGTCACTCTGGTTAAGGTCTATCAGCGACTCTACTGCCTTCGATCCCATGTCGCCAAACCCGAGTACCACAGAATCCAGTTGCTCTTTGCCTTGTACAATCTCCTTCATAGCGCTGGTGGCAAGGTTTAGCATTGACTCTGTTGTTTTGTCAAAACTCATTTCTTTTCTGACTATCCTATTCGCAGATATCACATGATCGAAGAGTGAGGAGTTAACGGCAGAAACGTGCCCGTTCTCCTTGTGCCATGCCACTGCGTCCCTGAACTGGCCCATTACTTGGAGCTCTCCCAATATGAAGGAGTCGAGGCCACTGCATATCCTGACCAAATCCCTCCAAACCGCCATCCCAGACGATTTCTGGAATTCTGCTTCGGAGACTCCGATTACTGCTTCAACAGCCAGAATCAATTCATCTGGATTTACTCCGAACCCCACATAGAGCACTCTATTACAGGTTGAAAATTCGAAAATTTCACTCCCTGAAAAGTTGCTGAGTTCCGACACTAGGACGTTTTTCTCTTCGTCTGACATGCCCTCGCTTGTCAGGGCCTCAACTGATTTTTTTTGTGTCTGAATCTAATTTCATGGAAATCATGGAAATACCATCCATCAGTGACTCACTGTTCTCGTGCGAGGCGACAGTTCCGTCAGAAACTGTTGATGCTACGCCGGAGATGTCCACGCTACAGTTAGGATCCCCTAGCATCAAATCACCCTGCTTCGATTAGATAATGCCCATTATACGAATGTTTGTTCTTTCTATGCAGAAATAAACCCCACCAAATAGAACCTAAATTCTATTGTTTTTGTTAACAATTCCCGATTGCGCCTTGGTAATAATATTATGCAAAGGTTGGGTTAGAAGTAGTCACGTCAATTCAGAAATTAGTGTAACTAGTTATTCCACTTCATAGGCACCAGCCATCCTCTTGACTGCATCCTCTACTGCGATATCGCCGTCTAGAAGCATCCCGAGTGTGAATAGAAACGGAGTTGGAAAACCCATTCTTTCAGACCTATTCAGAAACATCCTGGTAGCCCGTACCCCCTCTGCCACCATGTGCATATCATGCAGAGAATCCTCCAGGCTCTTCCCTGAACCTAGCATCTCCCCCAGGGTTCTGTTCCTGCTTTTTGGGCTCGTTGCTGTGACGTACAGATCTCCTATTCCTGCCGGTCCGAATGCCGTGTTTGGATTGGCCCCCATCTCCCCGAGAAGCCGGAGTCCCTCGCTGTAGCCTGAAAGTACCATCGCAGCCTTCAGATTATCGCCACCGATCGTGTCTTTGAGGCCGTCAACGAGTCCGCATGCTAGAGCTACGCAGTTCTTGTAGGCGCCCCATAGTTCCGCTCCCACAGGATCGCCGGCGGGGGTCAAAATTAGGGAATCTGTCGAAAGCCTCTCCGCCACTCTCTTCGCCACTGCCGTGTCATGGCAAGCTACGAGGGCGTTCGTTATCACTCCCCTGGCTACTTCTGGCGCGATGGTTGGCCCCGTCATGACAACGACCTGATTCGACATTCCAGCATCAGCCAGCCTTCTCTCTATTGCATCAGAAATCATTCCCGAGCCTCCTTCGGAGGATGGGGCAAGGCCCTTGGCTAGGTCGATAAGGAGATGGGATGGTCTGAGGCTTGGGATGAGCAACTCTACTACTTCCAGAATCACGGAGCTGGGGAGTGCAAGTACCAGAATCTCACAAGACTCGGTAACATCGGAGATCTCCATGGTGCAGTCCATCCCTGGAATCTTGTAACCAGGCAGGTACTTCTCGTTCTCCTGCGAGCTCATGACCGACTCGTATACTTCCTGCTCCACGGTCCATCCTAGCACGTTGTGTCCGTCCTTGCACCATACTAGAGCCAGAGCGGTCCCCCAGTTGCCTAGTCCCAGAACCCCTATTCGTGCCATTTTTGCCAGTTTGGGGGGCACACAGACCCTGTTATGACCCTATGGGGGCCAGAGGCGTCCATGCGCTGCCTTCTTGGTGGGTAATTATTCGCACGAGCCGGAGCAGGGGTACCCGAGCGGTCAAAGGGGCTGGGTTTAGGTCCCAGTGCGTAGTGCTTCGCAGGTTCGAATCCTGCCCCCTGCACCAAAAAAACCACATTCGCTGCATTGAAGTCAGATTCAGCAGGGCGGGACCCAAGCAGGGGTACCCGAGTGGTCAAAGGGGCAGCGTTCAGGTCGCTGTGCGTAGTGCTTCGCAGGTTCGAATCCTGCCCCCTGCACCATCACTGAATTCTTATCCTTTTTGAGCGGATGTTGGCCATCCCCCTCTTCTTCCAACCAGCAGTTCGGTAGGCTATAACTCCGATGAAAGATACCGAAACAGCTAGAATTGCCCAAGTTTCGCCGCTGAAGGGCCTGAATGGGTCTTTGGACCACTTCTCATCGCCTAGAACCCCATCCTCCAAATCTGGAATTCCATCACCGTCATCGTCATCGTCTTCGACATCGGATATCCCGTCGCCATCAAAGTCCAGTGAGTCGCCCCCTCCTTCGAATGTGCCATCTTCGGCCTCCTCTTCGCCGTCTTCGATTATCTCATCTCCGATAAGGGTCTGAATCGGACAACCGAGTTCATTTCCAGGCAAGGCAAGAGTCTGCATGAAATCCGCGTCTTGCGAGCTGATACCGAACTCGTATGGGCACTCATCGGCATTGTTCCCAACGCTATCGCCGTCGGTATCCAACCACTCACTAGGATCATCGGGGAAGGCGTCCAAGTTGCTCCCTTGGTCAGCGAAGCCATCTCCATCTGAGTCGGACCACTTATCGGCTTCCAGTGGGAAGGCATCCGTTCCATTTTCCCCACTCCCTTGTCTGTTGCACGGTACCGGATTTAGCCAGCCATCTCCGTCACAATCAGTGTCCTGATTGTTTCCGATGCTGTCGCCGTCTGTGTCATCGGTCTCATTCGCATCCAGTGGGAACTCGTCCCCTTTAGCGGAAGTTAGGCAATCTGGAGCACCATCGCCATCTAGGTCAGGCCCCTTATTGCTCACCAATGCGCCATATTGATCTGTGATGTGGTAAGTGGTGTCGTCGCATCTGCCGTCGTTGTCGTCGTCAGGGTCTACGTTATTCCCCCACCCATCACCGTCTGCGTCTGCCCATTCGTTGGGATCGGTCGGGAAAACGTCGAACGAGTCTGGCCTCCCATCGCCGTCATCGTCATCGTCCGAGTTGTCTCCAACTCCGTCTCCATCGAAGTCCTCCCACTCGTTCTGGTCATATGGAAATGGATCTTCTGTATCGTTCACTCCGTCGTTGTCGTCATCGGTGTCCATGCTGTCTGGTACCCTATCTCCATCCGAGTCGAAGGAGACTTCCGGGTCAAGGGGATCATAGTCATTCACGTCCGGGACTCCATCGTTGTCGTCGTCTTCGTCTATCTGATCCGGAACCCCATCACCATCGAAGTCTGCGAAGCAGTCATCGAAGAATGTGGATGCCTCGCTTAGCGTAGATTGCCCAGCTGGGCACTGCGTCTGCGATGTGGCCTGATTCTCTGAAACGTAGAATCCCCTGGCAGCTGGAACGCATGCACGTTGCCCCTTGAGACTTGAGTAGTATCCCGGTGAGCATCCAGTCTGCTCCGTCTGGCCCGAATCGGGCACCATGAAACCCCTTGATGCTAGAATACAGTTAGTCTTCTCAGGTAGTGGCTGGTATGTCCCCCTCTCACAAGGGACCTGCTCTTTGGAACCGTGCCCTAGATCGATATCCTGGGGGGTGTTAGAATTAGTGGATCCACCATTCCCAACCTGTCCGAATTCATTAGCTCCCCAGCATTTCAGGCTGGCATCATCCAAAATCATACAGGTGTGCCTATGGCCAACTGAGATCGAGGTTGCATTGGTGCTCAGGATGATAACCTCCGGGGTTGAATGTGCAGTCAGAGTCCCATCACCCAGTTGCCCGTAGCTGTTATCTCCCCAACAGGCGACTTCACCTGAATCGAATAGACCGCAACTGTGGAAGAGACCAACTTCTATTTCCATCAGAAGTTGGTCCGCACTTAACGCTGAAGCAAGAGGGCTATTAGAGTCCGAAGTCCCTCCATTGCCCAGTTGTCCATGGGCGTTGTAACCCCAACAGAACACCGTACCATCATTCATCCCTAGGCAGGAATGGAAAGCACCCGAGTCAATCGATACTGCGCTGCTGTTGCTCGGGATAGAAACCTCAACTGGTGTGTTCCGATCGAGATTACTGGAGTCTCCGAGTTGCCCGTTCCAATTCTCCCCCCAGCACATTACATTTCGGTCTACGGTTATCGCACATGTGTGGAATGATCCCGCGGAGACCCTCAGTGCCCCCGTCCCTCCCAATGAGGAATATGCCGGAATATGCCGGTCAGTAGTCGTCCCGTCACCTATCTGGCCGTTAGCATTCAGACCCCAGCACTTCACTCTGTTGTTAGTAAGTACTGCACAAGTGTGCGACTCTCCAGATGAAACCCCGATTGCAGATACTCCAGAGCCGAGGTTAACGGTAATCGGGGTCGTTCTTTCGATGGTTGTACCGTCACCTAGCTGCCCGAATGCGTTGGAACCCCAGCAACGAATCGATCCATCATCAAGCAGGACACAGGTATGGTATGACCCTGCAGAAATCTCAATCGCATTCCTTCCCATCGGCATTGAGGCCTTTTGTGGTTCTAGGCTCAGGTCTCTTGTGCCGTCACCTAGCTGCCCGTTGTCATTCATTCCCCAGCAGCTAACTGAGCCGTCATCCAGTATGGCACATGAGTGGTAAGCACCCGAAGACACCTTTGTAAGAACTGGGACGCTATGACCGGCTTCTGCCCACTGACAAGCCAGATCCGAGGTCATTCCGTACTGGTTGTTGTACTTGCCAGCTGGGCAAGGAGTTCCCTCGGAAGCTCCAAGCTCGGGGACGTAGTAACCCGGCCTGGCATCTTCACAGGAGGTTTGCCCTGAAAGCTCCTGGAACTTTCCAACAGGACATTGAGTTTCCGAGGTCGCCCCATTAACGTCTACGTAGTGTCCAGGGCTGGAGGGTGTCATTACTGTATTTCCACTTCCACTGACGTAGTATCCAGGTGTGGCCTCCCTACAGGAAAATCTGCCATAATTTCCGGGACTACAATTTGCCGCAACGGTGGGATTGTTGTCATCGCTATCCGATCCAGATGGAAAACCATCGTTATCATCGTCATTGCTGACTCCCACTTCGAAAATATTCAGATCTCCATTGTTGTTCCAATCTCTCTCCGAAGAACCAATGTAAGTCCATCTGGAAATGCCGGAGAACTCTGATGGTGCGTTTCCGAGAGACTCATCGGACCCAACTCCTCCCCAGCATTTCGGAAGGTCGTTACTAGCGACCACGCAAGTATAGGATTCTCCAGAGGTTACAGAGACAGCTCCGTGATTTTGACCTAGTGAAATCTCAGTTGGCGAAGTAATCTGGGTTGAGGTACTTCCATCGCCAACTTGCCCCTTCCCGCTTCCTCCCCAGCAATGAAGAGAATCGCTGGAACTCACTATACAGGTGTGCCTTCTTCCTACGTCGATACTGATTGCACCAGATACTGAGGTCGCAACGATAGATGCGTCATTCTGTTGGTTAGCAGTTCCGTCACCTAGCTGCCCGAATGCATTGTCGCCCCAGCATTTCACATCCCCACTGCCCGATCCATCAAGGATGACGCAGGTATGGGCCCCACCAGCAGATACTGCGACGACACTCCCTCCGAGAGTGACAGTTGAGGGTGAGTTGGAAGGCGTCGTCGTCCCAGTCCCCAATTGCCCGTTTTGATTCGCCCCCCAGCACTTCAGTGACCAACTGTCCGAAATCGCGCATGTGTGATTCGAGCCTGCAGATACTGCGAGGAACTTCTCTCCAGGGAGGTTCACGGATACTGGGCTGCTGCTATCCAAATTTGAGCCATCTCCCAGTTGACCATGGGTATTTCTGCCCCAACACTTCAGACTCGCATCGTCTAGAATTGCACAGGTATGCCAATCCCCAGAAGACAATTGAACCGGCACTCCTACCGTGCTTGCCTCCACAGGAGAGTTGGAGTGTGAATTCGTTCCATCACCTAGTTGACCGAAGTTATTTCTCCCCCAGCACTGGATTTCTCCGTTATCAAGTACTGCACAGGTGTGGTCCTGTCCGGAGCTAATCGAAACCGCTGTTCTTGCCGAGTCCAAATCAACCGATGTCAGAACCTGCCTGTCGGCAGTGGTCCCATCACCTAACTGCCCGAATGTGTTGTCACCCCAGCATTGGAGGTCAGAGTCATCTAGTATGGCGCAAATGTGGGCTCCTCCACTCGAGATAGTTGTCTCGGTGAATATAGAACCAGATTGGAATCCGGGGGAGTTGAATCCGTCGGAAACCGGGCTCCTCATGTCTGTTATTACTCCGTCGCTGGATGCCAAGTAATACTTCTGGGGGCCCGTTGGTACGTTTTCTCCGGTCACAATGATTTCCCAATCCCCAACCTCCGGATTACCTTCTACCGATATTCCAACTAGGTTGTTCAAATCGTCATTCGTGTAGGCCTCAATTGTTCCACTGGGACTCTTCAAGAAGATGTCCAGGTCATTGACCAACTGTTTTCCTGCGCTGGGGCCGTTCGCTGGATCATTCCATGAGAGAACGACTCTGAAATCCTCTATCCCTGTGTCCGGAACGGTGAGTCTGAATGAATGGCTATCGGATGTGGATATCTCGATCCCCTCAGTGAATCCGGAATGGACCAGCTGTTCTAGATTGGCCCTCCCCCATCCTTCATGGCTGTTCGGCGCCTTCTCCTCGGCTCCATTCCCATTCGAATCTCCCCCCGTTGTGTATTGTCCTTCTAGGTCGTGGGCTCCGGATGCAAGTATCGCCTTAATCAGGGCAGATTCTGGACAATGATTGCTGGAAGGGTTACTTGCTAGGTCGCAGTTGTAGGCCCCTATGTTATTCAAATGCTCAATCACCAATGCCGCCGAACCTGCTACGATCGGGGTCGCCATCGAGGTCCCTCTTTTGTGAGTGTAGAATCCGCCCGGGTCGTCTGTCATCGTATTCGAGGATGCCAATTCTGACCTAGTTGAGAGAATCCAACCTCCCGGTGCCACAATATCCGGCTTGATTCGCCCGTCATTCGTAGGTCCCCTATTGGAAAACGCACTCATTCCCTCTGGGTCGTCATTAGGCGTGTCCATCCTGACGGGATCCGTGCCATGCCTCTCATTGGAATACGGGAGCGGGCAACCGCCAACATTGCAAAGATTGCTGTATGGAATATCGTATAACGATAAACCCACACGGTAGTTCTCCGACGATCCTACGGACAAGATATTCTTCGCAGTTGCCTGTCGATTCATGGCGCCCTTGTTTATCTCCCCATCTTTCCCTCCGAAGCAGTTTTGCTGGTTGTAGGAGTTGTAGGTGCAGTCCATAGCATCGTTCCCCATGGCGAAAAGAATCGTCAGGTCAGTCATTGAATTAGCTTCGGCATCTATTTCATACGATGCGGAGCTGTAGTATGCCAGACAGCTACCGCTTGAGGAGCCAGATTGGGCGCAATTTGTGCTCGTGCTGGGACCAGAGCCCCAAGAATTCGTGTGGACTCGTGCACCCTCATCGTAAGCCTCTGTGAAGAAGGCATTGTATGAGGGCTGACAAAGCGAACTGCCGTTACATGTACCGCCTACCGCCAAAACTGCCTGCATGAAGAGTTGGGCACCTGGGGCCATCCCACTGTTGTCTGTTCCTGTAGGTGAATTCGTACCATCTCCCAAGACAGACCCAATCACGTGTGTCCCATGGCCATTAGGATCCTGCGGACCATCCGTACAGGTACTACAAGTGTACGACTTGACTCCGACTATTCTACCAACGAAGTCTGCATGGATGCCGCTGTTCACGGAGTTGCAATGGGCCAGGCTCACGCATTCTACTGCAGTATCTAATCCAGAGTCCATTACCCCAACTATTACTCCAGAACCCGTAAGAGCACCCCCGAAAGGTGCCATGTTGGTAGACTCTCCCACCCAATCAACGCCGATGATTTCAGATGCTGCTTCGTTATCAAAATTAACTGGATACTTGGGCTCGACCCATTCTACGAAATCAAGATTTATCAGTTCGGCCAAACCCTTCTCGTCTACTAGGACTTCAGCTACCCTTTCTATTCTGTAGTCAATTAATTCGACTCCAGTTTGGATTAGATTTTCTATTTCGTTAGAACCGCTCAATACAACGTTTATGACGTACCTGTCTCCCTGCATTATAGCGCCACTATCCATCCCTTCTACTAGTGGGATTACATCAGGTGCCAGCTTGTCCGCTGAGTCAAGTCGGAAAGCACCCATGACCCCAGTATCGTATAGCTCCATTGGGGCTATCTTCGGCACCTTACAGTGGAATCCCTGCGGCGAATAGAATGTCCTGCATTCCAAACCCAGATTCGCCAGTTGAGATTTCCAATCAGAGGGTATGGGATACTCGTGCCCCAAAACGAACCAACCAGACAGGTACTCCTCACCAGTTGTTTCCTCCCACTTCTCAATCGGTACAAAAGTAGCAGTCCTGTAGAATAGCGACGCTTCTCCGATATTTGCAGAGTCCCCCTTCCACCCGTGTGAGGGATCATAAGACCCCGTTTCTCCTAGGGAGTATTGGTCGTCTAGAACGTAATCTATCGCGTTCATCTTATTTTCATCAAACAGCTGTCCTTTCTCTGTTTGGTAGGAAAAGATAGCCAAGGAACTTGGCATAATCATCAAGGCTACGAGTAGAAGAGATAGCCGACCCCTCACCGCGTTGCCACTGGACATAAACCTCCTACGAAGTAGGAGGACATTAAAATTGCCTAAAATTTTGATTTCTAGAATCTCCAATCTGGCTTCCGTAATTAGTTTGTGTTAACACTGTTTTGAAGCAAAATTTTAGACATAGTTTTCCGTGAAAAACATCACATACACTGTCCCTACTCGCCTGATTCCAATGTCTGAAATAGACCTCTCTTCGACAGTCTCTGAAGTGGACGAAAACATGGACAAGGTTGCTTCTCATGATGC
>CACOAW010000018.1 GCA_902625325.1 uncultured Candidatus Poseidoniales archaeon | reverse complement strand
TTCATCCCTAGTTCGAGATAGAGAGGCATTCGCGTCTGTGGCCCTTGGTTGGATCCCTGTGGTCATAGTGGGGGCTCTTCCTCTTTGGCTAGGGGGCATGTTTCACGGCCCCTTCGGTGATTTCTGGAACCCAGGGGGAGCAAACTCAACCTCTCAGATTTTGTATGGACTGCTCCACTCTTGGTTTGAGTCGATGTCTGGATTCACAACTACCGGGGCTTCCATTGTAGACCCAGCAACTAGCCCTCTTTGCGGGTCCGGAGCCGCCGCGCTAAACGATTTCAATGGTGACTGCCTTGGTAGTCAGAGGAAAAGCCTGATTCTGTGGAGGTCAGTTTCCCAATGGATTGGAGGGATGGGAGTCATTATGCTCGGGCTTCTCATCTTCTCAAGGGCCCTAGGGGGGGGCATGGCATTAGCGAGAGCAGAGTTGACGGGACCATCAGTTTCGAACCTTGGAACTACTCTTGAGAGCACGGCTAGGAAACTCTGGGGGATATACGTAGGCCTCACCGTACTCCAGGCGATACTCCTATCACAACTCACTAGTATGGATCCATACGATGCAGTCAACTATTCTCTAACTACAATGCCTTCAGGTGGTTTTGGAACAACTGATTCTGGAATAATGCAGTTTGATGACTACATTATTGAGTCGATTGTGATGGTCTTCATGCTTCTAACTTGTATTAACTTCAGTCTCCTGTATTTCGCATTTTCAGGAAGGTCGAATGAGATTTGGAAGGACGAGGAGCTTCGAACGTATCTGCTAATCGTCTTCATCGCATGGATCGCCATGGCAGTCAATATATCTCGCTCTAGCGATTTAGATTATGGGATATTGGAATCCATCAGGCACTCCATGTTTCAGGCAATCTCAATCACCAGTACCGGTTACTCTAGTGCAGATTTCTCCCAGTGGCCGGTGTTCAGTCAATTTGTTCTGCTACTTCTGATGATAATCGGGGCCAGCGCTGGATCTACTGGTGGCGGACTCAAAGTGCTTAGGATTCGCATTGCATTCGAACTTGCGAAGAGGGAGGTCATGAAGATAATACAGCCAAGGAAGGTTGTTGCGATTAGATTCAATAGATCCGTTGTCGATGAGCAGCGGGTTTGGATAATTCTTGGTATGGTAAGCTCATGGATGGTCTTGGTCACAGCGTCTATGCTCACTATTTCTTTCTTAGAGCCAGATTTGACTATAACGGACGTACTTTCTGTTTCCATCTCCCTTCTCGGTAATACTGGTCCCGCATTGGGTGAATTCGGACCTTCCGGTGCGGCTGCTGCATGGGCTGGGATGAGTATCCCTTCATTACTGGCTTCTACGATATTGATGTGGCTCGGTCGTCTCGAACTTCTGACTGTACTCGTTCTTCTACATCCAAGGACCTGGGATTCTGACTAACCAAAACTATCTAGAGTGGACTGGCTCTCTATATCACTTTGCTGCACTATGTCCTTTGATACAGCCTCTTTTATCTCGAACTTCTCTTTAATTTGCCCGAACTCCTCCAGTATTGACTTCCCAACTTTGCTGGTTTTCGGGATACCTAGAATTGCTAGATGATCTTCCCCCGTCATCCCTATCTTCTTCGCTACGGTAAAGTCGCTTTCAGACGCTCCGAGGCTCTTATCGTGAATTGCCAGAAGGGCGGGCCATAGATCTTCCCTAAATGATGATTTGCTAGTTCCCATTGACCTCGCTAGTCTCTCAATCAAGTCGATGTTCCTCCAAGTCTCACCCCCCCTTCTCAAGAATTCTGGAAAACTAATGAATACCCCCCCATCGTTCTTTGTATTAGAGACCGCTGCAATGGCCTGAGTGGGCAATGATGAGCCCCAATACCAGGATCTGAAAGCACGATTGGTAAATTTCGCAGCCAGATATGAATCCGAGTTGCACATCGCTCCAGAGATCTCCTCGAGACCTCTGTTACTAATCACCGATTGGTTGTTCCACGAGAACCATGCTAGTATCTCATCTGGGTCCTTGTCGGAGTTTCGGATGGCCTCTGATGCTAGAAGGCCCGAATCAGAGTTGTAAGCTCTTTTCAGGGATTCGAACACGTTAATCTGTGAGTCCCTCAAGACAGATCCAGATAACTCACTCACTGAGGCCATGTCTACGTGCCCATTCGCAGTAACAGATAGAGATTGTAAATCCTTCACGAGAGCCCTGAGGTCTCCGGGATTCCTTCGAATTAGAGCATCCAGAGCGTCGGGATCAATTCCTACGCCTTCCGAATCAAGAACCCTTAGTGCTATCCTCCTAAGGTCTGTTACCCCGACTCTCTCGAATATGATGTTTTCAGCAACTCTGTTTACCCTATCCCTATTCCTTCTCCAATTCCCCCTGCCCCAGAGCTTCATTGGATCATTACAGGTCATAATTACTGGATTTTCAGTTTTGTTGAGTAGATTGAGTAACTCCGCCTTCCCGCCAGAATCCCCCTTCAGCATTGGTCCTTCTTCTGAACCCATGGTGTTGTGGATTCTTTCCTCTGATACCTGTGAGAAGCCTCCGCTAAGGTGATCTACCTCATCTAGGAGTATCACAGTTTTTCCAGTAGTTTCAGATCCCCTAGAGAAGTTCTCTAGTGAGACGTATTGCGAACCCCTAGTTGCAGAGGATCTAATGGCGGCCGCATTCCTCTGTTCGGAGGCATTCAATTCAACAATGGACCAACCCTTCTCTTTTGCAATCGCATGTGCCAGAGTAGTTTTCCCCACTCCCGGGGGGCCAGAGAGAAGCAACCCTCTCTTTTTCGGAGTCTTTCCGGACTCCCATCCTTCCAGCCATATTCTCACTCTCCTTATCTTATCTCCATTACCCTCCATATCCGACAAGGTGGAAGGGCGGTATCTCTCAGCCCAGTCATCATCCTCCTTGCCCTGCTCCATGAAGAAAAATTTACGCGGCGACTCTTGAAGATTAGCCTAGAACATCGATGGTAAAGAACCCGATTTTAGACCACTAATCAAACCATTTAGGTCGGTACGAATTTGCTTCTGATCATCTCTTCTCCTGATTGTAACAGTGTTGTCCTCTAATGATTGGTGGTCAATTGTCACTGCCCAAGGAATCCCAATCTCATCGGCTCTTGCATACCTTCTTCCTATAGATCTACTGGTGTCTATTTCTGCGATTATTCCTCTGAATGAGTTTATGCGCGCCAGAATATCCCTCGCCATTTGGTCCATTCCATCTTTATCGAAAAGAGGAAGAATAACTAGATCGACCGGGGCAATCGCGGGATTAAGTGACAAGATTGTGTACTCCTCGCCTCCTTTGTCCACTTCCTTGTAGTTATGATCAAAGATATGCCATATTATCCTATCAATCCCAAATGCTGGCTCGATAACGTGCGGCGTGAAATATTCTCCAGAAACCACGGAATCCTCAATGGCGCTGTTAACCATATCTTCTCCAATATGCACGATGGTCCCATCCCGGAGTTCCAATTCAAATGGGAATGACGTCGGGATTTCTTGTAATTTTGATAGGGCAGAGGAAACCTCGCCCGCCCTTTCTCTGAAAGTTGGACCAATCACAGAGCCCACGGGCTTGAGAATTTCCGACTTCTTCTTTACAGGCTCTTCGTATGTCCTCCATGCTCTTAGAAGACTAGATTTCGAGTGCTCTTCGTGAGATTCCAGATCATGACAGGTCCTATTGGCAATTCCTACGACTTCGACCCAACCATGCTCCCCCATAAGCTCACAGTCCCAGCAATCAGATGCATAATGAGCCATCTCCGAGCCTGCATGTTGCCTAAACCGCACTTTTGTTCTATCTATCCCTATGAACTCGAGAAACTCCATGGTCATTGCTAGGAACCACGCTACAGTGGGATGCTTCACAATTCCAGACTCCAACGCTTCCTTGAATGACATCTCAAATTCTCCAGGTCGCGGACCGTCAGGATCAGGGACCATGCAAACCCTATCCGGCCATTTGCTGAGGTCGTCAATCGGCGGGTCATCTGGATCGATGAAGTACTCTAGCTCAGCCATACAGAATTCTCTAAGCCTAATCATCCCCTGTCTCGGACTGATTTCGTTCCTGTATCCCTTACCCGTCTGCATTGCACCGAAGGGCAACTTCTGTCTGAAGTGCCTGTATAGGGCAGGGAATTGCATAAACATGCCCTGAGCGGTTTCTGGCCTCAAAAATGCGGTCCTCGATCCGCCCATTGCTCCAATGCTGGTCTGGAACATTAGATTCATTGGCATTGCCTTCTTCCAGTCGATTGAGTCACAGCTCGGACATCGTACGCCCTCTCTTTCAATCAAATCATCGAGTTCATTGGAGCTAAGAGTGTCTGGAGCCTCATCGAACTCAGCCACAAGGTGATCGCTTCTGAAAGCACCATCGCAAGATTTGCATTCTGACATTTTGTCGCTGAACTCTCCAACATGTCCGCTGGCGATAAGCACAGGCTCCGGAGTGATTGTGGGAGAGTCTATCTCCACAACGTTTGTTATCCTGCTCCAATGTTCAATCCAAGCATCAATTACCCTTCTCTTTATTCTTGCACCAACTGGTCCATAGTCAACAAGCCCGGAGACCCCGCCATAAATTTCGAATGATGGAAGAACTAATCCTCTCCGCCTTAGGAGTGAAACAAGTCTAGACATCCTTTCTCTGTCTTCCACACACTTACCAAAACCAACGTGGTTTTCAAGCCATCCTAGTATACATCGCTCTAGTTGTTATTGTGGGACCATAGGGGATTCCCCAGAATTTGCGTACGAAAAACGCTGAAAATAGAGAAGCATTCATTTATCCAATCGATAGCCTGAGTCGCAAGGTGGCTAGGGAAAAATGCCCGAAATAAAGTATGTGTCTGAGATTTCGGAATCTGAGGACATTCTGTCCAAACTTTCAGCGCCGGTGAGAAATTGGTTCTTGGACAAGTTCCCAGACTTTACTGAGCCCCAGAAAGTGGCGATCCCTCAGATCCTCGCTGGTGAGCATCTACTACTGTGCTCCCCCACCGGCTCCGGAAAGACCCTAACTGCTTTTCTTTCGATAATTGATGATCTAGTTCGACAGTCAATTTCAGGATCTTTGTCTGACACAGTTCATTGTATCTATATCTCTCCAATTAAGGCTCTAGCAAATGATATTCAGAAGAATCTGATAGGGCCACTTAATGAGATCAAGGAGAGATTCCTCCCTGGAAGAGCTCAGGACATCAAAGTGGGACTCAGGACTGGAGACACTCCCCAGAAAGAGCGAGAGAGAATGCTCAGAAAACCGCCACATATCCTGATTACAACCCCCGAGTCTCTAGGACTTGCGTTGGCGTCCAAGAGATTTCGGCCCCTATTGAATGACCTGAAATGGCTGATAGTGGATGAGTTGCACTCATTAGTACCGACTAAGAGAGGGACCCACCTTTCATTGAGTTTAGCATTGATGGATTCTGTTGTTGAATCTGATGTTCAGAGAATCGGGATTAGCGCGACAATGGAGCCTCTTAACGAGGTTGCTGAATTCCTAGTAGCAAGCGATTCAAGAGAGGATGAGGGAAATGCCCAGAGAGTCTCTATAGCAAAGATCTCCGGGTCAAGGAAACTAGACCTCGACATCATCTTGCCTACCCCGAGATTCACATCGATTCCAGTTAAGGAGATTCTAGATCACAATATTGATCGAATCAAGGAATTAGTTGAGTCCCACACCACGACCCTTGTCTTCGTAAATACTAGGAATATGACTGAGACATTCGTCCAGCGCCTCAAAGTTGCCGGATTGGAGGGAGTAGAGGGGCACCATGGATCAATGGACAAATCGATCCGACTGGATGTAGAGCAGCAACTCAAGGAAGGCATGCTGAGGTGCGTCGTCTCTTCATCCAGCCTGGAGATGGGCATAGATATCGGATCCGTTGACCTTGTTATTCAGGTCGGCTCCCCAGGCTCGATTGCTACTGCCCTACAAAGGATCGGGAGAGCTGGGCACCAAGTAGGAGGGCTTCCCAGAGCCAGATTCCTCCCGACTTCCTCGCACGACTTGCTTGAGATAGTAGCTCTCCAGAATGGGATTCTATCCGGCAATATGGACTTGCTAAAGTTCCCGCAGAATTGCCTAGACGTACTCGCTCAGTTCTTAATCGGCCTTACAATCATTCGAGAATGGGACATAGATGAGGCTTACGAATTGGTTCAACTATCTTGGCCATATCGGAACCTTCCATACGACGACTACATTGAGGTTCTAGACCTGCTAGAGGAAGAAAGGAGAATATGGGTAGACTGGGAGGAGAATCGTTTCGGAAAGAGAGGTTACGCCCAGATGATCTACTACACCAACATCGGTACAATATCTCCCGACAACAATTACCTAGTATTCACATCTGATGGCACGCTGGTCGGCCAACTCTCCTCATCCTTCGTTTCAAGCCTAAGGAACGGAGATGTATTTCTCCTTGGAGGATCTACCTACAGGGTCTCAAGTGTAATTGGAACTAGAGTAAATGTCACGCCAGCGACAGGATTCAGGCCCACCATCCCTTCATGGACAGGAGAGGCTATGAGCAGGACCAGTGAACTTAGTTTCGAGGTCCTGGAGCTGCTCAGCTTCCTTACCGTCCAGTACAGGAGAGGTAACTCGATTACTCCTTTCCTGATCGATGTATTGGGCCTGAACAAGCCAGTAGCCAACGCACTTTCCCAATTTCTTGATGAGCACTCTGCAACTACGTTCCAAGTACCTTCCAAAGATAGAATTCTCGTCGAACAGGTCGAAGCTCCATTGCCCACCTATGTCGTAACTACATGTAGGGGCCGAGCATTCAATCTCGCTCTGGGATACCTTTTCGCAGGAATGGCAGTTAGGGACGAGATTACGGTTCACGAACTTTCATTCGACGAGAATGGGTTCATGGCCAAATTAAGCCATGAGGTGGAGATTTCCTCTATTCCCGAGGTTTTTCGTAGCAGAGGGAGCGAGGAAATCCTGAATAAATATCTGATAGACTCTCAACTATTTGCCAAACGATTCAGAGAGGTTTCCTCGAGGAGCATGCTAAACCCGAGGAGAATTGGGGCCGAAGAAGTAAGTCCCAAGCAATTCCAACTCAAAGCCGAGCAGATAATGAATCGGCACCGCACCATGGATGACTCAGTAATTGTCAGGGAGGCCATGAGTGAAATCCTAACCACTGACCTAGAGATGGGCCAGCTTCGACAATTCATGGAGAGAATGGGTAGCGAGGATGTGAGAATCGTACATCGTAGGGTGAAGATACCATCGCCACTGGGACTGACTCTTTTCATGTCCTCGTTCGAGGACCTCCTCTCTCTGAGGACCAGAGCTTACCTAATCAAGGACGTAGACCCAGAGATTTTGAGGAGACTATTGGGTGCGCGTTCCCTCGCTACCGAACTGGATAGAGAAAAGCTCTCGCAGTATTATCAGTCAAAGGTCTCAGTTCCAAAGAATGCCAACGAACTCCTCAGACTAATGGATATGGGTGGTGGCCTAGAGAGGCAACTCACACATCCGTTGTACAGCGACAAGCTAAAGGATATCGAATTCGAAACACTCAGGGCCTGGGTGCACGAGCTTGCAGAGAGAGGCCTGATAACTAAGGTTAGAGGCACAGGTCTAGAGAAGATTGATGACAAATGGTTCTCTATGAGAATGACCGAAGTCCATGGGACACTAGGGTGTCTTGCAGTAGCTGGAGCCGCCGAGATGGACGACCTTAGGGAGCTGTACACGGGTGGACTAAGCTACGAGGTCGGAGAAGGATTTGTGGGAGGTGAGCCGTCAAGATGGAAGGAAAAGCAACTTTCTGATCCATTGGATTGTCTCAGATTGAAGCTGCTTGATATGCTCGGATCAGAAGGACCACAGACCATTGACCTTCTCAGTGAACGCCTCCCTTTCCCAACAGCTCAGGTAGAAGCCATCTTGCAAGAACTCGAGATGAGGAATCTAGTATCTATTGGTTTCTTCACACAAACAGACGAAGGCGAGTTCATCCTGAGGATAGACGAATACAGAATTACTGGCGGAGAATTCAACGTCATTGACTATAGAACTCTTCAGACACTAATCCTCAACAAGTCCTTCTCAAAATTCGAGGAGCCAGCGGATGCAATTAGGAATCTAACTTTCGTTCAGCGGAGAGAGGAACTACTCCACAGAGTCGAAAAATACAGATTCCGTGATTGGAAAGATATCAAGCACGACTCAGATATATACAACGGCCGACTCCTACACAACAGAGTTGGCTACACACTGAGTGAGAAACTTCCGATGTTGATGGGGCTCAGGGGGGAGCCGTGGTTCGGGACTCTGGAGGAGGAGTTGATTGAGAAAATTCCCGAAGAGGGGATATCCAGAAACGACCTATTCTCCGATTACCCTAAGGGCAAGGAAAACGCTCACATCCAAAGGAGTCTGAAATCGGCCCTTTCAAACATGGAAAGGCAACTCGTGGTTGCTAAGCAGTTCGTAGACGTCCCAAATAGAAAGAGATCAATGGCCATTTTCAAGAGACTTCATGGCAAGGTCAAACCGCTCCCATTTGACAAGGCACTAACCGAACTGATTTCCAAAATCGGGCCAGTAAGACTGCACACTTTAAGGCTGTACGTTTCAAGACCAGTAGAGGAATTAGCAGACACGCTAAGGGAACTAGAGAGGAGGGGGTCGATTGCTAGAGTAGTTGCCCTGCAGCCAGACCCAACTGACTACTACTCTTCACATGAAGATGCAGAGCGGCTACTTTCACCTATGCAGGAGGATAGGAAAATGCGTATCCTCGCACAATCAGACCCCTTCAGTAGCAGGTTCATCCAGGAAGTCCGCCTTCTTCTAAAGCAGGGCTGGTACTACCCCGTCTTCAAGGGAGTCGACCCTATCGGGCGAGTTCTAATGTTCGTAGTTAACGACTACCTCGAGATAAAAGACATCAATATCCCCCACTCCTACCTAGATGATTTCAAGGAAACATTCGCGGAATTACTAGAGAACTACAGAGACAGGCTGATCGATGTCTCCGTACTCCATGCATTCAATGGGGTTCCTGTACATGATTGTGATGAGAATATCCAGCAGATTCTTTCAGAACTCGGATTCTCTTCTATGGGGGATGGTGAGCGATACATCAGAGGGGGAGTGGTCGAACCTAGGTCGAGGCAGGAAATCAATAGATTACTATTCTTTCATCATTCTATCCATCAGAATAGTAGATGGGAAAACGAGACTATGGCACTGGAGAACTCCATTGAGCTGCGCGACGACTTCTCACTTAGGGGAAGATGCGAGATGTTCAGAGTCAATCTTGACTCAATGGTGGCCGCACACCAGTTGCACCAAGGTTCGAACCTCCGGGGACATCTAGTTTGGGCTCGATACCAGCACTTTCAACGTCTTCTTTCCATTCGAAACGTGCCCACTGAATCCGAGGATGAGGAGATACTCCAATTTTTCAGGGATACAAATGATCCAGACTTGTATATGGAAAGGAACGCAATGTCTCGCTCGGAGTTTAGGAAGCTAGTTTCCCCACTGGTCAGGAGCGGGCATCTAATTCAAGATTACAGAGGAGGGTTCAGAACCGTGGAACCTTTACGAAAAATAGACTTGTGGGAAATCAAGCGCAACTACCTAAGAAAATTAGTCGAAGACTATCCAGTAATCACACTGAAGCAGGTAGAGAGGCTAGCGGGAGCCTCGTTTTCACCAGAAGAGATTAGCGATGTTATGCATGATTTCGAAGACGATGGGACGCTGATCAAGGGATTCCTTGTGGATGATTTGCAGGACATATGCTGGGGCAGGCTGGACATGCTAGAGGGTATGGGTAAGATTAGTCGTACAAGAGACCTAGTAATACCTCCCTCGGATCCTCTGATTCACTACTTTGGAAGCTTACTCAGGGAGAGGTTTGGCTTCGGCTCCGCGTACCTAGTTTTCCACAAAGAAGAGCCGATTGCGGCCTTCAAGGCAAACACTAGGAACGACAAGATAGAGCTCACTGACTTTGTCGGCGATTCTGAATTGGAAAAAGAAGCGATAAGAGTCATGAAAGAGTTTGCATGGGAGCACGACATGCCACTTTCCGGGAAGCTATTCGATAGAATCCGTTCAAGAATTGTCTGAGGACAAGGCCTCCCTACCTCGGAATCCCAGTGGCCTGAGAATTCTCATGATATGTCGGTGAAGTTCTGGGAGAAGGTCGAACAAAGCGATTGCCATCAGAAACATCGCAAACAGACTAGCGACCTTAGCAGCATAGCTATGTGCAAAGTCAAAAATTCCCATTCCCGAAAGACTCCATTCTGGATATGTATCTGTCAACCAGACTATTCCGGCGTTCCTGAAAACATTTAGGACATGAATCGTTGGAATCGAGATAAATAGTGCCCTAGCCCTCCTCTTCCAGTGTACCGAACTTAAGGCAACTATGGCACCTATGAATACCGCCATAGATTGTAATGCCGAACAGGCAAGAATGAATGCCACCACAGCCTCACCTTCATCATTGATCAAGGGCGCGTAAAAGCCACCCTCTCCAAGGGGCTCAGTTAGGATGAACCTGTTCCCTTCCCATTCAGAGATAGGAATAGCGGATTTCCCATGCCTCTCAATCATCATTGGTCCGATTTCATACCCTCCTATTCCCACAAAATCCAGCATCAAGTCCGCACTAACTGCCGTTAACTGGACGAATGCCATGTTCAGATATGGAACTCCGAAAACTAGGTAATAAGGAACCATCGACCACACAACAAAACCCCTCATCCAAATCCTCGTTTCTTTATTCGCATCATCTATCTTCCACTCCCAGAATGACATGGCAATCCCGGCGGGTAAAGCAGCCGCCGTCATAAGTATCAGAACTGGATCTGAAATCTCTACAAAATATCCACAATATAGGTAGAAAAAGAGGCCAATAAGCGGCCAAGCAGCAATAGCAAAGACTGCCGATTTACTGTCAGAATATCCATGAAATGATATCGCCATTAAAATCAAGCCGATCGTCCCGATTATCAGTTGCATCGTGACATCGGTGACTCCCATGAATGCCGCGAGAGTGTCTACGAAGCCTGCCACCGGGTCCTGCATGAATGTGTTGCTTTCATCAACCCGTAAATAGGATGCCCTCACCCGGTTACATGGGAATATGGGTTTCGACTTCACAGAATTTGCCGAGTCATATGCCACCTCGCTTACGGATACATTGGCAAAACTCCCATTTTCCAATATGGAGAAACTATGGGAAATTATCGAAAGAGCCAGAGAGCAGGGATCAACTGTCCACTTCATTGGAAACGGCGGAAGCGCGGGCACTCCCTCTCACAGTGCTGGCGATTGGTCCAAAGAACTGTCATTGAGAACGATTTCTCACGTGGATAATTCCCCTGCTCTGACTGCATGGGCGAACGACACAGACTTCGAGAATGTTTTTGTCGGCCAACTATCGACTTTTGCTTCTCCGGGTGATGTGGTGATTGGCTTCAGTGGTTCAGGAAACTCTGCCAATGTGATTAAGGGTATTGAGCACTCCAAAGTTAATGGATGTAGGACAGTGGCAATCACAGGCAACTATCGAGGAATGGGCGGGGGCAAACTAGCAGAAATCGCAGATCTTACAATCCTAGTTCAATCTGAGTCTATGGAGCGGATTGAAGACGTCCAATTGGTTATTAATCATATCATTAAAGAGGCAGTCAAGTCCAATAATGGACTGTGATGAAAATGCTACCCCCTCACAGGCATCGATCTTCTTTGGAAAAACCCTTGAGACTCTCCAATCTCCCAGGAGTTACTGATTGGGCAGGAAAAATCGCATATCTGGACAGGGACGGAGTATTGAATAGATGGAGGGAGGGCTACGTAAATAATGCAGATGAATTAGAATTATTGCCCGGTGCTGGATACGCTGTCGGCCTCCTAAGAAGAAACGGATTCAGAGTCTGCATAGTCACAAATCAGTCTCCTGTCGGAAGGGGAATATGGGGGCATGACGCACTATCACTGATACACGATAGTTTGCAGGAACAATTACTCAATGAGGACGAAGATGCAGAGCTTGATTTGATACTTTACAGTCCACACGCACCAAATCAAGGAGCATGGGCAAGAAAACCAAGACCCGGGATGCTTGAGGCTGGGAGACAACTGATAGAGAACTCACAAATCAACCCCGACCAACCAATCTCCATATCATATGGGAGAAATTGGAACAATCGGCCTAGCGAGAAAGAGTCTATTCTCGTAGGCGATCGTGAATCGGACATTTTGGCAGCAGAGACTTTCGGAGTTAGAGCAATACAGTGCGATCCTGAAACTGGAATAGCAGGGGTGATTGACATGATTATCCCGCCAGATTTGGAGGGTCAAAATTGAGGTGCCGACTCGGTCTTGATGACACTGATCATGTCGATGAAGGTTGTACGACTTCTAGTTTTGATGAGTTACTTTCAGAAATTCAAGAAGCAATGAATTGTGATATCCTTGAGAGGAGACTGGTCAGACTATGGCCCTTTGCCGAAAGAAGGACAAGAGGAAACGGGGCACTTGGTGCTATAATAGATATCCCAGTAAAAGACGATGTGTTACTAGAGAAAATATGCAATGATTGGTTCGATAGGCTGCTGACCAAAGTCGCTGGATATCCGCCCTCGAAGATTCCAGTATCCCCGTGCCTTGCCATTTCATTCGACAAAGTTCCAAGGCATTGGTACTGGGATGCAGTAAGAGGCTATGTGAATCCAGAAAATATTCTTCGAGAAGCAGGAAATACAGGGACTATCCTATTTCTGAAGAATGAAATTTCTGGAGCCGTCGGTGCTTGCGCAGCAATCTCATGGGAGAGTAATCCACACTCTTCATGGGAACTGATTGCCTGGAGAAATGACTCCTTGCTAGGTTCCGAGAGGAGGGTATCTCCAAGATCAGTATCTCAACTTGGATCCCTATTTCCAGGAACTTTCCTAAATAGGGATCCAACCAAAGGCAAGGGACTGATTGCACCGAGAACTCCATGCCCTGTCCTGTATGGGATTCGAGGCTCTTCATCTTCCGAGGTTGAAAGGGCACATATTTGGCTACAATCGGAGAAGGGTGTGGAGAGTTGCAAATCCTATGCAATCCATCGTTCGAACCAGATTAGCGACGACCATATAGAATCAACCTGTTCTGGTTCGGTCATTTGTAAACCTAGAGAGACAAAGGGGGGGCATGCCCGTGTTTCTGTATTCTCTGGGGGCCAATCTCTCAATCTTGTTGCTTTCCAAGAAGGGGGACCTGTTAACAGATTACTCAGAACATTAGAGCCGGGAGACAAAATAACATGGGCAGGGCTGCAATCTCCTGACGGTTCAATACACTTAGAACGCTTGAGGATGGATTCTGCTTCTCCTAGGATTCTCAGTAGGCCCGTATGTTGTACAAGGACAATGCGAAGCTCTGGGCGAAATCAGGGTCTTAGGTGCCTATTCTGTGGGAGAAAGGAGAAAAAGACATGGTATTCCATTCGATTTGACGATATACACGAATACCCTTCAGGCAAGTGGCTAGAACCAACCCCATCCAATCGCCGGCATCTTTCGAGACCACTTTCTCAGGGTCTCCCGGGAACAAACTGAAAAACTTAGGAGATAATCGAAATGGTGGTTGCTACAGAGCTGATACTATCATTGGTGATGGGGGGGATATCCATATTTCTAATCCGCACAATCCTAGTTATACGAAATCGAAGATTCAGACTCGCTTTAGAAGGCGAGGATGATTACAGCGGAGATGCGAAGGATCCGGCAGCTCTCTCCAACCCAGACTCAGATGCTCTAGAAGATATGGACTCTCTTCTGGAAAGGGCCGGTTTCTCCGTGCTTGAAGATGAATAAGGGCAATGATAATTACGACTCTGCCTCGACAAACAACTGTGAGACAAGACAACTCTACTGAGAGGATTCCACGAAGACCACCTCCGGAATTCAACCATTCCGACTCTTCAATTATTTCTGGAGTCATGGAGGAGGGATTCCTAAATGTGGCTCTAGATGACGCCAACCAGTATGGTCCTCACGCCATGATTATGCTTCTTCTTGCCGTGGCCTCTATTACGGCACTTTTGCTTCTGGCGCCATCAGTATTTTGAGCACATCTCTCTGGCCATTGAAACCGAATTGTCTACTATCTTTTCCGACGAGCCAAGATGGGTCTCCGGTGCGAAAAGGTTAGCGACTTCTTCTTCTTCAAAGAACTTCATTATCCCATCTGAATTTCTACAAATATCTTGTAGGTTGGATCCAGATTCGACTGCCTCCATGGATGCCGACCTCAACTCTTCATGAGCTAAATCCCTCGGCATGCCGCGATCCACCAATTCGAGCATAATCTTCTCTGCCATTATTAGCCCATTTTGATCCTCAATATTCTTCCTCATTCTGTCTCTGTTGACAACCAGTCCAGAGAGTACCTTGTCGCATTTTGAGATAACATCATCTAGCAGAATCATCGAATGTGAAAGAGTAAATCTCTCGCTTGAGGAGTTAGCCAAATCCCTCTCGTGCCATAAGAGTGCATTTTCATAAGATGGTATAATCATTGAACGGACTACCCTGGCGAGACCACATGCATTCTCTGCAGTAATGGGATTCTTCTTGTGAGCCATAGTGGATGAACCGACCTGCTTCTTTGCGTCAAACTCCTCCGCGACCTCTCCTATCTCGGTCCTCTGGAGGTTTCTGACTTCCTGGAGGATCTTCTCAACACTTGTAGCGACATTTGCCATCCACCCAACCCATTCGATGTATCTGTCCCTTCCAACTACTTGAGTAGTCGCTACGGGGACCTCCAAACCCAGTTCCCCGAGAATCAGACTCTGCAATTCTAGTGCTCCCTCTCCCTGAGCTGCACCAGTTCCCACCGCTCCTAGGAATTTCCCTGTTATGCATCGGGGTCGAATTTCCTCTAGCCTAACCAGATGGCGCCTCATCTCATCCACCCACACCGCAACCTTCAGCCCGAACGTGATAGGAACCGCAGCCTGCCCGTGTGTTCTTCCCAGCATAACTGTCCCAGATTCCCTCTCAGCGATTCCACACATATTCAGGATCAATCCGACAAGGGACTGTCTCTGGACGTCTATGCTGTCCCTTATTTGAAGAGCTACAGCTGAGTCCACAATATCATTACTTGTTGCTCCAAGGTGGATGCACCACCCCGCATCTCCTGCAGCCTCAGCCATGGCTTTTGTAAGTGCCATAATGTCATGTTTCGTCTCTGCCTCTAGTTCGTCCACCCTGTCTGCGGTAACGATTCCAGGATCGGAGATCTCCGCAACTGCGTCATAATCTTCCGGGGTTACTCTGCCCATCTTGCTATGTGCCCAAATCAACGCTCTCTCGACTTCTAGAGATCTCGCGTGCCTCCCTTCCCTGGACCAGATTTCCTTAGCTATGTCTCTTCCATACCTGTAGTCCAAAGGGGAAACTGGCATAACTACGGGACGTCCGACCATGGTCTCCT
>CACOAW010000017.1 GCA_902625325.1 uncultured Candidatus Poseidoniales archaeon | reverse complement strand
GATGGTGATGCCGGACGAGTGGTCACAGGGGGCTGTCAAGATCAAGCACCTGGGCTCGGGAGAGGAGTCGGAAGTCCCCTTCGACCAGCTGTGATTCACGCTGTGGTCAGAGGGTAGCGAAGTCGATCGATAGCACTACAACGGTTCCTTCGAATTACACGGCTGTTTGCTCTTCATCGTTCATGTGAAGATAGCCAGAAGCCATCAAACCACCCATGAACAAGAACGGTGGGACCAAGAAGGCAATACCAGGCATTTCGTATCCTGTCGTAGGGAGTACGAAGAACATCGCTATGAAAAAGGCGGAGATAACTGCGCCATTGGCCAAAGCGAACTTCGCTTGAGCGGTTCCTTCCAAGGCAAAAGCGCAGGTAAGTCCCATTGCTCCAAATCCACACATGAAAAGACCGAACAGCGCCTCCATTGCCAGTGCCTGCTCGTTTGCATTACCTTCCCCCCAAGCGCTTTCTGCCCAAGTTTCGGCGTTTATGTTGTTCTCAATTCCACCAATGAGAGCCACTGCTCCGCATATGATGTACCATATTTTCGGCTGAAAAATTGTCTTTGCGTCCATATTATCACTTATGTGTCTAAGACGCTTGTCCATGACTACTTATTGTTTGAGTTCATATTTTGAATAATTAGTCAATTCTTCTACCTTTGAAATAGAGCCATACTGAGTCCCATTAAACTCGCTATCCTCTGAGAACCCTCGCGAAAGACATTCGATTTTGCATAGCGACTTGAGATCCAACAACAATGGAAAAAATGGTAAATCCCAACCATTGTTAAGTGATATGGAAGGGAGCCAAGAGCATATTCACGACCCCGAGAAAGCGGCTGAATTTGCCCGCGCTTTGGGACTAAGTGTTGGTGGCCACCACCCATTTGTTGGCGATTGGCTCGTCAAAGGGCTCTATGCGTACCGGTCTGGCAAATACAAGGGCCAAGCATATTTCGGCACAGGGGGGGAGCGAAAGCGATCGTCTCAAAGACACATACAATTCAATCAAACCCGGGGAATCGCATCAAAAATATCGCCCTTGGAATCGCGATGACCCCAAGATACCAGAAGACATTCGACAAAAACTAATCAGATTAGAAGACAGAATGAATCTAACCCGCAAACCCGCTACAAAGCCCTTGTCCAGGGACATGCTTCAAGGAGAAAATATCCTAGTTTCAAAGCACTCATTACAAGTATATAATGGAATTTACACAATTCAGGCAAAGGAAATTAATGGAAGACCATGGTTCAAAAATAACTCTGGGTGTATTCTGTATTTCTATAATGCGAATTCGGGGGGAGGCCCCTCATGGAGTTTGGATGACCGTACTCAAGACGGAACTAATGACTGGTTTAGGGGCGGTTGGATAGAACCACCGAATTCAGGCGGTCCGCCCTTAGGAACTAGAAGATGGGAGGGGGCTGGGACAATAAAAATGGAATTCGTTTCAATACCACATGAATCTGGTGAACCCATCTTGAATTCTGGCAGCGGCATGCTTCAAGGAGAAATATCCCTTAAGAGCGTACACGGGAAGTACCTGAATGCAACGCCCGAGGGAAGAGTAGAGTGGGACGACGACGTTGCTCATGTGGGGGAATACTTCCGTGTGGAACAACGGCAAAACGGCAAGATTGCACTCAAGGGTGCATTCGACATGTACCTGTCGGCACAGCCCGACGGCAGCGTGGAAATCAATCGGAGAGAAGCACCACCTGGCGGATGGGAGGAGTTCACAGTCGAATACCGCAGCAACGATGTGGTCTGCTTGAAGTCCTGTCATGGGAAGTACCTGAGTGCGCAGGAGGACGGTACAGCACAGTGGAACCGCGACATTGCGCCGAGAGGCGGCTGGGAAGAAATCCAGATCGAACAGTATCGCAAGACAAGTGAGCCCATCCTGAGTGAACCCATCTTGAATTCTGACCAGAAATACGTTTTTGCTCATGAGCACATGGATTGGCATTGGCACAACGAACGCGCTCGGGCAATGGGAGGACACATCGCTTCGATCACCAGCGAGCAGGAGAACGAACAGATCACTCGAATCTCCGGCGGGGCACCAGTATGGATCGGTGGAATCAGGAAGGGGGCTCGATACCGTGGAAAACCTATCGCAGATCGAAAAGGCGGTGAAATTGGCGAAGTGGGGCCAGGTGCTGACGACTGGTACTGGTCTGATGGCCGACCTTGGACATACACGAACTGGGGCCCAGGCGAGCCGAACAACTGGGACGCTGGCGAAAACAGAGTACAACACCTAGGCAAGTTCGATGCGGTGTGGAACGATGTCGGCGAGGACTGGGAGGGCCCCGCAGTATACATGGTCCCTAGTACAGCACCAGAAGGGACCGGCGCTTCCGATGTGGATTCGACCAAGACCTCAGCGATGATCGCATTTGTCACTGGCATAGGCTTGCTAGTTCCTGGTTTGTCACTTTTTATTGTAGGAAACATCACTGACGGTGAGGACCGTCTCGCAATGATAATTCCGGGCGCGATTTTGTTTTGCCTTGGCTCATTCTCGATATTAGTTTCCGTGGTAGTAGGCTTGTCTTTGAGAGGGAAATCTGTGTTAACTCAAAATACTGAGTCGACAAACCTGGTTCAAAATCCCAGCATCGAGATACTAGAGGCAGTCGTAGGAGAGCCCGTACGCTTCAGAATCAAAGGCCAAGCCATTGTCAATGATGCATGGGTTGGCATCTACCCGTCCAGCTTGGACGACAACGACCACGGGGAGGAGGGGGATCGTTGGAAATGGCTGAAAGACATAGACTTGGACAGTGCATCGTTCCCAGAGCAATCTGAAGGCAGCTGGAGCATTCGTGTCTTCAAGGACGGCGGGTATGCCGTGGTCGGTCGTGTAGACTTTGACATCCTACCAAAAAAGGAGAGATGGTGGGAAGACTGACATTGGTATCATGGTATGCCAAGAGGTCCTTCTCCCTCTGACCACAATACGAATCGCAGTCAGTCTGGATCTAATGTTCGTAATGGGGATTGGGGGTTCATCGGGAGGTGGTTGCTCCAAGTCGGCTGCAGAGAATTGCGAATGCGAAGATGGCGTTGTTAGCGACAAGCACAATCTCAGGCAACAGCTCAATCCGATCCGCAATCGCTATAGATGCCAAAATAAGGGACTGGAAGCCAAATCCCAGGATTGAGGATGACGTCAACTCGATCCTCATCTCCTTAGTTCCCCGTCCTGTCAATGCCGTGATTATGCTATCCTGCCAAGAAAATAGTAGCAGGTATATTCGATGTAACCGCTCGACGTTTTTTTGCTTCTCCCAAGGGTATGCTCTGGGGCACGTCCGCTCGTCTAGACGGCTGGTCGTATCTCCTGAGCCCAGAATTCGTACTCGAAGTGAGAAGTGATTGAACAACGAGTATTGAAAGAAAACAGCGAAGATTACTGCAACGGAAAGTGCAAGTCCCCACTTCAAAACCGTTCCTAGCGCGAACATGACCACGACCAGTCCGATGGAGTCTGCGATAGTGTCCCAATACCGGCCAACGTGCGACGGCCGTCGTCTAATGCGTGCCAACTCTCCGTCGATTGCGTCTACAACTCCCTTAACGACCAACAAAATGGATGCTGGGACAATCTGGCCTTGGAGAATCAGCCAGGCACAAAACAACGTGAGTATGAAGTGGAAATTCGTGACTTGTATCACCGAGACCGGACTGTCCTTGAGATAAAGCGCGAGAGAACGGGCGATGGGCCTCCCCCAATCCGAAAAGTCCCACGGCCCACCCTCGCCGTATTTCCTCATGGGCAGCTTCCACCCGCTCCTGATATAGGACAGTTATCTTCAGAGTTATTCATACAAAATCCCCTAGAATTTAGTGAGGAAAATAAATGGATGTAAGGATGGAGGCCCCATGACCCCAGTAGCATTCAGAGGGACTAGCCAAGCACCCCACTGAGCCTGCCCTACCCTCAATGGGTTTCAAGATTAAACCCACTGACAACAATCCGAGTTCTAGATACCGACTGACCGCGATACCGCTCACATTCTACCCTTTGATTTATTCAGCATCGAATGCCATAACTTGCTCTCCGTGGGACACGGATGGCGGTGCAGCCAAGAATGGCGCCATTTTACCCATAAGCTCGTCATACTGAGTTTGGGATGCTTCTAGAAGTTCCTTGCTCTCATAAGCGGCTACGCCCAACAACTCAGTTTCACTTATTCGAATTAGTCTACTAGTGACTAAACCATTTATTTCGCTAAAACTTTCTACAATTGATTCCATCGTTGCCATGGCTTGATCAAAGGTCCCTGACTGAATTGTTGCATGTGTTACTCGATAATACATGAATCCCCCTGGGTTGGATATCTTATCAATAATTGCACTTATGATGCACGTTAGTGAATTCCCTGCCCTCTGACAAGCACGCCCCTCAGACCCATCCAGATCCAAGAAGCCCGCTCAACGCCAGAATACCCCAGAGTACCAACGGGGGGGCGTTGTCCTTCCAATTCATCGTCATCTGGGTCTTGCCCAGGCTCCACTCCAGGCCCTGCGCGCATATGATGACGAACCAGACCCATACGGGGCCGGCGATCACGACAGCCATCCTGGCCATCTCCTCACCCTCCAGCAAGAACGCTGTGCCAAGCATCGTGATTGTGGTAAGGAGGAACCAGCCGCTCACGAGCTTGTTCGTGTCGTCCTCCCACTCGGTGGGGAGTATAACCCCCACAACGGCGTGCACGACCGCGACGAGAACCAGCCATATCTGGGGATCGAGGATAGTGTCGATCATGCTACTCATCCTCCATGTTCCAGCCAAGCACGCCGGTCAGGGCTGTCATGCCCCAGAAGATCAGAGGAGGCACGTTGTCGGCTAAATCGAACGACTGCGTCGCGGCATCGGTCGTGTATGTTATCTCGAGGCCCAACGCTATGCACACCGCAAACCAGACCCAAATCGGACCGGCTATCACTGCAGCTAGTCTGGCTTGGGCACGCCCAGTGGTCAGAAACGCCGCATAGAGCATGTAGACGGTTATGACTAGGAAAACACCGGCTATCATCAGCTCGTTGTCATTGTCCGGGTCCAATGGCAGGAGCACTCCGATGAAGGTGTGGCCGAGCGCGTTAACTATCAGCCACCACTTCGGGTTCAGCGCCTCTTTCTTGTAATCCAATTCACTCATCCTCCTCTAGATGCATGTATCTTGCTGGACCCATGGGTCCAAAAGGGTACCCTCTGGAGCGTATACGACTCTGAGGGTTCTCAGAGGGTTCGGACTCACGAGGTGTCTAACTCTCTGCACCATCAACAGAATCATCCAATCGGATACCATCTATCCTTTTTTCTGCCTGCTCGAGCTCTTGTTGGCATTCCTTCAGTAACTTGGCCCCTTCCTCGAACATTTTCAGCGTCTCGTCAAGACTGGTGCCTCCAGCCTCTAGAGCCGTCACGATTTCTTCTATTCTCTTCATCGCATCATTGTAGCTCATTTCCTCACCTCTGTCTCAACTTGTCCGTCTTGCATCACAACCATTAGCAAGTCTCCCTTTTTGAGCCCAGCGACACTGGTCACGGCATCCCCTTGCTCATCAATTGCCATGGAATACCCCCTTTCCAGCACCTTAGATGGATTTGTTGCGGAAAGCATTGTCTGTAGCCTGTTCACGCGAGACCTCTCAGCCAGAATGAATCTGTCAACCGCCGACATGTGCCTGCTACGCAGATGAGACAATGCAAGCTTCCCATTCGATACACCCCTCATTGGAGCCGAGCTCAGCAAGACTCCCATGCCGGTCAGCCTTTCCCTCTCCCGCTTGAACATCCTGTCTATGGCGAAATCGAGCCTATCCCTAGCTCGAGATATGTCATCAACAAGTTCCTCCTTGATCGGTACAACTCTCTCGATTGCATTTGAGGGAGTTGAGGCCCTGATGTCAGCAACCATGTCGCTTACCAAAATGTCAGACTCATGGCCTACCGCGCTGACAATTGGCACTCTGGATTCGATGATTGCTTGGCAGACGTTTTCAAGGTTGAAAGCCCAGAGATCCTCAGGTGAACCGCCCCCCCTTCCAACGATGATTAAGTCGGCCGACCTCTGTGAGGCCCTGATTGCATCTATGATTTGGTTGGGTGCTCCGTCCCCTTGAACGAGAACCGGAACGACAGTGTACGCAAATCCAGGCCACCTATCGTTGATGATCCTCTCCATGTCAGAAAGAGCGGCGCTCCCCTCACCGGTGACAATATGCAGACTCTTGGGAATTGCTGGAGCACTAATCCTAGGCCTGTCAAGTGTGCCATCCTTGCGCCATCTTTCTATCAGCGCTCTTCGAACCCTCTCGAGCTCTCCTATCCCGGTCAGGGGCTCTACCCCAGATGCCTTGAACTGCATCCTGCCAGTCTTAACGTAGACATCTACGCTACCTTGAACCACTATCCTTGATCCCTCCGTGATTTCCTTTGTTGTGAATTCCGAGTTGCCCCCGAAGTATACGCAGTCAATCGAGCCGTTGGTGTCTGTCAAACTGAAGTAACTGTGACCAGACCTTGCAAGCGTTAATTTCGTCAACTCCCCGATTAGTGCGACTTTTGAGAGGCTTTCTTCCGCTACTAGCGTGTTACGCACCATCGCTACGTAGCGTCCTACTTCGAGGGCTTGACTCATGATATACCTCTTGCCAAGCATACGGTTATTCAAGGATACCATGGGGTCTGTGACCCCAATTTTTCCTGACTCACGAGGTTCTGAAAATGAGTCGCGTCAAGGGTTAAGTTTTGTTTACATGTGGGTTTATGTGTGGATGAGTTTAAACCCAGAAAAATAGAGCTGAAGCAGTCACAAAACTCGGCCAATTCAGCACAAGATCTGTTAAAATTACTGGAAAATGGAGAATTGGAAGTCGATCATACAATATTCGAAGAAGATATTGTTTACACCCCTGGAAAAAAATATGCATGCTTGTTAGGCGGCGTTTTTCTTATGGGGACCATCCTCGGCCTGGTCCCCGGATATTTGCTTATCCAATACATCGTCAAACTTGGTCCGATATGGGAAACCACTCAAACGATATCGCGTACGCTATATCTCTCCTTCAATCATAGCATCCTCCGTTATGAATGCATAAATGATCAATTCGCCAATGTGAAATTAACTAGGCTGGACAAAAAATCTCATGTTTTTATTGGCAGCTTATCTACTGGTGAGCATGGGTCCAAAGAGGAGTTTTGTCTCAGTCTAGGAGGATCTGAATGGATGGAATTGTGGAGCACAGGAAATCTGAAGAGCAATTACCAAAATGTGAAAGAATTCTGTGAAATTTCTGGAGTCGGACTAAAGATTTCTGATTATAATCGTGAAAAATTTGACCTATTTTGAATAAAAAGGCACTTTGGTGAAAAGCGCATTTTTCAGACTCACGAGGACTCAGAGGCTACTCTACTGACATATCCATCCTAAAGAGTATAGACTTCCACTTTATCGCCTTTGCATGGAAAAATCTTCGGTTGTTAGAATGTGGATTACTAACAAAAATGACAGAGAAATTACGGCGGGCATGATTGAATCCATGGAGGCCTTTCTCTCAATTGCAATCCAAAATGGTTGCATTGGCTCTACATTTGCCGAAGACGAGGAACGCATCATTGTGTACACAAGATGGATGGATGAAATGACACTAGAGCAGTTCCGTTCGTCAGAAGACTACAAGATCAAAGAAGGAAACATCATTCAATCATTTGCCGCCGCAGGTTTCGAAATCCCTGATGATATACTGTTTAATTCAACTGCCAAAGTTTTGTTCAGCAACTCGCCTTAGACCGAGTATGATAATGATCGTCGACCAAGCAAACGTAGTCGATGGTAGCATACAAGGGTTACTTTGTTGTCGATTCATCCACTTCTTTAGAGAACTGACTCACGAATTCCCATACGATTGTTGAGGAGGGGACTCCTGTAGGATTCGCCCACCCTCTACCAGGCTGTGCGACTGGATCATCATGCTCATACGGGTTATGGGCGGCGAAGAAGAGGGTCATCAGCATAACCTGAGCTTCATTTTCACAGTCGGTGTATCCGCGAATGTCATAATCAACCTCAGTCACAACAACTTCAGGAGTCGCGCCCTGACATCCATTTAGATCGGCCCAACTCTCTAGATTCTGTATAGCTCCTTTTTCGGGCCCAAAGACAGGTGCAGCAGGGGCTGTTGTGGCATAGTAAACGATCTCGTCCAAGAGCCCGTGGACTTCCATAAATGGGATAGGCGAATAGTCGGAGGGAACGTCTGCGAATCGATACATTGCCATGCACCCTGCAGCTGCAAAGACCTCACTGGCTTGGACTGCCAATCTCTGCGTCATACCACATCCATTAGACCAGCCGGTCACATATATCCTAGATTTGTCGATAGAGTGATTTTGCATAATCATGTCAATCACCTGCAATATGAAACCAACATCATCTTCCTCTGAACATAGGAGTCCCGTCGAACATGGACCCCAGCTGGAGCCCATATTCCAGATATCATTGTGCCCCTGCGGATATGCGACAATGAATCCTTGTTCCATAGAAATATTTGCGAAATCGGTTGTCCAACGCTGCTCATACATGTCATCGCCACCACCGTGAATATCAATAAGAAGAGGTACGTTGTTAGATTCATTGAGAATCGTAGGAACAAGGAGTAACCAGCATCTCTCAAGATCGTCGTACTCCATGCATTGCTCTGAGAAAGGAGTGTCAAAATCTGGATTCTCATCCATATGGGGCGCTTCCTCGGAATCTACATTTGTAGGCTCAGACATGCATCCGGAAATCATTGAGGAGACTAGTAATAACATCACCAGAGTTGAAGGCAAGCTCCCCATAGAATGGGGTGCTTAGGTTTTGGAAATAAGTTATTGGACGGGATTGATCTTTTTCTAGACATCAATTACCGTAGGGTTGTATGTAGCAAAGGGAACCTTGTGTATGCATACGTCATGGAGGGTTAGTCGGGTACCACGAGAGTCCGCCCCCTCTGAGTAGTATGAGAATCACAGGGATCATACAACCACCCCTCTGAATACTACTGAGTCAGAGGGTTCCCAACCAGGAGGAGATCGCATTCATGGAGATGTATGGAATTCTCTGAGAGAATGCAGGCTATCCAGTGGTCTACTAGAGTGATTGAAGGATTAATTAGAATCCAACAATTGCACAATCTATGAATATCCTTCCGGATGACGACCTACCCTTCGATGCAAGTATGCTAGACCGCCTGGCAATGATAGCAATCCGAGTCGGACTTAACCTACAACCCGGCCAAGATTTAATCATCACAGGACCGGTTGAAGCCCTACCTCTAATCCGCAGAATTTCTGCTGAAGCCTACAAGAATGAAGCCGGGGTTGTCTCTACAATTTTGAGCGATGATGAGTTACAACTAACCCGTTATGAGCACGCTACCGATGAGAGTCTTGACCGCGCTCCTGATTGGATTTTCAAGGCCATGGGAGAGGCCTACAATGACAACACTGCAAGACTGGCTGTATCAGCCGCTAACCCTCTACTTCTGGCCGAACAAGACCCTGCACGAGTCGCTAGAGCAGGAAAGTCGACGTCGATGGCTGCTAAGCCAGCGATGGAGCCTATTACTAATTTCGTGACAAATTGGAATATCGTATCCTACCCTGGTCTTGCATGGGCTAAGCAAGTCTTTCCTGACAAGAGTGATGATGAGGCAGTAGCCGCTCTGGCAGAAGCCATTTTCTCAATTTCAAGAGTTGATAATGACGACCCGATCGCTGCATGGAAAGAACATCAAGCCACATTGACAGCGCGCCAAACTTGGATGAATGAACAGAACTTCCATTCTCTGCATTACACAGCACCGGGCACCGACCTAATGCTCGGCCTGGCAGATGGTCACGCATGGAAAGGTGGGGCGAGCACATCACGAAATGGAATTACTTGCACTCCAAATATTCCCACTGAGGAAGTCTTCACAACTCCTCACGCCGATCGTGTAAACGGTACAGTTCGTGCTTCAAAGCCACTAGTTCACAGAGGCACGCTAATCGATGGAATCGAAGTTCGATTTGAGGAAGGAAAGATTGTCGAGGCTAAGGCAGATATCGGCGAGGAAGTCTTCCTACAATTGATTGACACTGATGAAGGAGCAAGAAAACTCGGAGAGGTTGCCTTGGTACCTCACTCATCTCCAATCAGTGCATCTGGACTTCTATTCTACAATACTCTCTATGATGAGAATGCATCCAGTCACATTGCATTGGGACAGTGCTATTCAAAGTGCTTCAAGGGAGATATCGGTGAGGACCCAGAAGCGGTTGTTGCTGCTGGTGGGAATTCTTCCAACATCCACGTTGACTGGATGATTGGTTCAGGAGAATTAGACATTGATGGAATCACCCAAGGTGGAGATAGAGTTCCAGTCATGCGAAGTGGCGAATGGGCCTACGAGTGATTTCGACTACCTGCTCAGATCCCAATCCCTGAAATCCCTGTGATGCATGTAGGACTCAGAGGTTTTTCAGGGGGTGAAGTTCATGAGCCAACCGGTCAAACAGGAAACATGGCTAACTGGTACTATCTGACTATGGCAATATTTTCCGAAGTGATTGCAACATCATCACTCAAGTCGACTGAAGGTTTCACCAATTTCTTACCGTCTCTGATCGTGTTGGCTGGTTATTGTTCTGCATTTTATTTCCTTTCACTAACATTGGATGAGATTCCTGTGGGCATTGCATACGCAATTTGGTCAGGAGTAGGAATTGTAGGGATTGCAGTATTTGCAGTGATTTTTCACGATCAGCGGTTAGACGCCGGAGCAATATTGGGGATGGGTTTGATCATAGCTGGGATTATCATAATGAGAACCTACAGCACGATGAGTCTAGAGTAACAAAATCAAACTCCGAACTCCCAATTACTCCCCTGTGTTTTGGAGATGCAATACACCGTCTGACTGCGATACTGCTCAAGCGCTACAGATTTGGTCTGACAAAAATTAATTTGTGCGACCACTATTGGTTTGGGTATGCAGGAAAGGTTCGCTGACAACGTCCCATGGGGTTATCACCTGATACCCTTCGTAACTGGCCTGATAGGCCTCATCATCGGGGTCTATCTGGTGGAGCCATACGGCCCCCTGGCCAAGACGATATTCCCTGCAACATGTCTGATTGTCGGGGGATTCGGAGGCATGGTAGTCCTTGGTAACATCTCCGACAGGTACAGAGGTGCCTAGAGAGAACTCCCAATCACTTGCTCAATCGTCCTTGTGCACAAATCCGGATACGCAAATGAAAACGCGGAGTTTTGTATAGGTTCAGTCTAGTGGCACCATGCCTGAGGGGCCCGAGATCAGGAGGGCTGCTGACAGGGTATCGAAGAGGCTGGTGGGACAGGAGATAGAGTCGATCGAGCTCCACTACCCCCCGATCCGGGAGTTCCAGACGGTAGTGGCCGATTCCCAGGTGGTGTCGGTCACTACGCGCGGGAAGGCGATGCTCACACGGTTCGACTGCGGCCTCTCGATGTACAGCCACAACCAGCTCTATGGGCGCTGGACAGTCAACAGGAGGAGCACCGAGCTGAATTGGGGGAGAGCCCTCAGGGCCGAGTTCCTCACGGAGGGCTACGCAGTCCGGCTCTGGTCCGCAACCGATGTCGAGATGATACCATCACGCGACGAGGAGAGCCACCCCTTCATCTCAAGGCTGGGCCCGGACGTGCTCGACGATTCCTGTACCCCTGAGGTCATAATGGGGATGCTCGCTGGCAAGAGGCACAGGAACAGGAAGGCATCCAGCCTGATGTTGGACCAGTCCTTCTTGGCCGGAGTGGGGAACTACCTGAGGAGCGAGATACTCCACCAGTCGGGAGTTAATCCCCATGCCAAGCCAAGGGAGCTCTCGGAGGAGAGGAAGAGAGCTTGGGCCGAAGAGGCCAAGCGCCTCTGTGTGATGTCCTACCAAACAGGCGGCCTCACCGTCCCCAAGGAAGTCGCGGAGGAGGGCAAGGAGAGGGGTGAGAGGCGGAGATCGTACCGCCACGCAGTCTTCTGCAGGAACGGCTTGCCCTGCCTCTCATGCGGTACAGAGGTGGTGAGGGAGTTTATCGGGGGGAGGAGGCTTGACTTCTGCCCGACATGCCAAAGGATGGATGCCCTATGATTCTCCATTGTCCTGCTGCTCGAGATTTTCCTTGTATGCGATGAATAGGAGGGGATAGACGACTACGGTCGCCATGAGTATCGACCACCATGGCGGGTTGTTCGGAATTATTTCTGAACCTTGCATTTCAGACAGCCAAACTATGATAGAAAACAACCCGCTTACGAGGAAATAGCATATCGCAAATCCGACCACATGGAGAAGCTGGTGATAGGGCAACTTCTTCTCGGCCTTTTCTCGAGGTATGCGTGGTTGCCAAAGGTCCAGCCTCTCTTCCACGTTGCTCGATACAGGCCGCCGCTATTACTTGTGCGCATCAATAATTGCATAGTAAATGGTGACACGGAGCCCGACACGGTTTCAGTTACCACTTTATGCCCATTTTGTGCCGCTTTGACTTGTGGGAAGCAATACTTGGGTTGTCGACTCTAATGCATTCATACACCTTGGCAATCTAGCTGGGGATGAGCTAGTATCAGATCTAACCAAGTGCCTCAAGGGCGATGGAGGGGGGGTCCACGTCACCTCTGGGGTACACGGAGAGGTCCGAAACGTCCGATTCAAGACTTGGAAGGGGAGGCCAAATCTCCTCGAGGCTCTGAAGGACGTGCTTTTCACATCTGAGGTGTCGGAGGGGGAGATCAGGAGCGTGGCCGCGACGATAGGCGAGAGAGCCGCGCCTCAGGACGTCGACCTCTCACTCATGATCCTGGCAGCTCGCTACGACCAGGAGGGCAAAAAGGTGATACTGGTCACTGATGACTTCAAGATGACGACCACCAAGGAGAAGGCCGGTTTCGGGTTTGAGACCTGCCCCCCCTCCACCTTCCTGTTCAGACTGTCCGAGACCGTGAAAGGAGCCCCATCGAGCCGCATGAAGACCCTCTCGCGTAGAGTCAGGTCTGCGGAGATGAGGTATGCGATTAGCAGGGCAGCAGAGTATGACGTCCAGTCGAAACTCACCTGGCTGGTTGATAGCCTGTTGACCAACAGGCCCGGTCTGCCCAGCCCCTCGGAGGACGATGAGAGGAAGGATGAGGCTGGGACGATGGTAAGGACGCTGCAGAGAATCCTGAGGGGGGAGAAGGTCAAGGCCTCAAGGAAGAAGAAGCTCGGCAGACTGCCTGAGATATGCCATCCAGCATCGGAGATAGACCCGGCTCTCGGGACCATTCTCGAGCTCGAGGAGGTCACAAACCTCCCAGGGATATACACCGACCTAGCAGAACTGTCGACCAGTTGCCAGGAATCGATCGGACTGGGCCTCTCCTCGGTAGACGACAGCATCTCGGGAATCGCCCATCGAGCCGTCGCTGGACCCCTCTCCAGGATGGAGACAGTCCTCGGTATGATCTCCGGCCTCCTGGGGAGGTCGGAGTCTGCCAGGCTGCACCTATCGCGTTCCCTCTACCTATCGAGCCTGAGCTTGGATGACGTCGCGGAGCTGAGGACTCTGCACCAACTCGGGCTCCTCTCGCTCTCGACCGAGTCCAATCAGAAGGCTGCTGAGCTCTTCGAGAAGGCCAGCCAGATGGCCGTCGAGAGGGACCTGCCCAACCTGAGGCACCTGATAGCAGCGGCATTGTCGAGGTTCCTGTCTGGGGAGGAGGAAATGGCCGGCTCACAGCTAAAGCAGGCCAGGGAACAGATAGAGGGAGACAAGGAGAAGGCCATTCACGAGCTGATGAGACTGGCCCACTCCCTATTGGGGGTGGACAGGCCTTGGTTCGCTCTGGAGATATTCGACGAGGCCCTGGAGTGCGCTGTCGAGACTGGTAGCGACCATGCGGACTCGATCAAGGAAATGCTACTCATGGCCAACACAGCCGCGACCGGGAGCGAGGACGGCGAGCTCACCAGGATCAGGAGGTTCCTGGACGGACTTAACGAGGTCTCCTCGGACAAGGAGGAGCAGGTCAGGTTGAGCCAGGACTCGATCAAGGAGTCTATGGAGGACCTCCAGGTCAAGGAGATGGATTACTGGGACGATTGGCGCGATGCCAGCAAACTCCTCGCCGACGGCAGCACCCTCCGAATAGTGCGGTCCGAGGTCGACGAGGAGGGCAGGGTCCTCCTCGTGGCCCATCACAGCATGTACGGCGGCCTGGGTATATTCATCCCCAACGATGCCCCCGAGGTCTCCGCCAACCAGGACGTAAGGCTCTCCGGAACCAGGGTGAAGGTCGCACCGGCCCCAGAGACATTGGAGGAGAGTCAGAACATCAAGGGGATAGTCGCGCTAGAGAATCCACAGGCTCTGGAAGTGAGATTGGACGAACCTGATATCGAGTGAACCGCCACGCCCTAGTCCCTGCTGAGCCTGGAACTACCAGCCACTGCCGCGAGCGCCAGAGAGCCAAGGCCAGCGGCTAGTCCGAAGCCTGGGAGTCCCCCAGGCAGGCTACCGCTGTCTTCTCCGTCTCCTCCTTCACCTTCCGGGTTTTCCTCGGTAATGTTGACGACTGGCCATAGGACTTCGGCATCCATTCCGTCTTGGTTGTTCGAGTAGTAGAACCTGAATGTCCCGGTGCAGTCAGCGAACAAACCGCATTCGATACCGTTGTACCCGGGCTTCGAGAACTCGATGTCCAGTGTTGGCTCTTCGACGCTCTTGTTCCAGACGGTCATGTTCCTGTCAACTGGTAACTCCCACCTGATCTGCTCGTCGTCCCCATCGACCGAGACCGCGGGGAACTCTTGGCTGGCGACCGCGAGATTACCTCTCCTAAGAGTAAGGGTCAGCTCTTGGCAGTTGCCTTGTTCGTTGTCGCATTCCCCTGAGAATATGTTCACTCCGACCTCAATCAGGATGGTGCCGTTGGGGTTCAGGTACATGTTTTCCTTCAGGTTGTCCTGCATCCTACAGGAGAGGGAGATTTCCACCTGGCCGCTTCCGTAGCTCCTCTCCCCAAATCCTTCCTCGGAAGAGCCGGTCGAGTCGTTGCTGTCGAAGTGTGTCCAGCACGAGGACAGGTCCCCTGTACCCCAGAAGTGCATGTGCGGGTTGTCGACTGAGGGTTGCTTTGGGTCGCTTGCCGCTTGTGCGGAAACGGGGGCTGCCACTACTGAAGAGAGCAGGAAAAACGCCAGACTTAACGCAACCAGTGTCTTTTGCATCAACTTTCCCTCCAATCCGTCATCTTTGAGGCTTCTCCATACCTGTTCACTAGTCAAACCTCTGAAATCCGCTGTCTTTTCTCTCTCGGCTCTTCCTCGCGATGTTGAGGGCCTCTCCGAGCATGTCCGCGCTGACCATCTCCCTGCCCAACCTCTCGTGGGCCACTCCGGTGATGATTGACATGACCTTGATGGTGTCGCCGAAGGCGGGATCCTGCCTTGCGCCGAAGATCACGTTGGCATTGGGCGAGAGGCGTGCGGTCATAAGGTCGCAGACCTGGTTCGCCTGCTCGAGTGTCATGTAGGGACCTCCCGTCACGTGGATAAGCGCCCCTGTTGCCCCATCGATCTCTATGTCCAGCAATGGGTGGTTCAGGGACTCGTGAACGACCTCCTCCGGGCCCTGGTCGCTCTCTCCGTAGAGCATCATTGTGACCCCCCCTCCCTTCATGATGGATCGAACGTCAGCGAAGTCCAGGTTGATCAGGCTTGGGAGGGTGATTGTCTCGACCACTCCCTTCACGATCTCGGCGATCAGCTGGTCCATTATGCTGAATGCCTCGTCTAGAGGGAGGTTCGGAACGAAGTGGAGCAGGCGATTGTTGTCCAGAACCAGAACCGCATCTGCTGCCTTCCGAACGAGGTCTAGGCCCTCCAAGGCCCTCTCCATCCTCTGGCGCCTCTCCACGTTGAATGGTGTGGTGACTACAGCGACGACCAGGGCACCGGACCTCTTGGCCTCCTCTGCAACGATAGGGGCGATACCGGTCCCGGTTCCTCCTCCCAGCCCCGCTGTCACGAAGACCAGGTCCGCTCCGTCCACGATCTTGGTAATCACGTCCCTGCCGGCCTCTGCGCATCTCCTGCCCATTACCGGATCCCCTCCTGCACCGAGGCCCCTTGTGATGTGTCTTCCAACCAGTAGCTTCTGCATTGCTCTGGTGTTGTCGAGGTGCTGCTTGTCAGTATTGATGGCAACCGTGATGGCTCCTTCTACACCTATGTGTGTGATTCTGTTCATGGTGTTGTTACCGGACCCCCCACAACCGCAGACGAGGATCCTCGGGTCCGGTGGCCCGAAGTTCTCCAACTCTCGATCAGTCAGTGCAGTTGGAACTCTAGCAGGGGCATTTGCGGGCCCTTCTGGGGTTACTGAACTACTGGGTACCTCTACCATTAACTCGCCTCGCGCATCCCAGGCATTTCTGCCTATTACGCCCCCTCAGTCTGTTCTTTGCCTTCTTAACCGTTGAGGAACTTGGGTGGTCTCTGGAGCCGATTATCAGACCAACTCGGATTCGCCGGAGGTAACAATCAAGTCTGCGTCAAATCACACCTATTCACTGGAAAGCGACATAAGGCGAGAGGCACTCCACTGCTTTGCCGCGCTTAGCTCAGTTGGCTAGAGCACCTGACTGTAGACTGAAAACACACGGTTGTAGGCAGCCATCAGGGGGTCCCCGGTTCAAGTCCGGGAGCGCGGACCAAAAAACCACCAAATTAGAGATTCTAAGTGTAATTTGCACACTACACATTTGCCTTTCGCCAACCGGTAGAATGTGACTTTTTGATTAAATCCTAATGGTTCCGGGTATGTTACTAAGACAGTGACGAGTCTGCTATTTCCAAAACGGGGCTTTATACCTAGTAATTTGATAAAGCTCGAATATGCGTCGATTGAGAGTACTGTTAATATGCTTAATGATGGTGACCATCCCCGCATCACAGGTATCTGCGGACGTCGACGAATCAAATCCAAACGCAGAGGTAGCTATTGGGTGGGGGAATGTTACCAATGATACCATGGTCCTGACGATGAATACCTCTGTAGATGTATACAGATTCCATGTAACAATGGCTTGGGATGGTGGCACTATTTATTGTGGTTATTCAGGATTTGGTGGACTCGCTGCAGCAAATAACTTGTATGTCAACGTCCTCTATGTTACGTGTGTTACATCGGGATACCATTACGGCTCACAGGGAAGCAACTACATCCCCTCAGGTAGCAATGATACCCTCACATCAATTTACTATCGATCCATGAGCCCAGAGATATGCATCGGGAATGCGACCTATGATGTCATGTTACCTGATGGGGAATTCGAAACTCGACAAGCAGACTTTGATCCCCATGATTGTCTGACTTACACGCCTTATGATACCGATGACGATTTCTGGTATGAGCTTGATGAAGACGGTAATGATGAACACGACAATGAATCTGGGGCAGAGGAAATTATTGATGACAGTCTCTATCAGTTCAATGAAGATTTGACTGTATTAGATAATTTGGAAAGTTTTGTTGATTTTTCTACTCTCATAGAGGCGCTCAACATAACAGGATTAACTGATAATTTTAGCTCTAGTAATACACCTCAAATGGGGTGGACGATCTTCGCCCCCACTAATGATGCCTTTGCTTCTGCAGGTATAGATTTAGATGATTTTGATAGTTCAGAAGAGATAGAATTCTTGACTGAAATCTTACTGTATCATGTTACTTTCGCAGGACCATATGCCCTGAACTCGAGTATGGCATACAACAGCTCGAGTGGCGAATACGAACCCCACTGCCAACCTTACACTGTTGACTGGATGCCAATGCTAAACGGAGAGTATGCAGATCCCTCGAATTACAGTTCTTGGACTGAGACAGTCATAATTTCAAATGACTGTCAGGGAAATCTCACAGTCAATCAGGCGAATATCATTGATGCAGATAATCTAGCTGCCGAGGACCATGGAATGATTCAGGTAATCGACCAAGTTCTGATTCCTACAAGCTTCAATTTCACACCACAGAATAATGACGAGCCAAGATTCAATCCTAGATTTGGTATTCCATCGAACCTAGCGAATGATGGGGAACTTGGAGACTTAACGAATGCATTGGCAATGACTATGTTGATGGACGACATTTCTATTGAGAATAGTCCTCAGACGGGAATGACAATATTTGCTCCAACAGATGAAGCGTTCTCTGCGGCAGGAATAAATCTTGAAGATTATGATAGTCTCCAGGAACTCGAGGTTTTGTCTGAAATCCTTCTAAACCATATCTCATTTGACTGGGTATTATCCTTCCCTGATGAATGCACACCTACAGAGTTCGACATGGAAACTACAGACTCATTTTCGATAAGCATTTCAAATGATTGTGAAGGCAATATCTTCGTCAATGAAGCAA
>CACOAW010000016.1 GCA_902625325.1 uncultured Candidatus Poseidoniales archaeon | reverse complement strand
GAACCAAATGAAGCTGTGGATAGGGGCGAAGTACCAGAAGAAGAAACACTGCAGGAATCAATTGAACCTGAAAATTCTGGCGATGAGATAGAAGAGCCGCCTGAGGAAAATCAACCACTATCGCCGCCAGGATTCTCCGAAGAGCCCGAGGAAGTGGAGGTGGAAACGCCTCCGCCACCTCCGATGGGGTTCGAAGCTCCTCCCCCGCCGCCAGGATTCTCCGAAGAGCCCGAGGAAGTGGAGGAGGAATCACCCCCAATTCCCGATGAGATATCAGTTGAGAGTGATATTTCTTCTATAGATTCGCTAGCCGACTCCTTGTCCCTTCTAGAGGGTGGATGGGAGCCAAATTCAGACGTAGTGCCACATGATCCTTTTGGAAGTAATACTTCTTCCGAACAAAATCAGTGGCCTAAAGGATTAACTGACCAGGAAATAAGCCAATCAGAAGTAGCTCAAGCAATAGACTCATTCGAACTGGTAAGCGAACCCGAGTTAAATCAACCAGATGAGACAAAGACTCCCAGACAATCCCCATTCCTGAGATCCGCGTCAGAAGTAGACTCTATTCCTGGGGACAAACTACATGCTACGCTAAGTGAAACGGAAAAATCAGTACTGAACCCAGACGGAACAATAAGGAAACAGTTCATTGATGGGGAACTTATTCTGAGGAATTCAAGTAAGAAACATAGGGCTTGGGATATCGAAGTTCATCTAGAATCAATAGACTCTACAGATTTCGGAGATCGAGTATCATCTGTTAAGGAGCTAGACCCTACCGAGGAAACGGCGATACCTTACACTGCCTCTGGACCAAGAATGTTGGTTCTGAAGGAGTCGATAGATACAGAGAGCTCCAGAGACGAGGAGCCAAGCCTATCCATGGTCTTCTCCGACTCCCCTCAGGAAATTGAAATTAATATCGAGATTGAGAATGTCTCACCAGCACCACTTTACGATGTCGAGGTCAAGAGGACTATTCCAGATTCTTTCATTCTTCCGGATGACAGCGTCTACAGCGTCGAAAAAGACTCAGTTGTCTGGGATATAGGACGGATGAACATAGGGGAGAAAAGAAATCTAGCCATCTCCGCGAAAGTAAAGACAGAATCGGTCGAAAAAATAAATTCCGGAGTCACTTCAGCAACTTACTCCTCAGAGGCGACAGTCTCTAGAGCACGATTCGACAGAGTGATTGGATCGGGACGTCAATTTTCATATGTAAACGCAGAGGAGGATGACAGACCAGGCGTATGGCATTGTACATGCGTCTTCGAAAATAAATCATCCTTCGTAGTCTCACTATCTGGCGCAACTGTTAGGCTAATAGGGCGGGAAGATCCAATATTGGAAGTTTCAGATATCAGGCAAGACGTTCCACCAGAGGGTAAATGGGACTCTATGGTGAAGAGAGTTGAATCTGATGATCAACCAAGCTTCACTCAGGAAATCAGATTCTCGATACTTCCAAGGGTTTCAGTACAATCTTCAGGAACCGTGGAATTGAAGGAACAGCAACTTACGGTTCTTGACGCGGCTCTTCAAAAGAGGTTTGACAAGTCACGAATAAAATCATACATCTCATCCAAAGTAGAAACAGTGATCACCCTTGAGAATACTGGAACCTCTGAGATCAATGTTCTCCGAGTTCTTGATGATATTCCCGGGATTTTTGACACTCCGAACACGGAAGATATTTCCATAGAGATAGAGGGTACTGAACTCAAACAGGAGCAATACAGAATCGATGTGGTAAATGGGACACAATTAGAGGAGAGGCATGTATCTCCTGACAGGAAGGGTAACTCCCTACGAATGACAATAGGTACCTCTGCTCCATTGGGCTTACAACCAGGAAAGGCAGTAGTAATCAGATACCCTCTCTTAGCACCCGATCCATCCCCTAGAAATGAGTTACTGGTTGCCCCGATAAAGGTCGATTTCAGCTCAGAAAGATTCGGGCCAGTCGCCACCAGGACGGTGGCAAAGCCTCCGATAATCTCAGTAGTCCACAAAAGGAGGAACATCAGTACAGGAAAGGAGGTCTTCCCAGGTGGGAAACCAGGGCAATACGAAATAATGCTAATGTTCCACAACAGTTCTGACAGCGCACTAGATGACCTCGCCCTTCACGATATCGTACCCGGGACGTTCTCCATAGAAGAATCAGTTGTCCGCTCCGATAAAGACGGAGAAAGGGGCTCTTCGATAACGAAGGAGTCTGCAAGGGACGGCACTCAGGTAACTTGGGCGATAGGGCGAATTCTTCAAGGAGAGAGAATAGAAGTCCTGTATACGATTCAAGGAGATCCGGAGGCAGAGTACAAGGTATCCGATGCTCAGGATTTCCATGGTGCAACATTTGGCGACGAGGTGGACGAGGAGCCAAATGTCCCACAATGGCTGGAACAACAAGAAGAGGAAATGCCGTCTGCATCCAAGGATGCTATAGAAGTAGAACACAAAAGCGAACCAGTGATAGAAGAAGAGCCCAAGAATAAAGAGGACGAGATAGAATCAGAACCAGAGGCCGAAAAACATGAGGAATCGGAAGAATCTGAGGACAAATCAAACACATGTCCGGCATGTGGATACGAAGTGGGAATAGGGTCTTCGATATGTGTGGTATGCGGGCACAAACTTTCCTGACATACTGTAGCCCCCATCTCTCCATCACCGAAGTGTTATTTTCAGTCCTTCGTGTCGATGTGACATGGCACCAGCAGAACCGGGCGGGGATGCCCAAGCGGATGCTATGGCATCGATGATGCTTCCCATGATGTTGCTCCTTGGGATGATGGTAATGTTGATGTTCTATCCCGGTCTTAGGGTCGGACTCTCGGATACAGCAGGATCGGTGCTAGAACCTATGTTGCCCTTCCATCAAACCTACTTTGTCCCGACTGTTTTCATTGTCGGCTCTTCGATTATGATAGTGAACACAATCATTCGCTCATTCTTCATGGACCCACTCCAGCAAGCTCATTTCTCGCACAGGAGCAGACAGATTGGGAAGCAACTCAGAGAAGCAAGGATGGCTAGAGATACAGCCATGGCAGATAAGATGCAAACGATTCAGCTCGAGATGATGCCCGAGCAAATGAAGATGCAATCCTCAATGATGAAGCCGATGGTCTTCACAATGGTCTTCATAATTGCAATATTCAGTTGGATGGCGGGTTCCGTGGAATCATTCAGAGTAGGATTCGTCAGCTTACCATGGGACCCCATGTGGAGCTTCAATGCCAGAGTACTCTGGATATTCCCGGCTTGGATAGCGACTTACATAGCAATGAGTGCTCCCTTGGGAAGAATTCTGGACAGACACATCAAGATCGTCCGTTTCTCCCGGCATCCTCTGGTGCTGTCAGGGGAGACCATCCCAGAGCCTCTGCTGCACATGCTCGATGATTCAAAGGGGAAGTCCGCATCATCTTCAGTTAGAAGATCACAGAGGAGGGCGGGACCAAGGAAAACAGGGGGGAGCTCCAAGAATATCGAACAACGACGCTCGGGAAATAAGCATGTAGCGCCACCCCGAGAAGGTTCAAAGTGCAAGATTTGCAATTCCGATATGATTTCCAGAACCCCGAGAGGGCTCCTCAGATGCGACGTATGTAGAAGCGAGTGGAGATGATCACTCTGCTTAAATTGACAATTAGCGGTCCCCCAGGAAGTGGGACATCGACACTGGTGGCCAAGATTGCAGAATCTAGAGGATGGAGATCCATGAATGGTGGCGACGTCTTCAGGGAAGAAGCCCGTTCCCGCGGCCTATCCGTTGAAGAATTAAGCGCAGAAGCAAAAGAGGACACCGATGTGGACAGGTATCTAGACGAACTTCTTCAGAAAAGCATGTCATCCCCAGAATCTCCCGAGATTGTTGAGAGCAGACTCAGTGGCTGGTGGGCACATAAGAACGATCTCGAATGCCTAAGAGTTTGGGTGAGCGTTTCGGACAAAGAGAGGGCACGGCGTATCCAGAAGAGGGAAGGGGGAGAGTTCTCCGATTGTCTCCAACGTTCCCAGCAGAGACAAGAAGATGACATGGCTAGGTACTCTTCATTATATGGGATAGATTTGGATGACATGTCGCCGTATCACCTCGTTATAGAAGCAGATAGCAAGGACGAGTCTGAGGTATTCAACGAAGTAGACGCCATACTGGGTAGGTGAAATCATGGATTCGGAAACATGGTCAATCGATCCTTCCGCGAAAACCAACAATTCCTTTGGCTGCAATCCCGAGCAAAGACCATTGGAAGAACTCCTCGAATGCGGGATTATTCTTGTGGACAAACCCCCCGGACCATCCAGCCACCAACTAGCGGCATGGGCTCGATCTATGTTAGGGATCAAACGAATAGGACACGGTGGGACGTTGGATCCATTTGCAACCGGTCTACTCACCCTTCTTTGCGGTAGATCGACAAAGATTACCGCGGAACTCCTTAGGAAGCCAAAGAGCTACGTCGCAGTGATACGCTTCAAGACAGCAGTTCCAGAAGATGAACTAAAGTCACTGGTAAACGCGATGAAAGGCGAGATATTCAATGTCCCACCGAAGGAATCTGCAGTGAAGGTCCAAGTTCGGACAAGGGAGGTTTCTGAATCTAGACTGGTCCAGACAGAAGAGGGAGATAGGGTGCACTTGCTCTCGATAAGCTGCGAGGCTGGAACCTACATCAGGACTATGGTGAAGGATCTGGGCCTTCTTTCAGGTAACAAATGCGAGCTATTGGAACTCCATAGGTCCAAGAGCGGACCCCTTGAGGATCAAATGTCATGCTCGATGCAGCAACTCGCAGATGCAGTCTTCCTCTGGAAGGAGCATGATGACCCCAGAGGACTGGAGAGACTGGTCTGCCCCGTAGAAACGGTACTAAACGACATTCCGAGGATAGTGATCAAGGATGGTGCGGTGTCGGCCCTTTCGCATGGAGCCCCACTCGCTAGACCCGGAATAGTCTCAGTCCCTAAAGGACTACCACCCGGGTCGACGGTCCTAATCTCCAGCCTAAAGGGAGAAGCTGTAGCAGTCTCCGAACTCTCGGTCCATTCAGATTCTATCCCGGAAATGAAATCCGGTCAGATAGCAGCACCAAAGACGGTGATAATGCCACCTGGGACATATCCGCAAACCTGGTCGAAGGATTAGATCGCTTACGCAGTCTCATGCTCTTCGTATATCCACTCGTCTGTTTCCAGCCTAATTTTCAATACCATCATTTTTCACACACACCACCGCACCTGTAACCTAAGCCACTAGCGCGGTAGTTTGCTTTGGCTTTCGCTCCTTGTATAACCATTGCCTATTTTGCTCAGATTATCAGCCAAACGTAGGTCAGTAGCTGTACATTACCGCACTACTTCCTTCGTTGGAACTCCTTTTTGGGTGATTTCGGACCCATCTGGAACGCTGCCAGCGAAAACAGAATCGCCACGACGGATAAGGCCACTATGGTCGAACTCGCTCCCCCATCATCAGGCCCAGTACTTGGGTCTCCTATTGGGAATTCTACGGAATGAACGTTGTTTCCTTCGATTGTCTCTTCAATCGTGTTCGTTCCATCTATCTCAACGGTGAAGACGGCTACTTCAGTAGGCACAATCAGTTGGATGTCACAAGTCGCCATAGACAGGCCTCCAGAATCCAATTCGGAAATCTCTCCCGTCCCAACCAGAATCCCATTCAACATACAGTAGAATGATACATTCTGAGCAGTCGCCCTTCCTTGATTACGGATGAATCCAATCACCTCTACAACATCCCCATTCTCCAAAACATCAGCCTCTAGTCCCCCAATCCTAATCTCCATAGACTCTACCAGTAAGTCTGGTTTTGAGGTAACAATGACCACCACGTCTCTAGTGATTATTGAGTTTCCGTCAGTGACGGATATCGTTAGTACGTGCTCTCCCGTTTCTACAGGCTGCAAGAATATCTCACCTGTATCGTTTACCGAGGCCCAGGATTTGCTAGTGGCGATGGAGAGAGACTCCGTATCCGGATCGAAAATTTCTGGAGCTATGACTCCTGACTCGCCTAGTTCGATGTAAAGGACACCTGGGACATAGACAAACTCCGGGGGATCCATGACTGGTTCAACTTCCACGACTAAGAAATCGGTCCAAGAGTTCCCAACTTCGTCAATCACTTGGACAAAAACCTCGGCAGTACCACTTGCCTCATCTTCTGGTTCAATCATCAGAAGTCCTCCCTCACCGTAAGCCAAAAGGGTACTATTGTCAGAACTATAAGCTCTGACTTCCAGACTTTGAGGGTCTGTGATGTCATCACTGCATATTGAATAGACAGAGATTATTTCTCCACCTTCGTCCTCGATGAGGCTTAAATCAGCGATTTGCTCACACATTGGAGCTCTATCCCACTCTAGTGAGAATCCTCCAGAAATTGACATCGAACCTATGTGGACAACAGTGTTTTCGGAGGTTCCATTTGAAGACCATTGGAATCTAGCAGCAACCCCTATTCTGAGGACCTCACCTTCGGGAGGGAGTGCATATCCAACAGGCACTGAAAACTCGAACTCTCCAGAGTCCATTTGTTCTGTATGTACGAGAAATGACCCTATGGCGAATCTGATATTACTAGACTCGCTCGAGAGGCCAGCAAAACCACCTGAAACCCTTCCACTGACAATTAGGTGGGGGTCGTTCAAGTCAACTCTGGATCCAGAGATACAACCATCCTCCACTAGAATTCTGAAATCAACGATTTCAGCCTTACCCCAAACCAGATCGCCAGAATCAATCTCCACATACTCTCCGTCTGTACTATCATGAGAGAACAAAACACTGTAATTCCCTATCCCATAAACATGCACTCTTCCTATTTTCTGGCCGGTTGGTGCTGAAACCCGGAATTCCCAAATTCCACTCTCCTCCCCAGTAGGGACGAGTCCACACGTGCTATGTTCAAGTCCTGATATTTCTCCATCGTAGGTACTAATATCGAAAACTGGCACTTCTTCCGGAATCGATGAGTGCTCTGCTCTAGCGTTTTCGAAAGAGAACCAAGGCTGGTGGTACTTCACTCTCAATCCTACAGCATCGACCCTGACCTCGGAGTCGTCAGCTCCTTGGTTGTCAGAAACGTAGTCCACATTGAACTGGGTTTGCTCTAGTTTCGACCAATCCCAGTCCAGGTGACTATCCAGGTTCACCACAAGCGGGTTGATCATGCGATTAAGTGGGCCCAGAGTTCTTGCAAATGTGGTCACGAGAATGTCAGAACCGTGATTCTGCATAATCACATTCACCTCATCTGAAGGAAGAGCATCAGGGATAGAGATGTGTAAAACTAGTGATACCTGTTCAATTTCCATAGAATCAAGTCCAGAGTAACTGTATCCGCCCATTGTTATGTCCGGACCCTTGGACCAAGAGTAGAACCCATCCGCTTCCCCGAATGTGGCATTACAGGAACCACATCCTATGCTTGCCCAAGAGGTGTATTCAGCGAAGTTGTCTGGCCTGGCATGGGTGAAGGACATCTCGCCATCTGCCACCATTCCAATGGTGTACTCTGCCTGATCGGTTGAGAAACCGGTAGTAGTTTCAAAGGACCACTCTGAGGGACTTTGGAAACTTCCAGCCTCCAGAATTTCGACTTCCTCTGAAGAGATTACAGTGTCTCCAATGGCAAAAGGAAGAGATAGGGAGGTTAGGAATAGTGCCACGAGAACTGAAGCCGCCCTGCAATATCCCATGCGGTCAACGACGGCTTTCCCCGCTTCAAGGCGTTGGTGTTTGGCTTCTAGCCAATCATGCAAAACTGTTGAAATACGGGCTGACTCACGCCCATCTTAATTCTGGCTGTGATGGTGTAGCGGTTAGCACGGTGGGTTGTGGTCCCGCCGGCCCGGGTTCGAGTCCCGGTCACGGCCCCAGAACTACTGCTTCTCTAGGTTATCTTCGCTGATTTGATGCCCCATTCTGTTGGCCTTGGTGGATAGATAATCCAAGTTTCCTTCCCCTACTCCGGCTACTATTGCCATCCTCTCTACTACGTTTATTCCATATTCAGAAAGCTGCTCAACCTTGTCTGGATTGTTGGTCATCAGACTCACCTTCTCTATTCCCACCGAGTCAAGTATCTCCGAGGCTATACCGTAGTCTCTCGCATCGGCAGGGTGGCCTAGCATTAGATTGGCATCTAGTGTATCGACTCCTCTATCCTGCAAGTTATATGCCTGTATCTTAGCATGAAGACCTATGCCTCTCCCCTCCTGCCTCAGGTAAACTAGGCACCCCCATCCTGCATCATGTATCATTCTGAGCGCAGTTTGCAATTGCGGCCCACAGTCGCATCTCAGACTTCCGAAGGCATCACCGGTTAGGCATTCCGAGTGTACTCTGACTAGAACAGGGTCCGGTCCTTCCATATCTCCGAGAAGCAGGGCGACGTGGTCCAAGCCCGTCTCCTCTTCGTGGAATACCTTGATTCTGAAATCTCCGTGCTCTGTGGGTAAGCGAGCATCGGCAGGCACCTCACCCAGTTCGTAGACCCGCTCGCTGCTCATGCCTTTTCCAGTTGAATTGGCCATTTCAATACTATAGTTCCCCAGTCACATTGGCTATGAGAAACCTGAATTCTCCGTCCTTCTCTTCCACTTTCTCAAGAATTACACCCATCCTGTCACATAGGGCGGGGATATCGTGTAGGGTCTCCGGATCGTCGCATATTACCTCAATAATCTCGCCATCTTCACAATGCTGTAGAACTCTCCTTGTCTCATGAACTGGAATGGGGCACAGAAATCCGAGCAAATCTATGCTCCTCCCAATGTCCATCTTATCACCGTGAACAGGCTTCACTTCAACATTCTACTCTTCCCATTTCTTCATGTAATTAATCGCGACCGTCTCATCTGGCCACATATTTTCTCCTCTTATTTGGCCCTTCTTTGCCTCATTCCACCTATCCAAAAAGACTCTCTCTTCCCAATCTTCCATGAACATAGGCCTGATGTATGATGATCTACAGACTGCTCTGGTGTTTCCCAGATCTGCGGCCACAGTATCTATGACTGCGAGCATTGTTGCCATTCTTTCCTTATCTGTGTATCCGGGGAGATTCCCTGATTCTGCCAGCTTTGCCAGTCCCTCTGTTCCCTTGAGATATCTCCCGCACCATTCTACATATGGCGGAAAACCGTCTTTCTCAGATTTCTCAACTGCTTCTTGATGTAGTTCCGGTAGCTCGCTAATCTCTTTCTCACTTGCTTCAGATACCATTGCTAGTCTAGCGCCGGTCTTCCATGATGCGGCCCAGGTCCTAAAGTCCTTGGCAGTATACTTATTTTCCATTTTCTGGTTAAGGTATTCATTAATGTGCTCTGCCTTGATATCGAAGTCATTCCCATTTTCGTCAACGTATCTGAATAGGTCCTGCTCCTTGTCTTTGCCTCCTATCTTGGCGGAGTCCTCGATTAGTTTGGAAATCTCAGGGTGTCGAATGTAAATTTTCCAGTCCTTCCCAGACTTTCCTGTGAATTTCATCATTGCGTTGATCTTTGGAAGAGGTTTGTTGCTACCTTTCAGTACTCTCATCCCTTCAACTATTGCTTTCTCACCCTTTCTGTAAGATATATGACTCTCTTTGAGAGTAGTTAGGCCATAGGATTCATTCTCCTGTGCATACTGGTCCGAACCTACTCTGATGTGATATCTGTCAATCAACCAAACTACTAGTGCGGCAACTTTATTCTTACTCATTTCCTTCTTCGATAGATCCTCCTTTACCAGATCTCTCAGACTATCCAGTTCTGCTGCGAACTCGTCTATATTCGCGTACTTCAGTTTTGATTTGTATTCTATCCATTTGGGGTGATATCTGTACTGTAACCGGCCATTCGCGTCCTTTCCTGTGGCTTGTATGTGTCCATTTTCATTCGAGCAGAACCACACATCAGTCCATGCCGGAGGGACCGCAAGTGAATTGAGGAATTCTACCCTGTCTTCGTCGCTCAATTTCTTCCCATTCGGCTGGAAGTAGTCCCACGAGAAGGTCGGCTTGTCACCCTTCTTTTCGGCGGGTATCTCTACCTTATTCCTCGTTATTCCAGGCTTTTCCCTATCGCTCAATTCCAGACCTGCTCCCTTCGCAGATGCTCCAGAGTCCTCTGTTTTCATGTTCCTCAATCATGCATAAGGCTTGAAGAGGTTTCGCAGACTCACTCAGTGAACTGTGCTAGCAAGGTTTCGAGTGCCCTAATGTCGTTCTCAAGGGTTTCCTTCTCGACTTTCCTCAAGTCTCCCTCTGCCAGCCTCGCCTGTAGCACCTCCAGCTCTGTTCTGGCCGAGTCCCTCTCCTCTTCTAGGTCTGCCTCGTCCTTCAGCATCTTGATCCTTGAAACGTGCTGCCTGGTGGCTTTCATCCTCCTCATCCTCTCACCCGCTTCGCCTTCTGGGAATGGGCTGGGCTTGTCCTTCAGCTCTACTCCCACTGGGTATGGGATGCTGATTCCTTCTCTGCCGAAGGCAATATCTACTTCCCGGAGTAACCAATCGGTTGCAAGGAACTCTTCGCTATAGTCACTGATCCACACGTAGAGTCGGTAGTTCTTGGAGAAGTCAGCTAGTTCTCTTAGAAGGACCCTTGGGGCGGGTTCTTCCTCCACTAGCGGGCACTTCTTCGCCACGTCCATTATCACCTGCTTCACGTGAGCGGAGCGCTCCTCGTAGTCCACTCCTATGTCAAGCGTCAGAGTTACTCTCGATCCCAATCCGTCACCGCCTCCTCTCGCATAGTTGGTGATAGTTGAGTCGACCAATCTGTTGTTCGGAATCACGACTAGTTCCTCGGTTAGGGTCAGTATCTTCGTTGATAGGATTCCCACTGACATTACAGTCCCAGTGACTCCTTCCACCAGGATTCTGTCTCCGACTTCGAATGGCTGGTCCACTGCGAGCATAAATGAGTTCAACATGTTCCCTAGGGTCTGCTGTACTGCCAATCCTATGATAAGTGAGAAAACTGCCAGTGACGCGAGAATTCCCAGAAGTTCGATGCCAACCTCCTGTAGGGCCAGGTATATTCCCATGAATCCGACCACTCCCCTCAAGACGAATGTTACAATGGGGTTTCCTCCAGTCACTGTTACGCTTTTGTTGGTGTTGTATCTCTCCATTGCAGCGGGCACAATGAACTTGATGCCAACGCTGATTATTGATGCACTAAGGAGTATGTAGATTGCGGAGAAGTAGGGCGATACAGCGGTGTAGAAAGCGTCGTTTCTCCCCAATGTCCACATCATTGTCAGCTCCACCCCCGCCGTCAGAACGAAGACGTAAACTCGGTTGAACAGCGGATCTAGGATTTCGTTGTCCCACTCCGCCTCTGTTCTTCTCACTACCCTCCAGGCTGCTTTGAGAATGATGTACCTTGAGAAAACCAGTGCGAAAAGCGTGAGTCCCAGCGACACTCCGATCTGAGCGATTATTCCGATTTCCTCAATTTCGTCGAGAAACCCGGCCAATGAGGAAAATCCTTCTGTTATCGGGTCAGCCATCCATTTGCCTCCAATCGTCCATGTATCAAATGCTTATCGTATCAATCTCTTTGCTTGGAGGACCCACTCGTCCCTGTCTATCCTGCCCGGCCCAAGGCCTATCGCCTGGTTGACCTCTTCAGAGATTTCCTGTGTCATATTTGCTATTTGCGAAATCTTGTATATCCCGATGCCATTCAATTTCTTCTCTACGAATCTCCCTATTCCGTCTATCTGCTGGAGGTTGTCCCGATCTCCCTCCGATCCGAATCCGATTACTGTGAAGTCGATCCCAGAATCATCTTCTTCCTCCTTGTCGATAACCGTCTCGGAGGTAACCCTGCTCAGGAGTTCTGCGGCCCTCTCCTTCCTCCTTTCGATTTCCCTCCTCTTCTCTTCCTCTTCCTCCTTTCTCCTGACTTCCTCCCTAGCCTTCTCCATAAGCATATTCTGAGAAATGTCTGGACTATCAGGATTCTCAGAGGGGACGTCATCCGTGTCTTCTTTGCCCACCATGGATCTTGCCTGCTTTGCCCATTCATCCCTCTTTATCCGACCTGGGAAGAACTCTATCGCCTCGTTTATCTTATCCTCCAGGTCTGAGTTCATTCTGGAAATCTGTGCGAATGTATAGATGCCAAGTGCGTTTAATTTCTCTTCGATAAACGGACCAATCCCCTTGATTTCCTGGAGTCGGTCCTTCTGGTCTGCGGTTGCGAACCCTAGTATTCCGAAGTCGATGTCCTTGGACTTCTCTGCAACCCTGAGTAGGGCTTTTTCCTTCTTCATGGCCTCGGCATCCAACTCTTCGATCTTTGATCTCCTGTCCTCGAGCTCCTTTTCCATGGCACTGAACCTCTTCGCAGCCTTGTCCCGTGCGACCTGGTTCTCCTTTTCCTCTAGGTCCATCTGACGCTTCCTCTCTATTGCCCTCTTCCTCAGCTTCTCTTTGGCCTCCATGGCCTTTATCTCAGCTTCACGCTCGACTTCAGCAGCTTTTCTTGCTGCTTCCCTCTCGACCATAGCGGCCCTCTCCTGGGCTTCCCTCTGGAGCTGCTCGGCCCTCTCCTGGGCCTCCCTCTCGATTCTCGCCGCTTCTTCCTCTGCAGCCCTCTTGGCAGCCTCTTCCTCTGCCTTGCGCTCCTCCTCCTCGGCCTTCCTTTGTTCTGCCTTCTTTCTGAGCATCGCTCTTAGCTCTGCAGCCTCTTCCTCTGCCTTGCGCTCCTCATCTGCAGCCTCCTCGGCCTCTATGCGGGTCCTTTCTTCCTCCTCGAGCCTCTTCTCTCGTGCTTCCCTTTCCAGGCGCTCACTGTCCTTTCTACGGGCGGCGCTCTCTGCTTCGGCTTGCTTCCTCTCAGCCTCCCTTTGGGCTTCCTCGGCCTTCTTGGCAGCCTCCTCGGCCGCTGCGGCCCTCTCCCCGGCCTCCTTCTCGACCTCCGCGACCTTGGCCTTCAGGTCCTTCTGCATCTCCGCTGCCTTCTTCTTGGCATCGATCTCGGCCTTTGCGACTCTCTCCTCGGCCTCCTTCTCCATCTCGGAGGCCTTCCTCTTGGCCTCTCTCTCGATTCTCCTAGCCCTCTGCTTGGCGATCTCCTCTTCTGGCGTGTCTCGATACACCTCCACCTCCACCCCCCACTGGAAGTATACTGTGGCCTTCCCTAGTCTGATGAGCCCCACGTATTCGGTGGTCTCTGTGGTTTCTCCGTTGTCGCTGAACTCCAACCTGAACTCCAGATTGCCTCTCGAGTTGGCCTTCTTCGATTTCATGCTGAACCTAGCGCCGTTCTCCTCGGATGACATGTCGGTGAAGTCGCAATCGAGCCTTGGGGTTATGTTAGAAACCTGGATGATCTCGTGGCTCCTGGCAAAAGAGCCCTTCCTTATTCCCTTAACGGGCATAAGGACGTACGGATCGTCATACTCGCCCGTCCCCCCTTGCCATCCGAACTCTGTGGTAGTGTACTCTGGCTCTGGGCCCAGTATCTCCTCTTCCCTGACGGTGAAGGGGTTGATTACCCATAAGAGCAGGAGCAGCAGCAGGAGAATGGGGAAGCAGCAAATCCAGAGAATCCTGACTGCATCTGGTACGTACACCTCCAAGAGGTTGCAGACCCCATCCCCATCGTCGTCTTCCGGGACTGACAGGTTGTCCTTCGGATTCGTCCCACAACTGGTCTCGTTGAGGTCCAGCCAACCGTCGTTGTCGTCGTCCAGGTCTTCTACCAGCTCGAATGTGCAGTTGGCCGAGTCCGTGAGGTACTTGCAGGTCAACTCGTCAGGCATGGTGTCGTTGTCGGTGTCATCCCATGCTGTGGGGTCCTTCGGGAACTTGTCGATAGGGTCCCCTATATTGTCCCCATCGTCGTCCTCATCGATGTAGCTGCAAACCCCATCGAGGTCTATGTCCTCCGGGAAAGAGGAGGGGTCGGTCGGATCCGTGTTGCATTCTAGCTCGATAAGGTCCGGCCAGCCATCACCGTCCTCGTCGGTGGTGTTGTCCTCTGGCCAGAATACGTCGAAGTCCACCCTGTAGGAGAAGTCCCACTGGGAGTTCTGTGCCGTGAAACGGTGCGAGTACTCGATCAGCATGTGCCTGAAGGCCTCCTCGGGAGTCCCTGAAATGACTCCCGTGCTATTGTCCAGGACCAGTCCCTTAGGTAGGTCGGGAATCACAGTGAACAGGAGTATTCCTCCACTGTTAGGGGCGATTAGTGGCTCCAGTGGCTCCATCTCCTCCCCAACGGTGAGTGTAAGCTTGTCATTGGGGTAAAAGAAGACGATCGGGGAGTCGTCGAAATCATCCAGTGGGTCGCATATCCAGTCCTCGTCGTGATCCTCGGGACTCTCGACGATGTACAGGGGGTCCGTTCCGCAGGCTATCTCGATCGTGTCGTTCCAACCGTCCCCGTCGTCATCCGGGTCGAACAGGTCAGGCACGCCGTCCTCATCGGTGTCGATGTATCTGGCCACAATCGTGATTTGGAAGGTATCCAAGAACAGCGAGTTGCTCCCAGTGATTGTGTAGACGGTCTCGTTCTGCTCGACTGCTATCGTCCCTGTCAACAGGCCGTTGGTGTTGTTGAAGTCCAGTCCGTCCGGTGCGGTCGGGGAGATGGACCAAGAAGTAACGTTGCCTCCGAAAATCTGGGGCTCCAAGTACACCTCATCCACATTGGTGGTTAGGTTTAGGAAATCGTCCAGGTAAATCAGGTCGATGTCGTCATCGTCGGGGTCGGGCAAGACCGATTGGAGTGTTATCTCCACAGAGCTGTGGTATTGGGAGTTGTTGGCCCATACTGTGAAGACTTGCATCTCGAACTCCCCCATCGGTGCTCCCGTGATGGTCCCGTTCACTGGCGTTGTTCTGGAAAGCGCCCCATTGAGGGTGAGGCCCTCGGGCAACTCTGGCCAGACCTCCCAGGTGCGAACGTCTCCGCCGTAGGTGGTGCCGACGATCGGCTCTATCGGCTCATTGACGAACAGCAGTTGGGATGTCATGCTGTAGACGAGGAATATCTCGGAGTCGTCTACCTGGTCCAGACCGTCGCACAGGCCGTCCCCGTCCCCGTCTTCTGGGAACGAAGTGGGATCCAGAGTACTTGTCAGACAGTCTCCCTCTTCCTCATCCCCCCAGCCGTCGTTGTCATCGTCAGGATCGGTCTCATCGGGATCCCCATCCCCATCGGAGTCAAGCAACCACGAGGATATCCCTATTGTGAAATGGGACCCATGCAGGCTGTTGTTAGCCCAGATTGTGTAGTTTGTGAGTTCGAATTCGATGCTGGGGGTCCCGGATAGATATCCGGTGGAGTTGTCGAGCACGAGTCCTGGAGGCAGGTCTGGAGACACTTCCCATGAGACTACGTCCCCGCCGAAGACTATAGGATGGATTTGGACAATTGAAATGTTGGTCGTCAGGTTGAGCAGAGGGTCTGGGTATGCTAGGAGGACTGGGGAATCGTCCGCTGGGTCGTTTGCATCGCAGATACCGTCCCCGTCCCCGTCCTCTGGGTAGTCGTCCTCCTCAAGTGGATCCGTGGAACAGGCTGTCTCGTTGGCGTCCTCCCAGCCGTCGTTATCGTCATCAGTGTCTGTCTCATCTGGGATTCCATCCCCATCGGTATCGAGGAGGGAAGAGGAGATGTTGAGGCTGAAAGAAGCGGAGAATGCGCTGTTGTTGGCCCATATGACGTAGGATGTCGAGTTGAAGACCTCCGTGGGAGTTCCCGATATCACTCCCGTGCTGTTGTCTAGGTTGATCCCGGATGGCAGATCAGAGCCTGCCTCCCATGACGAGATGGTGCCTCCGGATGTGATGGGGGCTAGGTCAACCACCGAGAGGTTGACCACTAGGTCGAGGCTATTGACGGAGTAGGCCAGCGCTATCGCCCGATCGTCCGAATCATCCAGGCTATCGCAAATCCCGTCGCTGTCCGTGTCGACGGGGGTGCTCGTTGAGTTCAAGGGCTCCGTCCCGCAATCCAACTCCGCCGTGTCGTTCCAACCGTCATCGTCATCGTCATCGTCGTATAGGTCCGCTATAGAGTCGCCGTCCGTATCCACGAGCACGGTTATGGTGATGACTACCGAGCTTGTCTGCGCTCCCGATGCATTCGCCCATATGGTGTAGTTGGTCTGGTTCTGTACGTTTTCGGGAGTCCCCCAGACAGTGCCGTTCTCATCACCGAAGAGCAACCCGTCTGGCAGGCCAGGGGAGATTTCCCAGCTCTCAGGCGTCGAGCCGGAGGTCTGCCCTGCGATGGGCTGCATGGCCACTCCCTCGGTAAGCATCAGGTCGCTGGTCGGGAAGCTTAGGAAGATCCCGTTCCCCACTATCCAGAGGGTCACCTCCGTGCTTGAGGTTCCTCCAGAGTTGCTCGCAGTGACTGTGTAGGTCGTCTGGTTCGTGACCAGGAGCGGGATTCCCTCGAAGTGGCCGTTCGTGGTGTTGAAGGTGAGTCCGAGCGGGAAGGAGGTCGAGTTGATGGCGAAACTGGCGACGGCCCCGCCGACGATGGTCGGGGAGATGTCCACCAAGGCGTCCCTCGGTATGATGTACGTCCCGTTGCCGTACGAGATGTTGGCGATCGGCTCGTTGATCGTGAAGTCGAAGTTCACTCTTGTCGTCCCCCCGTCGCTCGTCACTCGGAGTTGGAAAGTCTGCTGCGTCAGGTTCACCGTCGGAGTCCCCCATACCGTCCCGTTGCTCGCCCCGAGTTGGAGTCCTGGCGGCAGGTCTGGGACGAAGGTCCAGTTGAGGATGGTCCCGTTGACCTCGTAGGGTGATATGGGCTCTATCTCAGTGCCCCGCTCCAAGACGAAGGACGTCTCGTTGTAGGATACCGTCGGCCTGCCGTTGAGTATGGAGAAGGACACGTTCAGCTGGTTGCTCCCCAGCACGGTGTCGTTCATCCAGAGCGTGAATGAAGACTCGGACATGTTGGAGACCGCCTCGCCCGAAATCATCCCGGTGTCCGAGTCGATGCTGAGGCCCCCCGGCAGGGACGATGACGCCCACGAGTCGAGGTACTCGTCGCAGTAGCCGGTGCCCTGGCTGCAGGTCGCGCCCATCGCGCTCAGGCCCATGACGCCCCAGAGGGTGCTTGGCTCGCCCGCCACCAGGGACGAGCCGCCTATGGTGTGACCCACGGTCTCCATGAAGAACTGGCTGTTGTATTGGCAACTGCTAGATGGTCTGCCCATGTAGCTCCCGTTCCAGTAGAGGGAGCATTGGTTCGCGTAGAAGTTCACCAACATGTTCCCGAGGGGGTCGAATGCGACGTCCTCCCAGTCCAATATGAAGCCGTTCCCGGGGTTGTTCGCATAAGTAATCAACTCGTCGAAGTCCGGGTTCATGTTCGAGTCTAACCTCATGATCCTGTGATGATTGGATTGAGAGCTATACGTCTGGCCTAAGAAGAGGACTGGGCGGCCCTGGTTGTCTATTTCCAGTATGCTGTAGTACTCTGCAACATAGGCGGCTTGATTGGCCATACAGAATTCCCGAGAGGCCTCCACGTTCCAATCCGATCCGCCAAGTGAGATTATGACTAGGCTGTCTTGGCAGGTTTCGTTGAACCAGGATGACTCCCCGTTCACGGTCATGTTGCTGATGTCTTGCTCTGACCAAATCGCCACTATCAGATTCCCAGAGGTGGTAATGTCCATCATCGCAGAGTCCCAACCCGCAGTGAATCCAGTTCCGCTGCCAATTGTCAGCTCTGTGATTTCGGCCGCTTCCACCCAAGAGCCCGTATCGTTTAGCCTGCCGATGAGGTAGTGCCGACTCTCGTTCCCGGCCGTGAGTGCGCCGAGCTGGGTCTCACCGTGGGTTTTCATCAGGATGTCCACGTTACCGTCTGCATGTACGCCCATCCCCTGGAGGGCCCTGTGGTAAAGGGAGGTGGGAGTGAGTGTCGCAGCCCATAGGAACTCGCCAGTTGAGCCATCGATCCTCGTCACGAAGGGCCTCTGGTAGTTGTAGTTGGTACTTGGTATCTCCATGGTCAGATTGCCCAGGGTAACGGTCCTATCGCTGATGGAGTTGGTGGAGACCTGCGCTGCTATCGTCAACTCCCCTTCGCTCTCGTCGTAGCTCATCCTGGTGAATCCGTAGATGTCTATGCTGGCAATCGTCGAGACGTGCCAATCCGCGGCGTAGGAACCGGATATGTAGGCGTCCTGCGCCCACCTCGTGGTACCGTTCGTATCCAGGGAGAAGAAGAAGGCAGCCTCCCTGTTGGGGAGGTCGTGCTCGGTGCCAGGCAGGTCCAGTGCGGTTGTCCTCTCTCCGGTCACGTACGAGTTCCCCGAATCGTCGACCGAGAGTGCCCCTGGGAAGTAGTAATCAGTGTCTAACGGGACCACCCATGCCCACGTTCCGTTAGCCCACCTCTTGGCCACGTAGAGCTCCATTCCCGATGTGCTCACGCTCAGCCCGTCTGCTGCCCACGCTGAGGTGCTTCCGATCCTTCCGTAGTAGTACAGGTTCCCGCTCGCGTCATAATCGTGCAGGGTGTAGCCCCTGCCGGCATTATAACTCGCGTACTGGTGGTCAGTCCATGACCCGTACCCTGCGTGCATCGGCGCGGGCGTCCTGACCGTGATTGTGATTGTGAGCGGGTAGGATGCGCTGCTGCTGTTGGAGTAGATCACGTAGGCGGTCCCTGCCGTGTCAACCGTTGTCGGGGCCCCGGAGATCACTCCCGTCGTGTTGTTGACTGAGAGCCCGTCTGGCAGTGATGGCGCCCATACCTCCACGAGTTCCTGTCCCGAGAATGTAGGAGTCATGGAGACGGACTCCCCGCTGGTGACGATCACCTCGGTGGCGTCGTACTCCATCACCGCGTACTGTAGGGTGTCGCACACTCCGTCCCCGTTGGTGTCAGCGGGTTGGTAAGTGTACGAGGGATCGAGCAGGGATCCCTTGTAGTGCAGCAGCGCAGAGGCTGAGGAGGAGTCGTTTGCGTCCAGTGAGAGGATGTAGGGGTCGTCCAGCCTGTCGAACTTGAGGGTCAGGCGTGCCCAGTTGAGGGTCTGGGTCGATGTGGACGTGGGCCAGCCGTCGCTGAGCCAGACCTCCTCGTGCGACCACGACCCGGATGACTTGTGGGAGAGCATGAGCTGCCCCGATGAGTGGTTGATCCATGCGACGTGGGCGACTCCGGTGGAGTTCGTGGCTATCTCGACGCCCTCGTTCTTGCCCGTCGACTCGGCGACGAGCTCGGTGGTCCATGATGACCCGTCGTGGGTCGATAGCCACAGGTCGGTTGTGTTGTACATGCCCGCGTACATCTTCCCGTCGCTCGAGTAGTGCAGCTCTGCCGAGTGGTCCTCCGTGGCAGAGTGGGATGCTCCCGAGGACCACCCAGTGCTCTGGTTCCTCTCCAGTAGGAGCTCGGGTGTGCTCCAGGAAAGGCTCACGTCGCCTGACAGGTCGCTGCCCAGATCCGCATAGAAGTGGTAGAAGCCTATGACTCCCGAGGAGTTGTTCACCATCAGGGCATGCAGCCTCCCATCCGGCCCGAAGGCGATCTGGCCGTGCTGGTTGTTACCCCCGGTGTCGGGAGGAGCAAGGCCACCGGGAGCGTTCGCTTGGAACGTGGTGCCGTTCAGGTAGGCGCCCCTGATGGTACTGCCGCTGTCGGACTCGTGCCACCTGACCACCATATCCCCCTCCATCGAGATGGCGATGTCCGAGGAGGTGGTCTGGGAGTGGCTAATTCCAGTCCCGGACGCTGCCACCGAGCCATTGGTGTCGGAGAACCTCCAGACGCCCAACTGGTATGCTAGGTAGGTGAATCCGTTCTGGCTCTCTATGCCCCAGTAATTGAAGTCGTCATGATCCCAGAAACTCTGAGCCCCGAACGTGGAGGAATCATGCCTCTGTAGCCATACGTACGCTGCGTCGTCGTAGTATGCTGAATAGTACCGCAGGCCGTGCTCCGAGAGTTCGAAGTCGTATCCATGCTGTCCTTGGTCTTGAGTGAAATAAGTCAGTCCACTGTTGTATCCGAAGAGGGATTCTCTGTTCCAGTCATCAGAGTCCTCGAGCCCCGAGCACTTGCACTGGTAGGAGTCGTTCCACCCGTTGCCATCGACGTCGTCGTCTATCTCGTCGCATATCCCGTCCCCGTCGTAGTCGGTGGGCTCCGAGAGGCTGCTCCACCAGAGAGTGCCGCAGGCCTCCTCCTCGGCGTCCGACCACTTCTCCGCGGTGTCCTCCTCCGCTGTCTTGACGGATGGGTCGTCGTCGTCGGTGTCCACGTTGATCCCCAGTCCGTCTCCATCGTGGTCGAACCAGTCCCTCTCGTCGAACGGCAGGTCGTCGTCCGTGTCTAGGTATCCGTCGTTGTCGTCGTCAGAGTCCCAGAGGTCTATCCAACCGTCCCCGTCGAAGTCCGGGGGGACCATGTACAGGTTGGTGATCTGCATTTCGCCACCCATCTCCCCGCTCTCGTCCCCGATGTCGTCATCCACGCCATCGTAGACCCCCAGCCTCCCGTCGGAGTTTTCGCCCCAACACCTGACCGT
>CACOAW010000015.1 GCA_902625325.1 uncultured Candidatus Poseidoniales archaeon | reverse complement strand
GTCGTCGTCTGTGTCGACCGCATCGCAGATGTAGTCGCCGTCATTGTCCGCAGGGAAGCTCGTGTGGTCCAGTGGGTCGGTTCCGCAGGCAGCCTCCTCGGCGTCAGTCCAATCGTTGTTCCCTGGGGCCTCGGCGCTTCCGGAAATCTGTCCGTCGTCGTCTATGTCGGCGTTGTTGCCAACCCCGTCGCCGTCGGTGTCTATCCACTCGGTGCCGTCCAGTGGGAAGGCGTCCGTGTTGTCCGGGCAGTTGCTGGCTATTCCGCCAGGCTGTCCGGAGAAGTAGTTCACTCCCTCCACGTAAGAGGGCGTGTTCAGGCTCGAGTTCTGGGCGGCCATCCATGCGCTCTGGTCGCAGGAGTCCCACCATCCGTCGTTGTCGTCGTCCATGTCCCTGTTGTCGCCCTGCCCGTCGCCGTCGCTGTCGGACCACTCAGTGTAGTCCAATGGCCACAGGTCGTCAGTGTCGTTGACGCCGTCGTTGTCGTCGTCTACGTCCAGTGCGTCGCACAGTTCGTCGCCGTCGTTGTCGGTTGGCATCTCCATGGCGAGCAGCGGGTTGCTTCCGCAGTCCAGTTCATACTGGTCCTCGAAGCCATCGCCGTCGTCGTCCGTGTCCTCGGTGAGGTTCGTTGGCGTCTCTGGCAGGCAGAGGGTGTTGTTTGATGCGTCCAGGAGTCCCGTGTTGATCGAGTCCGGCATGCCGTCCCTGTCGGTGTCGGTGTCTGCGCACTCGTCGAAGTCGAAAGCGTCTGTCTCGTCATCCGTGCCGTCATTGTCACCGTCTGAGTCCAGGTATGTGCTTGCGGAGTTGTGCTCCAGGTCGGAGGCCGGGGTGATGTCGCAAAGGCCATCGAGGTCGTAGTCGCTAGGTGTGACGTTCGCGTCCATGTGCGCCATGCTCGTAGCGCCTAGGCAGATCTGCTCAGCTATGTTGGACCATCCGTCGCCATCGACGTCCGGGTCCACCTCGTCGGATATCCCGTCCCCGTCCAGGTCGGATGAGCCGTTCTCGTCGAGAGGCATCTCATCTAGGTCGTTCCCTATGCCGTCCCCGTCTATGTCGTCGTCTAGTGCGTCGCATATGCCGTCGCCGTCGGTGTCAAGTGGGGTGCTGTTGGCATCGTTGGGGTCTGTCCCGCAGTCGTACTCCAGCTGGTCCAGCCATCCGTCGCCATCTGCATCGAGGGTGTAGAAGGTCACGTTCACCGTGTAGTTGGTTCCAACGGTGTCGTAACTCCCCCAGTTCCTGACCCCTATTCCGATGAAGCTGTCGACCGGAGAGGCAGTCGTGTAGTTGTAGCTCTGGCCACCTGCACCCCATGCCTGAAGGCAGAATGAGTTCCAGTTATTGTCGTAGCAGTCCAGTATCATCCATACGTCAGGCACGTCGTATCCATGGCTCAGCTCGATGTTCACACCGTGGTTCGCTGGTACGTCGATGCTGTAGACGTCCGTGGAATCGAGGTTCGCCATGTTCCAACCGCTCCATGAGAGGGTGTTGTTGGTGGTGTTGATGTAGTCGTTGACGTGGATCGCAGTCGCTGCTCCTGGGCCGGCGTCCGTGCCTGAGTTCGCGTCGTTTTGGTCTCCCCCTTCCAGCTCGCTGAGCGGGAGGAATTCGACCTCGAACTCGTAGTGGTTGTCGGTGGCCGAGTATGAGTAGACTCTCAGGTAGAGCCACCCAGGCGTGTCCATCGTGCCGCCATCGCTGGCCAGTATCCCGGAGGAGTTGTGGAAGGTCCCCACGGGCCACAGTCCCGAATCCATGTTGACCACGTCAGTGCTAGTACCGTAGTAGGATGATCCCACGAAGTACGCAGGGTTGGCAGGCCACCCGCAAGGGAGGTGCTGCTGTTGGCACATGAACAAGCCAATGCCGTGATAAACGCCGTTGTTGTTGCTTCCGTCTCCCTCTGGGTCCATGTCGAAGGTGAGGTTGACGTAGTGCCCCGCTGGTACTGCGATGCTGTAGATATCGAAGACGTCCCATGTTCCGTCGATCCATGCCTCGCACGTGCCGCCTTCCCAGTGCTCCCTGACTTCTCCGTTATCGTCGTAGGGGTTGAAATCGCCGTGCGTGCTTTCGTTCAGGAAGGTGTGCAGGCTCCAGTCCTGGGGGTAGATCAGGTCCGAGGCGTCCCCGTTGGGGTATGTCCCGGCTAGTCCGCAGTCGTCCTGGTTGTCTCCGGGCGCAAGTCCTGGCGTGACTAGGGAGATGGTCACTTCGTAGTCTCCCGATCCTGTGTCGGTCCACACTCTGATGTATATGTCCTGTCCAGCGTCATCGTACTGGGCCCATCCGCACTCAGGGTTGTCTGAGTAGGACGAGTCCACGAACGATAGCCATCCCCAGTTGGGGTTGACATAGTACAGGTTCAGGTCTATGTCGTTTTGCTCTGGGAAGTCGACGCAGACCTCCATCCCGTAGTTGTCGGGCAGGTATATCTTGTAGTAGTCATAATTGTCCATGCTGTCATGTCCGTACCCAGTGAATGTCTGGTTTCCGGTCGTGAGGTTGACTGAGGTGGTGTAGTCCGAGCCGGCATCCACGCAGGTCCCCGGCGTGGCCATTCCGCCGTCATTCTGGCAGGCCATCTGAGGAGGCTCCTCCGTAGCGTTGTACGTAGAGAAGGTGACCGTGTAGTTGCTCTCGTAGTCCTCTGTCATGTCATTGAGGACCAGCCTCATGTACAGCACGGTGTCGACTCCTAGATCGTTCGTCCAGGAGTAGGACTCGTTGGTTGCCGCTGCTTGTGGGTGGAAACCGTATGAGGAGCTCACGAAGGACGTGAATCCGGACGCGGTTAGCATGTACAGAGAGAGGGTAATATCGCCCTCTATCTCTATGCTGTCGTTGAAGTTGGAGTCGATGCCCTCTGGCCACTCGAGCGTGACCCAGGCTCCGTCTCCTGCGGGGACGCTTGCCTGATACCAGTCTGTTTCGTCATATCCAGCGCACATCATGCCCTGGAACACACCGTTTCCGTCTGCGTCCATCAAACCAGTGACGTCGATTGGTGTGTCGTCAGGCGAGAATGAGCCCTCTGTCGCGTCTTCCCCGTTTCCGGTGAAGACCCCCTCGCCGGGTGCCTTGCCGTCATCCTGGAAGAAGCATGGCGGAGGTGCGCCTGGCTCCGTCTGGTACTCCAGTATGTATCCGGTGGATGGTCCGCTGTAGTGGATGACTTCTGCATACAACATAGTCTCATCCCCAAGCTGACCGATGTCTATAAACTCGGGCTGGTCAAACCATGAGTAATCGATCATCCCCGACAGGGTTTCGGTAGATGGGTCGTAGTCTGAGTATATCTGCAGGTCTAGATCCGCGCTATTGTCCCAGTGAAGGGTGATGTTGGCATTGTAGTTCTCCGGTAGCCAAACAGCGTAGATGTCTGATGTGTCGGTAAAGTCTACGTGTCCGGACGCCATATCATCGTACACGAAATCGTCTACCTCTAGCAAACCACTGAAGTTACCTGCGGAGAGTCCTACTCTGAGTCCCATGCCGCCGTCACCGTAAGTGTCTATCTTGTCTACGGTGTACGTTCCGCTACCGGTGTAGGTAGCTAGCGCCCCGGTGAAGAAGTCTTGGAGTTGGAATGTATCCACAGTCGAGTCTGGCTTGGTAACCTCTATCGAGGTCTCGGGGTCACACCACGTGTCGCAGTACGTCACTTCTAGGACTGCCGTTTCCCCAGAGTCAAGGTCGAAAGTGTCGGTCTGGTAGCTCCATGAGGATGGTTCGTCGGGCATCTCCAGAAGTATGTTGGACTCAGAAACTAATGGGGACGTTACGTCTCCCCTCTGACCTCCGTCGCCGGTCCATACCGTGATGTTCAGGGTGTAGTCCATGGAAACCCCTGCCTGGTAGCAGTAGTAGCACCACACGAAGATGACCGCGGAGTCTCCGACAAGGTCGATTGGTGGGGTTGCGTCGTACCATCCTCCGTAGGTGTTTCCTTCGGTCTCCCCGTCGGTACCCATCAGCAACTGTCCGGTTAGAGAGTAGTAGATGTTGCCCCAATCGCATGCCGAGTAGGTGGTTGCACATCCATCACCGGGGTTCAGTGACAGCCTGAAGGCGTAGTTGTGCCAGAAGGAGGCCCCGGTATGGTTCCATGTGACTTCGGCGGTGAATCCGTAGCCCACGGGCAGATCGATGAGGTACCCGTCGGAGTTGTCCGCACTGGTTGTGGAGTAGCCAGTTGCGTTGTACTCGTCTCCGTAGTACGATATAGTCTCCTCGCCGGTCCACGAGAAATCGTCTGTCAGGTTGATGTAGGTATCAGCCGTGTTACCGGCATCCACACCCCTGCAGGCGTCGTTCCCCTGGCAGTTGGCGAGGGTCTCGCTCCGCTCACCGGCTCTGTCGAGCTCTGCTGGGGCATCCAGGGCCCCTAGCATCGGTAGGCAAACCGAGACAATCATTAGCAGTGTCAGATTTACTGATCTTGTTGCATTTTCATTCATAGGCGTCACTTAGTGACTATCAGGCTTTGTATCAAATATAAACATCTCTCAGAATGCTCATCTTGATATTTTTTCACTATTCCGGTAAAAAATACTAAAAAAATAATCTATTAAGGAAGTTTTCTTCGGATAACGATAATTTTTTAGTTGTTAATTTCCGGTTTATGTAAAATCGATGAAAAGGTGATTTGTTGTTATTTCAGTAAAAAAAACACACAAGGTGCAAAAAATACACCGATATCTACTGGTACTCCCACTCCTCGTAGTATCCATCGTCATCTTCGGCCCCTTCGTCCCAACCTTGGTCGTCGCGGGTTTGCTCCTTGAGCCTGCTTCTCCCGAAGAGGAATGCGAGCGTGCCGGATAGCATGGCTGCTACCGATCCTATCGCCATTACCGATACTCCTGGGTTCAACTTCATCCTGTCCATGATCGTGAGAGGGTGCGCATTGTCCCCTAGCCCGTCGGAGTTCCTGTCCTCCCACTCGAGGCTGTCGAATGGGAAGGCGTCCTGGAAATCGGTCCACCCATCATTGTCGTCATCTGGGTCTATCAGGTCGCATGTACCATCCTCGTCGAAGTCCGATGGCTCCTCCGTGGCGGAGATCGGGGATGTCTGGCATACCACCTCGGTGGAATCGGCCCATCCATCGCCATCGTCGTCGGTGTCCGAGCCGTCCCCGGTGCCATCCCCGTCCGTGTCCCTGGTCTCCGTTGGGTCTCTCGGGAAGGCGTCGTCGAAGTCCAGCACCATGTCGTTGTCGTCATCATCGTCCAGGTTGTCGCAGATTCTGTCCCCGTCGAAGTCGGCTGGTACGGAGAGCCGGTCACGGGGGTCCGTCCCGCATATGCTGAGTTCGTCGTCGTCGCTCCAACCGTCGCCGTCGTCGTCGCTATCGGAGTTGGACCCCAGGCCATCCGCATCCAGGTCGTCCCACTCGTTGGGGTCGTGGGGGAATGCGTCGACGGTGTCGTTCCATGCGTCATTGTCGTCATCAGGGTCGTTTACGTCACAGAGCCTGTCACCATCCCAGTCTTGTGGGGTGGATTGCCAAAGAGAGGGGTTGGTGCCGCAGGACTCCTCGTCCGGATCGTCCCAGCCGTCGTTGTCGTCGTCTGGGTCCGCGTTGTCGCCGATGAGGTCCGCATCGTTGTCGTTCCACTCGCTTGAGTCAAGTGGGAAAGCGTCGAAGTCGTCCTGGTATCCATCATTGTCGTCGTCTGGGTCGGATGAGTCGCCTACACCGTCCCCGTCCGTGTCGGTGCTCTCGGAGTCGTCGAATGGGAAGTCATCGAGGTCGTTCCCTATACCGTCCCCATCCACGTCATCGTCCAGCTCGTCGCACACCCCGTCTGAGTCGGTGTCCTCCGGTGTCGAAGAGGGGTCCAACGGATCGGACAGGCAGTCCTCCTCCACTCCGTCGTAGAACCCGTCACCGTCATCGTCTCCGTCTGAGTTGTCCCCTATCCCATCTGAGTCGGTGTCGTTCCACTCGTTGGGGTCGAAGTCGAAGCTGTCTAATTGGTTATCGTACCCGTCCCCGTCAATGTCCTCATCGAGGTCATCGCAAATCCAGTCTGAGTCGTAGTCATCGGGGTATGAGTCCGCGTCGTTTGGATCCGAGTCGCATGTATATTCGTCTGAGTCTGACCACCCGTCGTTGTCATCGTCCGTATCCGCGTTGTCGCCGACGCCATCGCCGTCGTTGTCGGTAGTCTCGTTCGCGTCCTCCGGGAATGTGTCATTCGCGTTGTCCACCCCGTCGCCATCGATGTCCTCGTCGAGCGGGTCACAAACCCCATCGCCGTCCACGTCCGTAGGGGTGCTGGAGTTGTCATTCGGATCGGAACCGCACGAGTACTCCACTTGGTCATAGTAACCGTCTCCATCCGCATCCAGTGTGAATATCCACATCGACAGGTTGTAGTTGTCCCCCCCGCTGTAGGCCCACACCTCGATCACGAGGTTCGAGCCTCCTGTGAAGGTCCCGGAGGCGTTCGTGGAAACTGCCTGTGGGTTGGAGGACAGTGAGGAGTCTATCTGGCTGTTGGAGCTGTCATAGAGCGCCAGTGTCAGCCAGTCCGACTGACCAGCCCCAGGAGATAGCTCGAGGGAAATGCCGTGGTCCATGGGGACGTAGACTTGGTAGTAGTCGTATTCGTCTGATCCGCTGTCCACGTACCCGGGCCACATCGAGAAGCCGGTCGTGGCGTTGACCAGAGGTGTGGCGTTGGAGATCTCGCCTCCCGCGTCTTCCCCCGTGTACGCGTCGTTCTGGTTAAGGCCCGGAACGTCAGACTGGTTTACGAATGTGATGTTCAGAGTGTATTCCCCCTCTCCCCCGTTGCCCCAGGTTCCTGTAACGGACTGAACCTGGATGTATACGGTGGTATTGCTCACGTCTGTGGAGCCGCTCTCGACGTATTCTGGGTTGTCAGACAGGCTGGAGTCTATCAGTGACTGGCTATCGTCGTACAGTCCTAGATCGAAGTCGTTAGCGGAGTTGTTCCAAGAGAGCTCTACCTCTATGGCGACGCTGGATGGGACTTGGACGGTGTAGAAGTCGTAGTTGTCGGAGGTGTCTGATACCCAGCCGTAGTATGTCCCATTCTGGTTAGCAAGGGCGAGTGCGGAGGACAAGTCATCCCCTGCGTCTCCTCCTGAGTTGGCGTCGTCCTGATTGTAAGCGGGGCTGGATGAGAGGTTCGCAAGCCCTATCGTAAGGTTGTAGTAAACGTCATTCCCGGTGAAGGCGTAGACATTGTAAAACACCGTTGTTCCGCCGATAGAAGACGAGTTAGCCGATACGGTCTCGGGATTGTCGTAATACGAGTAAGACAGGGTGGTCTGGTTCGAGTCGTACAGGTAAAGATCCAAATCTGCCGACGTGTTAGTCCAGGACAACGATGCCCAGCTGGTCCAGTTGTTGGGGACGAAAACGGAGTAGTAGTCGCTTATGTCCCAGTTATTGTCCACCCATCCCTCGTAGGTCGAGAGGTTCCCGGACATGTTAATCTGCAGGGCAGTTGAAGATGAGTCACCTGCGTCTAAACCTGAGCCAGCGTCATCTTGTGACGAGCCGGGCTGCCCTGAAGTGGAGAACAGTGTGATTGTGAGGTTGTAGTCGCCCTCGTCTGTGTTAGTAAGTACCCTGATGTACACGTAACCACCTCCTACGTTGGAACCGTTGCTCGATACCTCGTAGGGAGAGGAATAGTCGTATTGGATGTAGTATGTCGCGCTTGACTCGATGAGCGATAGTTGGGAGCCCGACGTGGATCCGTTGGGGAAGCTCATGGTCACGAAGATGCCGTTGCCAGACGGAACTGAGATGTTGTACCAATCCTGGGGGTCAAAGGTATCGGAGATCCACCCTGATAACGACTGATTGCTCGAATTCAGGGGAGTGGCGGAAGTCGAGGTGTCGCCAGCGTCCCCACCGGTGCCCGCATCGTTCTGGGTGGGCCCCTGCGGTTCTGAGAATATCCAGACCTGCAAGGTGTATTGCCCGGATCCCGACCATCTCCTAGCCTCGATGTAGACTGTGGAGCCGCCAATGCTGGTACCGTTTGATGTGACCTCATCGTAGGAGGAGGTAGAGAGGCTGGAGTCTATCTGCGAGTTGCCCGAGTCGTACAGGTAGAGATCGAAGTCGGCACCCGAAGGGGAGGTCAGGCCGACTGATACTGCAGTTCCGTTGGGCATGGAGATGGAGTAGAAGTCGGATGTGTCAGTCGCGGACAGGTTGCCCAAGTAGGTTGAGTTGGTGGCGCTTAGGGAGGTTGAGCTGTTAGCGGTTCCACCGGCGTCCGAACCTGAGCCGGCGTCGTCAGCAATTGCAATCGAGGAGATTAGGCTCAGAATCAGTATCGTGGCTAGTGTCCGTGCGGTCGCTGCCGTTCCTCCCATAGGATTTGGCGCGGGCCCGAGTGTATTGAAGGTTAGTGAAATATGGTGTAAAAAATAAACCGCTTGTGATTGCATCGGTTTAGTAATGGTAGAATCCTGCTCCCGACTTCCTTCCCAGCTCTCCTCTGGATACCTTCTCCACCAGAAGATCTGCGGGCGCATACTTGTCGTCTTCCATTCCTTCTTCGAGTACGTTCAGAATGTGCATTACCGTGTCCAGGCCAATCAGGTCAGCGAGAGCCAGTGGTCCTATTGGGTGGTTCATCCCCAGCTTCATTATGCCGTCTATTGCCTCTGGCTCTGCTACGCCCTCCTGCAGAGTCAGGATTGCCTCGTTGATCATCGGCATTAGAATCCTGTTACTGACGAATCCGGGGGAATCCGTGCAGGAAAGCGGTATCTTCCCCATCTCCTCGGTGGCTGAGATTACCTCGGAAGTGACCTCTGCGGAGGTTTCTTCGCCGTTGATAACTTCTACTAGTTTCATAATCGGAACTGGGTTCATGAAGTGCATCCCAATCACTTTGTCTGCCCTTTTTGTGTGGCTGGCTATCTCGTTTATCGAGATGCTCGAGGTATTACTTGCTAGGATTGCCTCCTGCTTGCAGATGGAGTCCAGTTGTCTGAAGGTGTTGAACTTCAGTTCTGGTATCTCGGGTATCGCTTCGACAACCAGGTCGCATTCAGAGAGTGCATCCATGCTCACTGATGTACTTATCCTGGACAATGCTTCAGAGGCTTGCTCGTCGGTGATTCTCCCCTTGGAGGCGAGCTTATCCAAGGAGTTGGAAATCGTTGACACTCCCCTCTGGAGGAACTCCTCTTTGATGTCTACCATGATTACTTCCTTGCCGCTACAAGCAGCGACCTGAGCGATTCCGTTCCCCATCTGCCCAGAGCCAACGACTCCTACTGAGTGAACTGCCATGTTAGACTCCGGGGTGGAGGGGGAGATGAGGTTTGGGATGCGGCTACTCCGTACGGACCACCCTTCTTCTGGCTATTCTCAGCGTTACTGCAATGATAACGGAGAGAGTCGCAATACCACTCATGGAGAAAACCCACAGCATGGTACCGGAGTTCTGGGCATCTTCTATGGCCCAGTCTATCCAGTCTTGCTTCAGTACGTCAATCTGGTATTGGTTTGAGTTCTTGGCTCGGTCCATTGAGAAACCCTCCAATATGTGCTGTCCTGGGGAGTCGGGGACGGTGATGTTCTGATGGAAGATGCCCGTCCCAGGGCAGACTAAGTCTCTCGATTGTACTTCGCTGCTTATTGTAACCAGAAGTCCGGGTTCGCATTCTCCGTATATCTCCCTGAGATTAGACAGCGTGGAGCCCTGGTAGATCTTCTCCGAGAACGCCAGTACCGGGGGAGTAGAGTCTAACTCCACAGAAATTGTGTAGGAGTCCGTGCTATCTAGTGAGTCTATCTCGATTAGGAATTCGTTCTGCCCTTCAACCAGATCGAGCGATAGAACTGGGTTGTTTGTGCCCGGTTCTACCACTCCCGCTGAGCCTGTTGTGAGGCTGGTCCAGCGGACTTCTTGTGACGGGTGCCTGTCCAGGATTATGTCTATGCTATCGAGTGAGACCAGGGGTTGGCTACTTCCTGATACAGATGTGTCGTAGTTTGACTCAGGCAGTTGCATTTCCCTGCACTCATGGAATGAGTTGTTGTTTTCCTGAGGAGAGGTCCGGTCAATGGCGTGGAGGCAGAATGTTTGGCTCCCTGTTGAGTTCAGAGTCATCGTTCGAGACCCGGAGGTGCCGTTTTGACTCGCCACCTCAACTCCGTTTAGGGTCATCTTCAGGGACACTTCTTCGGAAGACCACCACGAGAGGTTCTGCACGTGATCCCCCAGTTTATCTCCGCTGGATGGGGAGAGCACCCAGGATATCTCCGGAGCGATTGAGTCCATAGTAAGGGACCAATTTCTACGGTGCGTGTTTCCTGCCCAGTCCTCTAATGATATCGATATGGCTACATCACCCTGTCCCAGTCCTTCTAGGGAGAGTGGGACGGAGATCTCTGTGGTCTCTTCATATTGGCTAATGCCCGGAAGCGGGAATCCTGTGCTCGCGTTTAGGATTGGTGGCAGAGATGTTTCTTCGGTGCAATCTGAGGTCTGGACCCATGAGAAGTACAGTACGAAGACGCACCATTCCATCGTATCGGCTGGGATTTCGAGGATCACCTCGCCGCTCGTAATGTTGATCGGATGTTGCAGGTCGGTTGGGCCGTAGTTGTATTGTGCCTGGTCCTGTAGTGTTATTAGGGATACTTCTGAAGGAGGCGAGGGATCGTAAACGACCTGGAAAGAGGCCATGGCGGAGTTTCCCGCATTGTCCGTAGAGGAGACTTCGAAAACGTTAGGATCGCTATTGTAGTAGAACGGCTGATCTCCAGACTGCCCTGTGAATAGGCCCATCTCCGATTCCTCCAGTACGAAGGAAAGGTTTGCCAAGCCTTCCTCGTTCGTCTCAACCACGGAGCCTTCGACGACCAGGTTCGAGCCGGCCTCGGTCTGTATCTGGAATTCCAGTGTCTCGGTGCTTGTTATCCAGGGAACCCCGTGAATGGCCAGCAACGGGGACGTGACATCGTAGGAGATGGCGAGGTCCGAAGAGGAGGTGCGTCCGGATGCGTCCGAGACCATCGCGTGGAATTCGAACCACTGCTCGCTAGCGGGTAGTGTCGAGTTCACCCAAGCCTCCCTTAGAAGGAGGTTGTCGGATAAGTTGCCGACACCATTCCAGACAGAGGTGAGGTCGTGGAGGGTCCCGTTTGTGGATAACCCCCAAACCGAGTCAGCTGGGAATGTCGTATTGTTGGACGGCCATGTCCAAGTCAGATTGGAGAGTTTGAATCCTATTCCTGTATCTGATGCGTGTAGTTTTATTGGCAGTTGTGTATTGGTCTCAGTGAGGTCCTGGGGGGTTGTGAACGTTATCTCTGGGTCTAGTTCGACTAACTCATAGTGATATGGGAGTCGGATCAGTGCACCTCCCTCGAGGGACAGATCGATGAAGCCTGTCCAGTTCCCTTCCTCGGGAGGCCTAAGGTAACTGATGTTCAGCTCCACAGCTCCTGTGGGGACTCGCCCCCCCAGGGAATCCGACCCAGAAGGCCAGATATCGGAGATTACCGATTCGTTGAGGTCGTGGAATGAGGATACATCCAAGGATGACCCCGCGACGACCTCGATGTCGATCCAGAAGTCGGCCCCATCTCCGTCCACCGAATATCCGTGGACTGCTATGCCGTACAGTCCGTCCTCCGGATCTGTGACTGAGATCGTTTCCGAAGAGGTCCCGCTCCATGATCTCGTGACTTCCTCTCCTGATGAGAAAATCCCATCTCCGTCTCCATCTCTGAAGAGGAATAGGTCGAGATCCACGCCATCATAAGAGTCCATGGAGACAGTGAGCTCTGACGCCTCCTCAATGGTCAAGTTGTACCACCAAGACGCTGTCATCTTGTCACCTGGGTCGTCCTGGAATGCTACCTGGTTGTCTAGGTAGACGGGCCTGACCCAACCGTGAGACGAAACGGACTCCAAGGGCATTGGCATCGTTGAGACCACCAGGGCGGTATCATTCCCTTCAGACTCGGACCAGTCTGAAACGGTCCTGCTGAAGCCTGAGGATTCGGCTGAAATGTACCCGACTGAGATGTTGAGAGGGTTATCGTTGGTCTCTACTCCGTGCAGTGCGGTGTGCAGGATCATTTGGTGGGTCCCGGAGGTTGCTGGGACTGCGAAGGTCTCTCTGGAGGTGCCCGTGTATGTCCCCCAGTTGTGCTGTCCGCTCGTGGCGTGGTTGTTCACCGAACGTTCCTCGATGAAGAATGTGCTAGGGCCATACGAGTCCGGGTCGTCATCGTAGTATCCGTGAGCCGTCTCAGTAAGCCATAGCACATCTATGTCCGTGTACGGGTTGTCATCCCAATCAACATCAAGGACGATTGCCCCATCTGGCCCGAGTTCCTCGGGCCAGTCGACTGTTAGGAACCTCCAGTCCCCGCTCTCGGGCCTCCAACCCCACCGCATCGCACCGCTTATCCAAGACTCGGTGTACAGTGTCTGGTTGGTTACGTTTCCGTCTAGGGGGTTGGGGAGCAGGGAGAAGGGCCCCTCCCAAGGGACGTTTGTTACTATCGGCAGAGTCCAGCTTCTGGAATTATATGGATCATCTGCTGTTTGTGATTGGACGAGAATGCCGTGTTGATGGAGGCCTGGCGTGGAGTCTTCTGGCACTGAAACAGTGACGGGGACGGTGTGATTGGAGCCTGGTTCGATTTCGACGTTCTCGCTCGTGGATATCCATTCGTCATCAGAGATTCCGAAGGAGGTCCAATCTATCTCAATCCGAACTGGGTCCAGTCCCGAAGGACTTGCATCGTACCTCCAGACCCCAAGCAGCAGTCCATCTCGAGCATCTTCGAAAGGTAGGCCCACGCGTACCTCCGCCTGAGGCCCATGGTACCACCAATAGGTCACTTCCTCGAGCTCTTCTGAGTCCTCCCACTCTGACTCGTCAACCATTCCGTCGCTGTCGCTGTCGTTGTGATAGGTTCCATCGCCATCAAAGTCGCTCCATCTGAAGACCTCTAGGTACACTCGCTCCATTGAAGACCTGTCGAGATCCTCGTCAAATGCGTCATACTGGATTGTGGCTCTGGCTCTGAATTGCACGGTATCTGGGTGGAGTCTGTGGGAGGAGTCGTTGGTTATGTGTAAGGGTATAAGCAAGTCCGGCCTATCTCCTTGGTGTCCGTCCCATGTGTCGTTCTCGCCCCCTCCTGATCCGTTTCCTGTACTGTTCCAGACTAGGACCTCGTGAGCAAGTGGCCGGAAGGAGACTGGCGTCAGATTGAGTTGGAGTTCTGATGACCCGGGGTTTTCGAATTTGACATCGAATGTCTGTGATTCTCCTGGTGCTATGGAATTCAGATTTGCGTCTCTATGCTTGCCATGGAACCATCCCGTGTTCCATTGGGCGGGAGATGCAGACCACGTTCCGTTCTCTGCATTTAGCGTCTTAATCGCACGAGAGGCATTCATCCAACCGCCCCCCTGAACAAAGGACTCGTAACCCCTGTCATCCGAGGTTGAAAGGACGAAATCACGGAGCTCCTGGGATTTGGGATGGTAGCCCCTGTTCTCCAGCCAAGCCTCCTCCACCAGAGCTAGGAGTCCGGCCACTACTGGTGTGGCCAGGCTGGTCCCCCCCCATGTCGTCCATGCCTGGTTTGCATTGTCGTAGTTGTTGAGCGGCATATCCCCAGTTGCCGACCAACCGACTGCAACGATATCGGGGTCCATCCTTCCAACGGCGTTTGGGCCCCTGTTTGACCATGGTGCGCTCTGGCCCCAAGAGTCTGAGGAGCGACTACTGAACGCGCCCACTGAGAATACCCCATGAGCAGCCCCTGGCACCTTTGTGGTCCCGAATCCGTGTCCCCCGTTTCCGATTGCTACGGCGAACGATGCATTTGAGTTGTAAACTCTGGTTATCCAATCCAAATATAGGGAATATCCATCGGCTCCAGAGTCATCGACAGAGGAGTACCCGAAAGAGAAGGACCCTATGTGAGGTTGGTCTGGGGTGCTTGGATCTCCATCATAACCCTCTGCAATGAATCTCCATGCATCCAATGAGTGCCCTCCTGAGTAGTGGTTTCCAATTGAGGAAATCGTAGCATTTGGTGCCATCCCCAGTACTCTGCCATCATCAACCACGCCTTGGGCGGAGACGGCACTGGCGCAAAGGGTTCCATGGGTTCCTGACTCTAGCATGAAAAGAGTCAGGTTTCCAGGTCCTGCGATCCTGTCGGAGTAGCCATGCCTGGCAGAGTATGTGCCTCCATACGGGACTCCGTGAACTCCATCAGAAACCCAGTATACGAGTCCCGCGGAGACGTCCCAAAGGCCATCCCCATCAGTGTCCCTACCAGATGTCTCCTCACCCGGTCGCATGGGGGTTTCGTTGCCGAACCAACCGTCTCTATCCGTGTCTGGCCAAACGGTCTCGTATACCCCTGATAGTCGGTCATCCACGACCAGAATCGGGACGTCGCCACCGGCCCTGTCGCGAAGGCGCCAATCAGGATGCTCCCCAAGGTGATATTCCCCAGACAGTGATTCGTTCACTCCCGTGATGTTCAAACCCGATTCGTCGAGTATCCCGTCCGAGTCATTGTCGAAATCTACAGTGGATGTATCGGCATACCAAGTATTTGCCTGGGGGTAGGCCCTTCCATCTACCATCCAAGTATACATGCTGTTGTGGTCGAACATCAGAGGCCAGCCGAAGTATGAGGAGTTCTGGAATCCAACTCGTGCCTGGGTCCCATTCAGATCGGGATGGGCGAAGTCGACCCCCGTATCCGCAACCGCGACTATCAGCCCTTCCCCCGAGAATCCCATCTCCCAAGCATCATTCGCACCGTGTACCTCTCCGGATCTTACAGTATTGGGACTGGGCTCGATTGGTAAGATTCCATAGGGCTCTGGAGAATTCTCTGCATCGAGCAAGGCCACGATTCCTGAAACATGGATTAGCTTCGGCAAAAGAGAGGAGTTGACCCAAAAGGTCCGGTGATCAGTTCCAGTGGAGGTCGTTTCATGATGGGAGAGTCTCTCCCCGGGACCGGCTGGAGCTTGCCTGTCGATGGCTCCGAACAGCCTCTGCCACGTGTCTAAGTGCCCAAGAGAGCTAGTGATGGCAGTGACACGAATATTCTTCTGCCCGGTTTCGAACCTATCGATAAGTGACTGTTCTATCCATGGGTTGTGGCCTCCCTGCACCCTAGGCTCGTTCTCTGAGATTTCAGAGATATCGTTGTTGTTGTCTGGAGTTGCCCCAAGGGCAAAAGAAGACAATGAAGAGGCAAGTAGCAGTACCATCGATAACAGTACAAGTCTGCCCCGCACAGTTCACGGCAGGAAGAATGTGGCTTGATATTGACGGCTTACCGTCCCGTCAAATACAAGAGCCACGGCATTGAGGGCCTGCCGGAGTCCCGTAGTGTAGTGGTCCATCATCTCGGGTTTTGGTCCCGGGGACCCTGGTTCGAATCCGGGCGGGACTACCAAAATGGAAAAGACCGAAGGCGGGTTAACTATCGATTGCTTCAGAATCCCTCTTCAGATCCTTAGTTATGTTCTTCTGATGGCTCTCTAGGGTTCCTCCTCCGATTTCTAGAAGTTTGGCATCCCTCCACATCCTCTCGACTACGTACTCTCCGACGTAACCATAGCCGCCCATGACCTGTATTGCCCTGTCTGCTATGTTCTTAGCGGTCGTAGTGGCATAGAGTTTGACGCCGTCGGAGTCCAGCCTGTGTCCTGCTTCGGAGAGTTCGATTTGCCTGGCCGTATCGTAGATGTATGCTCTCATTGCCCTGTACTCTGCCCATGACTCTCCTATATGTCGCTGAATTTGACCGAAGTCCCTGATCTGCTTACCGAAGGCCTCCCTTTCAGTCGCGTAGGAGTTCATGTCGTGGAGGCACCTCCTTGCTATTCCGAGACTCATTGCAGCAAGTCCGACCCTCTCGTGCTCCAGATTTCTCATCAGATGTATCATTGATTCTCCCGGCTTCCCCACCACGTTCTCTGCTGGGACTACACAGTCCTCGAAAACCAGCTCGGCAGTCGTACTAGCCCTCATACCCAGCTTGTCAGTAATCTTCTGGCCAGCAGAGAATCCTTCCATCCCCCTCTCAACTAGGAATGTTGTGATCTCCGCCCTACCCCTGTCGTCTGTACCGGTCCTTGCGTATAGCCAGACGACATCCGCAGGAGTACCATCCTCATCGATAATTCCGTTTGTGATCCACATTTTCCTACCGTTAATCAACCATGATCCGTTGTCCCTGATTGCGGCGTTTGTCTGCATTCCTAATACATCTGTACCATAGTCTGGTTCGCTCATACCCAGACAGCCCACCCACTCGCCGCTGCAGACCTTGGGGAGGATACGGTCCTTCTGAGCATCGGTTCCGCTGTGGACCAAGTTGTTCACGAAGAGTTGGTCATGGGCTAGGAATGCTAGGCACAGTCCGGGGTCTGAGTAGGACAATTCTTCGTTAACTATCGCCACAGACGTTGCATCCATCCCTGCGCCACCGTACTCTGTAGGGACAGTTAGCCCGAGTAGCCCCATTGACCCCATCTCTCTGAAGAGCTCTATGTTGAATCTCTCCTCTCTGTCGTTCTCGAGGGCCTGTGGCTCCACCTTATCCCTGACAAAGTTTCGAACCATCTCCCTGAGCATCGAGTGCTCCTCAGTGGGATTCGCCATATCCATATCTCGCCAATTCTCAGACATGATGATGCCAGGGGTGGTCGTCGTAAGAGGCATTCGTTGGTCGGGGCTCTAGTTCCAGAAGGCAGAGTCCTCCCAAGGTAGCCCGATGGCTATGCCGACGATCTCCAGAATGACGAAGTTCCAGATCAGGTAAGTTAGAATTGCTGCTGTAAAAACTGCCAGAGTTGTGTTGACCACCCTCCTCTTCTCCCTTTTTACGTCGTCCAGGGTGCAAACTCCTCTGTTGCGGAAGTAAACTACCAGGCCGTAGGAGAGCATGGAGAGTGATACCATGTACAGGGCAAATCGGACCCATGAGTAGTAGAGGTCGTTTGAGAGTTGGTCGGCTGCGACTATGGCTGAGGAACCCGCGAGCATAACCCAAACGACTGAGGGTAGGCAGCAAAGGCTGGCTGTTATCGCAGAAAGCGCTACCAACTTAGCGAGGGGGCGCGTCTGCTCTGAGTCCATACTGCAACTTCCTATGGGGTGACCCTTCTGCTATCCCTTGGGAACGGGATTGCCTCTCTGATGTGCTCAGCGCCAGAAAGCCATGTGCATAGCCTGTCAACCCCTAAACCGAAGCCTCCGTGGGGCACTCCTCCGTATCTCCGGATATCGATGTAGAATTCGTATGGATCACGAGGAGCCCCCTCCTCGTCAATTCTCTCGAGTATCTCCTCCTCGGACCATGTCCTCTCCCCCCCTCCGATTATCTCGCCATAGCCCTCGGGAGCCAGAAGGTCGTGACATAGGACGTATTTCGGATTCTCTGGATCGGGACGGTGGTAGAATGGCTTTGCCACCCTTGGGTAGTGAGTGAGGAAGTGGGGGACCTCGAAGTCGGAGGTTAGTATCTTCTCTTTGGAGTAGTCCAAGTCCTGACCCCACTCGACCTCTACTCCCTTAGACTGAAGTATCTCAATGGCCTCGTCATAACGCATCCGGGGGTACTCGCTTTCCGCGAATTTAGCTACCATTGACAAATCCCGACCCAGTTCCTCTAGCTCCTCTGACCTCTCTTCTAGAAGGGTGCTCGCGACGTGTCGCACAACCCCTTCCCCATGCTCCATCACCTCGTCATTTGAAGCCCATGCCACCTCCATCTCAGCATGCCAGAACTCCGTTAGGTGCCTCCTTGTCCTGCTCTTCTCTGCTCGGAATGAGGGGGCCATTGTGTACAGACGCTCCAGGGCTGGCATCGCTGCCTCTGCATAGAGTTGCCAAGACTGGGTGAGGTATGCCTTCTTGCCGAAGTATGGGACTTCGAACAGTGTGCTTCCACCCTCCACCGCGCCTGCAACGAAGTTCGGAGCCTGGTACTCAGTGAAGTCTCTTTCACGGAAGTATGAGTGGATTGCCCCGAATACGGTGCTTCTAACCTTCAGCATTGTCGTCATTCGGCTCGTTCGAAGGTAGAGGTGCCTGTTGTCCAGTAGGAACTCGGTCTCACCACCGTCGGAGTCCTCCATCGCTGATTCAGTGATGGGGAAGGGGCGATCGGGGTTCACGGGACCGATCACAGTGGCTGAAGAAACCTGGACCTCATGGCCGTGCTCTCGATTTGTTGGCTCTACTAGACCCGTTATCTCGACACTAGATTCGATTAGAGCGTTCCTAAGCGATTCGAAGCACTCGTCACCTACTACGTCCCTCTTCGCCACGCATTGGACGTGGCCCGTGGAGTCTCGAACAACGATGAACCATATCTTGTTGGAGCCCCGGGCCCTGTGGATCCATCCCTTGAGAACCACCTCTTTGGCATCATGGGAGCCAGCCGTAACATCTCCAATCCAGTACTCTTTCCCCATAGCGCCAATGGACCGTCTCGGACCATCGGTTATGAATCCTCGATTGCTCGGCATATACATTGGCGGGTCTGACGGGGTTCGAACCCGCGACCGCCCGGTTAAGAGCCGGGTGCTCTACCTGACTAAGCTACAGACCCGGCTCGGGATTGGCAGGCCCTCTTTAACGACGACGGATGCTAAATCCTTCCATCAGACTTGATCAGCTCTTTGATTCCTTCATTCGAAGCGACGATTACTGCATCGCATATGCCTACGAAGAGCCCTACCTGGACCACTCCGGGAATATCGGAAATGGCTCTCTCCAGGGATGTTGGATCGGAGATTGTAGGGCCAAAGGAGCAATCCAAAATGAAGCCGTGATTATCTGTCTCGAACGGTTCTGAACCGTTTGTCCTCAGGCAAACCTGTCCGGGGCAAATTCGAGAAATGCCCTCTCTCACTCCTTCCCAGAGGCCTGAGTCGACCTCGACTGGTAGGTCGAATGCGCCCAGTACTTCCACTTTCTTGGTATGGTCTGCCACAACAACCATTGATTTGGATTTCAAAGCGACTACCTTCTCCCTGGTTAGAGCCCCTCCCCCTCCCTTTATCAGATCGAAGTTATGGTCGAACTCATCGGCTCCGTCTATTGTTAGATCTAGTGTTCCCGAGTCCTCGATCTTCATCAAAGGAATACCCAACTTTTCGGAAAGCCTCCTCGTAGCTTCACTGGTGGGGACACCGGTTAGGTTCATCCCTTCCTCAGTGATCAGCCTTGCTATCTCCATGATAGAATACCTCACGGTAGAGCCGGTGCCTAGTCCTAGTACCATGCCATCTTTGACGAAGCGGCATGCTGCGATGCCTGCTTGCTCTTTCAATTGCTCTACATCGGACATGAAACCGCGTCTAGTAGGACGTGCATGATGCTTGCCCTTGTCATGCGGTGGGTTCTTCCGGTATGGTGCATCCGAACAGTCGAGGGAGCAGGAGGGTCGCTGACAGTGTTAGACACTGAGGAAAGTCCCCTCTCCGCGATGCAGGCGTTTCGTCACAAGACGAGGGTCCGGGAGGGCCGGCTCTGCAGCAGAAACGAACCATGCCAGGAGTACGGTGAACCCGCGAGGGAGAGGTTTCCTGAGTGTGGCTGGAACGGGCAACCACGCCGGAGCAAGTCCAAGCAGGTCCGAATGGCATCGACAGGACCGGGTAGGATGCATAGTTGAATGCGACCAGCCGAAAGGTGAACAGAAAGGGGCTTACTCCCTGCACCCTCGCCGACTATCTGAAGACGACTGCGTCTATCGGCACTGAATCTGCGATAGAGCCGCTCTCATCATAGTCCTGCCATGTCCCGAAGGACTTGCCTCGAAGAGCATGGGAAATCTCGTGATAGGCAACGATCAGACTCGGTAGGAGGATGGAGCTAGTCAGAAGTGCCAAGACCAAAAGTAACATCATCAGTAAGAAGAAGTTCTGCAAACCTGGAATTGCCACGAATAGGCCAGCGGCCAGCCCTGTGCAAGTCGTCGCGGTGGTCTCGAAAATTGTTCTACCCGTTCTGGAAACTGACTTCTGAATTCCCGATGGAGTCTCTCGTTCGTCCTTTATTCGATCAATTATATGGATTGAGTCATCAACACCTATGCCAAATACAAGCGTACCTATCATTGCGGTGAATACGTTGACGTTGACCTTGTAGAACCACATCAACAGGGGTTGCCAGAGAACAACGACTCCGACTGCAGTCATGGTGAATAATGCCAGTCTTGCCGATCTGAATAGTATGGCCATTACGAATAGTAATATCAGCATCGTGGCAATAGTTGTCTTTGACTGGGCTTCGTGAATCCCGTCGTTAATGTCCAGAGAAACCGGGAGACCGCCCGTTAGTAGAGAGTTGTAGACACCCTGGATGCCAAGAGCGTTGCACCTCAGTGCATCGGAGCATCCACCCTCGTCTAGGTGGCCGTCGATAGTGTCCCTCAGGCCTCCTGCTACTGCGAGATTGATGTATGGCTGGTTAACGTAAACTAGGGTCTTAGTCTCACCATCACCGTCATCCGAGTTCATCAGCATCGATCTAATTTCCGGACTCAAGGTGTCGAATGCGATGTTCACCATGTCCTCTCTGCTGCTTACGGTGTAGGGCCAGCAATCTGGACGGAGTGGGTTGGTGGACTCGTCCCAACACTCGTCATGGATTAGGTCCCAGAGGCTCTGTTCGTATAGTTCGAGATTTCCGACCTCTAAGTCTACAAGTATCGCCTTGAGTATATTCACGAGACTGATAGTTGTTGTATTCTCCACGTTATCGATCCTTATTGTCTGCATCCTCTCAATCGAATCTAGGATAGGCAGATCTCTGATTGGGGCCGTGTCGTTCTCGGTTGCATATTCAGTGGCGTCAACGATGAACATGTTAGTCTGGCCGCCCTCGAAAACGATGCTGTACTCCCTTAGTGCCTCATAAGACTCGAGGTTAGGGGGGACCTCATCAGATGATCCTGTGATGTCCTTCCCCAACTGCTCCTTGAACATCATACCACCCCACACTGTGGCCGCCGTGGAAATGAGGATTACCAAAACAGTAGCCTTGAGTGGGACCCTCCCCACAGACTCCCAGAACTCATCCAGTAGCGAGAAAGTCAGGGTTGTGGAAAGGGTGAAACCCAGGATCAAGAGGTTTGATGGGGAAAGATCTAATTTTGTTAGATCGGTGATTAGAAATAGTGTTCCGGTGAACATAAATGTGGAGGCTAGATAGAAGAATACGCTGTTAATACCAAGGATCGTGCCGAAAACGTCCGAGGTGTCTATCGCGGATTCATCCTTCTTCACCCAAGGCGTTTCTCTTTCTTTTGACTCCCTACTCGCAGCAATCCTCTTCCTCCTAGCAGACTCCACCACTCCGCTCGAAAGCATGCCATCTGAGTCCCCTTTCCTGTAGCGTAGGAGTTCTATCCATGCAGGGACCATTAGCATCGAGATGATGAAGGTGGTCGAGATGCCAATCAGCAGTGTCTTCCCGACTGTCCTCATTGGTTCGATGGGGACTAGGCTATGCCAGGTAAGGACGCTGAAACCGACTATGGTAGTCAATGCAGATAGGAAAATTGCGTTTCCAGTTGTCATGGCTGCTCTGACGTTAGCAGTCAGACTAATCTGAGGGTCGAAAGGATCCGGCTCCGGAACCTCGGCCCCGTCTCTCTTTGATGCCCATGCTTCCTCTTCCATCTCTTTCAAAATATCCTTCCTATTTTCCTCAATTCTATTAGTCAGGTGCAGCGAATAGTCCACTCCGAGACCTACCAATATGGGCCCTGCTGAGATGATCATGGGCGTGAGCATAATGTCGAAGATAACGGTAGATCCGAAGGTAACTGCTAGGCTCATCGCTATCGGGGTCCCGCAGATTACGATTACCTTCCAGCTCCTGTGGAGAATGAACATCGTGAGGCCCACGAGCACTAGGCTTACTGGGAGCATGGTGTACCTAAGTGCCTTGTATATCTCGTCCGAAACGTCATGCAAGACAGGCGTTAGCCCGGTA
>CACOAW010000014.1 GCA_902625325.1 uncultured Candidatus Poseidoniales archaeon | reverse complement strand
CACGCCCCAGTTGAAGGTTCTGCATACCCAATGGTTAGATACTCTATGTAAACCGAGCAAACATGGTCGACACAATTGAACATGGAACAATTGCATCAGTGCATTACACCGGAACTTTCGCAGAGGGGGGAGAGTTCGATAGCAGCATAGGAAAGGATCCCTTGGTTTTCATAGTTGGCTACGGGCAGATGATTACTGGATTCGAGAGAGAGATGCTAGGGGCTAAGGTGGGCGAGAAGAGGAAGTTCACTTTGTCGCCTGAGGATGCTTACGGGGAGAGAATAGAGGATGCTATTCAGAAGATTGAGAGGGAAAACTTTCCTGAGAGTATGGAGCTTGAAGTCGGAATGGTCGTTGGTGCCCATAGTGATCAGGGCCCGATTCAATTCACTATTGTCGAGATAGACGAAGAAGTGGTCACTGCTGACTTCAATCACCAGATGGCCGGTAGAACCCTAAGATTCGAAGTAGAAGTCGTTGATATCCGGGCGGCTTCCGAAGAAGAACTGGCCCATGGGCATGTCCATGGACCCGGTGGCGTAGATCACTGAATTATTCAGAAGAGTTATTTTCCTCTCCAATAATTCAACCAAGATGGGGAGGCAAGCAGCGCTCGCGGTTACTCTTCTTTTTGTCACCTCCTTCACGGGGTGCTTCGGAGTAGAATCAGACGGCAATCTCTTCGATGAAGACCACGAAAAAGAGCCACTTCGCATTAATCACATACAGATGAAGGGAACTCATAACTCGTACCACGTGGAACCCCTGTTCTCTCCAACTAGGGAATACATGTATACTCACCAAACTCTTGACTTACAGGCCTCCCAACAAGGAGTAAGGCAGTTCGAATTAGATGTGTGGTGGGACGTAAGAGGTGGCCTCAGAGTCTACCACAACCAGTACGACTCCGGAACAACATGTCCGACATTCGAGGATTGCCTAGGTACGTTGCTCGAATGGTCGAACGAGAATCCCATGCATCACCCCTTGTTCATCTGGGTTGAGCCCAAGGATTGGCCTGAGCAGGCTGCCGATGTGACAACCACTCTGGAAATTTCCGGGCTCCTGGGAGACATTGAGCAGGAAATATCGAATTTCTGGCCCCTGAACCAGACAATCACGCCCGACGATGTAAGGGGGGACGGTGACAACCTCCGTGATGCGATCGGAGAAAATGGCTGGCCCCTGCTGGAACAGAGTAGGGGCAAGGCCATCTTCGTTTTGCTAGCGAGGGGGCAGACTAGGGATTTGTACATCCAAGACTTTCCGGGATTAATCGGAGCTAGGATGTTCACTCTCTCAGATGAAGGTAGTGAAGAGGCTGCAATATTCTCCATTACTGACCCCGTAGGCAATGGGGAAGATATTACCAGATTGGTTTCTGAGGGATACATAGTTCGAAGTAGGGCAGACAGCGGGGGAGAAGAGGCTGATAACAACGACACTTCCAGGAGGGACACAGCAATTGCAGTCGGTGCTCACAGCATTTCCACGGACTATCCAGCCAAGGTGGATGGGCTCGAGTACTGGGTCTCACTTCCAGATGGGAACCCAAGTAGGTGTAACCCCATATCCTCGCCTGCTTGGTGCACTTCTGACAGCATCGAGGACATATCTCAATGATCACGCCCTTGCAATGACTTTCAACTCAATGGCAATTGAAGTTGGCAGAGCTTCGACTGAAACGGTGGTCCTTGCTGGAAGAATCTCAGAGAAGTACTCCGCGTAAACCTCATTGTACCCCTGGAAATCTCTTTTCATGTCCGTCAGGAAGACTAGGACATCAACGATATCTTCCAGACCCAGCCCATATTCTTCGAGAATCACCCTGATGTTACCAATTACTGCGTGTGTCTGCGCTCTGATGTCATACTCCAGAGGATTTCCAGCCTCATCTTTTATTGGTCCCCCGGGTATTTGGTTTGTCCCAGGCTGCCGGGGACCCATACCGCTAACGAAGACTAGGTCCCCTACTCTGCGTAAATGTGGATAAGCTCCAACTGCCGCGGGCCCTCCCTCTGCGATGAAGGCTCCATCCTCACTGGTAAGCTTCCCGGCCGCCTTCCGTCCAACTACCGCCCCCAACACTCCTCCTACGGGGCCACCAACCGCCACGCCAGCAGCTGCTCCCAGAGCGCCTCCAGCAGATCTCGCAAGAGACTGCCCGACCTCGTCGTAAACCTTCTCGACCGCGTCAGCAGGAGCAGAGACAATCCCTTCGACCATCTTCTTCCTCTTTTCCTCAGTCGTCATTTGATCCTTATCTTCCATCACAAGGCCCCCGTATCCAATACTCCTCGATCACCATGGTAGTGTTCCACATCGTCCTCGTCAAACTCCTTGTCTCCTACAGAGCCTTTCGATGGAGTCAGAACGACAACTGCACCTCCCGAGCCATGAAGTGCCTCATAAGCCAAAACCTCGCCTGTGTAGTTGTTGTGTTGGCCCATTGCAGCGGACATCCACCAAGCTGGCTTGTAAGCCACGACCTTTTGCACTCTAATCTGCCCATGAATTTCCCGAGAAAGCTGACTAAGGTCTTCAAGCCTGCCGTTTCCGAAGAACTCTAGGATTTTCTTGTTCCACTCGTCATCCTTAGCAGAGTGTATCCGGTCCTCTGCAGGGTCAATGTGCTCCGTGAACATCCTGTTTGAAAGGCTGGAAACTACCACAACAACTGCCTTCTTGCCCTGAGCGGCAATCGCATCACGCGCGGACTTGCCCAGAACAATCGTTTCAGCCCTATTTGCATACATGTTACTGGATACGATACATGCAGGAATCCTGTTATCTGGGTTTAGAAGCTTGAGCGCGACAATTGAGCCTGTGTCTATCGGGAAACCATCGTAAGCCACCGTTCTAGATTGTAGCCCTCTCGACTCTGCAGACTCCCTGAATTTCTCGGCAAACTCTGTGTCAATCTTGAACTTGTATGGCATGCTTCCCAGGTAGTGGAAGTCATCGTCTACATGCACCCATTCCGGCTCGGGATGTCCCTGTATCTGGTGGCCAATGATGCTGGGCCAAGTTGTTGAGTACACCAGTATCAGGTCTGCCTCGCTTTCCTCGATCCTTTTCCTGCATGTCTCGAATGCATCTCTTAATTTCCCATATCCATCACTTGCCTCTGGCGATAGAAGTGGTTGTGGGTGTGGCGGACAATAAATCCCGAAAAGAATCTCTGAATCAGACATTTAATCACCTCAGAGCACAATCTCTCTGGTTGCCTCTATTGGATCCCACGCGGCAATCAGGTTACCCGTGCCTATCACCGATTGATAACCGTAAATCTCAGCAGGGTACTCGGGATATCCCATGGCTGCCATCATCCAAGTGAGCCCTCCGGCTTCAGTCTCAGCGATAGTCTGCTCCGTAAATTCGGGCATAATGTCGATCACTTCTTTCATCTTCCCATCTCTCATCAGGTCTACAAGCTTCATATCCCAGACGTATTGGCTGTGATTGTATATGTGCTCCCTGCTCATATCCTCAGGGAGGGGGGACTCAGTTACGAAGTGCCTGTGGGATAGGCTATGGCTACTGATCAGTACAACTTTCTTCCCACTCTCTTCTATTGCCTTTGAACAGGCAATCCCAAGGGCACTGGCCTGCTCATTCATCACTTCTGGCGAGTAGTAGTGTGCGTTTCGGTTACTACTTATCGTAACCAGTGGCTTGTCCCACTCAGGATTAAGCATGTGGCATGACGTGATTGTCCCATAGTCGATTCTGAAGTCAGGATTCCGCATCATCTTAGTCACAATCCCGGATTCCCCAGCAACCTCACACATCTTCTCTGCCAACTCTACATCTACTGAGATGTCGTAGTTGAACCGGAAGAGATTAGGGAAAACAGGGTCGACCGACTTTGACTTGAATTTAGGCAGCCCGAGGAAATGAGTTCCGATGTAAGTCTGCCAGTGAGGGGTGAAGATGACCATTGCATCGTAGTCAATCGATTTCAGTTTCCTTGCGAGTCTGTTATACCCCCATCTGAGTGTCTCCCATCCTCCTTCTGCGAAAGCCTCGTTCTGTTCCGGATTCTCCGCATAAACTACATGCGGGGGGTGTGGAGCGAGGCATCCTAGTACTATCTCTCCCTTCGCCATGCCCCCCTGAGGTCGAGAAATCTAAAGAAAACCTTCCGGCCCTCCTAGTAGAGTTCATGGGACACCTCTTGGACGCTGTGTCATGAAGTGGGACGAACCTCCTCTTTGGCCAGTGGCAGTGCCGAGTCTAGCCGGGTTTGCAGCAGCATGCATCCCATATGTGTTTCCAAACACTCCACAGCTCGTAGGTGGCGAACTGACAACTCCTTTCATCCTACTGGTGATTATGAGTCCACTCCTATACTTCTCTCCCGATCCGACTGGAGGGAGGGCAGAGTTGGTACTAGGAGCCAACATTGGGATGTTCTTCGCATTCTTTCCCCAAGCAATATTCTTCGTTTGGTTCATCATAGTCATCCTGCTTTGGCTAGCCCAGTCAATGTATGTCTGGAGAAGGAATTACCCAGCTTTCAGAATCGGGACTTGGCTTGGATTAGGAGCAGTTTCTGGATTATTCATCGGAGGTCTGTTTGGACACCTCATCCTTGTTTGACCAGATCATCCCCCCTACCACAAGTCCGCTTATTGCGAAAGATGGGATGGATGACAGGACTCCAGTCCAGATGAGCTCCCCATCCACGTACTCGATCGTGATCCTGACTTCGCCAACCCCATCATCCTCCTGATTGGATACCAGGACATAATGTCCGTCGAAAACCGTAGTAGTCTCAACCTCTATCCGGTAAATCCCTCCCGGAGAAATGAATTGAATGTCCTGATCAGAGAATGCCGACCAGTCGATCTTCCCCCCTCTAGCATGCTCCTCGACCATGTCCCTGTGAATTACTAGAATCTGTACATCGTCTGATCCTACATTTCTGACCTCTACCTCTGCTGGGTGCCACAAACTATGTACCTCGATGACATCAAGATTAACATCTCTGGGCCCGACTCTCATCGTGGGCTCATTTTCATCGGTCCCCGGACCATCTACGATGACAAACAACAGCATCAGAGTCCCGATTATGGAGAACGCAACAGCGGTGTAAGAAACGTTCCTCGAATGTGCAAGTGAGCCAAAACCGTCCACTCTGAGATTCCTAAGCTTGGGTTGGATGCCATGGGCGAAGAGAGCGCATATTACGGCCAGTATCACTCCTGGGATGACATCCGAAATCCAGTGAATTCCAAGGTATTGTATACTGAACAAGTAGATCGGGATATTTGCTGCTACGAAAAGGTCGAACTCCCTGTGGCGCCATTCCGCCATTTTGATTCCCAGGCCTCTAACATGTAGCCGATTGATTATCAATAGACCAAGCGGGAGGCCAACATGCAGACTCGGGATGCCGTTGTCCAGCGGATCTACTTCAGTGAAGAAGAATAAGTTCCAAGACTCGTGGTACATGATAGCGTCCATTCCAGGAATGAATGAGGATGTCACCTCGACGTTGAAGAAGAGGTAGAGAGGGACCGCGAGTACGTAGATTATCGAGTAGTTCAGCACTGCCTTGTCGGCCATTACCTCATCCCTGCAGAGGATGTAGTAAATCGGACTGAACCAAATCAGGAACAGGTAGACGAACAGGTAGTGGAAGGACAGGACATCGCTAAGAAGTTCGTTACGAAAACTCTGCTGTACCCAGAGAGTCAACTCTCCTTCGAATCCGTGAATGTAGTGTGTGAATCCACCGACTCGAGGCTTTATCGCCTCGTTGTGCTGGTCAATGAAGGCCTTAAATCCATACATTATTACATAAACAGAAATATGCCATTTGTACCCCTTTTCCTTGATTTCACCCAGTAAATCAGACGGCGCGACCCTCATTTCAGGCTCATCCCTGGTTAGGATCCGCTGGATCGGAATGGTCAGCAGGAGTATCGCACCCATTACCGTCTCGTACGGTCCGAAAGGCCACTCCATGGTCGAACCGCCTACAATCGAGTCAAGAAACTTACAGTCGCTGAGCAATCGTCCCCCTCATTACTAGGTCCCCAATCCATAAGTCGAGATACTCAAGGCGCATCGTATGGACGGACACGATCTTTGGCTAGCTCAGTGCGAAGAAATAGGCTTCACACCTGACCCGCGAAAGTATGAGGAGGGCACTCGAACGTCACAGGACGCTGCTGATCAACTGGGATGCGAAGTAGCGCATATCGCCAAATCGATAGTATTCAGCGGAGAGGAAGGAGCCGTAATAGTAATCACATCTGGGTCAAACAGGGTAGAAAGAAAGAGGAAACTGAAGCGAATACTCGGATTCAAGCCCGGAATGGCTTCTCCTGAATACGTTCTCAAAAGCACCGGTTACGCCGTTGGTGGGGTCCCGCCATTCGGACACACAAGTCCCGTCACAGTACTTATGGACGAGGATCTGATGAAATTCGACTTGGTTTGGGGTGCTGCGGGGACTCCTCAGACAGTATTCCCAATCAGTCCCAGGGAACTCAGAGAAGTATCCGGGGCCAAGCTAGGAGATGTGAAACAGTAGATGGCGGACGTGGTTCACGAACTCATTGCTTCCGCTTCCCGATTGAGGGATGCTTCCCAATTGATAGCGAGTAGAATCGTCTCAGAGGGAGTCGCCGACCTCGTTTACAACCCCCTCAATTATGCTTGGGAGGTACATGAGGAGTTCATTCGAAGGACTGGTGGCAATGGTGCGAAGTGCATTCTGCTCGGTATGAATCCCGGTCCACATGGGATGGGCCAGATGGGCATCCCGTTCGCAGCAACATCGGTCGTTAGAGACTTGATTCGGATTACGGGGATAACTGTCGCAAAACCCGAGATAACTCATCCTAAAAGGCCTGTAAACGGTCTAGAACACCCCAAGGAGGAAGTCTCTGGAACAAGGCTTTGGGGGGTGCTCGAGCACAGATACGGAGACATCGATAAGATATCCAAAGAAGTCTACGTAGTCAACCACTGCCCACTAATGATTCTGAATGGCGATAGGGGGACCAATGTAACACCAAACAACGTTGCCGGACAGGCAGTAGACGATTTGATGGTTATTTGCGATCAGCACCTGAGGGAGGTCGTGGATGCATTAGGGGCAAAAAAGGTGGTAGGAATCGGGAAGTACGCAGAGAAGAGGGCAGTTTCCGCCCTTCACGGCTATGGAGTCTCAATAGAAACATGCTGGCACCCCTCTCCAGCCTCCCCTCTGGCAAATAGGAACGGAGGTGCCGATTGGAGGGAAAACATAAGCAAGGTCCTGCCCTGAAGGTTGTTTTTGCAACACTTAATTTCCTAGACAACAGTTAAGACTCGACCTTATTTGAACGGATACTATGACATGGCCAACTTTACCACAAAAAATCCTTCAGAATGCCGAGGAGTTTGGAGAAAAACCAGCCCTTTCACAAAAAAAGGACTCAGGTGAAACTGAGACATTGACGTGGTCTCAATACTCCGATTACGTAATGAGAATTTCTCGCTCACTGATAGCATTGGGACATGAAGAGGGAGATAGATTGAGCATATACAGTTTCAATAGGAAAGAGTGGTTTGCGTGTTATGCAGCCTCATATTTCACCAACGGGACGGCCGTTGGGGTGTACCATACTTGTTCACCAGATGAAGTAGAGTGGATTGTCGGCAATTCCGGGTCAAAATTTGTTTTCGTTGGACATAACCCCCAGTGGGGCAGAGATCCGGAAAAGCTTCCCAGAAATAGGCTCTCAAAGATTCTGGAATCACTTCCAGAAGTGGAGCACGTAATTATGATGGAGGACGAGGAGCTCATAGACCACCCCACTGCGATGTCTTGGGATGATTTCATGACCAAAGGAGATACGATTGAAGAATCCGATGTCAAAGACAGGATTTCGAATATCCAACCCGACTCTACAGCGTCCCTGATTTACACTTCAGGGACGACTGGGAACCCAAAAGGTGTCGAACTCACGCATCACAATTTCGCATTCATAACAAATCAAGTAGTCGACCTGATTGTGCCACTGAATCGTCATGATAATTACATTTCGTGGCTCCCTCAGGCACACTCATTCGGACAGGTTTGTGATAACCATGCTTTCACCGTTATGGGACTTAATATGACCACCGTGCGGAATCCCCTCGACGTTATTGACTATGCGAAGGAAATACAACCGGACTTCTTCGTTGGCGTTCCCCGCATTTACGAGAAGGTCTATTCGAACGTCAAAGCCGCGATTGACTCCAAGCCGGTCATAAGAATCGGGCTCAAGATACCAGGAATCAAGGGAGTCTTGGCCAAAGTAATCCGCAAAAAGGCAGGTTTCCTAAACTGTAAACACGCTATCACAGGGGCGGCCCCTATCAATCCAGAAATCATCCAATTGTTCCATTCGGTCGGCATCAACATCTACGAGGCATACGGTTTGACCGAAACCACCGCAGGTATGACATTCAATTGGAAGGGCAATAACAAGACAGGCTCAATTGGAGTCCCTTGTCCGGGCACAGAGGTCAGAGTCGAGGAAGACGGGGAGCTTTCCTTCAGGGGCGATAATATCATGAAGGGTTACTACAAGAATCCCGAAGCCAATGCTGAGGTCTTTGACGGAGATTGGTTCAAGACCGGAGATCTCGGGAGAATTGACGATGACGGTTACATTCACATTACCGGTAGGAAGAAGGAAATCTATGTCCTATCCGGTGGGAAGAATGTTGCACCACTAGTCGTAGAGGAGACCATGAAGTCCATCCCTGTGATCTCCCAAGTGTTCTTGGTCGGAGACGGCAGGAAATTCTGCAGTGCATTGGTAACCTTGGATGTCGGTGTTATCCTGAGGGATAACCTAGGTATGAACCCGGATAAGGTCCCCAGGGACCCCATGGAGCAAATCGAAGAACTCGAAAGAAGGGGGCACAAGCTTTCAGACTTCGTTGAGAGTGATGAAATAAGATTAGACATAGAATCACAGATTTCGGAATTAAATAAGCGCTTCATGAACCCAGAACAAATAAAGAAATTTACAATTCTGCCGAGGGATCTGAACATCGACTCCGGGGAGCTGACGCCTACCTTGAAGATTCGAAGAAAACAAATTCGTGAGAACTGGGCTGATGAAATAGAGGCTATGTACTCCGGGGCATAGACGGTTTTCTCGATGGAACTCGGTGCATGGGTCGCACTCGCCACGGTTTTCGCCCTTGGTGCCGTCAGCCCCGGGCCATCATTGGCTGTTGTAATTAGAAACACGGTGACTGGGGGCCGCAGTCAAGGTATTGCTACTGGATTAGGACACGGCCTAGGATTCGGAATCTATGCTTTCCTTGCCGCCGCTGGAATCGCAACCGCCCTGTCAACCAACATACACGTAGAACAGGCCTTGAAATGGGGAGGTGCGGTATTACTACTCTGGCTTGGAACGTACTTCCTACGACATGCTCTGGCTGAGAACGATAACACTCTTGACAGCGAAAAAAAATATACTCTTTCGGATAAAGCGGGTTTTTTTCAGGGATTTTCTATAGCCCTGCTAAACCCCAAGATTATGGCATGGATGCTGGCACTATACGCCCCCTTCATTGAAGCAGACCTCCAAATGAAGACTCTCATGGGTATGGGGCTTCTTGGGATGACTATTGATGGAGCCTGGTACGTGACCGTGGCCATGACCCTCGCCACAGGGGAGAGAGTAGAGATGTTGAAGTCCAACGCTCATCTGATTGACGGTGCCATGGGCGTCCTAATGTTCCTGTTCGCGTACATCCTCGTCAGCGGTTTCTAGATTCAGAACCCCCCGCTCCACATCAGTATCATTACGATAAATGCCAAGAACATAACCGCGGGGACCCCTATTACAGTAGTCAGCATGCCAATCGCGAAGTACTTGTTCCCCCTAGTAAAACTCCACACAATACCTGCAATCAGACCTATGGGCCATACAAGAAAACTAGCAACCATGAATAAACCCTCTCCCGTATCCGAGAGCCCCTCTGCAATTTCCATGAGTATAATCGAAGAGATCCACATAGCAGCAGGAGCCAGAATCAGTCCAACGAAGAACCAGCCTACGTTGGAGCCATTGCCCTGTTCCTGCTGGGATACGGTGCCTAGTACGCCACCGTTACTCGTCCCTAGTGAAGCAACGCTCCCGCTTAGAATGGTTCCACCAGACTCCTGATTAGAAAGCTCACCTCCCCATGGATTCCCATCAGAAAATGAGGTTATTTCGACAGACTCTGGCCTATCTTCCACTTACCTGCGTACTCTACTTCCGTCTTGAACAATGTCCCGGAATTACTAGTTCCATGTTTTTCTGACAGTCAACGCATTCTTGTGGAATCGTGTTTTCGGAGTAGTATGGCAAGTAGAGCGGATAGCGGGAAGCCCGACTCCATAATTCGGGCTCCAGGGGGAAAAATGCCCATCCGAGTAATTACCGCGGCAGCCATCTTCGATGGGCATGATGCAGCCATCGGAATATTCCGCAGGATTCTACAGAGCCAAGGTTGCGAGGTTATCCACCTAGGGCACGATAGAGGTGCAGATGAAGTAGCACGTGCCGCCATACAGGAGGATGCCCATGCTGTAGCTATAACATCCTATCAGGGTGGGGCCGTTGAGATGTTCACACATACTAAAGACATCTTGCAGGAGAACGGTTTCGAGCACGTTTTCCTCTTTGGAGGAGGCGGCGGAACCATCCTGCCAAAAGAGATCAATCACCTCAAGGAACAGGGGATTTCTAAGATTTATTCCCCGGATGATGGCAGGGACCTTGGCCTAGTTGGGATGGTCAGGGACGCAATGACCAGCGCATCTGCCACAGACCTACTTGCTGAATCCAGATTCGACCAGATAACGGACCAGGTAGATGCTGACAATCATGCTGCAGTATCTCTCCTACTGACCATGGCAGAAAACTCACCTCCTGATCAATTCTCAGACAAATTATCCCAAGCACGTTCCAGGGAAGTCGAAGCAGAGTGCCCCGTAGTGGGGATAACCGGAACAGGTGGGGCCGGGAAGTCGAGCTTGATGGATGAGGTCATGCTTAGGATCAGGCGAGACAATCCCGAAGCCAGGGTCGCACTGCTAGCGACCGATCCTACGAGGAAGAAGACTGGAGGTGCGCTACTCGGAGACAGGATCAGGATGAACTCCCTCTCAGACTCAAAGTTGTTCATGCGCTCCTTCGCGAGCCGGGAAAGCGGGCGAGAGATAGCTGAGTGCATAGATCGCGCCGTCGAGGTCTGTAAGGCAGTGGGTTTCGACTTGGTTTTAGTCGAGACTAGCGGGATAGGACAAGGTAACGACGCAATAACTGAGGTCGCTGATACCTCGATATACGTAACGACAAGGGAGTACGGCGCACCCAGCCAGTTGGAGAAGTTAGCCGCTCTAGATTTCGCGGACATTGTGGTTCTGAACAAGTTCGATAGGCCCGGGGCCGAGGATGCACTAACGGAGATTCGCAAGCAATTCCAGAGGAACAGAGAGGCATTCGGAGAAAGCCCGGAGTCAATGCCAGTGGTTCCCACGATTGCCAGCCAATTTGCAGATGCGGGAGTAGATCGACTTTGGGAGATGATGTCCTCACTCCTGAATGACAGATTCGATACAGACTTCGCAGCAAGTGAGGCTCGACTGGGCCCAGACGGACTTCCCAGCCGCGATGCCCCGATTCCTCCAGAGCGCCAGGGATATCTGGCAGAAGTAGCTTCTACGGTGAGAGGTTATCACAAGAGGTCTGAGGACTTGGCCAAGGCAGTCAGACAAGTCCAGCAGTTAGAATCTGTGGCCACATTCTACGACTCCTCGAAAAAGGAGGGAAATCAAATTGACTTGCTGGAAGAGGCGATGGAAATACGCGAATCTCTGCCCGAATCTGTATGGTGGGCTCTGGAGGATTTCGAATCAACAGTAGACTCCTACAGATCCGGACACGCAAGTTACACTGTTCGAGGAAAGGAAATCCCGGTAAAGACGACGCATGAGACCATATCGGGGACTAGGGTGCCTAGGGTGGCACTCCCTACAACGGAGGACTGGGGCGAGAAACTTCTGTGGATAAGCAAGGAGAACGTTCCGGGCTCTTTTCCTTTTACTGGAGGGGTATTCCCGTTCAGAAGGGAGGATGAACTTCCGGTCAGAATGTTTGCCGGGGAAGGCAGCGCGGAGAGGACCAACAAGCGATACCACTTCCTATCCAAGGATCAGCCATTCAACCGCCTATCGGTAGCATTCGATTCACCAAGCCTTTACGGTAACGACCCACAGGAGAGGTTGGATATTTTCGGGAAGGTCTGTGAGTCTGGCGTAAGCATCAGCACCGTAGACGAGATGGAGATGCTCTTCGACGGCTTCGACCTGTGCGCACCCGACACGTCGGTCAGCATGACAATCAATGGGAACTACTGGTGGCACCTAGCAGCCTTCTTTAGAGTTGCAATTAGGCAGCAGACTAGGAAGTTCATCGATGAGAACGGAAGAGAACCGAACGAGAAAGAAGCCTTGGAGATTAAGGCATACTCCCTATCAACAGTGAGGGGAACAGTACAAGCCGACCAGTTGAAGGAAGCCATGGGACAGAATACATTAGTCTTCAATCTGGATACCGCACTGAGGATGATGGGGGATGTGGCGGAGTTCTACGTCGACAATGAAGTCCGAAACCACTACTTCGTCAGCATCAGTGGATACCACATTGATGAGGCAGGTGCCAATCCGATCACCCAAGCAGCGCTGACCCTGTCAAATGGCCTAACATACGTCGAGCTATTCAAGGCCAGGGGACTCGATCCAGACAAGTTTCTGAGGAACTTCTCATGGTTCTTCTCTAATGGGATGGATCCGGAGTATGCGGTAATTGGAAGGGTCTCAAGGAGGATATGGGCCATAGCCATGCGAGACTTATATGGGGTCGGAGAGAGGGGGCAGAAGCTGAAGTACCACATCCAGAGCAGTGGTAGATCCCTGCATTCTCAGGAGTTCACATGGAATGATTACAGAACCACCCTCCAGGCCCTGTATGCCCTCGCAGACAACGCGAACAGCCTCCACACCAACAGCAGGGACGAGGCCTTCGGGACTCCCACAGAAGACACAGTTAGGGATGCGGTGGCAATCCAACTAATTCTGGCTAAGGAGTATGGCTGGCTTAGGAACGAGAACCCACTCCAAGGCTCATTCGTAGCCGACTACCTGACCGATGAGGTCGAGGAGAAGGTGCTCAGGATTTTCGAGGAGATGCACAGCAGGGGAGGGGTGTTGGGAGCCCTGGAAGTCAACTACCAGAGAAACAGGATCCAGGACGAGGGGATGCTCTACGAGCACAGAAAGCACACTGGAGAAACTCCGATAATCGGAGTTAACACCTTCACTGACGAGGACTCAGCCACTCCATCGGCCGATGATTTCGACTTGGACGTCACAAGATCAGACGAGAAGGAGAAAATGAAGGTCATCACAAGGAACGCAAAATTCAGAGAGGCCCACTCTAAAGAGGCTGCGGAGGGTCTTTCCAAGTTGAAGAATACGGCACGCGAGGGGGGCAACCTATTCGAGGTAATGATGGAAATCGTAGAACACTGCTCAGTGGGCCAGGTCACACAGGCCCTTTTCGAGAGCGGGGGGAAGTTCAGAAGGAACATGTGATGAGCCCATCAAACGGCGTTTTCAGAGACATGGCCTAATCGGTATGAAAATCGTCTGACTGCCTCAACGTTCTTAACCCCAAATGGAACGACTCACGTTGTTGTCGGAGATTTATTTTCCGGTGACTGAGGTGAAGGGATGCATCTAGTCAGGATTGAGGTCGAGAACTTCAAGTCATTCGGAGGTAGCACAACCATCCCTTTCGAACAGGGCTTCACGGCCATCACAGGGCCCAATGGGAGTGGGAAATCAAACTGCGGAGACGCCATAGGCTTCGTCCTAGGCCCCAAATCTACACGCTCACTCAGAGCTTCAAACGTGTCCGAACTAATCTTCAACGGCGGGAAGACGGGAAGCCCCGCAAAACACATGTCGGCCACTCTGGTTTTCAGCAACACCCCGGAGGTCGGCGGACGGAGACGACTGAGATCAGACTCGGACGAGGTCTCCTTCACTAGGAGCGTGCGACTGAACAGGAAGGGGGATCCAGTCACATCATACAGGATAAACGACAATCCCTCAACCGCTACGGAGATGCGCAGGATACTCTCCGAGGCAGGATTGAGGGGGGAGGGCTACAACATAGTACTGCAGGGAGACGTAACAAACCTGGCAACAATGACTCCCCACAAGAGGAGAGGTGTGCTCGAGGAGGTGGCCGGAGTAACTGCTTACGACGAGGAGATAAGGAAGGCCAACACCCAGAGAAAGCACGTCGAGAGCAACATAGAGACGATAGATATCTTCGAGGCGGACCAGAAGGGAAGGCTCCAGGAACTCGAGAAGGAAAGGGAGCAGGCCCTGAAATTCAAGGAACTGAAGGGAGAAGCAGACCTCGCCCGACTCACTCTGGAACAGTCAAGGCATAGGAACAGAGAAGGCGAGGTCTCACTCCTGAGGGAGGAGAGAGCCAACTACGTTTCCAAGGTGCAACAACTCTCCAGCGAGATGACCGAGTCTAGCATGACCCTCGACGAATTCGACAAGGAACTCGTCCGACTAAGTAGAGAGCTAGAGGGCGTCTTGGGAGGGGATGCCAAGGAAATAATAGACAAGATCAGGCAACACGAGATAGACCTTGAAACCGCTGCAGACAGAATCGGAGATCACAACCGAATGATAGAGAGCTCTGACGAGGAGACGCAGATACTTGTTAAGGAGAGAAAGGGGGCAGAAAATGCCCGTTCCCAGGCCGAGCAGAAAATCTCCGACCTGCACCAGTCAGTCTCAGACTCGAAGGAGGATCTGAAAAGAGCCGCTAGGGAGGAAAAACAGGCCAGGAAGGCCATCGAGTCTGGGGACAAGCACGGAAGGGACCTCAACAGGGCCCTTGGAAAGGCAACAGAGACAGAACAGTCAGCGAGCAATGCATTCGCCCAAGCACAACTAGATTATGATCGGGCGAACCAAAGATCCCAAATCGCCTCTGAGAAACTTGCTGACATCGAGCAATCGTTTGAGGCAGCCGAACTTGAGAGGGACGACCACTCCCTACTCGGAGAGGATCTAGAGGAAACCAGTCCCGAGACCAGCAGGGAGGAACTAGCCAAGGAACTAATGAGCCTCCAGAAGCAGGAGAGGTCCCTAGTCGAAGATAGAGACAGGGCCGAGTCGAAGCTCAGGAACGCGGAGACGGGCCTGGCGAAGGCGAAGGCAAGGATCGAGGCTCGTTCCAGTACTCCCGGATCCGCGCACACCCTTGCAGCCCTGTCACGTCTAAGGGAGAGCGGCGAGATCCATGGGATACTCGGAACCCTGGGCGAACTAGCCACACCAAAGGACCCCTCTCATGAGGAGGCCCTATCATTCGCATTCGGGGGCGGGCTAAGGAGCATCGTAGTCACCTCCGACCATGTCGCATCAAAGTGCATATCCTGGCTTCGAAAGAACGGAGGTGGCAGAGCAACCTTCCTTCCTCTGAACAAACTATCAGTATCCAGGCCCCAGGGAAGGACCCTTCTGGTGGCAAGAAATCCGGGAGTGGTCGGTTTCGTCCATGACCTGTTGGAGTTCGACCCCGGAGTGGAGACTGCCGTTAGGTACGCTGGGAGAAACACCCTGGTAGTCGACTCAATGGATGTTGCCAGGGATAACATGGGCGGCGTACGCATGGTCACGCTGGATGGCTCAGTAATAGAAAGCTCAGGGGCAATGACCGGGGGCTCCTCCTCGAGGAAGGACCGCCCTAGGTTCGATGGTTCCGGCGCTGGCAGCTCGGGAATAGAAAGGATGGAGATGGCAGTTCAGGAGGCCGACCTACTATTCTCCACCGTTGACGGGGCCCTTCGCGAACTGAGGAGGAACCAGCAGGAACTACGAGACAAGATCCACGGTCTAGACAATGACGACCACTCCGTCAGGGTCAGAAACTGGAAGGCCGATATGGAGAGGTCGGAGAAAGCCGTCCGAGAAATCAAATCCAAGCTCAGGGCAGCCAGCAAGGAACTCGAGGAATGCGAATCTGAGAAGGCTCTTCTATCCGAAGCCTGCGAAAAGGCAAGAGCGGAAATGGATAACTCCTCTCAGGCCAGAGCCAGAGCGGCTGAGGAGCTCCAGAGTCACACCCCCGATCACCTCTCTGACAAACTAAGGGAGGCAGAGCGGGCTAGGACGGAGGCAGAGCGGACTAGGGTGATGGCTGAGACCTCAATAGAAACCTCGACGCAGCAACTCGAGATTCTCGTCGACAGGGTCGCCGAATTGGACAGGCAGTTGAAATCCCAGAAAGAATCAGCATCAAAGGCGAAGAAGGCCATCGCCGAATTGGAGTCCGGAATCAGAGAATCCGAGACCGAGCTAGTCGAGTTGAGGGAGCAGGCCTCTCAATTCGACGAAGAACAGAAGGCCCTGAACGAGAAGAGAGACGAACTAGTAGAGGAGAGAGCAAGCCTGAGGGCCCACCTGGAGAGGATATCCCAGGAGCGGCAGAATATCTCTGGAAGACTAGAGGAAATAAGTGTACAAATCAAGCAGAAGCGCGAGGCTCTGGATGAGATCGTGGCCGAATTGGAGGCTGCAGGCATCCCCATCCCGTCCGAAGACGTGCAACTGCCAACAGTCGTGGAGGCGGAGCGGAGCGTGCAGGGGCTCGAGCGCCGCCTCCGCGCCCTCGGGGACGTGAACATGCTCGCCATAGAGCAGTACGACACCGCTGCCTCGAGGATCACAGACCTGATTGCGGATGGGAAGCTGCTTAGGTCTAGGAGGGACGAGCTCTCAACCATTGCTGACCAACTAGAAGACGAGCGAAGGACACGCCTACTGAACGTATTCACCCACGTCAACAACAACTTCCGCCGCGTGTACGAGATACTCCAGCCAACAGGAAAGGGAGAACTGAAACTAGAGAATATGGACAACCCATTCGAAGGGGGCCTGGAAATGGCTTGCGTGCCCCCTGGCAAGAGCCAGAACACCAGGAGGACCGCTCTTTCCGGAGGGGAGAAGTCTATGGCGGCGCTGGCACTGATTTTCGCCATCCAGGACTACGAGCCAAGCCCATTCTACTACTTCGACGAGGTAGACCAGAATCTTGACCCGTTCAACTCCGAGAAGATAGCAGCCCTCTGCAGAATGAGGAGTGGGATGGCACAGTTCATCATGGTCACACTCAGGAAGGTTAGCCTGACCCTGGCCGACCACCACATCGGAATCACTCACGCAGGCAACGGCTGCAGCCAGAGAATAACCGACTTCGACAGGGCGGCTGCATTAGACTTGAGCGAGGAGATAGAGGCAGAGGAGAAGGCAAGAGCGGCCTCAGAGGCCGAGAAGAAGTCCATGCCCGAGCTACCATCGCCCGAAGAAATGCCACGAGCCCCTGAACCACTCCCGACTCCATCCAGCTTGGGAGGACTGGTCGACAGAGCCGGAGTAGAGGTGCCGGACGAGGGTGAAACAACCGAGCCAGAGGACGAGTTGAAGGGGCTCAGGGAGCGAACCGAGGAGGTATCGGAGACAATCGAGGAACACTCGGACGCGCAGGCGGACGAGGAAGAGCCCCCAATCCAACCGGAAATAGAAACCAAGGAGAGGGCCCTGTGATCTTCGGAGAGCAGATGAGGGATGATGTAGTGCTCCGCCTCCTAGACGGACAGTCAAGCCTGGAGACCAGCAAGTTCCTGGACAGGCTAATGGAACTTTCAACCCTCGAGGAGGCCGAGCACCAGTTCCTTGTCGACCCATTCGACCGATCCGTCGCTCTGGTCTTCCAGATGTTCCAGTCAAGTGATCTAGACCCATGGGACGTCGATCTATCCAGCTTCATCGAGATGTTCAACGAACGAATAGACAAGGCCGAGAACATAGACCTCCCATCCTGTGGTAGGATGATTAGGATGGCATGGTCAATACTCAGGGGACAAGCCAACTCCCTGATAGACCGCCAGGAGAGGGCGATGGATTTCGAGGAGGAAGTCGAATGGGACTTCGAAGGGGGCTGGGAGGCAGAGTTCGATGATGACGAGTACAACTTCTCCCTTGGCGTGATGACTGGGGCCGCTGACGAGGCACTCCCGTCCATCTTTGAAGGTAGGATTCACCGAGACGAGGGCCGCCCCGTCACATTGGGGGAGCTACTACTGGGGCTTCAGGATGCCAGCAGGCTAGCCGAGGAACAGAGGACGAGGGAGAGGATCGCGAAGGAGCGGAGGGAAGCCCAAGATAAGGCCAGAGAGAGGTTCAGTGGAAGCCTTCACGTCGAAGACCTAGAAGGGGATCTGAAGAGGACATGGGAGGCACTGAAGGCCAGGACCCGTCAGTCCGACTCCATATTCCTCTCAGACGTGGCGAACGAAATGAATCGTGAATCAATCCTCCAGGGCCTCGAAGAGGAGGAAGCGATCACTGAATCGCAGGTTACGGCTTTCGTATCCACACTGTTCCTGACAAACCGAGGCTACATTTCACTCGGGCAAGAGAGCGGTTACAACGGACAGATCGTCCTCCAGGACCTATGGGGCGAGTCAGAGGATTACGATGAGCTGACCCAGAGGCTTCACCCTACAGCAGACCCGACGGGGGCGCAGAATGTCTGACCCCGAACTTCCGACTGTACTGGAGGCCATACTTTTCGGGGCCGGGCGCTCCATGTCACTAGAGGAACTCTCCGAGATGCTGGGGGAGCCGAAGGGGGTGATCCACGTGGGTCTATCCAACCTTAGGAAGAGGATAGATCAGAGGGAGGGTGGCGCCATACAACTCTCCGACGTCTCGGGGAGATGGATCCTGGAGGTCAAGCCGGAGCTATCCTCCTTCCTTCCAGAGACCTTCAGGGCCGATATCCCCCAGAGGCTACTTCCTGCAGCAGCCCTCATCGCCTACCACCAGCCGATGGCTCAGTCCCAGCTGGTTGACATGCTCGGACAGAGGGCGTACGATCACGTAAGGGATCTCTCTTCCATGGGCCTCATTGACAGGAGGAGGGACGGGCTCACTCGCCGCCTCACGACGACCAGAAGATTCGCAGAGTACTTCGGATGCCCAGAGGTCGAATTCAGGAAGGTAAGGGCTTGGTTCAGGGCCGAGGCCAGCAACATGGGCCTCTCCAGCGCAGAGCTGGCCGCATCGCTATCCCCCGACGAGCAGATGACGATATCCGAGTACACCGAGGAGGACGCCCCAGAGGTGGAAGCAGGAGTGGAGGAGTGATTACTCTCTCCCTGAGTGCAAACCGTCGTAAAGAAGAGCCACCTCAAGGAGGACAAGCATCGGGCCGCCCACGAGGAACAGGGAAATCGGGTCAGGAGGGGATATCAAGGCTCCGAGGAACAGAGCTGCGAACCAAATCAAACCCCTGTTCTCCACAATGGAACTCCTGCTAATAGCCCCCGACCGCAATAGCAGAATCGTCACAATTGGGACCTGGAAGCCAATGATGGATGAGAAGTAAAGGCCAGTGACAAATCCCACCCAAGACTGCAACTGCCAAGTGTTTAGCAGGCCGGATGCCTCAGAGTCATCAACCAGATACTCCAGGAGGAATGGAATCAGTACATTGTGCGCATAAGCAAGCCCCAGTCCACCCAGTACCAACATTATTGCTACTGCCATCATTGCTCCTGAAGCACCGAAACCTGGTGATACTCTGTCAGTCGAATCGGGGAGAGCGCTCCGGCCCAACCAAGCAAGGTCCAGAACTACCGTGGCCACCATCATGCCGAAGGCGATCTGTGCAGCTATTCTTAGTTGCAGCAGAATCACCTCGAGGGGCTGCAGAATAATCACCTCGACCCCTTCTGGGACGTACCCTTCGGATTCCAGAAGCCATTCGATGACCTCTCCTCCTATCGGATACCCTGCCACGAAACCCAATGTGAAAACTCCGAGGTACAGCTTCCTACGTCTGTCGATGTGTGAACTAATCCTTTGAAATATCGGACTGTCAAATGCCCCCAACAACCCATCGCCCATGTTGCTGGATAAGCATCACATTGGTGAATTCATCGATAGGGCGTCATGACTTCCTTAGTATCACCGTCAGTAAATCTTCATCCTTCAATTGATGATCCAAGCCAACTCTCTGCCAGTCGAATTTCGCACTTGGTCCCTTGACCCGTGCATAGCGGAATTTCCTCAGAAAATCCCGATGTAGTTTCGCACAGACGTCCCTGACAGTGGAAGTGTCCTTCACTATCAGTGGCTCGATCATATCCGCCTCTTGGCCTTGTGGCTTAAGGAAAATAGACATGAAGCCCAGATTGTCGAAGATGAAGTCCTTCATCTCCTCTATCCCCTCCCCGGTCTTGGCCGAGACATTGAGAACCGGCCATCCTTCTGGTAAGCCGTCATAGGCCCTCCGAAGGTCCTCCTCATTCGCAAGATCGATCTTGTTCACCACCACAACAGATCTACTGTAAATTCTATTTCCAGCCAGCGTATCCACAATGTGGTCGTCAGTGACATCTGTCCTCAGAGTAACAGTGGCGGAAACGATTCCGAAACCTCTGATGATTCCTTGGATCTCCTCATCACTCATGTTGGTCTGCTCAAGAGTGGAACGAACCTCTATGCCTCCTCTCCTTGTCCTGGAAACGAAGACTTGTGGAGGGCTCTGGTTCAATCTCATACCTGCTTTCCACAATTCATCATCTAGGATCTTGAAGTGAGACTTCTGGAATGGGTCGATCACGTAGAGGACCATGTCTGAGCCTCTGATAACATTCAGAATCTCCTTCCCTCTTCCCTTCCCATCTGAAGCACCCTTGATCAGACCCGGCAAATCCAGAATCTGTATCTTCGCACCTCTATGATCCATTACCCCTGGAATACATGTCAGAGTGGTGAATGCAAAGTTACCAGCTTCGGATTCAACATCAGTAAGTTGCGAGATCAGACTCGACTTACCGACGCTAGGAAAGCCCACTAGTGCGACTGATGCATCCCCGGACTTCTTTACCTCGAAACCCTGGTTACTGCCACTAGATCTAGAATGGGCCGCCGCCTTCTCCTGCTTCTGCCTAAGTGCGGCAATCTTAGCTTTCAGCTTACCAATGTGGCCCTGTGTCGCTTTGTTGTATTTCGTCTTGGATATCTCTTCTTCCAGGGACTTGATTTGCTCGTCTACAGTTGCCATGACAAATCACTCCCTAGCTTGTACCTGAGATGGTGGCGTGGCCCCACATTCTTGAATTCGGTGGAAAGTTAGCACCTGAATCTACCGAGCGAGGGTATTTGGACACAAGCGGGTCATGGAGGCACATGGTCGATGTAATACTCCATCTGGTCGACCGAGGACTATTGGATGAACTCGTGGCCTTGAGCGTGGATGAAATATCATCTGCGATGGAGGCAACCAGTCTCAGAGGTTCTAGGCCAGAGGCCGACCCTCGTTTCCATAGGGACTTCGATGTCGATCTGGAGGGAGAGGTCCTAGAGTTGATTGACGATTCGGAAGAGCTGGGCGAGGGGACCAGTTTGGCTGAGGAGAAATCTGACTCGGCGATGGAGCTATCCCTCCTACTTGCCCGGTGGTGCTCGACGGCACAATGGACATGCTGGGATGCTCGCCTTTTCCTTTATTTGGAACCGTTCATAGAATCCCCACTCTCTGGGCAAGATGCTTTCCTCGACCATGGGGTCTGGGAACAATTCTCGGAATCCCTTTCAAGGACTGACAGATCTTCATACTCAGAGTCAGTGGTATTGGACTGGATGTCTAGGAGAGAGGACATGGGGGAGACTATGGAGCCCTCTGAGGACCCAATGATACTGCCTACCATGGAATCCCATCGAACACTGAGCGAATCCCTGTTCAACATCATGGAATCTCTCAGGAGGTCTGAGATGGAACTGATGGCTGGCCGGGAGTTCCTAGAGGCAGGCAGGTGGATGCTTGGCAGGTCGACGCTTTCCGAGACTTGGGGGTCGCAGGGTTGAGTGATCTGCCAATGGAACCGGCCCCACCGGAAGAGCCCCCAGGGCCAGGAGTGGTGGTCCTGGGCAGATTCCAACCAGTCCACAAGGGCCATGCTCTGATGATTCGGGCCGCCGACGTTTGGCGTACTGAAAATGCGAGCGAGGAGACTCTGATCATCGCCATAGGGTCATCCAACCAACCGCCTTCGATCAGGAACCCTTGGTCCTCTGAAGAGAGGGCGGCCATGCTACGGTCATGGTTGGATTCGGCTGGAATAGAGGCGAAGATCGTCTCAATACCAGACATAGAAGATCCTCCAAAATGGGTCTCTCATGCCGAGAAGTACCATGGTTGTGCAGGCTCCATCTTCACCACAGACGTCGGGACTGCAGAGCTCTACGAGTCCTCAGGATGGCCCGTGATAATGGGCGAGTTGGAGCATCGAGAGTCATATGAGGGTTGGAGGGTCAGGGCAACGGCCCAGATGCTGTCGACAGTCTACGACGAGGATGCGGTAAGATCAGTGATGGGTGCTTCGGTCCCCGACGAGGTAGTCTCCCATATGTTGGAAGAGGGCTCACTGGGTAGGCTTGCATTCATGGGCGAGGGTGGCGAGCCCGTAGGGTAACGTCTAACATCGGCCCTAGAAGTCATCGAACTCGTCGAACTCATCCTCACTCAGTTCCTCGTCGAACTCCTCGAACTCGTTGTCGCTGATTTCGTCGGTGCTCTCCGCTGGAGCCTCCGATGAAAACTCTGCAACTGCAGATGGCTCCTCTGTAACCTCCTCCTCGAACTCCTCGAACTCGTCTGCATCGAATTCTTCGAACTCGTCGTCACTGATCTCTGGAGGGCTCTCGACCGGCGCCTCAGCCACTACCGGCGCCTCAGCCACTACCGGGGCCTCAGCCACTACCGGCGCCTCAGCCACTACCGGCTCATCTTCCTCGAAATCGTCATCTTCGAACTCCTCGAACTCGTCGTCGCTGATTTCCTCCGGGACATCCAATGGCTCCTGGATTTCTTCCTCTGAGTCTTCAATCTCAGGATCATCCCCGACTGCGTCTAGTTCGATTTCGTCATCGTCGTCCTCTAGTTCCAGGTCTTCCAGGATGTCATCGTCATCGTCATCGTCGTCCTCTAGTTCCAGGTCTTCCAGGATGTTATCGTCATCGTCGTCAACCACCTGTTCCACGTGGCCTAGTCTTGCCTTGAATTTCGCCAGTTGGATATCATCCTCCTCGAGTCTAGCGACCAACTCTGCCTTGTTTCCCCCAATGGTCAGGTCTCTCTCTTGGAGAATTTCCTTGAGCTGGGCCACCGTCATTGAGTTGTAGTCCACCGGCTCTGGCTCTTCCATTTCCTCTGGGTCTTCTTCTTCTTCTGATTCCGACACTTCTTCGAGATCCTCTGACATCATGGCCTCGAACTCAGCCTCCTGCTTCCTCTTGTATGCTCGGAATCCAACTACTGCAGCAACAAGCAGGATTAGTAATCCTGCTACTCCTCCTCCAATTAGTAAAGGATTAATTGGCTCGTCAACGCAGAAAGTACTCCCTTCCTGGGGCTGGTATTGTCCAGATGGGCATTTGGTCAGTATTGATGATCCCGGGGAATCGACGAAGAATCCTGAGGGAGCAGCAATGCATGATGTTTGTCCAGATTCTGGCTGATATGTCCCCTCGACACACATGCTCTGGCTTGTTGCACCCTCGGTGTCCACGAAGCTTCCTGGTTGGGCTTCCCGGCAACTCGAACTACCTGATTGATCCTGCCAAGTACCTGGCTCGCAAGGGGTTTGTTCTCTGGAACCGGGAGAATCTACGAAGTATCCCGGAGAGGCATCCGTACAGGATGATTGACCGCTCGCAGACTGGTATGTGCCGGCAGGACAGGGAGAGGACACCGACATTCCATCTAGCCCCACGACGAAACCGGGTTCAGCAGTCTCACAATCTATGCTACTGAAGTTGGGCTGGAAGGTGCCGATTGGACATGGAATCTGATCAGACAATCCAGAATTAGGGACATGGTAACCCGGCTCCGCTTCGTTACATGTGGTCATTCCGGACTCACTCTGCCAGGTCCCAGGATCACAGGGCGTCTTCTCGGTCGCCTTTGTTCCAGTTACGTAGTAACCGGGCTCTGCAGATATGCAACTCTTCTGGGCTTGCCCGGGCTGATAGGTCCCCGCTTGACACCCGGTCTGAGTGGTGGAACCCTCCTCTCCCACGAAGTATCCTGGATCCGCATCTACGCAGGTCGTTGAAGCAACGTTGGGCTGGTATGTGCCCACGGGGCATGGCGTGTGTTCAGACTGTCCTGTCCCAGCAACATAGTGGCCATCTCCTGCGTCCAGGCAGCTCACTTGTCCAGTACTTGGTTGATATGTCCCTGCTTCACATGGAGTGGGGGCAGTGGCCTGCGTAGTATCAACGAAGTAACCCTTCTCGGCGTCCGTGCATTCCGTCATCCCAAATGCCGCCTGATATGTTCCAGCTGAGCATGGGGTCTGGCTTCCAGCACCAGATGTTGTCGTCTGGACGTAGTATCCTGGTTCTGCGTCTAAGCATGCATCTACACTCGTAGCACCCTGGTCAGGGTTGTACTTTCCTGGCAGACACTTGGTCTGGCTGGGCGATCCTGTCGAGTCCACGTAGTATCCTATGTCAGCTGTCATGCAACTCTGCCTAGCAGTGCTGGGTTGGTACTCGCCGAGCTGGCAACTCTGCTGGGAGGTAGCCGCCGAACCGTCTACGAAATGACCTGGCGTCGCGTAGATGCAGCTCGTCTGCCCTGAGTCAGGTTGGTAAGATCCAGGGGAGCAAGCTACCTGCGATGATGATCCGGAGGATGCTGCGAAGTAACCAGGGTCAGCATCAAGGCAGTCGGAAGAGACAACGGATCCCGTGAACGTGTTGTATGTCCCCGCATCACAGGGAGTTTCGCTCGCTGAGCCGGAGACATCTACGTAGTGCCCCACATTTGCAGATAGGCAATCCGTCTGAGCGTAGTCGGGTTGGTAAGAGCCAGGGGAACAAGCCGTCTGACTGGTTGCTGCCAGAGAGTCGACGTAATTCCCTGGATCTGCTTCTATGCAGGTACTCTGTCCCGGCGATGGCTGGAACTCCCCTAGTTGGCAGGGGCTCTGCGAGGTTGATCCCGGATAGGCGATGTAGTAGCCCGGTTGAGCGTCGATGCAGTCGGAAGAACTGGTTGACCCGGTGATATTGTTGTAAGAGCCAGCGGAGCAGGGGGTCTGACTAGACTGCCCCTCTTGGTCAACGTAGTAACCTGGGCTCGCTTGGACGCAATCCGAAGGATCGCTAGAGCCAGAATTAGGATTGTATGTTCCCAAACCACATGGAGTCTGCGTGGTCGACCCGTTCGTGTCCACGTAGTACCCCGGGGACGCCGGGGTGCACGAGCTCTGACCCGACTGATCGGTCCAAGTTCCGAGGGCGCATTGGGTCTCGTTCGTGTTTCCGTATCCAGATGCGTAGTGTCCAGGGTTGGCATCGATGCAGCTGGACTGGCCCGTCTGGTCCTGCCAGGTCCCCGGTGAGCACTGAGTAGGGGAGGACGCACCGGGCCCTGAGAAGCTCCCCGCAGGCA
>CACOAW010000013.1 GCA_902625325.1 uncultured Candidatus Poseidoniales archaeon | reverse complement strand
TACAGAGCTTGCCGTTTCAATTGCAAGATTAGCTGGTTTGACAGCTTGCACGATCGGAGCAGAGATGCTCGAACCTGATGGAGACGGCGCTTTGTCGTTGGAAGGTGCTAGAACATATGCGAAAAGGCATGGGATTCCAATGATAACCGGAGAGCAAATTTCTACAATTTTCAATGAAAAAGATTAGGCGAGGCATCAGAGGAGGATGTATGATGACTAGGGTGATGGCAGTTGGTATCTTCGATTTACTGCATGCAGGCCATCTGCACTATGTAGAGCAAGCGAAATCGCTTGGAGAGGAGCTAGTTGTCGTAATCGCACATGATGAAACGGTGAGAAAACAGAAGCACGAGGACTTGAGGAGGAGGATGGTAGAAGGCCTGAAACCGGTGGACAAGGCAATAATTGGAAACCCCCCTGGGGTTCCTATTTTCGAGATTCTCAAGCAGATAGATCCGGATTTAATCGCACTAGGGTATGACCAGAAGCACTCTATCGATGCAATAAGGGAAGGATTGGATCAACATGGTTTCGAACACGTAGAAGTGACACGGGTAAAAGGACTATCTGACGATTTGGACGGGACTAGGAAGATTATCGCAAGAATCCTGGATTTGTGGCCCGGAACAGAGGGCGGACCTTACGAGGAAGATTAGGATGTTTACCGGTATTGTAGCAGGAACTGCTCCCATAGTGGGAATTAGTGGTGACGATTCAGTACGTACATTTTCTGTGGATCTAAACGGATTCGATATTGGTCTGGAAATAGGTGCAAGCGTGTCTTTAGACGGGGTTTGTATGACGGTGGTCAGTTTAGATAACGGGATAGTCTCATTTGATGCGATTTCTGAGACATTGAGCAGAACTACGCTTTCCAAAAGGCGGGTTGGAGACTTGCTAAATGTGGAAAGATCGCTACGTTTTGGAGATGAGTTGGGCGGCCACATCCTCTCAGGACATATTATGGGTACAGCAGAGATTTTGAAAAGAGAAGAGGCAGGGGATGGAGTTGATTTCCTAATCTCCATTCCAGATGGGTGTGACCAATTCGTTCTAGAGAAGGGTTACATCGCAGTTGATGGGATGTCTCTGACGGTAGGAAAATGCGATGAAGGTGGGTTCTTCCTACACATAATCCCTGAGACGCTCAGGATAACGAGCATTGGTGATAAATCTGAGGGAGATTTGGTGAACATAGAGATAGACTCTAGGACACAGGCAGTGGTAGAGGCAATGATGAGGATGGGTGTTGAATCTTGAATCTAGGTATTGTCTGCGGGTCTTTCCACAGGGAACAAGTTGAGAAGATGCTGAAATATGCTATTGATGAGGCTTGTTCGAAAAATTGGGAAGTTTCTGAAGTCGTTTGGGTACCTGGATCGATGGAAGCGCCCCTGGCAATAGATAGGATGCTCCAGAAAACCGAAGTACAAGGAGCAGTAGTGTTGGGAATTATTGAGAGGGGGGAGACTGACCATGGCCTAGTTATTGGGCAGTCGGTCACTAAGTCCGTGATCGAACTTCAAATCAAGCATAACAAGCCAATAGGGTTGGGAATCATAGGTCCAGGGGCGGAGCCGGAGCATATCGAGCCACGACTTGAGCCTCATGCCAGATCAGCGGTTGGCGCAGTAGCAGCAATGTCTGAGTGAGAAAAGGTTTCACTCGCCGGGAAGGCTCATAGAAGGCAATTCAGTCGAAGTGGCTTCGTCCATATCCTCTACGGTGATTAGAGGTGTCAGCTTTCCATTGAAGACTCCAGATGCTCCGACGTGGAGAGAGAACTTCACGGCCATTGCCTGGGGGACATCAGCAATCATCATGAAATCCATCTCGCCGAACGACCAGTAATAGGCCTCTAGTGACCCTCCCATAGCTTCAACTATCCTCATCGCTTCTTCTTTCCTTGCCTTGCCCCCGTCTTTTAGTAGGCCAGCGGCACCCTTCTTAGTGTAGTTTCCAGAATACATGTATTTTGGCATGTAGTTACCGCTTTGTGGTTGCTATATTACAATTTCTTTCTCTGTTTTATCTAAACCTAGTGGGATTTCTGACTGTCAAGATTCAAAGGATGCCTTACGCCTCGGTCCATTATGGGAGAGGATGTCAGAAGTGTAATAATTGTTGGTTCTGGCCCTGCGGGATACACTGCAGGCCTATACACGGCTAGAGCCCTGCTGAATCCATTGATGTTCGCAGGTTACATGTCCGGGGGTCAACTAATGCTAACATCAGATGTTGAGAATTTCCCCGGATACCCCAAGGGAATAGGCGGGCCCGAAATGATGATCGATATGAGAGAGCAAGCCGAAAGATTCGGTTTGGAGGTTCATGACAAGAACGTCGAAAGGGTCGATCTTTCCGATCGGCCCTTTCGAGTCTGGGTCGAAGGAGAGGAGTTCAGGGCTCATTCACTGATTATTTGCACGGGTGCGGAAGCAATTTGGCTAGGAGCAGAGGGTGAGGAGGAGCAGAAAGGACGTGGGATTTCCACATGTGCCACATGTGATGGAGCTTTCTTCCGAGATGAGGAGATCATTGTTGTTGGAGGAGGAGATTCAGCGATGGAAGAGGCTACTTTCCTGACTAGGTTTGCGAGTAAGGTTACTGTCATCCACCGGAGAGATGTTTTCAAGGCTTCAAAGGTCATGTATGAAAGAGCAGAGAAGCATCCTAAAATTGAAATCAAGACATTTAGGCAAGTGAAAAAATGGATTGCAGGCGAACGAGGTCTTACTGGAGCGTTACTGGAGGATCCACGAGATGGATCGGAGGAGGAGATTAGTTGCGCTGGTGCATTCATCGCCATAGGTCACAAACCAATTACTGAATTCCTCGAAGAACAGATTGAGACTGACTCCGAGGGATACATAGTCCACAAGGAGAATACAATGACTGAGGTTCCTGGAGTTTTTGCTGCAGGGGATGTCGTCGACAAGAGGTATCGTCAAGCAATTACAGCTGCTGGCATGGGGTGTCAAGCTGCGATTGATGCAGAAAAATGGTTGGAAGAGCAGAATTGAGGACCGAAGGTACCTTGATTGGACTCCCATTCACGATGACAATGTCGCGCCATCTCAGTCCGGAGCAGAGAGAGAGATATGCCCGGCACCTGGTCCTTCCGGATGTTGGTTCTGAGGGACAGGAGAAATTGCTGAAATCATCAGTTCTCGTTGTAGGAGCAGGGGGTCTCGGATCTCCAGCATTGATGTATTTGGCCGCTGCTGGAGTGGGCAGAATCGGGATTGTTGACAATGATAATGTAAGTTCATCGAATTTGCAGAGGCAGATAATTCACAGTACTTCTTCTATCGGGAGTGCGAAAGTTAAGTCTGCATCGTATCGGATCTCTGAATTAAATCCAGATGTACTAATAGAGGAAATTGAAGAGAAACTAACTAGTGAAAATTCGATTCAGATAATTTCCAAATATGACGTAGTCATTGATGGTACAGATAATTTCGAGTCACGATATCTGATTGGTGACTCATGTGAGATTCTGGGTAAACCGTGGATTTTTGGTAGTATTCACAGATTTGAGGGGCAGGTTTCATCATTTAATTTCAAAGACGGCCCCAACTACCGGGATTTGTTTCCATCGCCTCCACCACCAGAATTAGCGCCTAATTGCTCGGAGGCAGGAGTTCTCGGAATTCTCCCCGGAATTGTCGGAACCATCCAAGCTACCGAGGCAATCAAAATCATTCTTGGTATTGGAAACTGTCTGTCAGGAGAGTTGCTAGTAATCGATGCCTTGACCATGGATTTCAGGAAACTTGAGTTTTCCTTGAACACCGAGCGAGAAAAGGTAACATCTCTCCCAAAAAAGCAAGAGAAGGGGTTTTCTGAGATAACTGCTAAGGAATTCGCCGAAAGAAGAAATAATGGTTGGACCCCATTCCTCCTAGATGTTAGAAGGTCCCAAGAAGAACAAATCTCGTCAATTGTGGGCACTGATTCTAGAATAATGCATCTAGAAATACCTTCCAGATTGGAAGAGTTGCCCTCGCAAGGCGATATTGTAGTCTATTGTCGAAGTGGACAGAGGTCTGATGCCGTAGCCAGGTTCATCGTGGATTCCGGATTGTGCGGCGGCATAATCTACAACCTATTGGGAGGGATTAACGCCTGGTCGGATGAGGTAGATTCTACCGTAGTCAAATATTAATGTGGTATATATTATCACAGTATCCCTTTTTATTATGGTAATTATAGATAAATATGTTTTATTTTATTTTTTTCAATATATGTGGTAAAAATATATACAGTATCCTTTTTAATAATGGTAATAATTCAATTTATAATAATCTAAAACCACATAATATCAATAATTGTGGTAAAGTTTGAAAATCCAGGCCAATATTGTTGTACTAGGCTCATTCGTAACTCAAAACAATATGGCGAGGAGAGGAGTTTGGAAGTGTCCAGAATGCCAACTTCACCAAACCTGGAAGACTAGGTCACACAAGTCAAACAAATTGGATCGTAAATGTACGGGATGCGGAAAAAGGGTTCGAACGACCCTCGATAGGTCTGCCTCAGGGAAGGGCAGACTACGAAACGTCGAAATTTGGGAAAGGAATCATGGGGATTGGGCAGCTCTAGAAGAAGAGGCTCGGAGAAGGAATGAGGGGGCTATTGGAGATTCCATCGCAGCCGTTAATGAAGATGAAAATGAGGAACTGCGGTCTAATATACCGAAAATTTGGGGCATAGGGTGGATTCCTGAAAATGCATTGACTTTTCCATCAAAGCTGAAGTCAAAAAGAGCCAAGAAAAGTTTGCTAGAATTTGTAGCTGAGAGACACGATGGACATCTAAATTCTGTTTCAGAATGTTGGGATTCAATGAAATGTAAAGAGAGAATGACGGGGGAAGAGTTTCATGAATTCTCTCAGGGATTCATTAGAGTTGTCGAGGAAAGATATCTGGAAAGGACGTTAGAGCCCGATCTATCTGGGCTTGTGAAATCAGAAATCATACCGATGAGGCAGGGTGAAGTATTCCTAAAGAGGAGGTTGGACAGACTACTAATTGATCTGACACTTTGCTTGAGAAGAATTGCACATTATGCTTCGATTACTGTGGAAAATAGAATCGAATGGCAGAGGCGAATGATTCAGACTAGATTAGTGGATGAGGAGTTGAAGGACCTCTTTACCAATGGTTTGCCCACCCCAGATGGAGGTAGTTTTGGTGGAAAGGGTTTCAGATCAACCTGGCAGGAAGGAGTAGTGGCTTGTGCAACAGCTATGACGCGTGCAGTTGATCTGCCGGAAGAAAACCGTCACAACGCAGACATTGTAGCCCCAATGATCAGAGATATGGGCCTGGCACTTGCAATGGGACAGACCCCGATCGAGGTCTTTTCTGCCCAAATGGGAAAGGCAGAGTCCTACATGGACGGTGGAATTCAAGGAAGCGGCGGTAGAGACCTGCATATTGGGAACTGGGAGAAAGGGATCCTGCCTCCTACCGCACCATTGCCTATTGCAAGTGCAACGACTACGGGAGTGGCACTGGCTGCAAGTAGGCTGGGAGTTAGTAGATTTCACTTAGCCCCTGTAGGAGAGGGTTGTAGCAGTAGCGGAGAGTTCTGGGAGGCAATGAATTTCGCTGGAGTTCGTGGTTTGCCAATTTGCTTCATGATTCAGAATAATCAGATAGCACTTGATACAGTCAATTCTGCTCAATCAGGAGCAGAGACATTCGGTGACAAGGGGCATGCAATGGGAATCCCCGCCTGGACTATTGATGGATCTGATCCAGCGCTATTCTACGCATCTACTGCAGTTGCCAAGGAGTTCGCCAAGGATGGATGCGGAGCAACGCTGATCCACGTGGAAACAATGAGAGGTTGTGGGCACGCTCATCACCATGATGACTTGTATCTTGGAGCATCAAGCGGCAACCCCCCAGGTTATGTTGACAGGGAGTTACTGCGATACTGGTCCGAGAAAGATCCGCTCCCAAACCATAGGGAGTTATTGATAAAACTCGGGGTGGGAGAACAAAAACTCAACCGCATTCAGATGGAAGAAGAAGGCAAAGTGGAGTTAGCCAGGAGAGAATTGGAAAAAATGGAGTGGCCGGAGGGAAATTCGGTTGTCAAAGGAGTTACATCAATCTCGGACGCACCGAGTCACGAGAAGCAACTACGGAGGATTGACGGGTCAGGAACTGTTTCGAGTACCAGTATATATTCTGGGGGCCTCTCAATAGAGTTCTCCGATGCCCCCAATTCTTGGAGTTACAGTAGAGCAATTCAGAATGGTATGGCAGCACTTGCAGACCAATTCGGCGATCAAATGGTGTTCATGGGCGAGGATATGGAAGTAGCAGGTGCATTCGGAATGAATTTGGGACTCAAGGCTAAGGGTCACCAATCAAAACTTCTCGATATGCCATTATCCGAGGCCATAATTATCCACTCAGCGACAGGTGCAGCCCTGGGAGGGATGAGGCCACTTGCAGAGATACAGTTCGGGGGGTTTGCAGCACTAGCAATGAACCCTCTAGTCAACAATGCGGCCCAATTGAGATGGAGATGGGGCGCAGAGGTACCTATGACAGTGCGAATTCCCCTAGGAGCGAAGACTAGGAGTGGGCCATTTCACGCTAACATGATTGAATCATGGCTTACAAATGATCCTGGATTGATCATCGTGACTCCAAGTAATCCGCAGGATGCTTATGACCTGCTTATTGAGTCACACCATCTGCCAGATCCTGTTGTCTATCTCGAGCATATTGGGCTGTACGGACTTAGAGGGGGCATAACTGGCTGGGGCAAATCTATCAATCAAATAGTTGATACAGAGGCTGTAATGAATAGGCTAGAAAATGGAGATAGTTCGATTGGCAAGGCAAGAATAGTCAGGGGAGGCGCTGATCTCACAATTGTCACCTGGGGTGCCATGGTACATGTTGCTCTTGATGCAGCAGAGAATGTGTCGAATAGGGGGATTGAAGTCGAAGTTGTGGATTTGAGAACTCTCTTTCCCTTAGACTCCGGGACATGTATCAACTCGGTTCTCAAGACTGGCAGACTGATCGTTCTGCAAGAGTCCCAGTGGACTGGTGGTTTTGGCCATACAGTCTCGAGCAGAATTATCGAAGAGTCGTTCTGGAGGTTGGAAACCCCCCCCGTAGTTATAGGAGCATTGGATACTCCTGTCCCTTTCTCACCAACACTTGAGGACCACACTATACCAAGTGTCGAGGTGGTTTCCAGGCATATCGAGAGAGCATGTCCAAAATGAAATCTAACAAAATGTCTGGAAAAGAGTAAATTGTGAAATGTCTCGGGACTAGAATATGGATGGGACCGTTGTTGACGTTGCTTTCGTCCTGATCGGTTTTGCTTTGCTAATGTTCGGAGGGGAGGCTCTTGTTCAAGGAGCTACTAGGATATCCCAGATACTAAGCATATCCCCCCTTGTAGTGGGATTCACAGTCGTAGCAATTGGAACATCACTACCCGAACTGGCTGTTGCGATTGAGGCTATAGATAGCGGGGTACCAAACATTGCAGTTGGAGGAGTCCTAGGTTCTAACGTCGCAAACGTGATGTTGGTCTTGGGAGCGGCAGCCGTCTTAGGGGCAAAATCTGACGTAGAAAAAGGGGTAAAAAGGGATGCGATGGCAGTAGTGGTAGCCACTCTATTCATGGCAATATTCGTTTATTTTGGAGAAGTTCCCCTTCTGGGTGGCGTAGTAATGTTGACATGTCTGATAGTTTACTACTACTACACCTACACAGTTGCAATATCGGCGGAAGATGAGTATGAGTTCGAAGACTCGTGGCTACCAAACAAAATGTCACTTGCTATCCCTTTCTGTGTCATTGGTGGTGGGATGATATGGTATGGTGCTGAATTACTTGTAATTGGATCAACTGGTATTGCTGAGACCTTCGGGGTCTCGGAGGCCGTTATTGGTCTGACCGTGGTAGCACTGGGGACCTCGTTGCCTGAACTTGCTGTTACGCTAGTAGCTGGGATAAGGGGGCAAGGAGGGGTTGCCGTAGGTAACGTACTAGGTTCCAATGTTATGAACATCATGGGGATAATTGGGATAGCGAGTATTGTTGGGAGTGGGATTACTGTCGATGTAGAGTTTCAGAGAGACATTTTAGTGGTAATGGCAACATCGGGATTCGTAGTATGGATGCTCATATCTGGAAAGGAATTCACCAAAAATATTGGAACTATGATGATCACAACTTACCTATTCTACATGATCTATCTCGGTGGTTTCCTAGACGGATTATTTTAGCGAGATATGCTAATGAGTTTAAGGAGCGATAGTGTGGAGTGCATCATTCTTGCGGCTGGTTCAAGCAGTAGGCTCGGCATGGATAAGGCATTAGTTGATGTCGGCTCTCAGACACTTATCAGTTGGATTTCAAGAAGATTATCGAGTCGTGTGGCAAATATCACCATAGTTGCAAATGAGTCAAATTTTGCGAGAATTTCCAAAATTATGAGTGGTGTTAATGTAATCCTAAACCATAATCCTCATGAAGGTAGAACTGGTTCTCTGAAAGTGGGGATTGACAGTATTGATTCCTCGGGGTTAAAGGATTACAGATTGCTTGTTGTTCCAGTAGATCGACCAGGATTCTCAGATTCAACTCTGGATCGTCTAATCTGTTCAGAAGAGACCTCCTGTCCTATGAAGGAAGGCAGGGGAGGGCACCCTCTAGTGCTGGCTTTCGAAGATGTCGACAAGGTAAGGAAAAGTTCAGCAAATTTACCATTGAGAGAAGTAATCGAGGCAAGTAGATTCGAGGTTTTAGACAGATTTCTAGAACTGAACATAGATACCCCAGAGGATATAATTAATCTTCAAGAGAAACTACAATTGGTTAATGAATAGAATAGGGATTACTCATTTCTAAACCTGGGTTCTGAACTAATTGAGTTTGATGAGTCCTATTTCAAAATCGGGAAAATGGAGTATCTCATTCCTCCATGTTTAGATGTCAAATGATTTATACAAACTTGGAGTGGAATGTGTAATGCCAACCTCTGCTGAAGTAATCGAGGTGGTAGTTGTGAGTATGCGAGATGCCTTTCTAGCCGTGACCGTATTTGTTGCTTCGATGGTTCTGCTGTTCAGTTGGTTACAGTACATTACCGCTGGAAGGTTTGTAGACGTGATTCGAACGAAAAGGCGATGGCAGCCTCTGATTGGTGCCATTATGGGCATCACTCCTGGTTGTGGCGGAGCCATTGTAATAATGCCAATGTACACTAGGGGTTTCGTCAGCTATGGAACCGTAATAGCCACTCTGATCGCAACCCTCGGGGATGCTGCGTTCGTCTTGATTGGTGCTGCTCTCACTGACCCCTCTTTCGTGGCCCCCGCAGTTGCGGTACATGTCATCTCATTCTTGACAGGAGTTACATGGGGCTACCTAATAGATGGAATGAGTATCACTCCACAGAGCCCTTTGGGCGGATTATTACATAGATCAGAGTCGACGAATGGACAGGAAATTATCAAATTAGGGGATTCGGAAGATACGCAAACAGTCTTTGATGATCTTGGAAGAGAAGAAGAGAGCGGCCCGGGTTATTTCCTTCTTCACCAAGGTTACACCTTGTGGTGGATAGTTACCTCAATTGGATTGGTATTCGCAGTAATGTTACTTTTTTGGAGCTCTCAAGACCCTGATTTTGTGCTTTCGATAGAATATAATCCATTTACGTTGGATGGTTTCATAACTTGGATAGGTTTGATAGGTACAACTTTGTCAATAATACTGTACCTGTCTCAGAAAACCTGGATTCGTGACGACACAGAAGCTTCTATTGGGGACAAACTCTATTCGATGAGAGAGACATTAATACACTCTGCAAGTGAAACTGCATTTGTCACGTTCTGGGTCATGGCTGCTTACCTGATTTTCGAGTTCACCATGTTATTCTCGGGGACCAACGAAGCAGACTTAGCCAAGTATGGTGATGGGATTTTTGCGGTTGTAGTCGCTTCTTTCATTGGATTAGTACCCGGTTGCGGACCTCAGATTATTGCCATTACCGCCTACACTAAGGATCTGATTTCATTCCCGGCTTTGGCTGCGAATGCGGTTAGCCAAGACGGAGATGCTCTTTTTCCACTTTTGGTTAGACACAGGCTAGCTAGCCTCTGGGCAACGCTACACACAACTATTCCTGCCCTAATTTTGGGAATAGGGCTTATGATTCTGGACGTATCTTTCTAATTCCGAGGGACACTCAGACGTATCTGAAGATCCACACAACTCCAAAGGTCGGTACCCCGACGGATACCTGTGACCGTCGCAGTCCTACACTGGGCCATCGAAAAAGTAGAAGCTGGAGAAAGAGTCGCTATTGCATCGGTGATCCGGGCCAGTGGGAGCGTTCCTGGGAAACCAGGAGCAAGGCTTGCGATTAGCTCCTCGGGTGAAAAGTTTGGAACTATCGGTGGAGCAGGGTTGGAATTAACGGTTGAAAAGGAGCTTCAAGAAATTCTGTCCCGGGATTTGTCTGACCTAAGAAAAAAAGGAGGAAAAGTTGAGGAATTCCTTCTAAATAGAGATGGCAAAGGAAAAGAGGCATCTGCCCTCGACAGTCTATGCGGGGGGCGGGTGACAGTAGCTATGGAAGTGATTAATCCACTGCCTCACATCTTGATTGCGGGCGGGGGGCACGTTGGTCTCTCGATTTCAAGGGTGTGTGATTCTCTGGAATGGTCGTATAGCGTATTCGATATCAGAGAGGAATATTGTAACGAAAAGCGTTATCCGAACGCTGAGGCGAGTTTCTGTTCATCTGTCGAGGATTTTCTCAAGAGCGAAAGTGAGGATTCTTTGGCTCGTTTTTCAGATATTCTACTGTTGAGTCATGATTGGTCGGTTGATGAAGAGATGCTGGTCGGATTACTACAATTATGCAGAACAGGAAGTAGGCCTCGGATTGGAGCTATCGGATCGAAGAAGAAATGGTCAGCTTTCGAGAAGAAGGCTGTTGAAAGTGGGGTGGAGAAGTGGCTGATAGACTCAGTAAGGTGCCCTATTGGCCTCGACATAGGGGCGGATACTCCGGAAGAAATTGCAATTGCGGTTTGCGCAGAAGTTCTATCTCTCGAAAGGAAGAACAGGGCTACCTAAGTATCAAATTGGTTGTTAAATTCCGGGTGCCATGAAGGTTCTGTCGGCCCTGACCTCCATACTGGTCATTTCTGCAAGCTTAGTCGGATGTATGGAAGAGAGTGAGGAGAAAGAAGACATCGCAGTAGTAGACGACTCTTTCGGGGCTTTCAGTGTCGTAGCTCCAATCGATACTGGGATTAACGTATACCATAATCACTTCTCAATGAACGAGTCTTACCCTAAATGGCTCCTCGATCAACTTGGAGTAAACAAGGTTTGTGAAATTAGCAAAAACGGAACCTGGGAAGAGCGTTACGAAGCGGATAGAGAAGATTGCTGGGACGTGATTAGTTCCGAAGACATTGTTTGGTTCAAGGGTTCGAGAATAATTGGCACTACTCCCGATGATAATACGGATATACCAATCCTCGACGATCCTAGCGATGGGCATGGTACCGCAGTAACAGGTGCGGTTATTGACGCGAACCCGGAAGCGGTGATTTTCTTCGTCGAAGGTTTCAGTAATGCAGCTGTTCTTGCTGCTGCGAACCAACCTCTGGTGGATTTAATCACAACTAGCTTTGGACCCATACTTTCAGTGCCAGTCCCTGGAATTGAGGATGCCACCAAAGTCGCAGTTGTGGAAGAAAAGAAGATTCACACTGGTGCTGCGGATAACTCTCCTTCTCCCGCTATTCAAGACTCAACGGCCGGACCTCCATGGAGTATTGGGGTTTCGGGTTATGCTGAAGAGGATGACGATCAGAAAGAGACCATGAGCGGTTCTTACCCCGATATAGCTGCAGACTGGACTCAAATGCTTCCTAACCATGACGATATAGACGGTTATCATCAGACTTCAGGAACCTCGTTTGCAACGCCAAGGACCGCTGGACTGCTCTCCAAAGTACTCGTCTCTCTAAGATCGGAATTCGAGGATTTTTCCTCAGGTGCCGACCCGTTAGATAGGATGGGGCTAATGGTGAACGGATCGAATTTCACGCTCACCAACGATGACATCAGGGATGCTTTGAATCTCTCAGCATGGTATCCATCATTTTCCAGTTGGGACCCACTTTCGGGAACAACTCCAATTTCGCCTGTGGCGCCATGCACACAAGTGGGATGGGGAGTAGTGAACGAAAGCAATGTCCTCCCAATCATCGAGCACCTGAATGGGAGCAGTTCAATGTCCCAGAGGCCCTTCGATGTGGAACTCTGTATGGAGTCCAATCAAGAGATTAGGGAAGCATACTGGAACTAGGGTGTTCTCTAAATATCAAGAAGAGATTCCCATATCATGAGGAAGGTTCTCCTTAGGTGGAAGGTTTCCTCTCTTTCCGGGATAGATGAGATCGACAAACTGATGGAGATTTGTCACAGGATAGAGGTTCTTGGTCACCTTTCTACCGATAAGGGAGGAGTTACCCAACTGGTAGAATTGGGGATTAACAAAGGACGGTATCTATCTGAAATCTCGGATTTGGAGAGTTTTGATGTTATTGAAACGCATGAAGAGGATGAAAGCGGCGTGTTAGTTAGCATTCGTTGCACACACCCTCTAGCACTTTCTGCGTTGGAGTTGTCGAACATCTATGTCTACCCCCCATACGGAATCGATTCTAAGAGCGGTCTGGAGTTCAGAATCTTTGGGATTTCAAGCTCTATACGAAGTTTCTTGGAATTCGTCAGAGAAGTAATGCCACCAGACACAATTAGTGTACAGACAGTAAAGAACGGAACTTCGAAGGATCTCGATTTCCTAACTGAAAAGCAGAGAGAAGTGCTAGAACTAGCTGTGAACAGAGGATACTACGAAGATGGAGCGGAGGTAACATTGAAGCAACTCGCTGATGAGCTCGGAATAGCAAGAAGCACCACAGGAGAGCATCTGAAGAGGGCCGAATCTGAAGTTCTAAAAAGAGCGGTTAATGATTTCCAATAGACATCACGGGGAACCGAATGCTCAAAGGATGAGCTTGATTGGTCGTAGTGTGGTGCAGTTCCGGCTACCTATGCTACCCCCTTCCGATGGGGTTGAGTGGAACGCCAAAGTAAATGACGAAGAAGTAACCGTATTAATTGAGAGCAATGCGATTCTTCTTGACGTGCTAAGGGACCGTGTTGGGAGCCTGGGGACCAAGCGTGGATGCGATATGGGGACCTGTGGATGCTGTTCTGTATTAATCGACGGGGAGCCGAGGTTGTCTTGTCTTACTCTAGCTGTAGATACTGAGCAAGCCGATATCATAACAGTAGAAGGATTAGCTGATGGTCATCATCTGCATCCGATACAGCAGACATTCGCGGAGTGTGGGGGCAGTCAATGCGGGTTCTGCACACCCGGTTTCTTAGTGGTAATTTCGGCATTACTGTCCGAAAATAGCAAACCTAACGACCAAGATATAAAGCAAGCAATAGAGGGGAATCTATGTCGTTGTACTGGATTCCAGCAGATAGTTGACTCAGTCAAAGCCGCTTCGGATATCCTAGTCTCGGACCAAGCAGTGATCGACTCGACCCAATCAAAGAGTGACCCTCATCCAGGATTCGGGGGAGATTAGTATGTCTGAAAAAGAGGATGCTCCCAAGGAGATAGTGGGATATAGGCAACAACCAGGAAAACTCCCCTTTTCCAGACCTGGGTCTGGAGGGAAAGGAAAATTCTCAGAGGCTACGGATCAAGAAATGATTCCTGAATCCCAAGGAGGAAAACTCGCTCAGGAATGGGGTCCACATAGGCACGATGAACTCATTAGCGGCAGAGTGATTGGTAAATCTACTTCGCTTGTGGACAGTTCTTGGAAGGTAACGGGGCAAGCGCATTACGGAGACGATGTCAGGCTACCTGGAGAGTTGATTGGACGGATTGTTCGTTCACCCCATCACTATGCCAGAGTTCTATCCATTGATTGCACTAAGGCTCTAGAGTTGCCCGGTGTAGTTGCTATTGCAACTGGCGATGATGCGAAGAATAAGTTCGGAGTTCTACCTGTGACAAAGGACGAGCACGCGATGGCTGTAGAGAAGGTTCGGCATGCAGGCGATCTTGTTGCATGCGTTGCAGCGATTGACGAGGCTACGGCTAGGGAGGCGGAGAGGCTGATCCAAGTGGAGTACGAATTGATTGATCCAATTCATGACATGAGGAAAGGGCTCGAAGACAGTGAAGAACCCATACATGACAGAGGTGACTACCACATAGGAGAGTCAAACGTCCAGAAGAGGGTTTTCCAAGAATTCGGAGACATAGAAGGAATGATAGAAAACTCTGTTGCTAGCCACAAAAAGAATTGGATTTTCGCCGGAGTAAACCACGCATTCACTGAGCCACACGCAGTAGTGGCACACTGGGACCCAACTGGAAGGCTCACGCTGTATACTCCGCAGCAGGTTCCACACTACGTACACAGGGCGCTAGCTGATGTATTGGAGATTCCAATGCATCAAATCAATGTGCATCGGACCTTCGTCGGAGGAGGTTTCGGTGGAAAGTCGGACCCATTCCCACACGAAATGTGTGCTGCGATTCTAGCAAGAAAGTCTGGAAAACCTGTTCGGATAACTTTCGATAGGGAAGAGGTTTACTGGGTGAACAGAGGTCGACATCCTTCGCGGATTGAGATGAACCTACATGCTGATGACGAAGGGAGAATATGTGGAATCGAGACTGATGCTCTGATAGATGGAGGGGCGTTCGCCTCCTTTGGACACGTGACAACCTATTACAACGGGGTCCTCCATACTGCTCCCTACGAAATTGGTGCTTTCCACTACACGGGAGCTAGGGTTTGGACGAACAAACCTGCCAGTGGAGCTATGCGCGGCCATGGAGCGGTGAATTCTAGATGCGCAGTAGAAGTAGGTCTGGATGACTTGGCGGAGAAGTTGAGCGTAGACCCGATATCATTGCGTTTAGCGAATCTCCTCCCTCCACACTCGGCGACAATTACCGGATTCAGAGTAACAAGCATAGGGATGAGGGAATGTCTAGAGAGGGTCAGAGAGGAAAGTGGCTGGAATAAAAAATTCCGGAAACTTCCTCTTGGGAAGGGAATCGGCATTGGATGTGGTTTCTTCATTTCAGGAAGTGGCCTACCCATACACTGGGATCCGAATAAGTTCCCACATGCAACCGTTCATTTGAAGATAGATATGGATGGCGGGGTTACGATACACACGGGAGCCGCAGACATTGGGCAAGGTTCTGATACAGTCGTAGCCCAATCCGTAGCAGAGGTTCTCGGGCTCCCGCTAGATATGATCAGAGTGAAATCGAGGGATTCTGATACTTCTCCGGTAGACCTGGGCTCTTACTCCTCCAGAGTGACCTTCATGAACGCCAACGCTGCTATCTCGGCAGCCATGCAAATCAGGGAGGAGTTACTAGATGCTACGGTTGAAATCACAGGAGCGGAAAGAAGCGGATTGGTTATTGGGGATAGGAGAATCTTCCTAAAAGAGGATCCAGCGGTTGGGGTATCATACCTCGAAGCTCTTCACAAATCACAAGAAGACAGGGGAGCCTTAGTTGCCTCTGGCGCATACAGGACCCCCCCTATGGGGAAGATGCACAAGGGAGCAGCGGCTGGACTGGCTCCAGCATACTCTTTCTCTGCTTATGTGACAGAAGTTTCTGTCGATGTGGAGACTGGTCAAATCAAAGTAGACAAGGTATGGGCAGCTCACGACTGTGGAAAGGCTCTGAACCCGTTGGCTGTAAAGGGGCAGATAATCGGATCTTGCCACATGGGAATGGGACAAGTTCTATCGGAAGAAATGAGATATGGAAGAAGTGGCAATCTGATGAATCCCGATCTCCTAGATTACAAGATCCCGAGCATTCATGAAATGCCGGAAGTAATTCCCATAATAGTGGAGTCGAACGACCCAGAGGGCCCATTTGGAGCCAAAGAGGCGGGGGAGGGCCCTCTTCTTCCGATTCTGCCTTCTGTTTGCAACGCCGTCTACGATGCAATAGGGATTAGGACCTCCGAGTTACCAATGTCTCCAGAGAAGGTGCACAAAATGATCGAGAAGCGTTGCAGAATGGAAGGGGTATCGGATCCGAATAATCTGACTAGCCCATCGCTTCAACATTCATCTCTCCAAGGAGTTCTAGAAAACAGAGCTAAGGAACATGGGAAAAGGGACAAGGATAGGAGACTGGATGAGGGGAGATCGGATTATCATAATGGTGCATTATTCGGCCTGGACCCCACAATCCCTCCGGACGAAGTTGACCCCAGGTGGTCAGTGAGAGTAACTCCCGAGGAGGAATATCTAGAGTCCCCTAGGCTCGCAGGTAGTGCTTGGAAGCACACAGAAAGAAGGCATGCGGAGGGGCAAGAATGAGGATGCCCCCCTTCCGTGTTCTTTCACCGAAGAGTTTGGATGAGGCACTAACAATGTCTAGAGAACTTTCAGAATCTGGAGAGGAGTTCGACTGGGTCGCTGGAGGGACCGATTTGCTGCCAAATTACAAGTGGCACATCAATGTGAAGGGGCACGTTATCTCGCTTTCTTGTATAGCCGAGTTGCGAGAAATAAGCGAGGAAAGTATTGGCGCTATGGTCAGTATCAATGAGTTAGCCGAGCACGAGTCGACCCACCCTGTGTTGGCCAAGGCAGCAGACTCAATTGCGAGTGTAATGATCAGAAGGTCCGGGACAGTTGGAGGGAATATATGCCTGGATACTAGGTGCTACTGGATCAATCAGTCGGAAACATGGAGGGAGTCAATTGACTGGTGTCACAAATGTGATTGTGGCACTGGGGCCGATTGTCGAGTAATTCCAAACCAAAACACGCTATGCGTTGCAACCTATCAAGCTGATTTGGCTCCTGTACTGATGTGCCTTGGTGCCACAATCCACCTGGCATCGCCCAAAGGAAAGCGCTCCATGCCACTATGTGATTTCTTCAAGTTAGACGGAATGACCAGGAATGTACTCGAACTTGGAGAAATGGTCACCCATATCACTCTCCCTGAAGACGCATCAGATTGGAGCGGAGACTATCAGAAGTTGAGGCAGCGTGAGTCCTGGGACTTCCCTGAAGCGGGGGTAGCTGTTCTCTGGAAAGGAGATGAGGGATATGGCCCGTCAAGTCTTAGAGTAGCAACCACTGGCCTAGAGTCTATTCCTAGCTTGCATTCAGAAGAAGCGGAGGGCGCACTTGAGAATTGGAGCGGAGTTGAAACCGTCGAAATTCTATCAGAGTCGATTAGAAAGGCAGTTAAGCCTGTACAGAACACCTGGTTCTCCCCCTCTTATAGAAGAAAGATGGTGAAGGTCTTAACGAAAAGGGCGTGCAGGGAGTTACTGGTGAGTTGATGGGCTCGAGAGTTCGTTGTTTGATTATTGGGACCATTTTAGCTGCATCTCTAGTGGCGGTTCCCCCTGCATCGGGACAGGACTTAGAGTCCTGGGAGTTAGGAATAAAATATCCCGGAGAGGATTCAACAAATTCCTTCGTCTTGTCTGATGATGGTTCGGCCAGAGTTGAGTTCTTCATTGAAAATTCAGGACTGACGGAGATAACGGTACAGTTTGAGTACAATATTCCATTTGGAGGAAGTCATGACGGGCCTGAGGAAGAGTCCGTTTCTTCCGGTTCAAACGAGACGTTTGAACTGAAGATTAGCGGAATAGATGTACTATCCCAAGACGCGGAAAAGAAAGAGAAATTTTCAATCACTGCGACGATAGCCTCTAGGCAAGGTATTCCTGATCCTTTATCCTCCTCTCAGAACAGAGAGGGAGACTTGGAGATACCCTCGATATTTGATTTAGTCGTGGATATTTCTGAGCCATTCGGGCCGATGAACGCAGGCACTGAAACCATACTAACCGTGACAGTGAGAAACAACGGAAACGCACAGGATGGAGTGGCCGAAGTGGACGTCAGGGACGATTGCCCACTCTTGACGACCGATAGTGGACTAGATGCCCTTCTAAGCGGCAATATAGAATCTGGAAGGGCCAAGGATGCGGATCTGAAGGTTACTGCATCAGAAAGCCACCCAAAGAGGCACTGTGACATCACGGTATCTGTGACTTCGAAAAGAAATGGAGCATCAGGCGCATCGGAAGACGAAGTCAGGGTTACAGTGGAACCGCCTCCAACTGGAGATCAGGTCTCTGGAGGGCAGGATAACGATGTCAGCGAAGTGGATGATTCGATAGAGTCTAACCTCTCTGCACCGGGTTTGGGTGTGTTATCTATTGGATTGCTCGCGGCATTGTCCTACAGCAACAGGATTGAAGATTAAAAACTGCATTCTTCACTTAAAACAGGATTAACGAACTATGCTCAGCAACATATAACCGTGAATTAATTGTCGGACGGATGTTGCTTGGGCCTACGGCCCAACAAAAAGGGGTTTGGAAACCATGGCAATTGACATGGATAGTGAAGCGAGATTCAACAGGAACGTTTTGTATTCCTTGGTAATAACGTCAATATTACTCCTCGTAATGCCTATGTTCTTCGTCGTCGGAAAATCGTCAAACTACTCTGCCTACGATACAGATGGCTTAGGCCAGTTATCTGATATGAGAGATAGTTTCGAAGGAGAGTACGTTGAGAATAGGGACTCTGGTTACTACGTTGCGAATACCATGTCCACACCAATGCTCGTTAATGATTGGAAGGACCCTCATAGAACACTGCTGGCCATCATTGCACCTGAAAAACCGATCGACCAGACCGAGGCAGACGAAATTTTTAGATTCGTCACTGAGAAAGGCGGCAAGGTAATTGTTGCAGCTGACAATACCCAGGCACATAACTTGGCAATACTATTCGGAGTCAGATACATGGACGCACCCCTGCTGGACGATAAGCAGCATTGGGTATACACGCAACAGGGTCAACAGAAAATTGACTGGGGCAATGTATGGAGCGCATCACCAGTAAATCAGGACATTGGAGATATGTCCCCCGGAGCACTGATGCAAGGTTGTACTGCATTCCAAATTCAGAATCCGGACGGTCTGAACGACTGCAGACTTCCAGTAATGTACAGGGGCCCGACAGGAATGATGTTCGAACCAACGGACGAAGATATCGAAAATCCAAATCATAGGAATATAATGACACTGGGTGCCGCTTCTCCGTCTGCATTCATTGATAGGGCCGGAGATGGTGATCCTACCAATCCGACTAACCCTGCCACTGGTGATCTGAGGCTAATGATGAGGTTCGATTACCCTGGAATAAAGGTCCTGGACAAAGTGGCGGAGGAAGGAAGAGGGGCCTTTTCAGCTGGTGTTGGGGAGTTGGAAGTCACCGGAAGTATTGTGTTCGTAGCAGACGACGAAGCTTTCTCGAACATGCTTTGGGAGCTAGCAGTCGCAAAGGATCAAGGGCTCAGCCAAGACTGCTCCGCGATTGGCGATTACACGCGAAATAATTGTTGGACGCAAGAGATCCTCAACAACAACGAATGGGACGGGAATGAGAGATACTTCAGACTACTTGTGTATGATATGATGGAGTTCGATAATGTAGATTTGAATGCCCCTATAAGAAGCGAACCTTCGAACTTCCAAGTCGTTTTCGACGAGAGCAGGCACGTGACTGGAGTCGTCTCCGAACCATTCGTTCAGACCATGGGGACTGTCGTCCTACTTACTTCAAACCAGTTCCTGAAGTGGCTTGTGGTTCTGAATGTCACCCTTCTCCTCCTCGTTGCTATGATGGTAGTACCTGAAAAGGAGAACTGGAGGCACGTCTTTGATTTGACCAAATTCAACCAGCGTCCGGAGAAGCTCGACCCTGCCACATATAGAGATAGGGTCAGGAAATCGCTGCTAACGAAGGTTAGGATACACCATGACCTTACCAGAGATGAGATGGCGATGACTCCCCCGCCTGAAGTTCAGGCGATGATCGGGGATCCTCGTCTCGTGGAATTGGCTTATAGCCAAAGCCGGACGTACACACCACAAGAGTTGCGCAAGTTGATGCAAGCTATTCGCCGATGGGGAAAAAATAACTAATAAAATGGAGTGAAAAAATGAGTGAAACAGGACCACCAAAAGGGATGCAAGCGCCGAATACTGGCACACAAGACGCGGCTTTAGCGAAGAAAGCGCAGGAAGCCCGTGGATCGAGCAAGGTAGACGAGGTTTTGGCTGCAACAGGTGCCATGGGACAGGCAATCAGTACTGAGGTACAGAAGGTAATCATAGGAAAGTCACACGTTATTGACAACGTAATGGTGGATATTCTTTCGAATGGAAACCTACTGTTCGAGGATTTTCCCGGATTGGCAAAGACATTGATGACAAATACGTTCGCGGATGCCCTTGGGTGCGACTTCAAGAGAGTTCAATTCACTCCAGATCTTCTTCCAGCGGACATAACCGGGACTAACATTTACGATGCTAAGAAGGGAGAGTTCACCTTCAAGCCTGGTCCCATTTTCTGTAATCTCCTCCTGTCTGACGAAATAAACAGAGCGCCCCCGAAAACACAGGCTGCTCTTCTAGAGGCAATGCAGGAGAAGCAAGTCACCATCGGCGTAGTTACACACAAGCTACCCTCTCCTTTCCTAACCATGGCAACCCAGAACCCAGTTGAGCAGGAGGGAACTTACCCGCTTCCAGAGGCACAACTTGACCGTTTCATGATGAAGATGATGGTCGGATACCCGGACAGAGCAGATGAGAACGAAATCCTACAGAGGAGGATTGATAGGAAGACTGACGAGGTCGAGGTGAACAGTATCACCGACCCAAGTATTGTGGTCAAGATGCAGAAGTCATGCGAGGAAGTCTATGTAGACAGGTCAGTCAGAGAGTATATGGTGGATATCGTAGCTAGGACGAGGGAAGATCCGAGAGTTCTCGTGGGTTCTTCCCCGAGAGGTTCTCAAGCCCTCCTTAAGACCAGTAGGGCGGTTGCGGCCATGCGAGGAAGGGACTTCGTGACACCAGACGACGTGAAGGCGATTGCAGAATTAGCAGTGGCTCACAGGATTATTCTGAAGCCAGAGCACCAGATTAAGGGACTCGAGACCGGCGAGGTCATTCGAGATATTCTACATGGTAAGAATGCCGCGAATGTCCCCACAGTCTGATTTTTGAGGTGTAAAGGTGGCCTGGAGCCGGAAGTCTGCGATGTTCGCATCTCTTTCGGTTGCTATGTATCTGCTAGGACTAGTGCTTCGAAACCAACAGCTAGTAACTGTAGCAGTAGTTCTTCTTTCATTCCTAACTTGGGCCGCTCTTAGGACAGCGCACGGGGATGTAGCCTCCTCGGGCAGGAGGCTCGAGGAAGCAATTCTGGACGAGGGAATACAACTTCAGAGTATTGTGGCTATGAGGAAGACCTCCACATCCAGAGTTTTCGAGGATGGCGAGATAGACGTCACCCTCAGGATTCAGAATAGATCTGCAATTGCAAAGGTCTTGGAGGTCAGGGATAGAGTTCCTGAGGTCATGAGAATCAAGAAAGGTGCGAATTACGTGCTGATGGAAATAGGGCCAAAAAGAGAGACTGAGATCTCCTACACGATAGAGACCCCATTGAGAGGTTTCTACACCATAGGCCCGGTTTGCATTAGGGTTCAGGATGAGTTAGGACTATTTCACAATGAGAAAGAGGTGCAACTCTACGACGATTTCCTAGTTTTCCCGAAGATGGAGGATATCAAAGATGCGATGATCAAGAGTAGGGTTCCAAAGATTTTCACTGGAGCAGTGAATATCAGAAACCCCGGTGAGGGTTCTAACTTCTACAACCTTAGAGAGTACTTGCCGGGCGACCCGATAAGAAAAGTAAACTGGAAAGCGACTGCCAGACAGGATGGCAAGATGATGGTTAACGAATTTGAGAGGGACGCTGTAAGCGATGTCATCATCCTAGTTGACAGTAGGGCAGTGAGTGAAACTGGACCAGTGAGTAGAAACTCTCTGGTTTACAGCACTAGAGCAGCAGCGAGCCTCACCCAGCACTTCCTATCCAGGCGTGACTCCGTAGGGCTAGTGGTTTATGGGGATGAAATTGTTTCCGTGGACAGGGATACAGGGAAGAAGCAGTTGTACGTGATACTGACAAAACTTGCGGGTGCTATGGCGAAAGGGAACACTCCGCTGAAGATTGTGACTACCCGAATCATGCCTCACATTCACAGAGGTAGTCCTATCATCATCCTGTCACCGTTGGAGGACGATCCGACAATAGTCGATGCTGTTAGGGACCTCAGGGCTAGAAACTTCGAGGTCACAGTTCTTTCACCGAGCAGCTTGGAGTTCGAATTCGATGCGAGAAGAATAGACAGAACGGGTTACGAGGTGCTGAAAACAGAGAGAGACATTCTGATGACCGAGCTTAGAGGTCTTGGGGCATATGTGATGGACTGGGAGCCAGATATGCTACTATTCACAGCCCTAGCCGGGGCAAGGGGATTCTGAGGTGTAATTATGGAAGAAGGCAAGGGTCCAGTAGACACGTCTCATCTGTATGAGGGCAAGGTAGTTCGCTCATCGGCCCCTAGCAGGAAAAGGGCAGCTGGAACACTGAAGGCAGACAGCGGCATACCCGATGATGCGGTTCCAGATGTCGCCATACCAAGTTGGATAGATGCGATCTTTGGAGGCCCAATCCTTGTCAATAGAGAATTCGTATCGCCAAACAAAATGGTTCTGAACCTTCAGATGGGGGCAATAGGCTCGCTCTTAGTCCTCGGGTTCCTTACTTTCATGCTCACGCCAGTATCTGGAACTGCATGGTTCGCAATATCAAACATGATCGGATTCGGCTTCCTGGGCCTATGGCTCCATCTACTGATGATTATAATTGGACTGATATCTGGTTTCTGGGGGGTTTGGCAGAGAGACCAAAGGGCGATACTGATGTCTTACGTCATGCTAATTCTGGTCACTATCAGGTTCGCCGGAAGCAAGGTTGAGTTTGGACTGAGCTTTTTGCCAGAGAACGAAATAATGCAGAAATTGCTACTGATATTGTACGCAGTCTTCCTAGTCGTATACATCGAGGTCTCAAGCGCAGTAATCCGTTTCTCTATGCTTGATACCTCGATAAGAACCGGAGAGGTCTACGTGATGAACGTCAAGAGCATCACGGACAGATACAACAGGGCACTTGGCTACACCCCAGTCGTTGCAGCATTGGTGGCAACACTGACTCTATTCATCAATTTCTTCGTTCCCCTATTCGTCGGAATTTTCGACTCAGTTGCTGCAAATCGCCTCGAGGAGAGCGTGGAGTTGACTAGTGTTTACGGCGTCGCATTGGGAACTATATTGGTATTCATCGTTATAGCAGGAATGTTCGCAATCAACCTACCTCTCAGGATTCAGCAGTATCTAGAAAATCAATCCGGCTAGAGGAATCCGCCGGCAATTCCCAGATCCGCGACGACCAGCATTGCCACAGCCTCGACAACAGGTGCTGCTCTCGGGCCAATCACTGGATCGTGCCTTCCGCCGACCTTCAGTGACTGTTTCTTGTTACTCGGAAGATGCAAAGTGAATTGCTCCCTGGGTAGGCTGCTTGGTGGTTTGAAATGCACCAAAACCCGCAACGGTGCCCCTGTAGATCTGCCTCCTAGAGCTCCGTCCGCATCTCCAGTCTTGGCCCCTTCCAGCTCGGGCACGTCATCACCTGGCCCCCACATGTCATTATTCTCTGAACCTCTCATCCTTGATGCTTCGGTTCCATTAGAGAACTCTATTGCCCTAGCTCCAGGAATTGCCATGAGTGCCCTGGCAAGAGATGGCTCCAGTCCGTCGAACCATGGTTCTCCTACACCAATGGGAAGTCCGCAAATCAATAACTCTACCACCGAACCAATTGAGTCTTTCTCCCTTCGGATTTTTCTTATCGATTCTCCCATTCTTACCGCTGCGTCGGGATCTCTGCAGTTAAGCCTGGACATCTCTGTTCCATCCTCGAGTGCCTTGGTAATATCGAGATGAATCAATGGCCTGGCGGAGATGTCCCCTACCCTGCTTAGATGGGCATGACAGGACCAACCTGCTTCGTCCAGCATCTTCCTGACTTGGCTTCCAGCTGCCACTAATCCAAGAGTGAGCCTGGCAGACTGCGACCCTCCTCCTCGAGGATCATTGGATCCACTCGATCTTATTTCCTCAACCATGTCAGCATGACCTGGGCGTGGGTGATCGGGAAGGAAACTATAGTCAGATGAACGCGCATCTGAGTTTCTAGCAAGCATTAGCAACGGCCAACCTGTTGCCTTTCCCTGATGCACTCCTGAGAGAATCTCGCATTCGTCAGTCTCCAATCTGGCTGACATTCCTCTTCTTCCGGGTTTTCTGAGAGATAAGTCGTTCACAAGAGCATCCAAGTCAATTTCTGTTCCTGGAGGAATTCCCTCGAATAGCGCACCTACACATTTGCCGTGACTTTCCCCAAATAACGTAACTTTCAGATGCTCACCAAGTCCCATCCCCATCATTGCACCTCTGAAATCTCGTCTTTCACATAAATGCCTGTTGAAATAACCTCCAATCCAGATTCGGAAAATAGCTTGGAAAGTGATGTCGAATCTTCTTGGAAACATACGATTGCAATTGATGGGCCGGATCCACTAATACCGGCTGCAATGGCTCCGGATGCGATGCTCAAATTGCAAATTCTCAAGGCTTCTTGATCATCGGTTGCTGCTGCAACAGCCATTCCATTTGATGACAATGCGTCTAGAATTGATCCTCTCATAACGGAAGCCAGTGATCTCTCGAATATCTGCTCATGCTGCGAAAAGGCCTCGGCTGAAATCTCCACTGTTCTTTTCCCCCTTAGAAGTATAAGTACCGAAAGGCTAGGATCAATGTCCCCTTGGATGATTATTGATTCAGATGCAGATAGAGCGGGGTCAACTAGCTTCCAGCCTGGTTCCAATGACGCCCAATTATCGTCCATGCTACCAGTCTTAGCACAGTTTGAAATGAGTTGTGAGTTGGCTGCGATATCCGCAATCTCAGAGTTAGAAAGGCCGGCCCAAGCACATGAATTAAGGGCTCTGAGAGCTGCACAGGACAATGCTGAACTCGACTTGAGCCCTTGGCCAATAGGGATTGAGCTCTCCACCTTCCATCCGAATTGATTTGGGATTGGGAGGCCCCCATCCCTCCAGCACTTCTCTACTGCAGCGAGAAGCCCGTTTCTGTCATCTTCAATTTCAACCGCATCTTCTACTATCTGAACCTTGGTTGTTAGTTGGATGCCGATAGAGCATCCCCGGCCCAATCCCAGAGCGTGAAGGATGGATATCGCGCCGTTCGATTCGCCCTCCCCTAGCACCTTCACTTCTCCACCATCCCCCCATCAAGTGCGATTCCAATGTGCCTGACTCTATCGTCTGTGAATACCATTATTTTGTCTCCAGCCTTTGCATCTGTCACTGAAACGGCCGTCCCCGTTGGGGAAACAAATCTGACTGTCTCTGCTTGCTGGATTACTGTCTGACCCTCTTCTCCAGAAATCTCGAATCTAACAACCAGAAGGGGGCGCATTTCAATCTTCAACCGACCTATAACGGCAGTTTCGATATCTCCGGAGGATGACAGGATTGCTATTTCGTCACCAGCCTCCAATTCACTCATGTACTTGGTTCTTCCATCTGCCATTAGGATGTAAGAGTGAATCGCACCGGCATTTATCCTAAATGGCCTGCTAGGAACATATTCTGAGGAAATAGTTTCACCATGTATTAGGCATAATTTTCCTGAGATAGATCCAGTAGCTGCCCCTTGTCCTTCGTTTATCCTTCTTGTCAGATCTATACATACTCTCTCACCAACTCCTGCACTCTCCGTAGATACTATTATTCCCTCGATGGGGTTAATTTCCGTTTTCTCGGGAGGGTGTTCCTTCGTCCATCTGTCTCCCAAAAACTTGATCGCGTCGTCTACCAAACCCCCTGGGATAAGGATAGCATCGACACCCCCTCCAAGTGCAAATGCTGCTCCGGAAATTTCTATTTCCCTATCTATTGCAGCAGCGATTCTTGTCTGAGTTCCTCTGGAACATGCAATTAGATTCTCGAGGGGGATCATCGTCCAATCCGAGCATCTAACCAATATCCACGGCACAAGTCCAATGAGAGAAATTGCCTCATCCTGATCAGAGGGAACGTCAATTGAAACTTCTACCACATCATGGGAAGAACCAGTCCACACGCGGGAGATGAGATTTTGATTCGATTCCAAGTTCTCGTCATTCTCTACCCATATCTGCATCCCCTCACCTCAGATGCCTGGAAGCCTCTTCACCATTGACTCCGTCATGAACAATTGCCCTCAATGCTCTGATTCGGGAAGCTGGATCCTCAGAGGAGAATACGTTTCTCCCCATACAAACCCCGGAGCCCCCCGCATTGATTGACTTCTCGACTAATTCCAGGATTTTACAGAAGTCATCGTCCTTGGGACCTCCAGAAACCAGTACCGGAATCGGGACCGAGGAGGTTACTATCTCGAATGACTCCTCGGATCCAGTCCAAGGAACCTTGACGACGTTGCACCCCAACTCCCAAGCAAGTCTAGCCGCATGAGCGACCCCTGAAGTCGAGTCTGAATCATCCAAAATCAGGTTTCCACCCCTTGGATAGAACATCCCCAATACCGGAATTGATTTTTCATGAGAATCCGTGGTTATCCTAGCCATCCTCTGTATCATCTCCGGCTCTGCCGGATCTCCGAGATTGACTTGTGCCGACATTGCAATTGCCCCTCTATCAAGGCCCTCGGAAGGTGTAGCAACCAGGACCTTGTCTTGAGAACGCTCGCCCCCGTGGATTGTGGACAAGGAAGCGTGGCAGACGAATCGCCCCCATGACGTCCTGTTGAAGTGGTGGGAGATAGGTCCCTTCTGCATTACTATCGCATCTGCCCCGCCTTCAATGACTGCGTCTACAGCTTTATCCGAGTCTAACAAACCTTGTTCCGGGAAGGAAGATGCACTGTGGTCCATTGGAATCCAAACCCCTCTTCCGTTCGGCAGAATCGTTTCCAAGCGACTTTCGAGGACCTCTGTCATGATTAATCGCCTATGTTCCCCTCTCTTGAAGGATACCATTTGCCTCTTTCCTAGACAAAAAATCGAATCGGACTCATATCTCTAAGTCCACTATAACAGGGGCATGGTCGGAAACGACAAGGCCGCCCTCCCTCATTATCTCTGCAGATTTCATCAGGGACCTTGCGGCCTTGTTTGCTAGGATGTAGTCAATCCTCCAACCCCTATCCCTCTCCCTTGCCCGGCGGAAGTTAGACCACCACGAATAGGGGCCCTTGACCTCTCCCACGTGAATACGTAGTAGGTCCGACCAACCAGATGCAAGCATTCTGTCGAACCACTCCCTCTCATGCTCCAAGAAACCCGAGGTGCGCTTATTTCCTACTGGATCCCAAATATCATCCTCCGTGTGCGCGATATTCAAATCACCGCAGAGAAGAGCCGGTTCATCGGAGTCTAGGAACTGCTGACTCCAGACTAGCATGTCTTCGAGCCATTGATCCTTGTAGTCCTGGCGCTCTTGTCTTGCTGATCCATTTGGAAGATACATGTTGATGCATCTCAGATTGCCATGTTTCGTCACTAGTACCCTGCCTTCGGGATCTCTAGTCTCATCAAGATCCGTATCTATGCCCCTCCCAATCTCAATCATCCCGACTCTTGAGCATGACATTACGCCAGAGTAACCCTTCTTCTGGGCTGGATGCCAAATCACCTCATATCCCTCCGGCTCGGACCATTCTTTAGGCATCTGCTCGGGTAGAGCCCTAACTTCTTGGAACAGCATTACGTCGGCATCGATCCTCTCGATGAAATCATCAAGCCCCTTTCTATGGGCTGCTCTGATACCATTCAGATTCCAAGTTACGACTCGCATGTCCATGCGCTACTGTGATAGGTCTTTGACCTTCTCGACTAGATCCATCTTTCTGACCCTCCTCATACCATAGGGAGTCAGGATTACAGAGATGAACACGACAATCCCGATTAGTTGCATTGCTACTAACGGATCTGCTGATACGGTCATGTAAAATGACCACTGTACGAAAGACGAGACCATTGCTTGAGTACCGATCAAGGTGAAAACAAATGCCAGAACCCCTCCAATCAGGCCTATCGCCAAGTGCTCGCCGAACATCATCCAGCCAAGTCTGCTCATTGGGGCTCCCAGAACCCTTAGGGTTGCAATTTCCCTATCTCTTTCTGAGAGGTTGATTATCAGGGTATTGAATAGCACCACTATTGCAATTAGGATTCCGAGAAACAGAATGGAGCCCAAGAAGCCCTGCTGCTGCTCTAGTACTGACTCGTACGAAGATATCAGGTCCTCCTTTTCTATTACTACTAGTGAAAGATTGCCAAGGTCACTATCCGCAGCTACTCCCTCTGGAAGGTCTATCAAAACGGCTGTTGCCTCCACCCCCACTATCTCTGCAAGGTCTGATCTGTGGAAGTAGACGGTTCTGCTCATTTCCCCCTGAGTAATTCCAACAATCTCAACGGATGCGGGAGTAGACCCGAACATGAGAATCTGGATTTCTCCTGTCTCCCATCCTAGGAAATGGTTCAGACCTTCGTCAATTAGAATCTGATTAGTCTGAAGACCTGCTTCGGGGAGCTTGCCTTCCATTAAATCTAGTTGGATTAGTGCGCTGCTTCCTGTGGATAAGACTTCCATTCCATTGGCCGAAATTACTCGTGAGTCATTGGCTGGATTTGCTGGGAAGGTAATGATTCTCTCGTGATAGCCATCCTTGTCGTCCACCCATTGTATTACTTCATGCTCACCTCCGAACAACACATTGGCCTGGATGTCCCAGTTCTGATTATCTTCGACCGATCCCACGGTCATTTCTTCCATTGATGACATCATTAGAGTCGTGCTTCCGAAAAGCAACATTGAGAGTCCTACTGCTAGGAATGTGAAGGCCAATCTCGCTGGTTTCCTGATGCTAGATCTGATGGTCAGGCCCGCAGTTGCGGGAAGTCTGGAAGTGATTTTCTGTATCTTCCTGGAGGAAATTCTAATCTCATGCTCCCCCCTCATTACCTCTAGAGGCTGGAGCCTAGATGCTTGAATGGCTGGGATTATCCCCGAAAAAAGTACGACGGCTGTTGTAACCACTACGATCTGAATTACAATTTGTCCGAGTTCCGCTGGTCGGAGAATGGGAATTCCCATGAAGTCCTCATAGAATGTCAACATAGCTGGTGTGCCCACATAAACACCCAAAATCGCTCCGAGCAAAGATCCAGCGATTCCAATTCCTAGAGGCATGATGACATAGGATGGCATGATTGCCCATCTTGGAACGCCGAGTGTTCTCAAAATCGCTATCTCCCGGGACTGGGACTGGACTAGCCTCTGAAGGCTGAGGAATAGGGTGATTCCAGCGATAGCAGCTATCATCCCTGTAATCGGGATGTAAAACAACATGGCTCCTTCGGCATCGGCGCGCAATATTTCTACTGAGAAAACTTGTGAGCGGTCGTAAATTAGAGAAGGAGAGTCAACTGAGTTTGAAATCATCTCATCCATATGTTGAATGATTCGGGTGAGTTCAGGGCCATCGTCCTCGTCTGTGGACGGGAGATTGTAGTCAGGGGTGCCCAAGATGTCTATTAGGAGGAGATTCGAAGAGCCGCTGCTCATGTTAGCCAATATCTCCAGACCCTCTGATGAGAGGTACCCTGTAGCAAAGTTACCTGGCTCAGCCGGGAATAGATCTCCGTCTTGTGCGTAGTAAAGATGATTTGAGTGGAGTCCTATTCCCACGACTGTGAAGTTCATTCTACCGTTTCCCGCACCTATGGTCACGGAATCGCCCAAGGATATCTCCATCCCGGTTGCGACGCGGGCATCGATGACTATCTCGGATTCCTCCGTGGCCAACCTCCCGGAACAGCAATGGTGGCTAGGCATCCATACGCGGTCTATGGATCCCTCGTCGATTCCGTGCCAGACGGCTGGGACAAGTGTCTCTGTCGGTTCTCCCGCCTCTGTCGTTTCGTAGAACATTGTTCCATCTAGCCTCAATCTAGGCTCGCATTCGTTGAGAGTTAAATCGGATTCTGGCCAATTACTGGCGATATCCTCACAAAGAGAGGCTGATGTTTCTCCATCCCAAGTGCCGCTTGGGTTCTCTACCCATAAATCTGGAAGATTAACTGCATTCTCGGAGTCCTCGTAGATTTCGTCATACATCCCAGAAACGGTATGCGCGTAAGCTGCGAACGATACCCCGGCAAATACTGCCACTACTACCATCGCTACTACGGCAACGAGTCTGATCTTTGACCTCATCATACTCCTTGCCAGACGCTTGTTGAGTAGGACGAGCATACTCACACCTACCCTGCAATGTGAACTGGGGTTGAGGAGGCATGCCCTCCGCCGGTTTCATCGGAGATGATTTTGCCACTGTCGATCCTAATGACCCTTGTAGCATATTGCACAAGAGACTCGTCATGAGTGACGAATACACACGTGATTCCCTCTGAGTCGCACGCCTTCACTAGGACTTCCATCACAACAGATGATGTCCATGAGTCAAGATTCCCCGTCAACTCGTCCCCAAGAAGGAGCTTGGGCCTCTTTGCCAGGCTCCTAGCAATGGCTACTCTCTGCTGCTGGCCACCACTAATCTCTGCTGGAAAGCGGTCGACCTCGCCCTCGAGCCCTACAAGTGCTAGTAGATTACGAGCCCTATCTTCGTCCCTGCTTCCTGCCAACTCCTGAATTAGCAATAGGTTCTCCAGAACAGTAAGGTCCTGTAGTAGATTGAAGAATTGGAAAACGTATCCAATGTTCTCTCTTCTGAATGTAGTCATGGCCTCTGATTCGTTCTTTGGGACCCGGTTGCCCGAGAATTGGTATTCACCGGATGTGGGGCTATCCAATGCAGATAAGCAGTTGAGAAGCGTGGTCTTTCCAGAACCAGATGGCCCCAGAAGTATGATTCTTTCACCTTCATTTATCTCCAGATCAACCCCATCCAGAGCTCTGACTGTCTCTGAAGCCATTTTGTAATGCCTCTCCAATCCACTGATTTTCACAAGTGCCATGTTTTACCAGTTATCCGAATCGGAGAACATTCAAAATGACTTCTGGACTATGTATCCGAAGCGCCGGCGAAAAAGGCCATTGAGTCCTTGAATAGTTCCTCCCTCCGGAACCTCTTGTTATCCCTGATCTTGAGCCACGTGAAACCAACTGCTAGCAAGAGGATGAAAGGTATGAATGCCTCAGCATGGTACTTGTGCATTACCTCGATTATCCCCCTAGCCGTATATGCCCATGTGATAGAGGCTGCTGTTCCGCCGATGAAACACGCAGCCAGAACCCTCTGAAATCTCATCCTTGCAACCAAGCCCAGCATTGCGCCTACTAATACCCCGCTCGCCATGAATGGGATCCACACGAAAACGATTAGCCCCCAGAACCCGTACTTGTCGATCCTCTTCCTGTTCTTATGAGCAACATACTCCACGGAAGAAAGGATGTCTCCCATGAATGGATTCTGGAGAAGAGCCCCCGGGATCCCTCCTCTCTTTGCCACCATTGCCTCTCCTTCGTGTTCTTCGGTCCCCTGCTCGACTCTGCCTGCAACGGCTCTATCTCCCAGGGTTGATTTTTCGTTCCTTGCGCTAACAACAAGTGTCCGACCTTGCAGTAGAGACTCTAGGTCATTTCCTAGATGCTTCCTGAGATCTCCTTGAAGGTGCTGATAGGTCGGCTTGAACAGGAAGTATGCAAACCTAGTCACAGGCCTGTAAATCACTCTGACGAATACTGCATCCTCATCGGCCAAAATTGCTGAGCCGTAGTCAGCGACGTCGTGCTTGCGGAACCATCTGGACATGCTCTCTCTGAATGCCTCTTCGAGTTTACCGAACTGCCCCATTGAGGAGAAGAAAGAACTGTAATCGTCAGATAGTCTGATTTCGCCCAATTCACTGAAATCTATCGTTCCTTCTGATTCCATGTCAGAGTCCGTGCATACTGTCTTGATTTGGAGGGGCCTCATTTCTCCGAATATTCGAAACTCATTCAGGATGTCCTTGATGATCGTTCCCTTTACATCGATGGGACTGGCAATGGTCCTCCTAGAGGTATTGTAGGGCAGGAAAACATCTACCGAAATAGCGCGATCCTGGACCCTTATTGATGATAGATTTGGCTTGATATGAAGTCTCTTCGATGCTTTATCTATAGTCCGAACAAGAAGCCTGTTCATTTGCTCGCTTGTTAGAAGATCGTCTGTTTCCCTGTGATACAATCTGTGCATCAAAGGGTACTGTACGCATAGGAAGAATACCGACATCCCAAGAGATATCGTTGCCATGTACCAAGGAGGAACCTCTGCGTTACCGCCAGTTAACATTGCCGTTTCTCTGCCACCGACCCACTCGGCTCCCATGAGGATCCACCCCCAAACCCCCATATCCTGAATAGTCATACAGGCTCTAGTTTCTTCGTCTGACTTCTCCATCTCCCTGTGAGTCTCCCCGGACCCGAACAAGGAGGATGAGGAAGTGGTATGCAATTCTATTTCCAGTTCCTTGAACGAAATTAGACTCATGGAACTTGCAATCCCCTCGACTATTTCTTCTTCGGACCATTCTCTTGAGTCATTATCTGAAGCCAAAATCCCGATTCTAACAATGTAATGACCATCCTCCAAACCGTCGCTGTTCAATTCTATCGATAAGTCGCCAGTTCCCGATTTCCCCATCGTCAATGTTGGATCTCCCACACCTCCATCTGACTCAACAGAAGACTCGTTCCAGACCGCAACAAGAATACCGAATGCCGTAGTAGGTTCCAAGTTATGACTCTCGATCTCTAGATCATCCCCCTGGACCCAGGACTTGATCCAAACCTCGCCTCTTCTGTCCACGCAGTCATTTGGATCCAAAGGAGTCCCGGATAGAGTATCATCGATAC
>CACOAW010000012.1 GCA_902625325.1 uncultured Candidatus Poseidoniales archaeon | reverse complement strand
CATTGGCTCGGTCAGGCTCAGATCTGCTGCCTCAAGATTAGCACTGGTCTTGAATGCGGCGAAAAGAGCGAGGGCAGTCAAAGCAGCACTTCCAATCGCAAATCCCTTGCCGATTGCTGCGGTCGTGTTTCCGATTGAGTCGAGCCCATCTGTTATCTCCCTGACATCATCGCCTAGACCGGACATTTCTGCAATTCCGCCGGCGTTATCTGCTACAGGGCCATAAGCATCCACAGTCATGGTAACGCCAACCGTGCCTAGCATCCCCATAGCCGCCATTGCTATCCCATACAGACCAGGGTCTCCGCCATCCATCACATGGTTTGCTCCGAAGATTCCTGCGGCCATCAGTAGGACCGGAATGAACACCGACTGCATCCCTACAGCTAATCCTGCGATGGCGTTGGTAGCGCTCCCGGTCTTGCTTGCTTCCCCGATGTAGGGGATGGCCTGTACCTTGAAGAAGAACACATCTTCTATTCCAGTGTAGTACTCAGTGACCAGTCCAATTAGAATGCCGACAAGAGAACCTATTGCCACAGCTTGAATTACCTTCGTGGGTAAATCAAGGAAGTCCAGGGCAAAGTACCCGCCAACTATGAAAAGTCCAGCGGCTATGAAGGTGGTATTCCTCAATGCTGCCCCCGGATCCATGTTCTGCATTGCAGTAATGGAGAATACGCCAATGATGGAAGCAATGTACCCAACCACTGCCAGAACGATTGGAATCATTACGTAGTCAGGACCAAGGAGATCTTCACTTGCAGCTGCAATCACCATTGCTGCGATAATGCTTCCAACGAATGACTCGAAGATATCAGCGCCCATTCCCGCAACATCTCCGACGTTGTCCCCGACGTTATCTGCAATCACGCCTGGGTTCCTGGGGTCGTCCTCGGGAATTCCCGCCTCAACCTTTCCAACAAGGTCCGCACCAACGTCTGCTGCCTTGGTGTAAATGCCACCTCCAACTCTCGCGAACAGTGCTATCGAAGACGCTCCCATACCGAATCCTGCAATGTTATCCACCGTCAGGAACGGTTCAGATCCGGTTTGGGTGAGGTAGTACATCAGAGATATGCCGGCTAGACCAAGTCCTCCTACGGCCAGACCCATCACTGCACCTCCGTTGTATGAAGTGGTCAGTGCGGCTGATTGGCCACCATCGGCTGCAGCCTGTGCAGTTCGTCCGTTCGCACTAGTCGCAGATCGCATTCCGGAGAATCCTGCGGCAACGCTGCATATAGCCCCAATGATGAATGCGATCATGGTCTCAAACCCGAGGCCGTTTTCTTCTCCTCCTAGGAGAAGGGCTATTGCAACGACCACAATGAATCCAGATAGCAACCTGTATTCAGCCCACAGGAAAGCCATCGCACCATCATAGATTCGCCCAGTGATCTTCGCCACCGTCTCGTTTTCGATCTTTATTGAATTCACCTTGTTGTATAGGAAAAATGCAACTAAAAGTCCGAAAAGACCCGCTGCAATCCCTATCATACCTAGTTGTTCTCCATCCATAGTTACACCATCAGTTCGGCTCGCCGAATCGAGTGCTCTATTTAACCCAAATCCAATCGTAAAACTGCCTTTGCTGTTTAGTCAATATTTGCGTGAACAACCGAGGCAAACGAATTCAAGACCCCAGCCCCGTCGTGCTCTCTTTGGAATGCAACCATTTCTTCCCAGGAAATGTGCCCCCAATCGAACGCTCGTTCCACTCTAGCTTTGGCTGCTTCGGGGTGGAACTGAACCCCCCATGCAGGAAGCTCCCTGCCATTATCCCCCATTACCCGAACCGCGGTAACTCTGTTGTGTTCAGCCGAGCCAAGTAGCAAGCAACTATCTGGAACGGTCGTAACATGATCTTGGTGAGAATATAACGCTACGAGAGCCCCTCCCTCACCGCTTCCTCTGCTGGCAAACAATTCGTCAGTGGCGCCACGCGAATTGAGTTCAAGCTCCCAGACTCCGCTGGACATAGACTCTGCTCTTTCTACGCTAGCTCCGAGTGCATGGCATAGGAGTTGATGACCGAAGCAGATTCCGAGCGTGGGAATGCTCATTCTCGATGAGCACCTCATCAGCGACCCCCCGCCCCTCATCCACTCTTCCCACATTGTCACGTTTCTTCTGGAGCCGCTGCAGACTACCGCATCTGGCCCAATGGCACGAACCCAATCCCGAGTCATTTCATCGTCTCCATGCAATGGCATTGCTATCCTCCTGAAGATCACCTCATTCCCATGCATCTCCATGCTGCACTCTTCCCAGAATGGATACTCATAGTCCCAATTAGGTACGTCTTTCTCTGATATTTCGACTAGCCCTTCCTCTTGTGCGCGTAAACCAGCTTCCTCGGACTGCATTTGCGGAGTCACTAGGAGGACCTCCACCGCACTCCTCTCTGCAATAGGCTGAATCACCTCTTGATTGCCGCCATGACCAAACTCTGATCTTTCGACAAGGAGGTCGATTAGGATGACTCGCGTAGCTCTTCTCACGGCGCTCCGAGGAGGCAATTCTTTGAAAGACCCCCGCCCCTCAGGATAACAACATGGTCGACAAACAACTCATCCTTGACTCCGTCGGGCCTGTCCAGGCCGTTCTAGACGCCCATGATGGAGTGGTAAACGTCGTAGACACCACTGATGGGGTGATAATGATCTCATTGGAGGGCGGATGCACCGGTTGCAGCGCCACTCCTATGACTGCTATGCAGATCTTCTACTCTCTGATGAAACTAGATGAGGTTGAGGATGTAGTTTTCGTAAACGGAGAGCTTCCAGACTACATGCGTTCTTTCATTAACGACAAACTAAATTCTGAGTGACTAGTTTTCATCCCTTCGTGCCTTCATGATATTGTGAGGATTCGCCTCTCCTTGGACATCCTTTCCCTTTATGTTCATGACCGATGCTATTGCCATCGTTACCGCAATCACTGCAAATGGCCTTGCAATGTTCTTTGACCCCCATATCTCTCCTCCAGAGTAGTGCAACGCGAAAAGAAGTGCGGCCGAAGACAGGCAAATCACAGAAATCAGCCTCTGAGCTAGTATCTCGCTTCTAATTGTCTTCGACAGAGAACCTATGGCCATCCAGAGGAAAGTAGCAAGTCCACAAAGACTCAGAGAGGCAGCCTCAATCAACTCCAGATATTCCATGTTAGGTCCCAACTAGAGGTGGTTTGAGTATGTTATTGTTTATCAACAAGCCAATATATTGTACCATTATGGGCATTTATGGGGATATCGCCTAGATCTCGGTGGTCAAACCGCGATGAATCATCATACAAGGAGCAGAGATCAGGAACCAAATCAGGAATTAGGCCTAGGACGAGTAAATGGGCCGAGCCATTCGCAGAAGCTTCTGGATCAATGCTGATGGTAGGGCAGTTGACAAGCGTGTTAACATTGGTAATGATGCATGCCGGAAAATCTCCCGATCCAGGGTCTATGGAGAATACCTCATGGGCACTGGGAGAATCGGCATTTCTGGTGACTGGAGTCTTCGGAATCGCCTCATTCCTCTTTTTGTTCAGAGTATCCTTTTCCCGAAAAGCCCCTAGGAGGCGGAAGAGGATGGCTAGAATTTGGCTATTTTCCTTCCTCCTTGCGACACAACTGACTTGAGTGCCTAAGTACTCCGGAGACTGATAAGCACCATGCACCCAGCAACCAATGCGACTTTTGCAATCTCCGGATCTCTTTTATTCATTGGAATCCTCTTCTTTGGTACCGGGACCCCAATTCCCCTTCTCGACTCTACTGATGACGACTCAGAGGTACAGTTCTTCTTCTCTGGAACAGCGACAACCCTATTGTTTGAGCAAACCGAATCCGGGTCCAACAATGGATGGGCAGTTTACACGTATGGGATGTACAATGACTCGAATGGAGATGGTTTGTGGGACGATTGCTACTCAGTCGAGATTTCACTTCTTAATGAATCGGGAGTGGATTTCCATTACCCAGTTTGTGAAGTTTCCACTCAAAGGGATGATGTCATCGATATGATATACATAGGCCAGTTTTGCTTTGATCCTAACAACTCTTCCTCCCCTAATTGTAGTGATGGCAACTACTCAATGGAGTCGAGCCAATACGTCAGAATCTCACAAGAGTTCGAAAAACCAGATGTTTCCATATTGTCCTCAATTGCCAGTTGGATCAGAGACGGGCTAGTTTCCGGAGTTTCCCTGATTTGTGGGGGTGTAATTTTGTTTTTACTCGCGATGGTGCTCGCCGTGGCCTTGCCGGAACAGTCGGAAGAACCAGTAAAAAAGAAGAGAAGCGGGCCAACCGCTGAATGGCGGGCATACTCACTCTCTGGCCAGGAGAGGGGAGATGATGGCATGCCCAAGGCATTCAGCAGACATTCCGAGAGGAAGGATATCTTTAGGAAGCCCAGGAAGGGAAATGTAATCGGTGGCGTGCATAAGTCGGGTGGATTGTATCTGGAGGGATGGAAATCGGAAGACTCAGATGCTGCATACAAGAAAAAGGTCGAAGACAGGAGAAAAGGATGACTCATAGCAGCAGAGGAATGAACATCAGAAGTAATCCTACAAACACGATTACCCCTATTGACTTAATTAGAAGTCCGAAAATTGAATCAAGGACCATGCCACTGTAGGGCTTACGAGCCTTTCTCACGTAGACCGGAGAAACCTCTTCCTTTTCCATTTCCTAGCCTCAATCACTCGAATATAACTTGAAAATCGGAATCGGATTCATTTTGTGAGAATTTGATTTATTCAGTCTCTGGTAGATAGCCATTATTTCCTTCTCGCGCTCAGATAAATCCTTGTTGCTAGGATTTTTTGATTCCTTCATGGCCCACTCTAACTCTTCGTATGAAGCTCCCAACTGCTCTTCATCCGATCTTCCATCCCCCCATAACCCGTCAGTAGGTGCTGCTTGAATTATTTCCTCGATGATATCCAATTCTCGCGCAATTTGGTATACCTCACTCTTAAGTAAATCCGCAATCGGAGATATGTCTACTCCCCCATCGCCATATTTTGTGTAAAAACCAACCCCGAAATCTTCTACTTTGTTACCTGTTCCTACCACTATTCCTCCATTAGAACCAGCAGTTGCGTACAAAGTAGTCATTCGAAGTCGGGCACGGGAATTTGCCAATGCTAAGTCGGACACTTCATCCACTGAAACCGCCTCTTCAAAACTGTCATACGTCTTCGAAAGATTTACTGTCCTTTCCTCTACATTGCTATAATTGTCCATTAACCAACGGATGTGTTTCTTGGACAAATCGTTCTGATATTTTTTTTGATGAATAGGCATATTCAGAACTATGGTGCGGATTCCAGTTCGTGCTGAAAGAGTGGAGGTTACTGCAGAATCCACTCCACCCGACACTCCAACAACTAGCGACCGAATATCATTTTCCAGAGCATAGTCCGAAATCCAATTTGTTATTTCTTCCGCCAAGGTATTCCAATTTCGCATGTAGGCAACTCCTAGATTTTGATTGCTTGATAACCCGTTGAATTAATCATCTCAATTACTCGGTCAACCGAAACGTCACTCGGAGTGGTCACATATCCATTACTTGACTCATGAGATATATCGACATCAATTACCCACGAGACCCCGCTAAGGACTGTATTGATCCTTTTTGAGCATCCACCACACGTCATGCCCTCAATCTTCAACTTGTGCACAATTTGTGCCATATTACATGCAATTTCGCATGTGATTTTAATTATCGTATTCTCAGTGTGGATTAGTTAGGGCTCCATCTCCTGAGCATAAGGGAATTTCCAACCACGCTCACCGAAGACAGCGACATCGCCGCAGCAGCGAATGCAGGTGGCAACAATTCTCCAGTCCACGGATAGAATAAGCCCATTGCAATAGGGATTCCAATTAGATTGTAAAGGAACGCCCATACTAAATTGCTCCTTATTTTGTTCATCGTTGCCTTTCCTAAATCCAATGCTGCCACTGCATCTGATAGGTCATTACGAATTAGAACTATGTCCGCACTCTCTAGAGCAATCTCACTCCCCGAACCCATCGCTATTCCTACGTCTGCAACTGCTAAAGCAGCTGCATCGTTTATGCCGTCTCCGATCATGGCAACTGTTCCACCCTTCTGCAAATCCAGAATTGCTTCCGCCTTTTCATGAGGCTTAACCTCTGATATCACTCTGTCAATTCCAACAGTAGCTGCTATTGTGCTCGCGACCTCTTCTCTGTCGCCTGTCAACATCACGACTTCAATTCCATTTTTTTGTAGTGCCGATACAGACGACTCGGAATTCTCACGGATTTCATCCTCTACCTCGATGTATCCCAATATCTTTCTATCTTCAGAGACAAAAATTACAGTTCTTCCCAGCATTGCCCTTATCCTAATCTCTTCCTCAATTCCCTCTGGTATCCCGACGTCTAAATGCTCCATCATTGCTAGATTTCCCACTCCAACAATAGCTCCATCCAGAACTCCGGATAGACCCATTCCTGGGAATGTCTTAATGGAGTCAATTTTGTACCCCCCACACCCATACTCAGCTGATGCAGAGTTTATTGCGCTAGCAATTGGATGGGTCGACTCGTTTTCTAAACCGGAGGATATTGATAGAATCTTTTCCCTATTGCCTCGCATAACATTGATTCCTCTAACTCCTGGTCTTCCGGCCGTTATGGTTCCAGTCTTGTCCATGACAACTATTGAGGTTGAATGTGATTTCTCCAATGCTGATATTCCCTTGATCAATAAACCCTGTGAAGCTCCCGTGCCAGTCCCCACGACCAAGGCGGTTGGGGTTGCCAGGCCCAAAGCGCATGGGCAAGCTATAACCAGTGTACTGACCAATACCATGACAGATATCTCTGCCGATGACATGGCTGAATCAGGAGCAAAATCGTCCGCATAGATTAGCCAGAACGAGGAAGCAATTATTGCCGCAAATATCACTGCAGGTACGAAAACTCCCGACACTCGGTCAACTAATCTTTGAATCTGTGCCTTGCCCATTTGCGCTTCTTCCACTAAATGGATTACCTTAGAAAGCATAGTTTCATGGACGAGTGAAGTAGTTCTGATCACTATCGTACTGTCCATTACGATGGTTCCCGCAACAACGCTGTCACCAGGACCCTTCGGAACTGGGGCGGACTCTCCAGTCATCATTGACTCGTCTATCAAACCGATTCCGTCTTCTATGGTCCCGTCTAACGGAACAGTCTCGCCTGCCAGTATTTTTACTAGCGAACCCCTTGGGACTAAATCCACTATTTCCTCTTGAATTTCTCCATCATCTTTTACCAATCTGGCATTCCTCGGCTGGAGCTTCATTAACCCGTGAATGGAGTCCGTTGCCTTCAGTTTGGCTCTCGATTCTAGGTATCCGCCTAACAAGACAAACGAGATAATGAAAGATGAACCATCGAAGAATACGTGATTCGTCTCTCTCAGAAAATCCGGTAACTCCGAAACAATGGGGGCGAGAGTGACAGAGCAAGACCAAAACATGGCCACAGAAGTGCCGATATGGACTAATACATCCATGTTCGCGATTCTATTAGCGATTGATTTCCATGCACCTCGATGAAATTCTAATCCGCAGTAAAAGTAAACTATTGACGATAAAATCATGGCAATAAAAAGACGGATATTCAAAGATCCCCACTCGCCAATATCACCTCCCACCATCGTCAACCAAAAAATGGCACATGAAAGGGAGAGCGAAATAATCACTCGTGTAAGTTGTTGTGAGACATTCTCTTCTCTCATCCTTCTGACTTTAAGCGCTGGGAGCAACTCCATCGCACCAAAACCAGCACCGGTTATCGCATCCACACATTCTTTAATTTGTGATTCTGAAAATCGCTCAGGAAATGATATCATCGCTCTTTCTAATGTTAGATTCACTTCAGCCTTAGTGATTGAATCAATTCCAGAAAGAACCCGCTCAACGGATGAAGCACAGGCCGCACATGTCATTCCCGTAACACTTAGCGTTAATTTCCGATCATCCATCGAGAACCTCCTGTTTCGAACAACACTCTGTTAATTGCCAATCTCCTGTATCCAGAGAAACACACCCACATCCGCAGGTACACATCCAGCCAACGGGGTCCCAGCCCTTTCCACCATCAGAACGAGAGTAAATGCGCTTCATTTTGCAGCCGCAGTCACAAGCCTTTGCTGGTATTCTAGGCATTGTTCTCTCGAATATTGTAGTCAATATAAATACTGTTATTGACTACATAAATTGACATTTCCAAAAAAGAGAACATAAATTTTGATATTAGACTCCCCCAACTTCAAAAAAAACCAATCAACCGCATCAACTTGTGGTAGTGCCCGAGTCAGTAGGGGAATTGGACCCTGTTTCTCTAGAATCTAACCAAATCCTCAATTGGCAGGAAGAAGAGGCTTTTGTTCGAAGCATTGACCAAAGACGGGTGCATGAATCTCCGTTCACATTCTTGGAAGGCCCCCCAACAGCGAATGGGAAGCCCGGAATTCACCATGTCATTTCCAGATTATTCAAAGACTTGGTTTGTAGATGGAAGACAATGGAGGGCCATGTAGTAGAAAGGAAGGCAGGATGGGACACGCACGGTCTTCCTGTTGAGATCGAGGTCCAGAAACAATTGGAACTCATGAGTAATGAAGCCATCGAGAAATATGGGATGGAGGCATTCAACAAGAAATGCAAGGAGAGTGTTTGGACCTATGAAGAGGCATGGAGGGAGATGACCGAGAGGATGGGCTTCTGGGTAGACATGGAGGACCCATACGTCACTCTGCATGATGAATACATAGAATCGGCATGGTGGTCACTTAAGCAGATGTTCGAGAAGGGACTATTGTTCCGTGGACACAAGGTGCTTCCTTATTGCCCTCAGACTGGAACGAGTTACTCCACTCACGAGGTCTCACAGGGATACAAGGAAGTCACGGAACCCGCAGTGTTCGTTAAGTTCAGACTTGAAGATGACGATGCATCAATTCTTGCATGGACTACAACTCCGTGGACTCTTCCGGGAAACGTTGGATTGGCCGTTGGACCAGATGTGACATACTGCAGAGTGAGAATCACTGAGCCGGCTTCTGAGTCATGGGAAGGACGTGGAGGGGGCGAAGTTGGCGAAGAACTGATATTGGCCAAGGACCTTATTGGGAACGTAATGAGGAATCATGCCGACGTGATAGAGGAATTCCCGGGATCGGCTCTAGTCGGAAAGTCATATTCGCCCCTATTCCCAGGTGCAATTGATAGGGGGTCATCCGAGTCAGCTTGGACGATAGTGTCTGCGGACTTCGTCACCACCACCGATGGAACAGGGGTGGTACATACTGCTGTCATGTACGGGGAGGATGACTACAGGTTAGGGATGGAGGTCGGATTCCCGGCACAGCACACGGTTGGTATGGACGGGTCTTTCGTTTCCGGAGTTCATGAGAATCTAGATGGGCGATACGTGAAGGATTGCGATGACGAGATTATCAGCCTACTGGATGCCCAGGGGCTCTTGTACAGGGAGCATGCTTACACTCATGACTATCCCCATTGTTGGAGGACTGACCACCCTCTCCTATACTATGCAATGGACAGTTGGTTCGTCAGGATGACGGCTGTCAAGGAGCAAATTCTCTCTCACAACTCTAGCGTTGAATGGGCACCCGAGTGGACCGGGACAAAGAGGATGGGCGAGTGGCTGTCCAACATCAAGGACTGGGCCATCAGCAGGGAGAGGTACTGGGGGACTCCAATTCCAGTATGGATCTGCCCCGATTGCGGAGCTGAGCACTGCGTCGGCAGCATCGAGGAGATGAATTCGATGAGTACTGAACACTCCCCTACTCCACCGGAACTACACAGGCCATATGTCGATGATGTGAAATTGGTGTGTACGAACAAAGAATGCTCGGGCGAAATGGTCAGGGAGCCCTATGTCATGGATTGCTGGTTTGATTCTGGATGTGCTTCGTTCGCACAGTGGCACTATCCATTCGAGAACGAAGAATTGTTCGAAGGATCCTTCCCAGTAGACTACATCTGCGAGGCTGTAGATCAGACTAGAGGCTGGTTCTACTCGTTACTCGCGGTTGCAACCACAGTGTTCGACGAGCCTTGCTTCCGTAGATGTCTATCCTTGGGGCATATACTGGACAAGGACGGAAAAAAGATGAGCAAATCAAGAGGAAACGTCGTGAACCCCTGGGACCACTTCAACAAGGAAGGAGCCGATTCCATCAGGTGGTACATGACCACACAAAGCGCACCGTGGTCCCCCACCAATTTTGACCCCAACGGAGTTCGGGAGTCCTACGCAAAAATGTTCCTCACCCTCTGGAACGTCTACAGGTTCCATGCCGATTATGCTGCCCTGGATGGTTTCGATCCAGATGAAGAATCAGGCTTCGTTCCAGTTGGTGAAAGGAGTCCATTGGATCGTTGGATACTCTCCAAGGTCACCGAGATGGCCGATGGCTATCACTCGAACTTCGTCTCATGGGACTTCCATAAGGCAGGAAGGGGGTTGGAGGACTTCGTTGTCAACGATCTCTCAAATTGGTACGTCCGTAGATCAAGAAGGAGGCTATGGGATGAGGCAGATAGCAACGACAAGAGAGCGTGCCAGCACACCTTGCATGAGGTTCTGCTAGTGGTTTGCAGACTCATGGCACCGGTATCCCCCTTCACACCAGATCACATCCACAGAAGCCTGACCGGCACATCGGTCCATCTTGCCGATTGGCCGGTCGGCTCGGAGATAGTCGACAGATCTCTGCCCAAAAGGGACTTCGGGCTTGAGCAGGAGATGTCTCTAGTTAGGTCCCTAGCAGAGGCAGGTAGACGAATCAGAGTGGATTCGAACAGGAGGCAGAGGCTTCCTTGCAGGACAGGATGGATAGTCGGGGGCCCAGATATTACGAGCTTCAGCGAGATACTAGCAGAGGAGCTCAATGTAGAGGTACTTTCTACAGAAAGGGACCTCGATGCCTTCCAGAGAATAGTCCTTGAGCCGAATAGGAAGGCACTCGGAGCCAAGTGCCGTTCCGACCTCCCGGACGTTCTGGCCCAGCTAGACATGGCCGACCCCGAAGAACTGCTGCTCGAGATAGAGGCAGGAATTGCCGCACTGGGAGGATATGAGATCACTATGTCCGATATTGAGATCAGGAGGGTCGAAAGGGATGGTTTCGCCGCGCAGACTCTATCCTTTGAGGAGGGCGACATATCCATTGTCCTGGATATGCACACAAACTCAGACCTCCTATCGAAGGGATTAGCTAGGGACATCACAAGAAGGATCCAAGCCAAAAGGAAGGAGCTTGACTTACAGGTAGAGTCTTCAATAGTACTTTCGGTTTGGATTGAAGGAATGGAATTAGAGGATAGAGATTGGCAGCATATAACATCGGAGACTAGAGCTGGAGAGTCCTCATTGAACGAAGGTGGACCCTCAGAAGAATGCGACAAATTCGAAGTCGATGGGTCTATTGTTCACTTCCAAATTCGTTGAAATTTTGACTATAGATATCGCTCGGGAATCAACATCTCAACCCCGAAGAGTGGGTCGGGATCGGTCGAGTCATGATATGCAATGAACGATCCTCCATCCGGGAGTATCCCCATACTGGCGAAGTCGAATCTAATGTCATTCCCCGCTCCAGAAGTAGAGTCAAGATCCCCCTGTCCGAGATAGGTAAGGACGTCAGGCTCCAGGCTCTGGGAGAACTCACGCACGTGATAGGCAACGTCAACGTCCGGCCCATCTTCGCTCTGGAACCTAACGTTAAGCACGAATAGGTCATACACCCCGCTAGAGTGGAATTCCCACTCCTCGATCTCAGTGGCCCTTTCTGAGAGATTGTATGTCTTGTTTTCCCATGTCTCCCCGCCATCCCATGAGAGCATATGCACGAGAGAGGTTTGTCCCGAGCTTACGCAGTGCAAGGCAGTGGACGAGTCAAACGCGCAATACTGTGACGGCAACGAGGAACCATTCAGCGTCACTCCCGTCCACCAATTGAGTGAAGTGTCCAAAAACGCGTCACTTCCATCCATGAAGTAGTTGGGAAAGTACAAGCCACCAGAGGGAACTGGAAAGGCCCTCATCTTTTTATGAGGCTTAGTGAAGTCCCACTCTGGTCCTAGGCTTTCGGGACTCAAATCAACCTCCATAACGTCCAGGCTCCCATCTCTATCCGGGAAACCGAAATAATCGTAATTCAGACCGTCAGTTGATATCTGCCCTCCAACATTCTGGACTTGGTGCCAGAAATTGGAAATAACTAAGCTGGCCCAAGGTCCGTTGCCATATATTCCGCCGTTTATCGGTCCCACCACCTCAACCTGCCAAGATCTATCGTAGAAAGGCTCTGGAGTCCTATTGAAGCACCAACTCCACTCCTGGTCCTCAGCGTCATAGAAGAAAGCGTAGAATTGGTCAGCCCCGCTTGTACTTGGGTATGGGAACCACCCCATCGAGATAAGATCGCCATTGGTTGCCTGAATTATGCTCCCTTCTCCTAGTCCTTCCTGTCCGGGGACAGTAGGCTTTGGCTCAAGACACCCCAATTGGGAGAAAATAGTAGGCCTGTACTCCTGCCAAGTCAGACCTCTGTCCTCCGACCATGTCGGATATTCCCCGCCAAAGTTTAGGATCCATCCCTCCTTGGTCGCTGCTAGGTAATGCTCGCAGCAGTTTCCCCCATGCTCGTTCCCGAACACCGTCCATGTGGCGTTCCCCCAAGTCTCATTTTCTACTGGATCGGCTACTACGAACATACGCGTATCCTCGTGCCCGCTTGGGTCAATTAGTACATAGTCGCGATTCCAGTCTAACTCCTGTTCGCTCGAGGTTACCTCCTCGAGACAGCCCGGCAGGAGCATCATCAGTGCCAGAGTAAGAGATGCTATGATTCGCCTCGACATCATTGAGTGCACGTACCTCCGTGATAACGGTATTATATCGCACTTTCATAGAATTGATGACTATTCAATTCTCCAAGTAGCCCCGTTAGGGCCATCCTCGACTATTACTCCCATTCCCGTTAGCTCATCGCGAATTTCATCTGCTCTCGCCCAGTCCTTGGATTCCCGCGCTTCATCCCTCTCCAAAAGTAGAGTTTCGACATGCTGGGAGATCTCATCCTTCGCAATCTCTTGGCTCTGTATTTTGCTAAGAAGCTCAGAATCCTCGGGAAGAAGTCCTAGAACACTTCCAGCGTAATCAGAAATCCATCTTACGGCCCCAGCAATCTCTTCAGAGTCCCTTTCGGAGTCCAGAAGGACCCTCATTCTCTTGGCCACTGACTGCACTTCGACAAGAGCGACTCTCGTATTGAAGTCGTCATCCATTCCCGACTCAAATCTGCCAGTTGCTTCTTCCAACCATTGGATCCCCCGCCAGTCCGTGCTTCCTTTCTTCGAAAGCCCTTCTCCATAGCTTGTTACAAGTCTGTGATGATGTACCTCCGAGTCGTCTATCATTACCTGATTGAAGTCTACTGGCTGACGATACGGGGCGTTTATCAGACTGTATCTCAACACAAGGGGGTCAACATTCTCCAAAGCCTCCGATATTGTCCAGAAGTTACCCAATGACTTACTCATTTTCTCTCCATCAACGTTCACCATGCCGTTATGGATCCAGTACTGCACCACTGGATCGTGACCTAGGCAGCACTCTGATTGGAAAATCTCGGCCTCATGGTGTGGGAAAATGAGATCAGAACCACCTCCGTGGATGTCGAACCTCTCTCCAAGATGCTTGAGTGACATCGCAGAGCACTCAATGTGCCAACCCGGCCTCCCCTCTCCCCAGGGGCTCTCCCACGAAGGCTCTCCAGGCTTCGCCATCTTCCAAAGAGCGAAGTCCCTATGGTCCCTTTTTCCAGAACCGGTTTTGTCGACCCTCCCACCGGCCCCGGATCTGACCATTTCCAGGGTTTGGCCGGTGAGCTGCCCATACTTATCTGGGGAAGTATCAATTTCGAAGTATACCCCATCCTCGGCTACGTAGGCATTGCCCTTCTCAATAAGTGACTCGACCATCTCGATTATTTCTGGAATAGTTTCGGTTACTCTTGGGTATGCATCTGCCCTAATTACGTTCAGGGCATCCATAGATTCGAAGTAGTCGTCGATGTATCTGTTGGAAATTTCTAGGAAGTCAACACCTTCTTTATTGGCAGCCGAGATAATCTTGTCATCAACATCCGTGAAATTCGTGATATAATTGACTTCAAAGTCCCTCTTGCGCAGCCATCTTACTATGATATCGAATGAAATAGCCTGTCTAGCATGACCAATGTGACTAGGCGAGTAAGGGGTAATGCCACAGGCATATAGGCCAACCTTCCCCTCTTCTAGGGTCACGAATTCCCTCTTTTTCCGAGATCGAGTGTCGAATAACCTGACTGCCACTACCTATTGACATGGCACTTCAGACATCAACCCCTCGCTGCCTCAATTAGTGCAGAGAATAGTAAGTCATGTCCCTTTCTTTCTGGGTGCCATTGAACCCCAATGCAGAATCGCTTGTCCCTACGCTCCACTCCCTCTATTAGGCCATCATGCTCCGCTTTTGCTGAAATCTCCAAGGTCCCAGCATCTGATACTCCCTGATGATGTAGGGAGTTGACTTTGAACGACTCCCCCATGATGCTTGCCAATAGTGAATCTTCTTGCACGACTACTCCGTGCTCAGTAGATTTCCCATTGAAACCCCCGTGACCCTCATGCCCAGGAGTGGTGTCAAGATGTTGATACATCTTACCGCCATGTGCAACACTTAGGATTTGCATTCCCCTGCAAATACCCAGAAGGGGCAAGTCTCTCTCAAGAGCCTCCTCGATTAGCCCCATCTCTGAATAGTCCTGCTCTGGGTAGAATTCTGTAGTCATCGGACCGGGCTCCTCGTTATAGCTGGCTGGCGAAATGTCCGGACCCCCAGAAACTATCAGCCCATCTATCGAATCCAACAGGCTGGTCATGTCTCCCGCCGGCGGAATAATCATCGGCACACCACCAGCTTTGTCAACCATTGACACATAAGCCGAAGGCAAGATTGCAGCATGCCTGACCCAATTGCCGTATTGGGCTTCCCTCATGAAGCAGGTAATACCAATGTTTGGCTTCATCCAATCACCGAGGACTCTCTTTCTAGTCTGGCACTTCTGAATGACATAATTCCCACGACCATGAAAGAGACTCCTACCAGAAGAAGAAGAAGATGGGAGACAATTCCAAGCCAGGACATCCCATCAAAAGTTGTTGCTATTCTAGCCCCTCCCAACGCCATCAAAAGCCCAAATACCATGGATGCATGCATGTAGTGGTGCCTATTAACAGGATTTTTCAGTGAGAGGAATCCAAGAACGATCATCGGTAATCCGAAGAAGGCAGGAATCATCGCTGTAATCGATGGAGGGTCCGCACTCTGGATGGAATAAGCAATTAACCCCCATAAGGATAGAATTGCACCATCCATAATAGCAATCTGGGGAACGGTCATCCCGAACATCCTGAACTCTGAACTCATATACTCCGGCGAGTGTTCAGATTAATGATTGTCTCGACTAGAGAGCCTGAATTTGGACAGAGGATTTTTTTAAGTCTGGCTATGAATATCTTTGTCCTTGGCCACAATCTGTTCCCAGAGCAGTTCTGCAACGTCCATCACTTCCATCTCAGCTCCAACTGAGTCCAGCCCATCCTTGACCATGATCGAGCAGAAAGGACATCCTACAGCTACTGTATCGCAACCAGTCTTTGCGAGCTCCTTGGCCCTGATCTCGTTTACCCGCTTGTCCGCATCCTCCTCCATCCACATCTGCGCACCACCTGCACCACAGCAGAAGGATTCCTCCCTACTCTTCTCAGTCTCTACATCTACTCCTCCAATCACACTCCTAGGCTCATCGATTATCCCTCCTATTCTCCCTAGGTAGCATGGGTCGTGGAAAGTAATGCTGCGACCATTCTTCTCAACCTCAGGGAGCTTATCCTCCTCCTGTAATTTTGCTAGAATCTCCGAATGATGGAATACCTCCAATTCTTCTCCGCCATAGTCCCCGTATTCTTTTCCAAGTGTATGGAAACAATGCGGACAAGAGGCAATTATACGCTTAACGCCTAACTCTTGGAAGGTCATCAAATTCGTCTCTGCTAGCATCTGGAACAGATATTCGTTCCCAGCTCTCCTTGCTGGATCCCCGGAGCAGCCCTCTTGCATACCTAGAATCCCAACATCTAGTCCAGCTTCCTTCAGAAGTGAGATTGTGGATCTAGCTACTTTCTGATTCCGTTCATCAAAGCTGGCAGCACAACCCACGAAGTAGATGTACTCAGCGGGCTCTCCTATCTTGACATCTAGATCGGAGGCCCAATCTGCCCTCTCATGCTCTCCAAAACCATACGGATTAGACGCAGATTCTATGTTCCCCATCGCAGTGTTTAGAATCTCTGGGTATTCCATAGTCTCCATCATCGCGTTTCTCCTCAAGTCCGTTAGTTTCGGAACATGTTCTATGTAAAGCGGACAAACATCAACACAAGCATTGCAAGTAGTGCACGCCCAAACCGCCTCATCGGTAATCCGTTGCATCATCGTCTCATCGGGAGTCTCTCCTGAGAGGAGAATTGGAGCATGCTCGTTAGCGTAATCTCTGACATCATGAATCACTTGCATAGGGTTCAGGCCTTTGCCTGAAGCGTATGCTGGACAAACGTCCTGACACCTAGCACAGGAGGTACAAGACCATCCGTCAATTAGTTGCCTCCAAGTGAACTGGGTGTATGTGCTCACCCCGAAAGAGTCTATGTCCAATTCCTCCAGCGGCACGGCTAGACCGTGCTCATCGGTAGAAAGGGGTCGCATCTTTGCAGCAGGCCCGGTATCATGGAAGAATACGTTAGGGACGGCCATCACCAGATGCATGTGCTTTGAAAGAGGGATCAAGAAAAGGAATACGGATATTGCTAACATGTGCAACCAATACGAGGCTACTACGGTATTTTCTGATAGGCCATAGAGGCTGAATTGGTAGCCTATGGGCTCCCAGAATGCACTGGGATTTTCCTTCGACTCTATCATAAATGACGTTGTGGTGATTGTGAAAATTAGCAGTAGGATTACGTTTCCTTCCAACTGCGACTTACCTTTGAGCTTCTCAGGGGTGAATACCAGACGACGAATCAATGCCGAAACACATCCAATAAGTGCCATCGTATAGCCCAGTTCTACCATCCCGTTCCAAGGTCCAACAAGGACATCAGGCAGCATCTTTCCAGAGAATGCATTAGCCGTAGCCAGATCAAACATATCCGATGCTAGCATCAGGAAGCCCCAGAACATCAGAACGTGCATGGTCCCTGCAACACGATCCCTCAGAACTTTCTTCTGTCCCAACCAACCTACGACAAATTCCATGACCCTAGGCCCCCATGAGTCAAATCTCGAGTCTGGAGAACCAATCATAACTAGACGCGTTGCCTTCTGTACCTGATAGACGAAGAATCCTATTGAAAGACCGCCCATGAGGAGAAGAATCATCCAACCATCCAATGGCCCGTAAGTCTGTAAGAGGGGGTGCTTCATCTGGGCTCACCTGGGTTTTCCCGGAACCTCCGCCTACAAACAAGACCTTGAAACAACCGCTAATAAGGCCAACAATCATGTTCTAATGTGTAGGCCCCAGGATATGCCTAGCGCGTTCGCACCAGGTAAGTGCATCCTTTTCGGAGAGCATGCGGTAGTTTTCGGTCATCCTGCCGTAGCGGTGGCCATTGAGCAGGGGGTAAGAGTTAGTGTGCAAGGCTCTAATGAATGGCTCCTCGAGGGTCAGCCATTCGAGCCCTCCAAGCACCCGCATATATCTCACATAATCCAAAATATCTTCCAGTACAACGGCCAACCTCTGGATATTGATGTACAATCCTCACTTTTCTCAGCAGCTGGGATGGGCTCTTCCGCTGCCCTATCAAATGCCTTCGGGGCTGCAATGCACTCACATCTGAACCCCAGCACCCCCCTCGACCCGATTAGATTGGCGAAAATGGCTCATTCCGCGGAAGCAACAGCCCAGAAGGGCAGGGCCAGTCCGACAGATACAGCGACCAGTGCTCTTGGAGGGTGTGTCGTGGTTTCAGGACAACATGTTACAGGCACCAGGCACGTTTTCGATACTAGCTTGGAGACTCCTGAAGGTTCGCGGAACTGGGCGATTAATGTCGTCGACCTACCTGCAGATATTGGTGATGCATGGCTAGTAGTGGGATACTCTGGTACCGGCTCCCCAACAGGTAGGATGGTGGCCAAAGTAGCTAATCTAATCTCTGAGTTCCCACAGAGGATGGAGGAAATGGAGGCGATTGCAAATATTACGAGGGCGGGATTGACAGCACTCTCTGCTGGAAATCTGGAGGGCTTGGGAATAGCAATGGATGCTTGTCACGAAAGCCTCAGGAAGTTGGAAGTCAGTACCAATAAATTGGATCGCATGGTCAGTGCAGCAAGGCCCCATTCTCTAGGTGCAAAAATTACTGGTGCCGGTGGAGGGGGGTGCATGGTGGCACTAACCCAGAATCCCGATAGAGTTTCTGAGGCTATCGAGATTGCCGGGGGCAGGCCCCTAAAGACAAAATTAGGCTCAAAAGGAGTGAGTATTCTGTAGTTGCAATTGAAGCGACCCCCTATCTAATTGTTCATGTTCTTTATATTATCATTTATAAGAAGGAAGTCGACCGGTAATGTATGCTTAGCGATGAAGAGAGACTTACTGTAGTGAATGTGGTGGCATCCACCAGGGTAGCGGAGGAACTGGACCTCCCCGACATAGCAATCCAGTTGAACTGCGAATACGAGCCAGAGCAGTTCCCAGGGGTCGTCTACAGAGTAGTTGATCCAAAGTTAGCAATTCTGATGTTCAGATCAGGAAGGGCAGTTTGTACCGGTGGTAAGAACGAGGACAACATCCAGACGGGTATTGAGAGGATGATCGGTGATCTAAGAAATGCCGGAATAGAGACATGGGAACTGAAGGATGTTGAAATCGAGGTTCAGAATATGGTAGCAACGTACTCACTATTCTATCCCGAGGACTACGGGGAAGTTGCAAAGATGGACGACATCAACACGAAGGTTATCGATGAAGATGGCGGTGGAATCAGAGCAGCAACTGACGAGGAAGTTGAGAACGAGGACCCTAGGATTAGGGGAATACTGGAGGGAGAGCCTTTGGCAGCCCTCCCCAGGAAACTCAATCTAAACAACCTGACCTTCCACCTTCCGTTCGACAAGGTGGAATACGAGCCCGAGCAGTTCCCGGGCTTGATCTACAGGCTAGACTACCCTCGCGTGGTTTGCCTTATTTTCGGTAGTGGGAAGATGGTGATTACTGGAGCCAGACACAAGGATGAGATTCTTGAGGCAGTAGAGCAGATTAAAGACGAGCTAGCGGACCTCCTCTAGGGTTCAACCAACGTTATTGGGCAGACCTGCTTGCGTGATGCCATGCGCGCCGCATGCTTGTCTGTAATGGCTCTGGCCATACTCGGCTTTGCACAATTTTCCTATTCGTTTTCACCCGATGATTTTCACATCAGAGACTCCAGCTCCCATGAGTCACATGTGCAGGCAATGACAACTACCGGGACTGCAGATGTCCCTATATGGAGAGTGAATGACAACTGGATGTACGATGGTTTCCTAGATGTGGGAGATTTCGTTGCAGACTCAGGGGTGTCCACCAATGTCGAGACCCTAGATGGGTCACTAGATCGAACGGTCGAAGACATCTACCTAATGGAAATAGACGGCAAAGAAACCTTGGTTTACGAAGTGGAATCGGTCGGAGAATACGAGTCGGACGGGGTAATACAGATCGATGGAACAAGTGGCTGCCTCTATGTGGATATGCAGACAACAGAGATCATCAGAGTCTCTGATCTAGCAACTTATTCCCAGGAAGTAACAGTTGACGTGTACTTCGATCCGCTATTCTTTGGATGCGCCGCTTGGCTGAGGCAGGATATCGGTGAGCTCGTCGTCGAGAACACATATGAGCCCCCATTGGAGAACTATGACTTCCCGATCTCAGTGGGAGAGTCTTGGGGGATGGATTACGAACAAGCCACTGATTACAGCGGTTCCAGCAATTACGTCGACATACCGGAAGATTCGAGTGACTCTAACTCAACCAGTTGGTCAGTAGTCAGCCAGGGCAACTCCGGTGTTGCTTACCCCGGATGCTACCAGTCGTTCAACGTGACAGCATACGACTCTGACGGGGAGGAGACCGGATACAACTGGTTCTGTCCAGCCGTGAGAGGAGAGGTGAAGAGCACAATGGAGCAAGCTTTCGGGTTCCTAGCAGTACACGAGCTAGTTAGCTATCAACCAGTCCAGAGGGGCAAGTTGGTTTCTATCGATGTCCAGTATCCCCTCTCCCCCACTGATATCGAGATATCCGCTTGGATTAACGTAACTGATCAGGGACAGGGCGTATCTGGGCAAGAGATACAATTCAGGTATGAATCAGATGAACAGTTTCGGAATATAACAACCGACGAAAACGGAACCTACCACATCGTATTCAATTCGGGGGATAATCCTGATGATACCGATGGGCCCGGGGAGTTAGGAAGTCATGGATTAATCGCTTGGATTGGCAATGAGAGCATTATCGGAGGTAGGACTCTTTCGATAGACTCTGAGATTCACGAGATTGACTTGGTTACTAGGTCATCAGCGGTTACCGTCCAGAGGTTCCGACCAGCCTCTGGGAACCAGTTGACTCTCGACTTATCTATCGGTTTTGCGGCAATCTCCGGAGATATCCTGACCTTCTCCGTACCCGTATTAAATCGTGGACTAATTCAGTCCCCATACTCTACGATAGTGGTGAGCGCTCCTGATGGTACGGAAGTATCTGGAACAGTCCCTCCACTGGGGAGCCTGGAGGAATCTAGGGTTCTCGTGAACTGGACAGTCCCCGAGTCCCAGTCGTTCGGAAACGTGTACCTTTACTTCGAGGTTGACCCCCAGGAGGAGATATCCGAGGATGGGAACAGGACCAACAACCAAGGCTCCTTCGTGTTGTACATAGGAGGGCTGCCTCTTGCCTTCCTCTCTCATACCGACGAAGCCCTAACCTTTGAGGGGGTGACACTCGACGCTACCTCCTCATACGATTCCGATGGCGGAGAAATAGAATGCGAGTTCACTATCCAGAAAGTCGACGGCTCAACGTTCCAGACCATAGATGACGACTGTTTGTTGGAATGGTCTTGGCCAGACGACGGCTCATTCTCAGTTGAGGTATTAATCACCGATGGTGAGAGCGACAAAGCCACTGCCCAGTCCACGATATTGATACTCAATCGGCCCCCGGAGATTTCTATCGGAACCGACAACGATGATGTCGTTGTGACCAACCCAATCACCTTCTTCGTGACTAACAGCAGCGATATCGACACACTGAACCCATCCGCACCAGTAGAGATTCTTTGGGATGCAGGATGCTCGGAGGGCCAAGTAGGGCAATCGTGTACATTGACTCCGACAGTCGAGGGGAACCTGACCGTTTCAGTCATGGCGACCGATGATGACGGAGCCATCACGACAGCCCAGCACTCCGTTAATGTGACCAACATAGCCCCATATAATCCAATAGCTGAACTCTACCTGGGTGAGATTAGGATTTTTCCCGATAGCAGGGGCGTATTCATCGTACATGAGGGGGATGAGATCACGTTGTGGGGCCAGGCCGACGACTCCTCAAACGATATCGAATCTCTAAATCACATCTGGAAGCCAGATGCAGAGGACCTACCTGAACTGAATTTCTCTAGCTTCGGTGAGAGGAGCACTATTTCCGGGGTTTCGTACAATACCTCCGGGATGCACCTTGCAACCCTTCAGGTATTCGACGATGACGGCGAGTCTACTGAAGTCCTGATAGTGCCGATACAAGTGGAGAACGTAGCCCCTGTAATTTCCCCAATCACCACGACCTTGGGCCAGCTTGACGAAGATGAGGAATTCACCATTTCCCCCCAGGTAATCGAAACGGGAACTGACTCAGAGCGTCTAGTTCACTGCTTTGACTTGAACCCTGTCGACGACTCGGACTCCGATGGGCAGTCTGGAAACGATTGCGACGTCGAATCGCCTTCTCTTGTCCACTCATGGCCAGATTCAACTACTGCCCCAGAATCCCTCATCTTCCACGTTACTGATGATGATGGCGAATCGGCATCAATCGAGTTCTCTTTCTCCATCGTGAACGCTCCTCCGGCTGCCTTCGCGTCTGCAAGTGTCTCAAATCCCACTGAGGGCGATTCAATCGTGCTTTCAGCCAATGGGACCGTGGACTCTCAAGCAGATATGGACTCGTTGGAGTTCCACTGGGACATCGACATCACCTCAGACTCGGACGGTGACGGCGATCCCGCTAACGATGTCGACTATACCGGCCGATGGATCGAGTTCTCCTATGACTCGGGAGGTTCCAAGAAAGCAAAATTAACCGTCCTCGATGACAGCTCTAGCCATTCTGTAACTATGGATCTACAAGTGGCAGAGGCGCCCGTATCGTTCTCAGAAGAACTGACCTCCAATATCGTCCCGATAATCTTCACATTGATCCTAGTCTCCGCAGGTGCTTGGGTATTGATTAGGAACCCGAAGATGAGTCGCTCGGAAGAGGAAAAGAAAGCATCAGATATCGATTTTGACGCAGCATTCGATGAACCGGAGACTCCTGTCATAGACCCCAATGAGATGTTCGCACCGCCAGAGGAATCGCCACGGGAAGATGCGGCAATCCTGGATGGCTTGGACGAAGTTCTAGACGAGCTAGGATTGGGCAAGGAAGATGCTCCAGTAATCCCATCGGCACCTAGAGTCGACGACGCAACCAGCAATCTTGACCCCGAGGATATCGAAGCCCTCTTTGAGGAGTAGTCGCCGGCCGAGCCGTGGTCAATCTGTTCCGGCTCCTGGGTCTGCCCAATCCGAACACAACGCCAAAGGCCACTCAAGGAGGAAGTCTGAGGGCGACTGAACCCGGGCCTAAGGCAGGAAACCGATTCCACGATCTTGGAGAGTCTAGGTGGTCCGAGAGGACGGAGAGGATAACGGAGAGGCCCTCCAGGAGAGTCATCTACATGGAGCCAGATGGCCTACACAGACTCCAATTGGAGGGGGTGGAGGGGAATCTCTCCATGGGGGATATGGTAATCATAGACCTCAGTTCACTGAATCACATGCCCAGCCAACAATCGGTATGCTCCAGGAGGGCCCAGGATCTAGGAGATCGAACGAACCTTCACGTATTTGCGTTGAACGAGGACGATACCCTACTGATGATCCCGGGTGCTAAGATGAGAGTTGACACGCACAAGCACATGCTCGGCTCACCCTCGCTGGACCGAGCGATAGAGAACTAGGTTTCCTCCGCTATTCCTCTTCCAGCCATTGGTCAAGCTCGCCATTCGAGACTTCCATCACCGCGTGTTCGGTGAAGTCACGATAGGTTTCCCATTTCACTATCTCTTCCTCTGAGTCTCCCCTATCCCTCTTCCTCTTGATGGAATCATCGGCGTATGTCACGCATTTGCGAAGGAAGGAGGTAACCAGAGAACGCCTTTCTTCTAAGTCCATACTATCCTACCTTTAATTCCTCGATCAGAGAATCAACATGACCCTTGGTCTTCACCCCGTAACCAACCCAGGCTATTTTCCCGTCTACACCTATCGCGAAGGTTGATCGCAGAGTTCCCATGTATGTCTTGCCATACATGCTCTTCTCCCTCCAAGTGCCATAGGATTCGTGTAGGCTGGCATCCTCATCAACTATTAGGTCGAATGGAAGCCCGTGCTTGTCAATGAACTTCTGATGTGACTTCGCACTATCCGTGGAAACTCCAATGACCTTCCAAGAGCTATCTTCGAATCTCCCGAAGTTATCCCTAAAGTCGCATGCCTGTGTGGTGCAACCTGGTGTATTGTCTCTGGGATAGAAGTACAGAATCACCCCTGTCCCGGTGGAAAGTATCTCAGAAAGGGAGACCTTTCCTCCATCCGTTACTTCCGCCTCGAAACTCGGGGCCTCATCTCCAATAGCTAGTTCTATGGCTGCCATGAAGGTGCGTACCGAACACGACTCATGAAGGCTACCATCACTCGATATAGCTCTTCAGAGATACCGAAGCAGGCATGGACGGAGGCTCGCTGAATCCGAAGCAAGCGTTAGTGGTGAAACTCTCAGCCCCTCCAAGCTCATGGCCGTCGAAGCTCGCCTCAGCACGCAGAATCCTAGATATCGACCTAATTGAGTACCACTCCCTTCTATTGTTCTTGGTTCTCCCATGTGTCTTAGTACCAAATACAACCCTTGCAAAAAATGACTCTATAGTTGCGATGAACCAAAGCGGCCTCCAGATGGGGATGGGGAGGGCGATCCCCCACGAGATATCCACGGAAAGCCCCCCTCCTTCGATAGAGATCCCTCTGTGAGTCCGATCGACGACAATATCGGTAATCTCCACACTCTCGAAGTTGTAGAGATCAGAGACATATTTCGCGTGTTCCTCGGAAGGGGACAATAGGACTCTGGTCCCGTCCGGTTTGGCCCACATTATGTTGGTGAAACTACCGATTGGTGAGTCGTGCCAGTCTCCAATCACAATCCTATCGCCACTAGAGAATCCTGTCGAGGTAATCCTGCCTGTGAAAATTTCCAAATCAACCACCCATTTCTTCCCTGATCCTCTTCTTTGTGGCCGCCCATGAGCAGATCGGGCAAGATGAAAGATCATGCCTCAAAGCCGGACAGTACTCTCGTCCGAAATATATGATTTGTAAATGCCTTCTATTCCACGTTTCTTCAGCGAAGACAGCCTTCAGGTCTTTCTCCGTTTTAGCCACGTTCCTGCCGTTAGAAAGTCCCCATCTGGCTGCCAGTCTGTGTATGTGGGTGTCTACTGGGAAGGCCGGAACTCCGAATGCTTGACTCATTACCACGCTTGCTGTCTTGTGCCCTACTCCTGCTAACGACTCAAGGAAATCCCAGTCGGGCCTTACATCCCCCCCGTCTTCAAGAATCTGCTCTGCCATTCTGCGTAGATTCTTGGCCTTTGTAGGGGCAAGCCCAATTTCTCTGATTATCTGACGAATCTCCTCAACCTCCAGAAGAGCCATCTTCTCAGGACTTCCCGCGACCTCAAACAACCTCGGAGTGATTTCATTCACCTTCTTGTCAGTTGACTGAGCGGACAGCATTACTGCAACAAGCAGTGTGTAAGCATCCACGTGGTCTAGGGGTATGGGAGTTTCTGGATACTTAGAATCGAGAATTTCCCCTATCTTACTCGCTTTCTCCGATCGACGCAATATCAGGCCTCCAAATCTGGATTTTCGCCATCCCTCCATCCGATTATTAAGCCGGCTGCGATGCAACCAAAGAATGGCACATAGCAAGAAAGCCAGAGCGTCGTATCCCACTCCTCAGGACTTCCACTCATTACCCACCCAATCAATGCAAGTAACACTCCGGGCACAGACGCTAAAGCCCCGAACAACAAAGCTCGCCCCACACCCATGATGCCAACAGTCAGGTTCCAAACTTGACTCTAACGGGGGGAATCTTTCCAAATCCATCTTGCCATAATCACGGTCTGAGCAATTGAAAGAGCTGCAGACCACCAAATCCACTTAGGAAGGCCCAATGCCCAACTTCCGGTTTCCCCCCACCACCAGAAGTCCTGAGCCATAACAAAAACCGCCAAAAGTCCAGTCAAGGGGGCTATTTCCGAGTTATTTATTTCAAATCTCCAAGAGAAACCTTCTCTCATCTTGAAGTAGTGCTGAGTCACAACAAGTCCCAATATCGCTGCGAACATAGATGGAATCACAGCAGTGGGCACAGCACCTCTAACCGGCTCAATCCACCATCCATTGAAGGATTCGGGAGAGAATACGGCTAGGATAACGACGGCCTCGCCAGCCAGGATCGAGGCAACTACGGCCCTGCCGTCAATATCATCGAAGTGAGCGGATGCGAGAACCGAGGGAAACATCACGGCATACATCGAGAAGGCTAGAAGGCCAAGATCCAGAATGGATAGATCTGACCAGAGGGATAGGGAAAGTCCTAGAAGAGAAAGTGAGATTATCACAGACTCCCTGCTCCATCCTTTCGGACTTTCTCTGTTAAGTAAGTCCCTTGTAACCAGTGACCCTGTCGCCAGAAGCTGGGAATCCATAGTCGACATCAGCGCAGCGAGCCCGGCGACCAGAACCAAACCTCCCAGCCATTCACCACCTATCTCCATTATCATAGTAGGCAGAATATTGTCTGAACCAGATCTGTCTAAGTCAGGATAACTAAGATGGCCGATTGTCCCAATCAGTATCGGAGGTAGGAAAGCCAACCATGCAACAGCAGGGTATAGTGTCGCCATTTTCCCTATTGCAGCATCGCTCTCTGCTGCGCAGAGCCTCTGATACAGCTGCGGGAACATAGGATCAGCGAAGAGCCAAAGTAACATGGTGCTCAACCAGATAAGAAGAGTGTAGTTCCCCTCTCTACCAAGAAGACCTACGGTATTTTCCGATGAAGAAATTGCGTCCATCGCAGCACTAATGCCTCCTGCATCATTGACAATCAATGCCAGACCTAACCACAACAGGCCCAGTGCAATTGCACCCTGGACGGCGTCGGTTCTTACTACCGCCTTAAGCCCGCCAGTAAGAGTATACGCTACAACAAGCAACGTAACTAGGACCGCACCAATCCAATCAGGACCCCCGAATAGTGCCGAGAAAACAATACCTGCCGCACGAGGTTGCAGGGCAAGATAGGGAATAGTGGCCAATACAAGGACAGAGGCCATGGTAAGTTGCGCCGATCTGGACCCGGTCTGACCCATCACCATCTCTGGAGCCGTCATCGCCCCATGCTGCACCGATCTGGAACGAATCTTCCTTCCAAGAATATACATGGAAACCGCCATGAATCCGGTACCGAATGCCATTATGGGGAGGAAGGACAACCCGATTCGGTAAGATGCTCCACTCGAGCCGTACACCGTGAATGCGCTGAAGTTAGTAGCTGCCATCGTCACAAGGAGGATAGGGCCAGTCAGACTCCTCTCCGCTAGATAGTAAGACTCATCTCCACGCCCCAAGTCACGACGAGCCCATATCGCGAAAATCACCATTGCCAAGGCGTATCCGCCCACAATCGCCCATGCAGGAGACACATAGGTGCCAAGGGGCGCTATGGCATTATCTTGACTGTGCATCCCAATCATATGGGATTAAGCCACATTCCTGCTCGAAGACTCATGGCGGGGAGGTACGAGGAACCAAGATACGAGGTGATATCGACATTCCCCGGATTCGAGGTCAGGAGTTACGCCGACTCAGTACAGGCCAGAGTGAGGACTGAAGGGAAGAATTGGCGGGGGGCAACCGGAGGATTCCGGAGGATCGCTGGATACATCTTCGGAGGGAACGACAGGGAGGAGATGATTGCGATGACTGCTCCCGTACATATGTGGAACGATGGCGAAGGGACAATTATGGCATTCACGATGCCCTTCGAATACTCATTGGAAGATCTCCCTAGCCCCGATGATAAGGGCGTACATCTCGTGAAATACTCTGGATGTACGTTGGCTGCACTTCCATTCTCGGGTCTTTCTGGACCTAGGAGGTCAGAAAGAATGAAAACGAAATTGAGAGGGTTAGTTTTGAAAAATGGACTAGTCCCCAGTGGCCCTTTTATGCTGGCTGTCTACGATAACCCAACATCTACTCTTCCATTCCTGAGGAGAAATGAGATTCTCCTTCCGATTGAGGATTATTAGGAAAAATAGTGCTACTCTAGTTCGAGCATGTGCCCCATCCGTTCGTTTTTCGTCCTGAGGTAGTCTATGTTCTGTACGGAAACCCCACTCATGTGGGGGAGGCGAAACTCAACATCAATTCCGTTCTCTTCTAGACCTCTCACCTTCAACGGGTTGTTAGTCATCATCCTGACCTTTCTGACTCCTGCCTCTTTGAGCATCCTAGCCGCTATTCCATAGGTTCTAGCGTCAGCAGGCAATCCGAGCGCGAGATTCGCATCTAGAGTATCGTACCCTTGATCCTGAAGGGCATATGCCTGTATCTTGGAGTGAAGCCCTATTCCTCTCCCCTCTTGACGAAGGTAGACTACCGCTCCGCACCCTTCTTGCTGTATCTGCTTGAGTGAGGCCTGGAGCTGGGGGCCGCAGTCACACTTCATTGAACTGAATGCATCACCAGTTAGGCATTCGGAGTGGATTCTGATCAGGGGGGCATCTGCACTCTGAAGGTCACCTGCGTACACCAGGCAGTGCTCATTTCCGTCTTCGTCTACTGTTACTCTAATCCTGAAGTTCCCGAACTCCGTCGGGAGGAATGCGTCGGCGTCAATTTCTGTTGGTTCTTCCGGGGTCCTTATCTGGATGGTCATGAGTGTATAAGCGATGTTGGAGTACTTATCAATAGATGTTTATCTATTCTCACAAAAAGAACTCTCGATATATTTTCGCAAGTGATGCTGTAGCCAACTTAAACCGATTTAGAGGCTAATTGAGAGATTAGTTTGCTCCGGATGGCTGGCACCTAGCCAGCCATCCGGATTACGTTGTTCCGACGGTCCGGATGTTATTCTATTCCGAGTCCTTAACGGCTGCGTACCAGATCATCATACCGAATGCGGTCTTGTTGACTAGGTCAGCAATGTTGTACAGAGTGTTAAGGGCATCCGTGTCTGGATCATCTCCAGTCCCTAGGAAGTAACCAATGGGGTAGATTAGCCACCCTATGGTAACGATACCCCTCATCGCGTTGAATGCGAATTGGGTGCTCTCGCTGGTCGTCATTGCTGCTTCCAAAACCGATCCCCTGTTGATCTCGAACAGGATGTAAATGTAAGCGGCCATACCGACAGCGAACCAAATCATCTCCATTCCATCGAAGGTTTGCCCATCACCGGACATCGCTTCACCGAAGAATCCGGCCACCAGCATTACGATAGAGGCACCGAAGAGGTTCCTGAACATCGCCGCGGTAGCAACACCTACAGCTGCCAGGATCAGATAGAACTCTACTATCTGCAATGGCACCGTTATCAGCCAGTCGATATACCTGTACACGACAGGTGAAACGCCGATTCCGGTCTCTGCGTATGAGGAGGCCCAGACCTCTCTCATGTAGGTGTAGTGGTACCAAGCGACACCAGTAACCAGCGCTGCGACCGTCATGGAGGTCTTCCACTTGTCACCCACGTTCTGCCTTTCTACTAGAAAGAAGACAGTGGAAGCAAGCATTGCCGCAGTGGCAATCCAGAAGCTGATTCCCACCCAATCATTAGTAGCGAGGGCCGTTGTCTCTGCAGCCACAGTTGGCAGCATAACGACTCCGACTGCTATCGATGTGCCGATAGCAAGCCCTCTTGCTTTTCCGTTTTTGTTTACTAGGATATTATCCATGCTCCTGCGCCTAAATAGCCAAATATATACTATTGGATTGTTTTTAGGTGCGATTATACACAAAATCTACCCTTTTCAAACATCCAATTCCGGACAGACAATAAGCAAAATGTTAGGATAATGTCAATACCGAAAACAGATTAATCCAGGGCCTAAACGGCAAGTATGCAAAGATGCGGGATAGCAGAGGTTTCCTCAGCCCTCGATTCCGAGGCTGTCTCTCTTATTCTCACACTTCGAGAATCCAGGGATATTGAAGTGACTAGACTCCTAGACATTGCAGAAGAGAGGGGGATCAGGGTACGCGAGACCTCGAGAAATGACATGTGGAGGATGTCAAGGGTCAACGAAGGGGAAGAGCCACCGCCAATTCTTGCTTTGGTGGGAAGAGACCCAGATGCAGGGACTGGTGAAATATTGTCATCAGGAGGACTTTGCTGGCTTCTAGACGGGGCTAGGTATCCCGTAAACATAGGCTTCACCATTAGAACAGCTGAGGTGAGTGGAGCAAGTGCGGTTTTCGTAGACGGTAAACTATCCCACGCGGAGAAAAAGGCAGCAAGGAGAGCATCAATGAAGGCTGATAGATTCATGCCCGTACACTGGGTGGATGGTTTCGAACTCGTTAAGATGGCTAAGGCGGCTGGATTCAGGATAATCTCCTTGGAGGACTCCGGTAATCTGGAACCATGGGATGAGGACCTATCTGGCAACGTCATTCTGGTCGTGGGCGGGGAGCATGATGGCATCTCCAAACCGATTCTCGATTGCTCCGATTCCGTGATTCGTGTCCCTATGTCGGGATTTGTCCCATCGTACAACCTCCAGGCGCCAATGGCTGTCGTAGCCGCAGAGTCACTACGCCAGAGGAACTCAAGAATCTAGAGCTCCCTCTCGAGCTCTCTGCTGATGATCATCCTCTGAATCTGACTGGTTCCCTCGAATATCTGGTAGATCTTGGACCCCCTCATCCTTCTGGCTACAGGGTACTCCTCTGAGTAACCGTAACCTCCCAGGACTTGCACTGCATCGGTGGTTACCTCCATGCACATATCGGCTGCGAACCTCTTTGCATGCGCCGCCTTCAGCGTGGCCCTTTCCCCCGAGTCAAGAGCGCTGGCAGCACTCAGGGTCAGAAGCCTGGCAGCCTCGATCTTCGTAGCCATGTCTGCGAGAATGAAGGATATCGACTGATGCATGATGATTGGCTTCCCGAAGGTCTTCCTCTCTTTGGCATAAGCCCAAGCCTCCTCCATTGCCCCCCTCGCGTTTCCTACTGCGGCAGCAGCCACGGCAGGTCTGGAGTGATCGAACGCCTTCATCGCGTTCATCCACCCCCCGTTCTCTACCCCTCCAATCAGATTGGATGCTGGAACTCTGACATCGGTGAAATTGACGCCTCTCGTGTCCGAGCACCTCTGGCCCATGTTGACCTCCTTCTTTCCAAGCTCGACTCCAGGAGTGTCTGCTTCTACAATGAAACCGCTAAGTCCACCATAACCTGCAGACTTGTCGGTGTAGGCCAGAACGAAGAACCAGTCTGCGTATCCTGCCCCAGATATCCAAGCCTTGCTTCCATTGATTACGTATTCTTCGCCCTCTCTGATTGCTTCGGTCTTCAGTGCCTGGACGTCAGATCCAGCATCTGGCTCTGTTACGCAGTATGCAGCCAGCTTACCCTCAGTAACTCTTCCCAGATACTCTTTCTTCTGCTCTTCAGTACCACCAGTCAAGATGGGAAATGAAGCGAGCATAGTGTGGTAAGAAGCAGTCCCGAACCCGGGGTCCCCTCTCGAGAGCTCCTCACATATGACCATCTCGTCCACAGTGGACATCCCCGCTCCTCCGTACTTCTCAGGAATTGTGACGTTCAGAAGCCCCAATTCGTGGGCCTTGGTAATGGCGTCCCTTGGATAAGTGCCTTCTCGGTCCCATTCCTCAGCGTGGGGGAGGACCACTTCCTCGCTGAACTCTCTTGCCATATCCCTGATCATCTTTTGTTCTTCAGTGAGTTGGAAGTCAACCATGATCCCTCCGGAGAATAGAACTATTTGAGCAATTTCAGAACTCGCTCACCCATCAACTGTTATTTCTCTGCCCCTGCTCGGAAAAAACGATTTCAGTGGGGCGAAACAGGCTTACAGATCATACAGGCGTCGAGTTTCCGATAATTTGCGGAGCCATGTACCCTTGCTCTAACCCAGAACTCGTAGCAGCAGCCGCAAATGGCGGGGGGATGTCGATAATCCAACCAGTTTCCCTAACTGGAGCTCACGGATTCGACAAGCCAGATCTGAATCAAGGCCTCTCGGAGGGAATTCGTTACATTAGAACCCTAACGGATAAACCGATAGGATTCAATGCGTTGATAGAGAAGGGTAGCGAGAAGTACCTTCGCAGGATGTCCGAATGGATAGAAATCGCTCTTGACGAGGGCATCAGGTTCTTCGTGACGTCTTTGGGCAAGCCAGACTGGGTTTGCGACATGGTCCATGCCAGAGGGGGTTTCGTCTATCATGACGTTACTACGAGGTATCATGCAGAGAAGGGAGTTGATTGCGGGGTAGACGGGCTCATCTGTGTGAACAACAGAGCGGGGGGACATCTAGGAACAGACAGCATGGATAAGATGTATAGAGACTTGGAGGATTTAGGCCTCCCCATGGTTTGCGCGGGAGGCATTGGTAGTGAGATCGAGCTTAAGGATGCCATGGGAGTGGGATATGACGGAGTCCAGATGGGAACGAGATTCATCGCTACCAGTGAGTGCTCAATGCCAGACGGATACAAGGAAGCGATAGTTCGTTCTGGCGAGGATGACATCGATTGGACCACAAAACTCACCGGAATCCCGGTCTCCGTAATCAAGACACCTAGACATAGCAGAGAAAACAACTGGCTGATTAGGAAGCTCCTATCTGGTAGGTTCAAGCACAGGACTAGGTGGCTCATGAACGCAATCTCCTTTAGAAGATGGGGTAAGATGACCAAAAACACTCAGTCGTCAGACATTTGGTCCGCTGGAAAGAGCGTGGAAACGATACGCAGCGTCGAATCTGCTACAACCGTGATGAGAAGTCTCGGCGAGTCTATGAAAACTCATGAAGCCGGATAAATGGGTTAATTTACAGAATCAATGAGGCTTGTCCATGCTACCATCATTCAACGTACTAGGGGGGGTTTTGGAAACCTGCTCCACAGATCCTCTAACAGGATGGTTCCGCGATGGTTGCTGCAACACCGATAGAAATGATCTGGGGTTGCATACTGTTTGCTGTGTCGTGACTGACGAATTTCTAGAATTCGCCAGGTCCCGTGGAAATGATTTGATCACCCCAGCTCCTCAGCATGGTTTCCCAGGGCTAGAACCCGGCGATAGGTGGTGCGTTTGCGCGCAGACATGGCAGGATGCTGCTGACGCGGGAGTCGCCTGCCCAGTCGTACTAGCTTCCACACACGAGGAGACACTCCAGGTAGTTGCCTTGGAAGTATTAGTGCAGCATTCATTCGATAAAAATCAGTCAAGCCATTCTGATTCCACTTCATAGTGTTTTCAGATTCCTGGTCCCCGCACCCCCTGGTCCCATCCAAGATTCCGGCCTGTTCCCGAGGATCTCTTCCAAGTCTGCCAGGTTTTCGTCGGTGAGTTGCTTTGCCACATCTATGCAGCCTATGTTTTCTTCGATCTGGCTAGCGGTCGTTGCACCCATCAGGATTGTGGAGACATTAGGATTCTTGAGGCACCACCCTAGTGCCAACTGAGCAGGAGTGCAACCAATACTCTTGGCATAATCGATTAGTTTGGAGACAACTTCGAACTCCCCTCTTTCCTTCCTCTCTGCTAGATCATCTATTAGCCATTCGTAACCCTCTTGGGTTGCTCTGGAGTCATCAGGGATGCTCTTTAGGTACTTCCCCGTGAGGAATCCGGACCTAAGCGGACTCCAGATGGTAGTCCCAATGTTGTATGGTGGATTGAAAATCGGGAAGTACTCGCTTTCGAATCTATTTCTGTGCAGCATGTTGTACTGGGGCTGCTCGAATTGTGGAGGTTCTAGGCCCTCGCTCTTCGCAATCCAGAAGGCCTCGGTGATCTGTTGCGCAGACCACTCGCTCGTCCCCCATGCCGTGGCCCTTCCTGAACGAACCATCTGCGTCATAGATCTCACAACCGTTGAGGTCGGGGTATGGGGGTCGGGTCTGTGGCAGAACAGTAAATCGACATACTCAAGTTGTAGACGAGAGAGAGAATCATCCAGCCCTTCTCTGCAGTGCTTCAGGGAAAGCCCAGACTCATTGACTCCAGATCCGCCCCAGAAAATCTTGGTCGTGATGACTAAGTCAGAGCGTCGCCACAAGTGCGGGTCCTCCTCTTGCAAGTCCTTCAGAGCAATACCGAAAATCCTCTCCGCCTCGCCGTTAGGGTTGCCGTATGCCTCGGCATGGTCGAAGCAGTTTACTCCTGCATTTCTGACGATTCTCATCAATTCCTTCGCCGTCTTTACCCCTTCTTCGCCGGACAATCTGTCTTTGATGCCATACGTGGCCCAGAATCCGTAAGACAGGACCGAGACTTGGATTCCCGTATTGCCCATCATTCTGTAGTACATGTGCTCACTCTGTTCGTCTACCATGACGCTTCGAACCAGTAGTCCTTTGAGAAGTCTCTGGGGTAGTACAGTGGAGTGCACATGGGTAAAAAATTTGATAATTTTTCCCAATTTTCAAAGGATTTTGGAGGCCTACGGATCACCCGGTTGGGATCACTTCCGTAGACTACTCCCTTTCAGACTAAATTCCACCAATCCAGACGGGAACTAGTCTTTACCTTCTTCAACGGGAGATTCAAGCCCCTACCATCTCCTTCTTCCAGATAGGGCCACAGCAGATATTGCCGCAACTCCAAGGACTAGAGCTGTGAATCCAGGGGTGTTGTTCTCCTCTTCGTAGACTGGCTCAGGGGTGGTAACCTCTTGCACACCAGTCCCAACGGTGACTTTTCCGGCCATCCCCATTGTCGCATGTGGCTCGCAAATGTAGTGGAAGGTCTCGTCCTCGGTGAAGGTCAGTCTGTAATCGACTGTCGCCATGGATTCCCCACTGTACTCTCCACCAATCATCCTCAACGTGTCCCCCTCTTCCGAGATTTCAGCAACGTTATGGGCCATAGACTCGCCCTCCCAAATCCAGCATACAGTCTGGCCGACATCAATCGCGAGATCGGTGTTGTCGTATGCCAAACCAGTGTC
>CACOAW010000011.1 GCA_902625325.1 uncultured Candidatus Poseidoniales archaeon | reverse complement strand
GGCATACATACCCGGACGTGACCTCTACATTGACAAGGAACTGCAGATGAATGAGAGGATAGAGCAAGAGCGGTTCTCCACAGTGGCTTCCCTCGTTTCTCGTCCAGATGTGATAACAGTAGGGACGGTTTCTACGATCTATGGTCTGAACCCGCCGGAGGTTTTCCAGCAGAATCACCTGAGGCTCCGCGTCGGACAAACTGCAGATCCTCAGGATGTGGTGAGGAGTCTCGTGGAACTTCAGTATCGGAGAACCACCAGGGAAATTACCAGAGGAGATGTTCGGCTTAGAGGAGAGGTTCTTGATGTGTGGATGCCAAGCAGAGATGATCCAATAAGAGTCAAATTTGGATGGGAAGGAATAGAGAGGATTCAAGTCTGTGAAGCAGTGTCCTGGGAGCCCCTAGACGAGTTCGAAGAGGCTTGGATCCATCCTAGAGAGTTCTACATGACGAGTGAAGATAGATTCAACCAAGCCCTCGAGGATATCGAGACAGAGTTGGGTAATCGGTTGGATTGGTTCGAATCTAAAGATCGGGGTCTTGAGGCTCATAGACTCGAGCAGAGGACCAGATTTGATTTGGAGATGCTGGATGAGGTAGGTTCTTGCAAGGGGGTTGAGAACTATTCAATGCACTTCGATGGTCGAAGTAGGGGAGACAGGTCGTACTGCCTTCTGGACTTCTTCGCAAGTAATGCGGAACAATTCCATGGGGGATCAGACCGATACCTTGTCATCATGGATGAGTCTCACGTAACGCTACCCCAGTTGGGAGGGATGTATGGGGGTGATTTCTCAAGAAAAAAGAATCTAGTTGATCACGGTTTCAGACTTCCGTCGGCGTATGACAACCGTCCACTTAGGATAGACGAGTTTCAATCTCTTGTACCTCAGATGGTGTACGTCAGTGCGACTCCCGGAGAGAGGGAGCTCAGGCACCTCGTAGAGGTGACAGGTCAGGATATACCCTCAGGACTGATGCATGTGGATGGGAGTGGCGGTGCCAGAAAGTCTGAGGGCGGGGGCCGCGAAACAAAACAGAGCATGGAGGAGTTACTGGAAAATATAGAAGGAATAGCGAAGATGGAGATAAGACCCACTGGCCTATTGGATCCAGAGATTGAGGTTCGAAGTACTGAGGGACAGGTACAGGACCTGCTCAGCGAGATAGGAGATAGAGTCAGTCGTGATGAAAGGGTCTTAGTTACGGTGATGACCATCAAGTTCGCCGAGGAGGTCTCGGAGTACCTAGAAGGGATGGGAGTCAAGGCACACTACCTTCACAGCGAGATAGATACACTTGAGAGAACCGAGATAATCAAGGCACTCAGATTGGGCTTGATTGATGTAATCGTAGGAATTAACCTACTCAGGGAAGGCCTTGATATTCCCGAGGTGTCTCTTGTAGCAATTTTTGATGCTGATAAACAGGGCTTCCTAAGGAACGAAAGGTCTCTCCTCCAGACCATCGGAAGAGCCTCCAGGAACGTAAATGGCTCCGTAATTTTGTATGCTGATTCTATCTCTCCCTCAATGGAAGCGGCCATCAGTCAGACAATTAGGAGGAGAGGGGTACAGGGAGAGCATAACGAGAAGAATGGAATAGTCCCCAAGACTATCGAAAAGGCCCTGCCGGTGATGGGAGCAGAGATGGATGACCTAGTCTCCGGAGTCGCGGGTAAGGGAAGTGATGGTGGCAGGAGAATGGTCGCCAAGCCCCCTGGTAAGAAAGGTCTGGAAGGACTAGCGAAGAGGTTTGGGTTAGGCGCTGGTGTCTGGAATAACTCTGATTCAGTACTCGAAAACGTAAGTCAGCCCGAGTGGATTGATGGAGATGCTATCGATTCCGATGATAATGATGGAGGGGCAGATGTTGTCTCAAAACTCGAGAAGGAGATGAGGCAGGCAGCAGAAAGACTGGACTTTGAAAGAGCAGCAGAACTTAGGGACAGAATATACAGAATTCGTAATACAACCAATTGAAGTCATGAGCGTTGTGCGGTTAGCATGGTTGAGTACTCCCGAAATGATTTCGATCTTCCCGTTGAGGACTATGATTTTTCGAAAGTGTCTGATGTGGGTTCTTTGATAGACCAAATGTCACAGGCCGGCGGTTTCACAGCATCGAAGTTGGCTAGGGCAAGAGATATTTTGAGAGATGCCATTGCAAGGTCTGGTAGGGACGGAGTTTTGAACTGGCTGTCATTTCCTGCCTGCCTCTGTGCTACAGGAACGAGGGGTTTCTTCATTGAGGCGCTGAAAAGGAGAGCATACAACATAGTAATAACCACATGCGGAACTCTTGACCATGATATAGCCAGAGTGTACAAGGATTATTTCCATGGGGACTTCAGCCTTGATGACGTTGCTCTGGCGGAGGAAGGGCTGAACAGGCTTGGCAATGTCGTTATTCCGAATGAGTGCTATGGCGAGATTATAGAGAAGGTGCTACTTCCATGGTTAGTAGAAATTGAAGAAGAGAGGAAAGCTCTGGACGAAACAAACCCTTGGCGAGGCTTTGGTTCGGTGGAACTCTGCTGGGCCATAGGAGAAAGAATAGCCGATCCAAGCTCTTTGCTCCACTGGGTTGCCAAGAATAGGATTCCAATGGTGATACCAGGAATTACCGATGGGTCGATAGGCTCCCAACTATTCATGCACAGACAAAAAAGCCCAGATTTCATGATAGATGTTCTGGCAGACGAACAGATTCTCTCAGACTTGATTTGGACGGCGGATGAAAGCCACGGCCTCATGGTTGGAGGGGGCATTTCCAAGCATCACGTCATCTGGTGGAACCAGTACAGGCAGGAGTCTGGAATGGATTCAGCGGTTTCTATCACCACTGCTCCAGAGTTTGACGGATCACTCTCTGGGGCTAGACTAAAAGAAGCGATTTCATGGGGCAAGATTCGTCCTAATGCGGATCAGATAGTCGTCGAGGGTGAGGCCAGTCTGATTCTTCCCCTACTAGGTTCTGACTTATTCGCTGGAAAACGAGATTAGTGCCGGAGAAACGGCTATTAGCCCGCATTTCCGGAATGGAACTATGTCAGTCAGAGAAATGATACAGGACATGATCAACGAATTAACGGAAGCACTCGGAGATGCTGAGAAGCACGACGCGGGGAACAGCGCGGCAGGAACCAGAGTTAGGAAGGTAATGCAAACCTGCAAAGGCCTGGCTCAGGATGTGAGAGTCAGGGTTCAGGGAGACAAGAATTCTCGTTAATCGGTAAGGGCAATCATTTCCATTATCGAGACCCTCATCGGCACAACAGGATGCCACCCTTCAGACCCTGATACGATTAGAGCTTGATGGATACCGCCTAGGTCGGGAGTTTCGGATTTTTCAGAATAAATTCCTCTTACAGGACTAGGGATTTCAGAAAGTGATTCAATCGTATGAGAGTGGTTGATCGCATTATTGTAGCGCTCCCACAGAATTCTTATCTCGTCGATAACGTTCTCTGAAGACCATGCTCTTCTTCCGCACATTCTGAACCTCCCAGATAGATTTGGTTCCTTCTCGTTCATGCATAGACAGGTGATTGCGTCAGTCACATCCCTGACATTGACCCAAAACCTGTCCACAGGTTCGATTACTGGCTCAATATCTTCCTTAATTTGCCGGACCCAATCTTTCATTATCTGATTCCCCCAGCTTTCACCACCGCCTGGAATGATTACATCTTCCAATTCGATTACTATCTTTGTTTTAGGGGATTCAGAGCCTTGGGGAACGATTGCAATGTCGCATTTATCCTTTTGATTGACGCCCACAATTAGTTCGGAATCGCCAGGATCTGCTACTATCGAGGCTCCAGCACGTATCAGCCTCTCCTCCAGCGCTTGTTTAAGACCGTCCGACGTTCCAGACAGATGTATGTTTTTTTGCATGATAACGCGTCATTCAGCTTGCCTCAATGGATTTTGATGTGAATGCAATAAGTGCCTCCCTCAGAATTCCAATTATCATATCTATCTCCTCGCTTGTAATCGCAAAGTGAGGGGTAAACCTGAGAGCATTATGTCCTCCGTGAATCACTCCAAGTCCGTTTTTCCTACACCATACCTCAACACAGTCAAAACCCACGACTGGAAGTTTTTCAGGATCTAGTTCAGCACAGAGCAAAAGCCCGGTTCCCTGTACTTCGGTGATTGTCCCGGGTATCTCTTTGGATAGTGCTTTTAATTTCAAAACAAATTCTTTTCCTCTGTCCCTGATGTTATTCCTTAGGTCAGGAGTGACTCTGTCTAGAGTGGAAATAGCAGTCTCCAAGGCTCTTGGATTAGTGGTCATTGTATTTCCATAGATTCCAACAACATACAGCTCGGCGGCTCTGTCTGAGAGCCCCACGACAGAGAGAGGATACTGTCCGGCATTAAGAGCCTTGGACCAAGTCTCCATATCCGGGACAAGACAATCTTGAAATCCATCATAGTCCACAATACTCAAGCATCCTTGACCTCTCAAGCCCGCTTGAATAGAGTCGACGATGAGCATGCTTCCATGTTCTGTACAAAGATGTCTCGCCAAATCGTAGTATTCCCTGGTTACACACAGACCGGGGTTTCCTTCACCCATGACAGGTTCCAAGGCCATTAGCTCGATGAAGAAGCCCTCATCCTCCGCCCTCTCAAAGGCTTGTCTTAGAGAGTCCAAATCGTTGTTGGGTACGAATATCACGTTATCCCTTTCTTTGAAAGAGGCTAGATTTTTCTCGTATTTACCGCTACATGAGTCGGAAATCAAAGCCGGTCTGTGAGTCCTCCCGTGGAACGCCTCCACTAAAGCGAGCATCTTGGTTGGCTTACCTTCGTGCTTGCCATCTCGTCCAGTGAGTTTCAGAGTGTTTGCATCTGCTATCCTCATCGAGATAGTCATCGATTCCGATCCACTATTCAAGCATACGAACTTGGAAAACGGACAATTTCCCCTTGTGTGGCCAACTTCTTTCTTGAGTCTGTCAGACAGTCTCTTCTGGCTGAACGAAGGAGTCATGACGTTGGCCATGACCCAATTTTGCTGCATTGAATTCATCACATCATCTGGCCCGTGCCCCATTCCGAGCATCCCGTATCCCCCGTTATCATGTATTACGGCTCCGTGGGATGTAACTATCCAGGGACCTCTAGCCGCGATCGCTACGTATGGATTAACAGTCGCAGCAGAGTAGAAATTTACATAATCTGCTTGGAGGAGAGAGGATAATTCGCTCTCTTTCATCGAAAGTAACTTTTCCCCCATTTCGTTTACTAAACTTTGAAAATTCATCGAGGCCTCTTCAATTGCCCTGCTCAATGAGGGATCAGTCTCAAGAAATTTGGAGATTATCGAGTCTGGGAGCCCATCGGTATCGGCCTTGCCTGTGGCTGATCGTATTTCGTCCAGCAGCCGAAGGCTTCCCGTCATCAACCAACGCTGTGAGAGAACACACATCAATCTTCTCCGAAGTTGATCAGATTTCAACTCAAAAAATTCCTGGAAATGTAACGGGGAAAGATTTCTGATAATCTTAACAAAAATCAAAGTAAAATTAATTTTACAATTGCAATTTTATATTATAGTATAATTTTGCAATTGAATTATCAGTCTTAATTTGCGAATATTATAAGTGCCACTCCGGCCTCTGAGGCTCAAGAGAGGCAAGGGGGATGCACTCCCCGCGAAGTGAGAAAAATGGTAGAGGATTACGAAATACAGGAAATGATACATAGAGACGTATACGTCGGAGACAAACACGTTGGAGTAGTGGTTGGAGAGAGATTCCACCCCAGAGACGAATTCGTCAAGTCACTCAGAATTAAGGTCGAGGGAGAGGTTGCTAGTGAATTCATGAGGAAGCCAGCAGATCTGGCTCCACTGGCAAAGGAGTTGGTGCACAGCATCAGGCCCGATGGCGGTATCAAACTATCAAAGTCTATGAGAGAGTTACAGAGGAGATGGAGAAATACGGTCAGAATTCAAGAAGATCTGTATGCTCCTGATGAGCTCCTAGACAGGGCTGTACTTGACAATGACGGAATGGATATTGGTAACGTAATCGAGTTAATAAAAATCAAGAGGACTTACAAGGGCCTTTTAGTCAAACCACATTTCATGGTAAGAGCCAGACATGACCTTCCAGAGACGATAGCAGTCCCTTGTGGACAATTAGCGAAGACTACTTCCAGACTGGATGAAGTCATTCTGAAGTGTACATTTTCGAGACTGATCACGCTACCCAGTTACATGAAGTTGAACTTTGATGACTACGAGGAAGAGTGATTTCTCCTTGAGTAGCCTTCAAATCACAATCCCATGTGCCGTTGACGCTCAAGGGCGCGTAGCTTAGTTTGGCTGGAGCACCCGGCTGATAACCGGGAGGTCACAGGTTCAAATCCTGTCGTGCCCACCAAAATTGACCAAAAATTAGGCCACAAGCACGACAAGAAGCATCATGAAGGGACTGCCTGTCCCTGTGTTCAAATGCCAGTTCTGAGCGGGGCCTCAGGAGTAGATATCGCATCTGGCCTTGCAGATATTCTTGGTAAGGAATATGTTGCACTGGAAAGTAGAAGATTCCCCGATGGTGAGGCTTACGTGAGGATTCCTCCCGAATCGATAGAGTCAGTGAGATCGGAGAGTGTGGTTCTTGTTTCGAATACGTTCCCTGATTCAGGCATTATGCAAACTCTATTCCTGCTTGGTGCTATTAGAGACGTTAGGAAGGGCGATCTTTCCAGTTTAAACGGAGAGTGGGAGGGTGAAACATACGATGTTGGTCCCGGTATTTTCCTCGCTATTCCGTACTATGGATACGCTAGGCAGGACAAGAGATTCGGTTTTGGAGAGTCAGTTTCTGCCAAACTAGTTGCTGATGTGCTATCGGAACTATGTGATGGGATTGTAATTCTGGATCTTCATGCACCGGAAGTAGTTAGAGACATCGGGGCTGATATTGAGTTTGTGAGCTCTATGCCAGAGATAGCAGAGAGCCTCCGTAGGGACGTGTCTCCTGATTTCATTCTGAGCCCGGACAAGGGTGCAATCTCGAGGGCCACCGAAGTTGCTGAGTTAATCGGTTGTGACTTCTCATATCTGGAAAAGACGCGGATAGACGCGCACACGATAGAGCATACTCCGAAGGATCTTGATGTCTCAGGCAAGGTGGTAGCCATCGTCGATGACATGATTAGTACTGGAGGTACAATCTGCAGGGCAAGTGATGCCCTCAGGAGACAGGGGGCTGTCGAGGTCCATGCTGCGTGTACTCATGGACTATTCACAGGTGGGGCACTATCTCGTCTGGCCCATCACGTTGATGGAATATACACTACTGATTCTCTTCCAAATCCGAGGGCTAGTGTTTCTGCGGCTCCGGCATTAGCCAGGGGATTGGGTGAAATGATGAGCAGAGCGCCTGATAACGGCTGACTGGATGCAATACGCTGCGTTTATATCGGTCATGCCGTGCGGCGGTTTACTAACACGAGGAGATGTTCCAATGAGTGTACATATTGTATTCGAAACACCCCAAGACGTACAAGAGCAAGTTTACGAGATGGTCAAGAGCCTAGGAAAGGATGGGAAAGGGCGCCTAAAAAAGGGTGCCAATGAGGTCACCAAATCTGCAGAGAGAGGATCAGCCCAGATGGTAGTAATGGCTGAGAATGTCAACCCAGGTGAGCTTCTAGCACATATCCCGATGATTTGCAAAGAAAAGGAGATTCCTTTCATCTACGTGGAAGACCAGGCATACCTGGCAGAGGCTGCGGGGATGAGCACAGGCACCAGGACAGCGGCGATTGCGGTAATGCAAGTGGAGAAGGATGGGATGGATCGGTTCAACGAGGTCAAGTCTCACTTCGAGACGCTCTCGTCATGATTTTGGGGGTTTGATGTATGGCAACAGAGTCATGGCCTGCTGAAGTTGTTGAGATAGTGGGCAGAACAGGGCTCACTGGCGAGGCTATGCAGGTCAAGGTGCGTGTTCTCGATTCTGACAATCCTCGTGACGTTGGTCGAATCATCACCAGGAATGTGCTCGGCCCTGTTAGAGGACCAGATCCAGTAACAGGGGAGGGCGGAGATATTCTGATGCTCAGAGATACCGGAAGAGAAGCCCGAAGGATAGGTTCGAGGTGATTTTGTGCCAGAGCAGAGGATTTGCAGCTTCACGAACGAGGAGATAGAGCCCGGTACAGGAATGATGTACGTTAAGCGGGATGGCTCTGTCTACTGGTTCAGGGACAGCAAGTCCAGGAAGAACATGCTCAAGCTGAAGAGGAACGCGAGGAGGCTCAAGTGGACTCGGCGCTACGAGAAAGGCGGAATTAAGTGATCTAGTAGGTCACTCTTCTTTATCCTCCCACCAGAAAGAATCACCAGCATTTGGCTTCCAAGGGGCATCGGACTCGTGGGGTTTTCCGTCCTGGTGCTTCCAGCAGTAATCAGTCGATCTAAAGGTCAGGGAACGGCAATCGGCAAATTGGCACTTCTGACTTCTGTGTTTCATAGTTTGAGAATTATCGAAGGAGACAGGCGAGTCAGATCCTTTCGCAGACAATGCACCTGCACCGCCACCGAAGAAAAGAAAATCGGACAAGCAGCAAACGAGATCTAGTATCACGGACACGAATATTCTACATTAGTAGTGCATCATAATAATATCTACGTCACTGAGCAGTCAGCCTGTAGTCTACTCTAGCTTCGTCGTTGTCATCCTCAGAGAATAGTCCTCCCTGATCGGGCGGCTGAGCTTCCCCACAGTCTGTGTTGTCAATCACTGTGACATAGGTTCCAGCATCTATGGTTGCCTCGAGATTCGCTGCAGCGGTGTTTGGATCACTTAGGTCGGCGAGATATACGAAGCTGTCACATTCCTCGTACTTTTCGTAATTCAACTGGGTCATGGTGTAGAGGTCGATGTTAGGACCCTCCTGCCTTTCCAAGTCTATTCTTATGGTGGATACTGATTCGATAGTCCAAGTCAGCTTGATGTGTTGATCCTCGTTAACGAAGGTGTTGTCGTCGAATAACTCCTGCTCTGGGTTGACGGCATCATTCACATCATCCATACATCCAGGAAGGACCATGCAAATAGAAATTAGTAGCGCTAGTTGGGTCTTCATGAACCTACACGAGAAGGAAAGTGAATTAACCATTGCATGTGATTATCAGACAGAAAACGGCAGAGGATAGTTCAGCTTTTGCTACCAACCAATACTGCTCTCGTTGAAATAGGGGAGGGGTTTCGGCCGGAACATGGGAGAAATGCAGACGACCTTCGTGATGATCAAGCCTGACGGTGTTCAAAGAGGACTGGTAGCAGACATAATCGGTAGATTCGAGACCAAGGGTCTACGACTAGTAGGACTGAGGCAATTGACCCCCCCTTTGGAGCTAGCAGAAGCCCACTATGAAGTTCACAACGAGATGCCCTTCTACAGTGGCCTTATCGAGTTCATCACATCTGGCCCAGTAGTTGCTATGGCGTGGACCGGAGTCGATGCGATTAGCGTGGCTCGAAACATAATCGGACCTACTGACGGACGAACTGCCGCTCCTGGTACCATCAGAGGGGACTTCGCCATGGATATCGGCCACAATGTAATCCACGGCTCTGACGGTGAGGACACGGCCTCCTTCGAATTGGGGCTTTGGTTCCCAGACGGTCTGATCGAATGGGCCCGTGATGCGGAAGCGCACATCTATGAATGAGTGAGTGAATTCAGAAGGGGAAGGAGCATGAGGTGGGTGGAATGTCGGAACGTAGACAACCCATCGTCGCTGTCCTGGGTCATGTTGACCATGGCAAGACTTCCCTGTTAGACCACGTAAGGTCACTCGGAGAGCAAAGCCGTTCTTCTGTGATGGACAGAGAGGCCGGAGGAATAACTCAGCACATCGGGGCAACCGAGGTACCTTCGGAGGTTCTGAACGACCTTTGCGCCCCCCTTCTTGGTGGGAAGACATTCGACTCACCAGGACTTCTTTTCATCGATACTCCGGGACACCACTCATTCTCGTCCCTCCGCTCAAGAGGAGGGTCTCTGGCCGACATTGCGATTCTGATGGTGGACATTATGGAGGGATGCAGGCCACAGACCAAAGAGTCCCTACGGATTCTCAAGCAATCCAAGACCCCTTTCGTAGTTGCCGCGAACAAGGTGGACAGAATCCACGGATGGGATGCCGAAGACGGCAGATCCATGGCGATCTCGATGAGGGGGCAGTCCAAGGAATCGCTGGGACTTTTCGACCAGAGATACTGGGAACTAGTCGGTCAGTTCGCTGAAGAAGGGTTCAACCTCGAGAGGTATGAGAAGATCAAGGATTTCACAAAAGAGATAGCCATGGTGCCGATATCTGCTAGGGAGGGAGAGGGTATCCAGGATCTTCTGGCGGTCGTGATAGGACTTGCAGAAAGATATCTTTCCGACCAGTTGACAGATGTGGATGGATCTGGGGAGGCCACAGTTCTAGAGATGAAGGAGGAGAGGGGTCTTGGAAAGACTCTGGACCTGATCCTACACAGGGGGTCAATCAGGAAGGGCGATGAGATTGTCCTGGTAAGCGATAGAGGGGGAATAAGTACCCATGTGAAGGGCCTATTCTCTCCTAGAGGTATGAGCGAGATGAGGGATGCGGGGGATCGCTGGGACAACACCGAGGCTGCCTATGCTGCAGCAGGTGTCAAGATTAGTGCGCCATCACTGGATGGGGTCCTAGTAGGGACTACTCTCAGGGTTGTTAATTCGGATGAGGAGAGGAGCGCTGCCATTGCATCGGCAGACGAAGAGGCGAACCTCTCTATTGAGCTCGACGAAGAGGGAGTATGCATCAAATCCGATACAGTGGGCGGTCTCGAGGCCCTTGCTAAAGAGCTGAGAGAAGTAGGCGTTCCAATCCGAGAGGCTTCGATAGGTAAAGTAAGTAGAAGGGACGTTCGCAGTGCAGAGGCGTCCTCTGATCCTCTTAATAGAATAATCATGGCATTCAGTACTGAAATTCTAGAGGAGGCGGAAGATGAGATTTCCTCTTCTGAGGCAGGAGTCAAGCACATAGGCTCGGATATCATCTACCGAATCCTAGAGGAGAGGGAGGAATGGGTGGAGGCCAGGAAGAACGAGCTTGAAGAGGAGAGCAGAGAAATCGTGGTTTATCCCGGACGGATCATGCTCCTACCAGACCACACCTTCAGAGTCTCTAAACCGGCTGTTGTAGGAGTGAGAGTTCTGGCTGGGAGGGTCCACATTGGTCAAGGATTGCTGAAAGACGGAAATCGAGTGGGCAGGATCAAGTCAATTAGATCTGGGCAAGAGAGCCTAAAGGAGGCAAGACAGGGTGCTGAGGTTGCAATCTCAGTAGATGGTGTCACTGTGGGTAGGCAGATCGAGGAGGGGGATATCCTACTGGTGGACATTCCGGAATCGCATGCAAGGAAGCTCAGGAAATTGGAGATGACTCCTGTAGAGGAGGAAGTCTACGAGGAGTTACTGTCCATACACAGGAGGAATGACCACTTCTGGGGCAGATAAGACCGGAGTCTCAATTGTTCAAGCGCACCTAACACTCAAGTAGTCATGGAATCGGCATTAGTCACGGAGGGTTTGGTGTGACGATTGCTCAAGGTGGTGGCTCTAGCTCTAAAGATCTGATTAGGTCGGTCTCGGGACATGCTAACAACCTGATGAGCGAGGTAGCCAAAGTCATCATCGGAAAGCCAGAGAACATCAGAAAGGTAGCTATTGGGATTTTAGCAAATGGTAACATCCTGATCGAGGACAACCCTGGTCTGGCCAAGACCCTGATGTCGAATACATTCGCTGAGGCACTCGGATGCAAGTTCAAGAGGGTTCAGTTCACTCCTGACCTGTTGCCTGCTGACATTATCGGGACATACATGTACGACCAGAAGACAGGCGAGTTCAGGCCAAGGTTCGGACCTCTATTCACCAATATTCTATTAGCAGACGAAATAAACAGGGCCCCTCCTAAGACACAGGCTGCATTGCTAGAGGCTATGGAGGAGAAGCAAGTAACGATTGAAGGAATCACGCACAAGTTACCGGCTCCGTTCGTGACGATGGCCACCCAGAATCCAATCGAGCAGGAGGGGACATACCCGCTTCCAGAGGCTCAAATGGACAGATTCCTCATGAAAATGAGCATGGGATACCCATCAATGGACGAGGAGAAGGCAATCCTACAGAGGAGGAAGCTTCGTGGAAAGGATAACTACGACGTGGAGCAGATAGTAGAGCCTAGGAAGGTGGTTGCGATGCAGAAGGCTCTGGAAACGGTTCACATCGATCCAGCAATCCTTGGTTACATCGTTCAAGTGGTTCAGAGGACGAGAGCAGACCCGAGAATTGAGGCTGGTGCATCTCCCAGAGCCAGTCAAGGCCTGTTCAAGGCTTCAAGAGCGTCAGCAGCGATAGATGGAAGGGACTACGTAATTCCTGACGATGTCAAGGGGGTCGCTCTTGACGTGGTCAGCCACAGAATCGTATTGAAGCCGGAGTCGAAGATTCGTGGAGTAACTGGAAGGAGGGTCGTGAACAAAATCCTCAGCGAAGTGAACGTCCCTGTCATCCAATAATCGGGCAATCGCAATTAACCGGATTGCACACACAGATGCGTGGCTATCGTAATCGCTTGTGTCAATCACAAGGGAGGATGCGCTAGGACGACTACTTCTGTGAATCTGGCATCTGCCCTTTCCCTGGGTAGCGAGGACTACGGGATTAGTAGCAGGAGGGTTCTGCTAGTGGACATGGACCCGAAAGGGAACGTGGCAACGACATTCGGAGTTGACAAAAGGACAGTCGGACCGACTATGAACGAGCTATTCTCGAGGGGTGTGGATAGCTCCTCACTTAGACTGGAAGACTGCACTCTTGGCCCTGACTTTCTGACCGGATCGATGAAGGCATCATGGAGGAAGAGTAATCCAGGAAAGTCGAGGGGCCCGCCTAATCATATCGCAGTCCGAAACCTATGGGTTCTTCCTGCCGACATGGACCTATCTGGAATAGAAGTGGATCTTGCGACAAGGGTTGGTAGGGAGAACAGGCTCAAGCTGGCTCTGAGTGAGGCTATGGACAGCTTCGATATTATCATTATCGATACACCAGCATCACTTGGTCTACTGACAGTAAATGCGCTGTGCGCAGCAGAGTGGGTCCTAATCCCAATCCAAGCAGAGTTCTACGCTCTAGAAGGAATGGGACAGTTGATATCTGCAGTCAGAGATGTGCAAAAGTCAGTAAACCCAAATCTCGGATTGCTGGGCATTCTGATGACGATGGTTCAGACAAGGAGCAAACTATGCGAAACCGTCACTGAGCAAGCTAGGAGGCACTTCGGAGAAAGGGTATTCGATTCTCAGATTCCAAGGTCTGTATCTATCGCGGAGTCCCCTCTTGAAGGTGCACCCATTGTAATAGCACAGAAGCCCAACAAGACAAACTCTGCAAGCAGATCATACTGGGAGTTCGCAAAGGAGGCGGACAGGAGAATCAGTACTATTTCTGAGGGTTGAGACTAGGACTCATAGTGCTCCATCGCACTATGCCTTGCATCCAGAAGGGCTGCTTCCATCTTCACACGAATCTCAGACTCCAGGGTCTTGATAATCTCAGAAACTTCCTTCTTCGAAAGTTCCCCTCTCTTCGCTAACTGCTTCTCAAGGTTCGAAAGCATCTCTGACTCCCGCTCATTAACGAAATCGGCTACTCTCTGCTCCATCTCAACCTCGCTCTCAAGCGCCAGTTCTTGTCTCCTGAGGGCTATTGCAGCCTCCATGCTGTCTCTCTCTGCTCTGAATCTCCGTTCGAGATCGGAAAGAGAGGCTCTTTCCGCCTCTTCCCTGAGTGATTTAGTCCTCACTTCTATGTCGGACTTCATTTCCTTCTCGAGAGACTCGCGCTCGTTCTCAAGTTGCTTCTCCAACTTTGACTCGTGTTTGCGTCTCTTCTTGGCGATGTTATCCCTCATCTTGATTTCCTGCTCTAGACGGAACGCCTCAGCCTTCCTATGGACCTCTGACTCCATTGCTTCTCTGAGGTCCATCTCAACCCTTCTCTCCATCCTCTCGATTCCCTGGTTAGCCTCAAGTTCAAGTCTCTCGGCAAGGAAAGCCTTCCTACGGGAGAACTCGACCTCCATCTCTTCTCTCAAACGGTCCCTTAATCTCGATGTATGAGCCTCTATCCTCCGGTCCCTCTCCAGATCCAACTGGTCTCTGAGTCTGTTCTCCTCCCTTCTGAGCCTGTGTAGCATCTCCTCGCGAAGTAGTCTTTCCTCCCTCTCCAGAGACTCCTTTTCCAGCCTCTCTAGTTCATCTTCTAATTCGTCTCTAAGATCTGCCTCTATCTGCTGTAGTTGCTCTTCGAAAAGTATCTCATTAGCCTTTCTCATTGCACCCTGCATTCCGGAGACCCGGTCTGTCATCTCAGAAATTCTCATTCTTCTCTCTCTTCTGATTGCTGAGCGAAGAGTCGATTCCTCGTCGAGTCTCTCACGGGCTCTTGCAGCAGCCCCCATGGCAGAGGAGGAAAGTGCATGTTCCGCCCTCAAGGCATCGAGCTCGTCAAGACTATCTTGCTCAACAGATTCATCCGGCTTGCTCTCACTCACGCCCCCATCCCCATTTCGACGCCCTTTCATGGGTATTTGAGACAAGAGGGTAGAAAACGGTGGTAAATGCTGGTTTCTCTATCCCAATTACTTCACGATATTTAGAATGTGACAAAGAATGAGCTCTGGCATCCAGGACAGGTTAGCTCCCTCTTTCCTGGTCTTGGCCTGATTCTGAGGTTGGATTCACAAGAGGGGCATTCAATCTCGACTTTTACTATCTTCCTAGTCAGGGTGAATATCTTAGAGCATGCTGCACAAGTCAAGTCCACTGGCCTCTTGTCCGTGCCAGCATCAACTACAGTCATGCAATGTGGGCATTGCACCTTCTCCTCCTTCAGAGCTGCCACTGTTGGTGCATGGGAGACCCGGCAAACCGCCCCACATAGAAGGCACTCTATCTCTCCCAATCCCTGAGGCAGCATAGAATCGCACTCCGGGCAGTTCACCAATGGAGGGGCGACCCTAGACTCGACTTCGGGAGGTACCATGATAACGGGATATACGTCGAGTTAATCAAGCGGTCGCAGAATTGTCTCCTAGTTCTTTGTTAGTGATTATGCCCCAAATCTCTCTGGTATCTCGAATGATATCTCTACCTATATCTACCAAAGTAGAGAGTCTCCTAGTTTCAGAACCTGATACCCACATCCCATTCAAGATAATCATCAAAGCGCTTGCCTCGTGGAGAGCAATACCCGCTGCTAAATTCATCCTATATCCCATTAACACACTAATTACCAACAGAGAAGTCACCAAAACGGAAATTGTGATGTTTGCGTATACCACTTTCCTAGTCCTCTTTGCGAGGACGATCATTCGAGAAAGAGCCCTAGGATCCTCTCCCGGAATTAGGACGTCGGCTGCATCAAGATTGACTTGATCGCCACTACCAATCGCAATACCAATATCTGCTGCTGCAAGGGCGCCTGCATCATTGAATCCGTCCCCTGCCATCATAGTACGGTGCTCACTAGATTTGTTAGTTACGTACAACGCCTTCTCTTCCGGATTAACCCCTCCTTTACACATTCCAGGATCAATACCAATTGATTGTGCGAATGCCTCTACACTTTTCTGTTCGTCTCCACTCAATATTTCCACTCTTACTCCGTGGGAATTCAATTCATTGATTGCCTCACCAACTCCGAATCTTGCATCGTCATGAGCGAAACTCATGAGTGCGATCGCCGAACCGTTTACTGAGAGCAGGCTAGATCCCATCCCAGCCTGTCTTGATTTCTCTAGAGCCTGTACTAATGATTCTGGGATGATGACCCCCTCAGAAGCAACCCAATCTGCTCTACCGAGAATTATCTTTTTTCCGTCTAATTTCCCTGAAACACCTGCCTCACCATCATTGATTGACTCCATCTTGATTGGAGTCAGAGTCCTTTTCTCAGCCTCATGTAGAATTGTCCTTCCATAGGGATGATTCGAGCGCGCCTCCAAACCAGCAGCAAATTCGAGCACTCTCTCCTCGGTCTCTCCTTCTACCACATTTATTCCAGATATTGTTGGATTTCCGGTTGTAAGAGTCCCTGTCTTATCCAATAGAGCTAATTGTACATCGGCTGCAGATTCTAGAACATCTCCACCTCTCGCGATAATTCCAAACGATGATGCTGAAGTTAGGGCTACTGCGTGTGGAACAGGCGAGGCAAGTAGGAGTGAACATGGACAGGATACTACCCACAGTAAAAGAGTTGTAAGAATGGCTTGTTCTATCGATCCAGGATGAGCTAACAAGCCAATTACAGGAGCGACAAGGACCACTAGTGGAGTCCATAACAGGGTGAACCTCTCTACAGTACTCTGAGTACGAGTTGGTTGATCCTTGTAATGCCTGACTAAATCAATTAGGCTGGAAAGTCTGGTTCCCTGACCTATTGCTTCAGACTTAATTACCAATGGTCCTCTGGTCAAGGTCAGTCCAGCTTCAACTCTGTCCCCCTTTTTCACAGGGGCTGGGATGGGTTCTCCAGTCAAGGGAGCTCTATCTATGGAGCCACTTCCCTCCACAATTTTTCCATCAACTGGAATCTTTTCTCCTGATCTGACCTCTACTAATTCTCCTATCTCCAAAGCCTCAACTGGGATTAGTTCTTCAACAGAACAATTTGAAGGAGTTGGTTCTTGATTGGCAATCTGAATCACCATCATCCTCCTTTTCCCTTCACTCATGCCAGAGGGTTTTTGTTTGGCTATTCTAGCCATCCTAGGAAGTCTGTTCAAACCTCCCTGCATCGACTCTCTGGCCTTGATGAGAGCTCTGTTTTCTAGATGGGAAGCGAATGCGACCAGGGCCACAACAAGTAGAGCTTCGACAAATTCTCCGAGTGCCACAGCTCCGATAATGGCTAGAGAAATCAAAACCTGGAATCCGATTACTCTGTTTGTTAAACTAGCAATTGCTTCTTGAAAAATATTCTGTCCAATGAAAATGATTCCACCAAGAGCCAGTATAGAAGGAACTAGGCTTGGAATTGCGGAGCTTGTCTCTAGGAGTGAGACAATTAGGATTAGTGGTATTGAAAGAATAGAAGAAAGTAATTGGATTTGGTCCTTCCTGAATCCAGACTCTCTTGCAGGCTCGAGTCGGTGATTTGAGCCGAGGATTTCGCGGAGTTTTTGATCCGCTGCTTGTCTGAGATCAGAATCCAGTATCCAGACCTTCTGAATCTCAATCCTTCCCTTCTCCAACCTAACATCAAGGATCCCTGGTACATTCAGTAGCCATTCTCTGAGCCCCTTGGTGTCAACTCCAAGTCTTGACGAGAGAGATGAAGGAGATATCCCAACAACTCTGAGCCAGCTAATGTCAGGGTCATGACCCAGACTGGAGAGGACAGAGGATACCCGTGAAACAGTCCCATTGGAAATGTCCTGAGAGACCTCTACAGAACCATCTGAAACTGAAATCCTACACGATTCAACACCAGGAAGCCTGTTTACTGCTCTTGTTGCCTTCATCGCACAGTCCGGACAATCCATCCCCCTTATGCTCCAATCAAAAGTATGAGTCCCGTCCAAGGTAATCTCAAATCCATCCTCTAAAAACTGCCCTTGATCTTCAATCTCGTCATTATGCTCTTTTCTTGGTTTGGAGAGTCTCGGAAATCCAATCTTTGGGAGGGATATTCTTTCTCGGTGCGTTTTGGGAGTTTCTTCCTCTTCCTCATCGAGAATGAGATAGTCCTCGGGGCCTTCGGACACAATTCATCGACAGTAATGTGTGGCTTGAAGATGATGTTCTCTTGTCGGTGGAATCATGAACAGGAATTAGTCCCAGCGTTCATGATCCAAATCCCAGACCCTGATATTTGGGATATGATAGTATTTGATGTAGATGGAACTCTGCTGGATAGAGGGGGTTTTCATGAAGATCTAGTCAAGCTTGCGAGAAGGGTTGACAGGGAAGTTATGCCGGTTTCACTGGCTTCAGGTAGGACTCTGCCGAATGTTACTCCAATTATGCAGGCTATAGGCGCCTCTGGTTTCATAGTGGCTGAGAACGGAGGTATGGTCTGGGACAGTGGCGAAGGTCATGAAATTCTGTCTCTTTCCGATGGGAGCAGGGCGAAGGAAGCGGCAGAGTGGCTGGCCACGAAAATCGATGGTTTGGACCCAAGAGGAATTGAGTCAAACAGATGGAGAGAGACTGAATGGTGCCTCAGTGAAACCGATTCCTTTGAACTGATTAGGGATCTAATTGCAGATAGCAAATGGTCTGATTTAGAGGTCGTCTCCACTGGTTTTGCTGTGCACATTGCAAGTCCTGGGCTCGACAAATCAAATGGATTGAAAGTGGCCCTGGAGCAGAGAGGAGTGGATCCCTCTAGAGTAATCGCGTGTGGGGATGCTCCGAATGACTTACCGATGTTCGATGTAGTCGGACTTTCAGTCGCTGTAAATGATGAGTTCCCAGAGGTATCCATGTCTGCGGATTTGATTACCGAGTCAAGAGGCAAGGATGGCTCTGTGGAGCTTCTAAGGGCTCTTCTAAATTTATTCTAGATTGGTGCAGGCGGCAGGATTCGAACCTGCGAAGCGCTATGCAGAGGATCTTGAGCCCTCCCCCTTTGACCACTCGGGTACACCTGCACCTCCGCGAGTGGAGACATGGATTTTATTCTCCCGCATGATGGTCATAGTCAATTTCACAAGGAATTGTTGATGTATCTCCTTCGTAGGATGATAGATAGTTGGTGTTGATGGCAGTCGGTTCTGGACCTCGTAGACTATCGAAGGGAGAGCTAGAGTCTGTCCATAAATCACTGATTGAGGTCACTAGAAAGCAGAGAGGAAGCGATACTCCAGTAGATGTAGCTATGCCGGACGGGATTGGTTTCTGGGATGCAGTCGGTCAATTATTGCAGAATATGGAAACCGAGCTCTCTGAGACTGTGAGAGAAGAAGGGATGACTGCTAAGGCCCAACTTCTGTCTAGAAGGCTTGGGGTTGCGAGAACATGTGTCAGAGATTTGACTAGGATCAGGCTTGCTTCCTTCACGCGTCACGCTATCACCTCAAACCTACTAAACTCCGTAAACAAGGACTCTAGGGAAAGTATCGGATTGCCGTTGATGGATTGGAATAAGCACGACCCGGCTGAGAGGATATTCTACAATGGACTGAAGGATCTCACTGAGATGTACAAGGCCTCTACTTCTTGGTCAAATATGCTAGGTTACTCTGAGAACGTAGGTGTGGTCACCGAAGTGAGCGAGACTCTGAGGAACTACTCAGATGATGGTAACCAAGAGTCGATTACCAAGAGATTCGCCCAGATGGAGGAAGAATGGGAAGAGCCGGACTTTGACGAAGAGGACAGGATCCGGGAGATGAACGATTACCCCGAACACGCATCCTCGCCTTCCGAGTCAGGTTCTGTGGAAGAGCAACCCAGCGAAGAACCGGACAACCTTCTGAGAATCAAGGTTCTGAAGGATGTCGAGGATCCTATTCTAATGGCAGACGGTACAGAGGTCGTTCTTACACAGGGTGACATCGAGACCTGCCCATCATTGATCGCTGAGATTCTGATTGCAGCGGGCCTGGCAGAAGCAGCCCCGATATAGCAGGGCAATTACTAACTCTCTCCGGTTCCGCACTGGGGCTGAGAGATAGCATGTCCACGGGAGTAACTGAAGCACAGATTGAGGAATTCAGGAAGTCATTCGATTCGGACCCATCGGCCACTATCGCTCAGAATGCAGTTAGCAATGCAGATCTATCGACACTGGCACTTCGTAGGGAACTAGTCCAGAACATGGATTTCTCGTTCAGTACGAAACTGGATGAGTGGAATGCTACAAACCAGAGAAGAAGCGGCCGATGTTGGCTTTTCGCCGCCCTGAATCTATTCAGAGTAGGTGCTATGAAGAAAATGAACGTGAAGAGTTTCGAATTCAGCCAAGCCCATATCCACTTCTGGGACAAGCTCGAAAGAGCCAATCACTTCCTGGAAGCAATACTAGAGACTTCTGACAGACCGATTGATGACCGAACTATTCACTTTCTACTTAGCGATCCAATTGGAGATGGGGGACAGTGGAACATGGCCATGAACCTCATCAGGAAGCACGGTCTAGTTCCAATGTCAGCATATCCGGAGTCACATAGCAGTAGCAATACTAGATCCATGAACACCGTTCTGAAAGACATCTTACGGACAACTGCAAGCGAGATAAGGGGAATTCTCGATGGTGGAGGATCCAATAATGAGGCGCGAAACCACAAAGAGGGGAGGATGAAAGAGATTTGGAGGGTTCTTTGCATTCACCTGGGAACCCCTCCAGAGAAGTTCGACTGGCAATGGAGGGACAAGGAGAACGAATTCCACAGGAAGGGGACGATGACTCCTTTGGAATTCGTAGATGAGTATGTTGAAGTAGATTGGGAGGAGTATATTTGCATCGTAAACGATCCTAGAAACGAGTACTATCGGACATATACAGTTGATTTCCTACAGAATGTAGCCGGAGGCCCGCCCGTGGTTTATCTCAATGTTCCATCTGATGAGATGAAAGACATAACACAGAGGCTACTAGAGGACGGAGTTCCCGTTTGGATGGGATGTGACGTCGGAAAGAACATGGCCCGCAAGAGGGGGCTATGGGATGCTGAGCTCTACGATCTGAAGGGATTGTATGGAATTCAATTTGGAATGGAGAAGGCTGATCGTTTGAGGTACGGACAGACAATGATGACCCATGCAATGCTATTCACTGGTGTTGATGTGGTGGACGGAAGGCCCAGAAGATGGAGAGTTGAGAACTCCTGGGGTTCTGAAGACAGTGGGGAGAAGGGATTCTACGTAATGAACGATAATTGGTATGACGAACATATGTTTGAGATAGCCGCTCCCAAGGAATACCTGACTGACGAAATGAAGAGTGGACTGAAAGGAGATCCAATAGTCCTCTCGGCATGGGACCCGATGGGTTCTCTGGCTAGAGAAGAGGGCTTACTTTAGTCTCAATCGAGGTTCCTTAGAGATAGCTCGATAGTTACCGAGTCTGGGATAGGTATCCTCAGGACCTTTCTCAGTGATTTCTCATCCTTCGCAGTGTTGGTAACCAGTTCCAGAAGCCTCTTGTGGACTCTCATCTCCCAGTGATCCCAAGTCTCAGAGCCTTCGCCGTCTGGGCTTTTTCTGCATGGAACAACAAGCCTTCGTGTAGGGAGAGGTATGGGTCCCCTCAGATTTACTCCTGTCTCATCGGAAATAGCCTTAATCTGCTGGCAGACCAGGTCTACGTCCTGATGGTTGTCGCCGGTCAGCTTTATCGTTGTGACAACCGGCATAACTTCACCAAGGTCGCATCACTTCTTCTCGATCTTCATGCAGACGCCTGCGGCCACGGTCTTGCCCATGTCTCTAATCGCGAATCTGGACAGTTCTGGGAAAGCGTCCATCTGCTCGATTGCCATTGGCTTGGTTGGTGCGAAGCGCACCAGAGCCGCATCTCCGGTCTTCAGGAATGCTGGATTGGCCTCCTTGGTTTTTGAGTTCTCAAGAAGTTCTACGAATCGGACAGCTACCTGAGCGGTGTGAGCGTGGAACACTGGGGTGTATCCTGACCCGATTGCCTTTGGTATATCCATAAGCTGTATCTGACCCACGAAGGTTTCGTCGTGTCTGACGAACATAGGCTCGCTGTCAGAGTATCCTGCGACGTCTCCTCTGCGGATATCGTTAGCGGCTAGACCACGGACGTTGAAACCGACGTTGTCACCTGGCTCTGCTTTCGCGTGGCTGGTGTGGTGCATCTCAATATCCTTGACCTCTGCAGACTTCTGACTGGGGTTGAATACGACGGTCTTTCCTCTCTCAAGGACCCCTGTCTCGACTTTCCCGACCGGAACAGTCCCGATTCCACTGATTTTGTATACATCCTGGATGGGTAGCCTGAGCGGCCTGTCAGTTGGCTTAGGCGGCATTTCCACTGCATCGATAGCCTCGAACAGAGTTGGCCCGTTGTACCATGGAGTGTTGTCGCTCTTGTTGAAGACGTTGTCCCCAGCAAGTGCGCTGCATGGGACAAATGGGATGTCTGCAGGGTTGAATCCTGCCATCTTCAGAAGGTTGGAGACTTCCTCAACTGCACTCTTGTACTTGTCCTCTGACCAGTCTACACCGCTGATATCCATCTTGTTGATGTTGACAATGAGCTCCTTGACACCGAGCACCTTTGCTAGGAAAGCGTGCTCTTTGGTCTGAGCGTTCACGCCGTCGTTTGCTGCTACATTCAGAACCGCAGCATCTGCTTGGCTGGTTCCGGTAATCATGTTCTTGACGAAGTCACGGTGACCAGGTGCGTCGATGACTGTGAAGTAGTACTTTGGAGTGAAGAATTCCTTGTGAGCGACGTCAATAGTAATCCCTCTCTCCCTTTCCTCCTTCAGTCCGTCCATAACGTAGGCGAAACCGAAACCGGCCTTCCCTCGCTCTGAAGCTTCCTGCTCGAACTTCTCAATCACGTGTTGCTCTATGTGGCCGCTATCTAGCAACAGTCTTCCGACGGTTGTCGACTTTCCGTGATCGACGTGACCCACGAAAACGATATTCAGATGCGGTTTGCTCTTGTCTTCCCATTGTGAACCCATTATTTACACCTCTAAGGTAGGCCCGCCGACCGAAGAGGTGTATATGAACCGTTCCCCGGGGTTTTCGGGATGCTAGTCCCAGATTGCTACATTGGGCTTTCCGTGGATTCCGAGAACTAACGATACTGGAGTTCGATCACAAACTCATTAACCTCAGTGTTGTGAGTCTCCGCATTCTCCAAGTCAACCGTCCAATCCCCTGGTAGGAAGCCTCGTACGGTCGAGCCCCCGATAACCATCCATACACAGAACTCATCGCTTCCGCAGTCTCCTGCATCTCTGTTATCATTCTCAATCCCTGAGGTATTCGAAACAGCCTCGTCAGTGCTGTTGTACATGTAAAGATCCAAGCGATTGTCGGTGGTTTGTCCCGGTAGACCCCCTCCGGGCTGATCGTCATCCTCTTTTGGATAGGAAAGTTTGGCTCTCATGTATCTTATCCTGTCCTTTGAGTCCTGATCGTAGGAAACAGGATATTCCCAAGTCATTATCACGGGGTTAGGTGAGGCTCTATCGATTACGAAGTCCTTCCATACTCCCCTGTAGTTGACGTAAACCATCGATTTTGTACTATCCTCGAAACCATTGTTATCCACCACGGTTAACTTGACCTCCCAAGCTCCTGCTGGTTTGGATTCCCATGAGTATGTCTCACCTGTTGCATCGACGTCATTATCTGTGATTCCATCGTTATCAGAGTCCGTGTATGTGTCTAGGTCCCACTTCCATTCAACTAGATATTCCTCGGAGTAACAACTTGAGTCATCGGGATCACAACCTGCCCATGAGTCTGAGCCATCCAAAATTACGGTTGCTGAGACCTCAACTTCACGCTCGTTGACATCGTTATCGTCTTCGCACACCCAAACAATCACCATATTTCCACTAGCGGATGGCTCCTCTCCCTCGCAATCGTTATCCTTGCTGGAGGTAATCTCTGCATTCGGCTCTCTAGCAGATGAGTCGACTACGGTAATTGTCTTGCTGATAGATGCCTCGTGTGTACCGTCTCCTACTGCTAGTTTTGCTACGAAACTACCTGACTGCGCATATGTGTGGCTGGTGGTCAATCCAGTTCCAGTATTCCCGTCGCCAAAGTCCCACTCGAAGGTGAGATCGTCGCCGTCTGGGTCAGAGGACCCTGCGGCGTTGAATGTCACCGGCTCGCCTGCCTTCACGGTCCCACTCGGATCCACTGACATGGTCGCACTGGGTGCGTTATTGCTTCCTATTAGATCGGTGCATCCAGCTAGCATAGGTGCTAGAAACACCACCACGATAAGGCATGCTAGGTCTCCGGTCCTTGCCATTCTAGTGGATGGGCCTAAGTGGAGTAAAATCAATCCTACGGCTCCTTGATGTCCTAGAAATCGAATAAGTTGCTCTGCCTATTGCCCTTGAGTAAGTTCTTTTCGTCCCATCCGAAGGCCTCGGTGACTCGTCCCAGTGACTTAGCGAGTCGCTTAGCGTAGTATTCCCTATCGTACTCAGGTGGATCGCCGCCTATCTCATCTACCAACCATGCTTTCACGCCTAACTTCTTCTCATTCTCATCGGGCTCAGTGACGATGTAGCCTACCTTCATGCCAGGGGTGAATTGTAGACCTGCAGCAATCCTCTGCTTGGCCGCTCTAACGTAGGGAAGTCCGTCCTCATTCTTGTAGACGCTGAAGTCCCATTCCTCTTTCTTGCTGTTCCACTTTCCTTTACAGGACCTACTGATTATGAGTTGGGACGCTTCTACTTCTCCAGCCTTAACCTTGTCAATTACAGACTTGGTCATGTCGACGGCGCCAATTTCGTTTCCGTCCAGTATCATCTCAAACATCTGGGTCATTGTGTCGGAGAGGAGTTGGAAAGAGTCGGTTCGCCTTACCTCGTACCCCCTAATCAGCATCTCCTCCCTAGGCCATACAACCCTACCTACGTAGCGCTTCTTCGCTCCATGACTAAAGAAAGAGGAGAGTGCGGTCTCGAACTCCAGCTCGGCTCCCTCTTTGGTGAATCTTTCAGCTAGTGACTGCCCGAATTCAAGTGTCGATGTCCTTGCTTTCTCCCAAACCTCGAGCTCCACCCCACCCGGTGGTTTATTCATAGAGGCCCCTTCTGTTGGTGCGATTACGAATATCGAGTCGGTGTCGGAATACACCACCTCATCACCGTCTTCCTCAACCTTGGAGATTATCTCCTTGATGTTATGACGTGCCCACTCGGTGATGCTCGCACCGAGACTCGGATGTGTGAATCTGTAGAAGTTCGATGCGAAGACTCCATAGAACGAATTCATCAAGATCTTTACAGCGTACTGCAACTGATCTTGGAGGAAAGCCTCGGCATCGTCGCGCTCTTCGTTCGCCTTCTCGAGAGCGGCCTTGTGTCTATCTCTGCTGTCCATTAGACCCTGAAGGAGTTGTGGCACAAGACCTAGCCTCTCTTCCTTGGAGATATATCTCGTGTTTGTGACGGGGGACACACTATGAGAATCGTCTTCGCTACCATCACGAACCAAGGTGGTCGAGCAGATGTTGTTGGATATCATTATCGAGGGATACATCGACTTGAAATCAAGAACGACAACCCAAGGCTTGACTCCCGGATCGACCTCGTGAACATAACCTCCGGCTATTTTATCCTGCTTTCTAGGACCTTGGTTGGTATTTGGGACTGCGACACCGCTCCTATCAGCTAGTCGAATAACTAGGGAGTCGATCCAACGGCTAGTTGTACTGGTTGCTGCAATGTCTACAGTAGTCAGAGAGACCGATGCGAGGGCCTCCTTCCTAGCTATTGACTTCATTTTCTCCAGTATATCCAGAGGCAGTACTGTGTCACGTACACAGTACTCCAGTACCTCATCCGGTCTGGAGGCCCATTCCTCATCCATCTTACTTGCGTCGATATCCATCTTCTGCATCTCCTCATCATCAGGCCAGAGGAGTTGTGACACATACCTCAAAGACTCCCTCTGAGGCCTTAGGGTCTGTCTTGCCTGCCACCAAGCATCTAGAGGTATCCTGCCCTTTATTGTCCAGGTCCTGTTCTGTTCCCTGTTCGGAAAAATTCTCCCCGGCTTCCTCCAGCCACGCTTAGTCTCTGTCTCGTTAATTGGGACTCTACCCCATCCTAGAAGAGTCGATCTGTCCATCTCAGATTCCGTGTCGATATATTGAGAACGCTCCTCCATTCTGGGAAGATCGAAGTTGTCGATATTGTATCCCGTTATGAAGTCAGGATCCTCTGTTCTTACTACTTCTGTAAGTTTCTCCAATATTTCAATCTCAGCGCCTGTTATCGGATATTCCTTCCTTTCTCCGTTCCTGTCTACCACGGCTGCTGCGCATAGTATGGTGTTGTCTGTGATGCTCGTCTCAAGGTCGAACGACATGGTGACGAATGGGGCTGGGAACGGTTCAGCCCTACTCAAGCCACTGATATCACATGATACCACCATATCGAGAGGATAGATTCCAGAGCCACCGACTGCTTGTATCCTCTTCTCAGCGGTCTCCCTATTGGTATTCTCCGGAGTTTTTGCTTCCTCTGGGGCTCTCTCACCTGCCCAGAGTACCTCTCCTTTCATAGCGATGTGAGGCCCTAGGTCTAAATCAAGAAGGAGCCGCTGAAAAAAAAGGATATCCGCGCTCGTCACTCTCCATCCTTGTTCAGTTAGTGACTTCCTAACTCCTCTGACCTTGGTAGTGTCTCTAACGTAGACTCGGTAGTGGGGCCTGACAACTCCGTCTTGGGAGAGTTTCATTCCACTTGACTCGGGCTCCCCCTGAACGTCCTTCACGGAGGAGACTTTCTTCAGGGATTCGGGATCGTCTGAGCTGCCTACGGACTCAGGATCAGATATCTCGACATACGGCCTCAGGCCGTTGACTAGGAGCATAGACGAATGTCCAGATCTTGACCTGCACCACAGTTCGATGACTGTCTTTGGCTCCTCTGGCCAAGCCCTATTGTCTCCTGAAACGATACATACCTCCTCTCCCCATTGCATGACTTCACCCGCATTCCGCACTCACACCGACTGCATTACCCTACGTGATCACGATGGGACATAACCATGCCGGGAGGGTCACTAGCGGAACCGTTGAAAGCCGAGGCGGTCCCCTCCGTAATAATCGGGGTGCGCGGATGACTGAAGACGGTTTGCCAGAGGTAGACTGGGACTCACTCACTTTCAGTTTCACGGAAACCGATCGAATGTACATGGCCACCTGTAAGCAGGGAGATGACTGGGGACAAGGAAAGATGCAGGACTTCCAGAATCTAAGCCTGTCTCCAGCTGCTGGGGTTATCAACTACGGCCAGGGACTGTTCGAGGGTATGAAGGCACAGCACGCGGCGGACGGTAGTATCGTTCTCTTCCGGCCTCTGGACAACGCAAGGAGATCTCGGGACGGAGCACGAAGGCTCGGGATGACTCCAGTTCCGGAGGAGATGTTCCTCGATGCAATAATGCAGACCGTGAGGGAAAACTCCAGATGGGTTCCACCGATGGGGAAGGGTGCGCTTTACGTCAGGCCACTCCTGTTCGGAAGCGGGGCGATACTGGGAGTCGCGCCTGCCCCAGAGTACACTTTCTTGGTCTACGTCTCACCAGTTGGACCGTACTTCAAGGGAGGAATAACGCCAACCTCCCTCAGAGTCTCGGATGAGTTCCACAGGGCTGCTCCAGGAGGTTCGGGAGGGGTAAAGGCAATTGGCAACTACGCACCTGGAATGGTTCCCTCTCAGATGGCGAAGAGCGAGGGTTACTCGGAGATAATCTACCTCGATGCGGTCAACCACAGGTACATCGAGGAGGTGGGGGCTGCCAACTTCTTCTGCGTGAAGAATGGAGTCATCTCGACTCCCGAGCTTACAGGGACCATTCTACCAGGAGTCACGAGATCATCGGTGATGCAGCTGGCGGAGTCAAAGGGGTACGAGATCAAGGAGGAGAAGATAGACGTAGACTACGCATTGGAAGCAGATGAGTGCTTCTGCGTGGGAACTGCCGCTGTCATCTCTTCGATAGGGAAGATAGAGCATGGGGAGAGGGTGGTCGAGTACTGCGGGGGAGACGTGGGGCCAATCGCCATGGAGCTATACGAGTCTCTAACAAAGATACAGCAGAGGCGTGCACCGGATCAGTTCGGCTGGACCGTGACAGTGGAATAGAGATCTAATTCCTCAACACCATTCCTCTTGATCGAGGGAGAGATGGCTCGAACCCCCACCTCTCGTAGAATCCGTCCACATCTGCCATGAGGTTGATGTATGAATCGGATGGAGCCTCTTTTAGCAGATAGTCCATTATCGCGTCCATGATCATTGTACCCCCTCCCTTCTTCTGAAAACTCTCTATCACCATCATATCACAAATCACGAAAATAGTGCCACCATCACCAACAACTCGTCCCATTCCAACTATTTCTCCAGATTTCTCTAACCTAAGAATGACCGAGAATAGTTCCTGTCCAAGTCCCTTAGAAGCTCCTCTCACCGATCTAGGTCTCATCCCTGCTGCAGACCTGAGTCTGAGGAAGGTCTCAGGATCCGGAGCCCCCTCTTCGATATTGAACAAGTCTTCACTTCCGACCGAACTTCTTCTTCCTCTGTGGGCTCTTTCTGTGCTTGAATGACTTCCTCTGGGCTCTTCTTCTTCTATCTCCCTTGGCTGGACCTCTGGATGTTTCCTTGCCCTGCTCCTTAGCCTCCTTGGATCTCCTGTTGAGCGCCGTTCCTATTGCTTGCATGGCACCTTCCTTGCTGGAAGTACCAGTTACTTCGAAGACGTGGCTTGGTGGCATCACCAACCTGCCTTCCTTGGCATGTGGCCTGGATGGATGGCTGACCTCAGGCTCCTGCCTCATCTTCCTAACCCCCGCACTGCGAGCAGCCCAAACTACTGATTCTAGAGTGGGTTTTGGGATACTAGCCTGCTTAGGGACTCTCCTCCCATTCGAGCGGCTAAGCCTGGAGTCGAAATAACCGGTCCAGATTGTCATCTCATCCCGCTTTGCCGCCATGCTAACGCCCTACCCTGTGTGACGTTTGACTTGAGGCCTTCGTGAGATCATTCTTCCACGAGGACGCCGCTGACTACACCGTGCATACCCGGCCTGCTAGTTACTTTGACTAGGCCTTGGTCGGTATCCAGAACGGCTCCCTTGGTCACGATGTTCCTCCTGATGTAGTTTGGATCTGCATCGTTACCGACTACATTCTTGACGGTTGCCCTAACGGTTTTGCCTCCCTTCATGTTGACGTTGACCTGATTGACAGAGAGTGTTCGAACGGTCTGTGAACCCGATCTCTTTCGATAGTTCTTGCGAGCGTCGGCCTCTCCGACGTACGCTAATTGCTCCTCGCTAGCGACCTCCGTCCTCCTCTTGCCCCTGTACCTGTTGGGACGCTTCAAGCGTCCACCTGTGGGCTTCCTACGAGAGATGCCATGCCACTTCGCCATGCGTCTCGCCGACCTACCAGCCTTATTTCAAACGATTGGAGTCGAAAACGACTAAATCCATAGCTCGCCAAGGTCGGTTGCAGCCGACTCTATCGCATCAATCAGTTCCGAGTAATCCATTGCAACAGGGAATTGAGGAAACTCCTGGATGACCTTTTCTGGGGGTTTAAAGAGAATTCCCGCACTTGCAGCCGATAGCATAGAAGTGTCATTGTACGAGTCGCCTGCGGCGATTACTTGGTAATTCATCTCGATTAGCGATTCGACTGTCTTTCTCTTGTGGTCATCGTACCTGATCTCCCAGTCCTCTATCCTACCAGTTTCGTCTATCACTAGAGTATGACAGAGAAGTGTTGGGTTACCCAATTTTTTCATCATCGGCTTCGCGAACTGGGAGAAGGTATCAGACAGGATAAGAGTGGGCCACCGAGACTCCAGAGAGGCGAGGAACTCCGTCGCCCCCTCCATAGGATCCATCGATTCAATCGTTGATGTTATGTCGCCCATCTTGATATCGTTCTGGTCCAGAATTCCGAGTCTGTAACTCATCAGACGGTCGTAGTCTGGCTCATCCCTGGTCGTTCTGGTTAGTGCGCTAATTCCCGTCCTTTCTGCCACATTGATCCATATCTCAGGAATAAGCACTCCCTCGAGGTCCAGGCAGATAGCCAACATCTTACCTCGCTAAGGGCGCTGCGCTTCAAGTGTGCGCTCGGCATGTTCTTGCGCTTACCTGCACACGAACAACTATGGTCGACAAGAGGCTCAGGAGGAGGACCCCTGTCAGACTCAAACAGATTCGTGGGGTTGCCGAGGAGATTGGCGATTGGCTGGGAGAAGAAGTGGACCTTTCGGGATTCCTAGAACAGGCCCACTATCAGGAGACAGACCTGATACTGGTTGACAGGATTCCTCTAGCTATGCGAATTGAGGTATGCGGTAAGATGGGTTGGTACCCCACTCTGAAGGGGATCGCTGCATGGAATGTCGAGAGGTCTTGGGTTGCAGTAGACGAGGGAGCAATTCCATTCCTCAGGAATGGAGCAGACTGCATGGGAGCGGGGATCCACATAGCCGACCCCTCTCTAGGAGCGGGAGACTTCGTTTGGATAAGAGATCAAGAGACAGGAGAGCCCATTGCAACTGGAACTGCAATCGTAGATGGAGAGGAGATGATGTCGATGACCAAGGGGAAGGCCATATCTACTGTACACTGGGTTGGAGATGACCTCTGGAATCTTGAAGTCTGAGTGGTCAGCATTCATTTGCAATGAGACACACGGCAATCCATGCGAAGGTTGCGGGCGCTTCTACTGGTCTGTTTGGTGTCCTTACCGGTCAGCGCGTCCCAAGGGGGCGTAAACGAGTCGATTTCTCTAGAGGGTACGAGTATCGAGACGTTGCACTACGATGAGGTAATGCGAACGAGTAACGGTACTTCTGATTCTGCTGATTACAGTGTGATTTTGCTTATGGATGATGATTCAAATATCTCAAACATCAGCTGGATTACCCAGGTTTGCATCAACTCTGGAATCTGTTACCCTCCCCAAGAGACACATATGGATAGAGGAGATGATGGTGAATTCGTTGGCAAGCTCGATACCGAGCCCGGTTACTCTTACATCAACTGGAAATTCATCATTGAGACGGAGAACGGTTCAGAGTCCAATATACCAGATGTTGGCTTCGGTTGGAGGGTCTGGTCAGACTGCTGGTTCGACAATGGCACGTGGGGAGGGCCCGAGACATACTGCCAAGACGAGGAGGGCTCGCTTCCAGGGTTTACGATTACATTAGTAATGGCATCTATCACCATGGCAGCCTTGATGGTAAGACGCGACTTAGGGAATACATGAGTGCCGGCGAGAGTGGAGGTTTTGTCCCCCTTGAATTCTCCGAGATAGAGCGTGAGGAGATGCTTCGAAGAGCGAAGTCTTTCTACAGCCAAATGAATTCAAGGAGAACCACCCGTCACTTTTCGAAAAAGAAAGTCCCCCGTGAGTTGATAGAGTTAGCAATCAGGACTGCCGGTACCGCTCCTTCAGGGGCTCACCTCCAGCCCTGGACCTTCGTGGCGATCTCGAATAGTGAGATGAAGGCTAGAATCAGAGAGGCGGCCGAGGAAGAAGAGAGGCGATTTTATCGAGAGAGGGTTCCTGAGGAGTGGGAGGAGGTGCTTGCCCCTCTGGGAACGGACCATGTGAAGAGTCACATCACGGATGCACCTTGGGTTGTTGTTCTTTTCAGGCAAGCTAAGAGAGAAAGAAAGGAGGGGATGGCTCCCACATACTACTCCCAAGAGTCATGTGGTATTGCCGCTGGCCTGTTCATCTCATCGATTCACAACATGGGACTTGTGACGCTTCCTCACACTCCATCCCCGATGGGATTTCTACGCGATATTCTCGATAGGCCAGACCATGAGCATGCGATGTTACTGATGCCAGTGGGCTATCCTTCCGAAGCTGCAGAGGTCCCCGATTTGACAAGAAAGAGTCTCCCGGAATTTTCCTCCTTTCTAGAGTGACACACAGTCTAGACTCTCGATTACAGTGATAATTGCCACAGTGCCCACGTGAATACATGCAGAGGCGCGTTTGGTGTCAACTAGTCACGGTAATGCGAACCTTAGGCATTAGTGGCACAGCGGGTGAAAGGCTAGCGAAGAGCTGGTTAGCAGTAGTTCTACTCTCCGGTTGGTTGGTGGCATCTTTTGGAGAGCTAGGATGGGATGTCTGGCCCCCCATTATTGCCTCGATGGGGCTAATTCTCATACTGGTCACAATCATTCTCAAGGATTCGTTTTTTTCGAAGAGAGACTTGAGATGGTTATTCGTGCCGGCTTTTGCGGTGATTTTGGGTTGGATTGATCCGCTTTGGTCGAGTCCAATGCAGTGGGATCAGGCCGACCACCTGCAAACTGCAAACAGATACCTAGGTAGATGGAGTTGGGAGCCATTCCACCAGGATATGGATTTCTCGTTCCGACCCAAAATAATGTCTGGATTGCTCGCGATTGAGATTGGGTTGACAGGAAGTAGGTACGAGGTTGATTTTGTGCCGATTGCATGTCTTGTCGCGTGCGGCTGGCAAATTCAAGCCCTGGCGGAAAGAGGCAATGGGGCCCTTGGGGGCGTAACTGCGACCGCGGTGGTTCTGGCACTTCCAACCATGCTATTATTCGGGCGAACCGCGTACCTAGAGGCTTTGGCCACAGGAGGATTGGTGATGGTCTTCAGAATCGCACTGGATGTGTTGAACGATGATGTTCTTAACAGAGCTGACTATATCGGACTGGGCATAGTTGCATCTTTAGTGGGCGCAGTAAAATATCCATACCTATACCTAGGAATTTCGCTCCCAATTTGCATCTGGGCAATGCATCGGCACAGGAATGCGATTCCTGTTTTCTTGGGTTCATGGATTTTGTTTCAATTGCCTTTTTTGGTTTCTGATATGATTGACCACGGGAGTCCTTTCGCCAGTTTTGAGCCCCAGGCATTGGGGGTTGTGAATAGCATGACTGATGAAGTCGGAACCTACAGCCTAGCGATGGCGATTAACGACATATCGGCCGAAGTCGGCTTCACACTGATGGTGTGCTTCCTCACTGCAAGCTGGCTCTGGATTAGGCAGGATACGCTCCGAAGATTTCCGGTAATGGCATCAATAGCGCTTCCTAGTATGGTCATTTTTACGGTTGTACTTGATTTCGGATATCCGAGATATCATTTGCCTTGGCTTTCTGTTTTAATTTGCCTAACTTGCAATTGGGCTTTTCAGAATCTTGAGTCCTTAGCCGACAAAGCGACAATCAATACTGAAATCGCTGGTTCTTTCCTGGTAATTCTATTGCTGTCCCATCATGTCACATCAGTTGTAGTGGATTCCCTCGAAAACAGGGAGAATGATCTTAGTGTAATTCAATACAGAGAGCGCTATTTGGATGAATTTGTCGAGATAGGAAATCATCTGCCATCTGATGCCATTGTTCTAGCCGGTTTTGACATAACTCTGGGCGTTAGATATGGGGTCCCGACATATCGTTTCGGTCCTTCTGATGATCCTATTCAAGATTCGATAGAAGTCGTCGATGCAACCCATGTAATCATAGGAGGGGTGGCATCTAGGTTTGAGTGGGAGTCTGAGCCTTTGTACATTCTTGGAGCGCCAATTGACCCACTCGCCAGTTCATCTAGAGAAGTTGTTTATGCTTCTCTCTGGTCGACAAATAACACCAGGGGCAATTATCACCGAGCTGCATCGATGCTACATGTTGACTGGAGCAGTGGACACGAGGGGGACGTCTTCCTTGCTTCCGGGGGCGTGAATGTCTCGGCACCTGATGATTGGAGTATCATAGAGATTATTGATCTAAAGGACCAATTGAGCAACGGAAAAGAGGCCATGGATATGATCTTCGGGAAGGGGGGGAATGCCTCACTGATCTGCTACGGAAAGAGTTGCATGCAGGAGTTTCTCGTCCCCGAAGGTACAAGATATCTGGTAAAGGTGGGGCTTTTCGATGAAGACTGAAATTATCGATGTACTGTCGTGGGCAGCAGTCTTCGATCAAGGATTGAAATCCAGTGAGGTTTTGAGGTATCTCACCAAGAAGAGCACAATCGAAGAAGTATCTGCGGTGCTAGGTGGTATCGACGAGTTCGAGCAAAGGGCGGGAAGATGGTACCTCACAGGAAAAGAATACCCCAGTGTAGACTACAAAAAAAGAACAACTAATGCTGATCGCCATCTCAAAGAAGGTTTGCCTGTTGTTTCAAAGTTGTGTGAAACGAGCTCTATCTTGGGAGTCGCGATAACTGGGTCCCTAGCATCTGGTTCAAGCGTCGAAGGAGCTGACTTGGACCTCCTTATTGTGACGAAGGCTGATTACGTATGGAGAGTGAGGGCGCTTGCGGTGTATCTCGAGCACAATGCGAGGGTGAAAACGAGGATTTGCCCAAATATGGTGCTGGACCGGAGAAATCTGAAGCTGCGACCTTCTGTCTATGCAGCCAGGGAACTCGCGATGATGAGGCCGGTGAAAGGGAGGGAAATTTTTGAAGAGATGATTTCTCAAAATCCATGGTTTCTAGGGCATCTACCAAATGCTAACCTCTCTCCTTCAATCGAACTCACTGAGGCTATTGGCAAGTTTCCGTCATGGTGGGGTGCTATGCGCTTGCCGATGGTCGGAATTCTTGCCGAGAAATGGGAGGCCAGACGCAGAATATCCGAATGCAAAAAGGAGTCTTCTTCTCTCGAGTCTGTCTACGACAAACTACGTTGCATTGGCCATGAAAACGAACATAGGTCTAGGATTGAAGCGAGAATAGTAGAGATAGCTATGGAGGTGTCAACGCATGAGAGAGGACTACGATGAGGTTGTTGCTGATTATTACAATGAGGAAGCGAGCACCTTCGAACAAAGAGCGGAAGAGAATCATGTGCTAATGTGGTTAAGGGATGATTTCAGGGAAATTACGCTTTCTTTCAAACCTAGAAAGTTGCTCGAAATAGGATATGGTCCTGGCCTGGATATGACTTGGTTCGCGGATAGAGAGGAAACTGAGATAGTTCATGGTGTCGATATTTCACCCGAGTTCCATGAAATTGTCAAAGGTAAAGCGCTGAAGAGGAATGATTCGAAGTTAATCCCCCACATCGGATCTGCTGAGGACATTGTGAGTGTAATCGGGGAAAGAGGCGTAGATACTGTTTTTGTCTACTTCGGCGCTCTCAACACCTCCAAGGATTTGAAAAAGGTGGCAGCGGGTATCTCGCAGGTTCTAGAACCAGGCGGCGTAGCTATTCTGACCTTCGTAAACCGGTGGTACCTTTTCGATATTCTATGGAATGCTCTGCTTCTGAGGCCTCGAAAATCATTAGCACGTCTGGGTGACATTTGGACAGGTTACAGCCCGACAAGAAGCCTGCCTTCACGCTGTTATTCCGCCCGCGAGATCAGGAGAAGCTTCCAGCCGTATCTAGATCTCGCAGAGAAAAGAGGGTACTGCATCTTACATCCAGCCTGGTACAGGAAGCACTGGGCTCCGAAAGGGTCTATCAGAAGTCGACTCTTGCGTCGGATTGACTATTTTTTGCAGTGGACTCCATTCTGGAACTTTGGAGAATACAGCCTCTATGTGTTCGAGAACCCCAACATGGATGCCAAGTAGTTCACGAGTTTCTCCAGCGAAGAGTCCGATTCGCTGGACATTCCATTACCATCATCCAACCTCATGCTAGAGCATATCGAGTCAGTGGCCATCTTCCCATATTTTCTTGTTAAACCAGAACGGCTTACAACCGATGTGCCAACCCCTCTAATTTCACTGACTATCTTGGCGAAATCGGATTGACGGCACCTGTACAGGAGGGGGGGATGATACACTCCGGGTTCATCAGTCAGAACCGACCATGTGAAATCGGCCAGAGATTCAACAGAGACCAGTGACATCCACTGACTACCATCTCCAAACACGGGAATTTTTTCCTCGCAGTATAACATTTCGAACCAAGACCCGGGTCCCAGCACCCAAGGTGCCCTGACAATCTTCACTCCACCTCCAGAATGTAGGTAATCCACCCAAGGCCTTTCTCCGATTGAATACGCCTTGGCGTAGCCAACGGGATTCAGTATTGAATCCGTTTGCACAAGATCCTCTCCTCTATGTCCATATGAAAGGGATCCATGCATCAATAATGTAGATGGAATATTATACTCTTTGACGACGGAAACCATTGATAGGTTTGCTTTCTTAGTTCTCCTCGCTATCCAGTACCTTCCTGCGGTATTTCTGGAGGATGGCCTAGCAGTATGAATAATCGAGTCAACTCCATCTATCCATTTTTCAAACTGGTTTCCACCGGTAAGAAAATCTCCGTATACTCTGTCAATCTTGTTGCCCTCGACAGATCCTTTGTGAACTAGCGCTCTTAAATTTGAGGTAGATGCTTTGATTATCATCGAGCCGATGTATCCTGAACCACCGGTTACGAGAGTTCTTGCTGGGACAGAGTCAAAATTAACCCTCATTCAAATCACGAATAGGCCGGAAAGTGGTACTATCTTTCGTGGTGTAACCAGAGGTTATTGTTCTTTAATCAATACCAATTAGAGTATCGTGTGTAACAATATTGAGATTGTTGAGCATGGCGGCTCGCCATGGTGGACTTCTCGTGACTGTGAATTACAGCCGACCCATTCCTGAAACTCTCGACGGTAAGAGATTGGCTTTCTGGATGTTGTTTGCCGGAACCTCCTTGCTGATGGTTTATGTTAGAACAATGGTTTCATTCGAGGCCAATCCTGTGTTCATAGCGTATGTTTGGGCAGTTGCTGTAACGATAATACTTCGATACATCTTCTATGCAATTTACGATCCAATCTTATTTGATTATGGTGATTATGAGCCAACTGTGAGTATAATAGTGCCTGCAAAGAATGAATCTGCGATGATATACAAAACAGCGAAATCTCTCAATGAAATTGATTATCCTCGCGAGAAAATTAGTGTAATCATGGTCAACGATGGGAGTGATGATGACACAGGTGAATGGTTGGATAAAATTTCACAAGAGTTTGATTTCAAGGTGATACACCTAGAGGAAAATCTGGGAAAAAGGGCCGCAATTACCGAGGCAATGAGAGACAACCACTCTGAGATTACAGTATTGGTGGACAGCGATTCAGGCCTAGAAAGTCAGGCGCTGAAACAAGGATTGAGGGGTTTCTTGTCAGGGAATGTTGCAGGAGTTTGTGGGCACACAGACGTAGCGAATACAGAGGACACATGGCTTACTAGAATGCAGTCTCAACAGTATTTCATCGCATTCAAGACTTTCAAGTCCCTAGAGGGTTACTTTAGGAGTGTGATTTGCTGTAGTGGAGCGTTCAGTCTATACCGGACCGAATGCATAAGACCCCTCATTGATGAATGGAACACGCAAATTTTTCTCGGTAAGAATCGCACGTTCGGAGATGATAGGGGTTTGACCAATTTACTTCTCAGGGATGGCTATGACACAATTTACATCCCCGAAGCCAAGGCTAAAACAATTGTACCGCAGGATCTGAGACAATACATCAAGCAACAACTAAGATGGAGAAGGTCTTTTTTGATGGAATCCATATCAGGCCTCAAACACATGTGGAGAAGACCTTTGCCGGCGTCTTTGATGTTTCATCTAGTCCTTGGTTTAACCATACTTTCTCCTTTTGTCGTCTCGTATTTCCTAATTATCGGACCTGTTTTTGGAGAGTTCAACCCTATGATATACATTGCTGGGTTAGCGCTTATCATTTTCATGCATCAGACATTTTATTGGGCGTTTCAATTGCCTCCTGCGGGTAAAGTCGGTTTTTTTTCATTGATGCCAATGCTTCCAGTATGGATTTTCTTCACTCTTATTTTGCTACCTTGGGCTATGCTAACGATTAGAAACAGTGGATGGGGAACAAGGTAACGCCGTCGCTAGGAAGTATTACTCAACTCACTATTCTCATGCGGAGGGAAGACGAAAACAAGTGCGATTCCAGATCCTACAACTAAAACGCCCCCCATCCAATCTGCCAGAGAGAGCGATTCTCCGAAAAGGGTGAAGCCGTAGAAAGTTGCGACTAGTACCGTCAGATATGAAAAAGCACTCACCCAAGCGGCATTGGCCTTGTGATATGCCATGGTGATTCCCACTTGCCCACCTCCAGCACCAATTCCTATGCCGATGAGGGCTGCAATCGTGTTTGAATCAAGCTCGGGGATGTGAGGTGCAGATTGAACGACGCTAGCAAACACCGAAAAAGCTGCGAACCAGAATATGACGGTAGCCGGAGAATCTGTCTTCCTGAGTTCCCTGACGTACATGTACGCTAATGCTGCGAAGAATCCGGAGCCGAGAGCAAGCAGTGCGTTTGGGTCTACAGTGCCTACCTCTGGGGAGACAATTAGAACGATTCCAGCGAATGCAGTCAATACCAGACCTGCCACCGATGCGGAAACCCTCTCGGCCAGTATCCTCCCAGAAAGGAGGGCGACGAATAGGGGACCAGTGTATTGGAGAGTCACGGCTTGACCGATTGGAATCCTTCCAAGTGCGGTGAAGTACAGAATCATGGCAGTAAGCCCTACTATGCACCTAAGCAACATAGTTCTGTGATCGTTTACCTTCAGACTAATCCCACTAGAGGCAGCGAATGCTGCAACAGCGAGTGCGATAACTGCTGACCTGACCATGATAATCATCCAAACATCAGTGTGGTCGCTAGTCCATTTGACCAGCGCATTCATGCTTCCAAAGCAGAAGCTTCCGAATATCATCCAGATGACTGCGGCCCTAGGAGAATCTGGCATCTTTTCTTCAGTTACGAAAGAAGATAAGTCGGGTCCTTCTGTTTTGGAATATATCTCATCCAGTCCTCTGCCCAGACCACCTTTAGCCATTAATCACAGACTCCATCGGTGTTGAAGTTCGGTTGCTATGTCCTGGTAATCCTTACCACCGGGGCTGGAAGGATCGTGTAGATGGATAGGGATTCCATGGCTTGGTGCCTCGGCAAGCCTTACGTTCCTCCTGATTGCCGGTTTGACTACTAGATTCGGGAAGTTTTCCAAGACCTCTCCTGCAACCTGCTTGTTCAGAAGTGTCTGGGAGTGCATGGTCAATAGCACCCCATCCACCCCTAACCTCTCGTTGAGGAGGCTCCTTACTTCTCTGATGGTCCCGGACAGCAAGGCTAGTCCCTCCAGAGCGAAGTATTCTGTCTGTACGGGTACTAGAACACCATCCGAGGCCACCAATGCGTTGATTGTCACCAGGCCTAGTGAAGGGGGCGTGTCGATTAGCACAAGATCGTAGTGAGCCAGTAGTGGTCGAAGAGCCTCCTTCATTCTCTTCTCTCTTCCAAGCTGTCTCATCATCTCCTGCTCCAGTCCAATAAGACTCCTGTCGCCGACGATGATGTGTAGGTTCTCAACTGCAGTTGCATGCCTGGAGTCGACTGCCGTCTCGGGACTGAGAATCAGGTCTCTCGTGGTGTTCTTGACCTTGCTCTTGTCCACACCAAGACCTGTAGCGCAGTTCCCCTGTGAGTCGGAATCAATGACCAGGACTCTGAACCCCCTGAGAGCGATCTGAGCTGCGATATTGATTACTGTGGTGGTTTTACCCACCCCTCCTTTCTGATTGATCACGGTCACTACTCTGGCCCTCCCTTGTGGGGTAGCTAGGGATGGAGGGAGTTCCATCGCGCTTCTTGGCCTCGAAAAACTGACCTCCTCAATTGAATCAAGGGGTTGAGCAAGCGTTTCGTCCTCTTCCTCCAAGAATTCGACATCTATGATCAGAGGAGCCACCCCGACCTCAGGAAGACCTTGGTCACTATCCTTCGAACCCATCTGGGGCAACGGCAGTCAATGATGTGTTGAATATGACGCTCGCTAGTAGGCCCGTAATGGTGTTTTTTGTCACTCGCTAGGACTGTCGATGAGCCACCATATGACCATCTCTCCGGTCTCAGAGTCCATGGCCAAATCAACTGACTTTTCTCGTCCTTCTTCTTCCCATTCCCTAACTGCCGTCAGGGTCACTTTTCCATCTCCCAAGTCGCCAGGTAGGAGGCTCAGAATCTCATTATCCTCTGTTACAGATAGTCTGTAACCAACCTGTGCTTGAAGATTCCAGGATTCTCCGGACTGTACATATGGAGACAGGTCGGGATATCTCTCAGAGTCTAGAATCCTCGATTCCAGTAAAGAGAGAGTCTGAGTACTGGGTATGGAGTCTCTATTCCAAGTAACTTCACCCCTATCATTTGATCCAGTTGAAAGCATCTCGCAGCCTTCAGATGATCTCTGAAGTACCAGCCAACCAGAGTCATCATCCTCGTCAACCCAAGACATGTTCCATTGGGGTTCTGAAGTAGGCCTGGACCAGGAGGCTCTCCACATGTATCCTCCGGATTCTAGCGCCAGGGTCGCCTGCGAATCCGGATACCTCGATTTGAGGCAAGAAACTGCCTCTTCCATATCGAACTGTCTGATTTCTGTATCGTCCCACATGGAGTCTACCCAGTTCCTCTTAGTTGAGGTACCAGGCCTGTCCTCTCCATCATTGGGACTC
>CACOAW010000010.1 GCA_902625325.1 uncultured Candidatus Poseidoniales archaeon | reverse complement strand
CCAGTTAACGGACCCTCCGTTTCCGCTCATGGCCTCGCAGGAGGCAGTCCACTTGAAGCGTTGCCGCTGGATTAGAACCACTAAAACACCCGATTCATTGCGGGGGATGATGCATGATCCAATCGGATGGCCGGATGACCCTGACTCCCCCCCTCCTCTTCCTGCCAGCTTATTGATGGTCGAAGAAGGGCTAGAATTGCTTGCTCCCATTGAGGGAGATGCCAGAGAACTGTTCGTTATTGTTGATGAGAACCGAGAATACCTCAGGGAGTGGCTTCCATGGTTGGATGACGTCAATTCAGTGGATGACGAGTTAGCGATGATTCGTCGGATAAGAGATGACAAGAACTTCAACTGGCTTTACTTGATTCGTGAATATGGCGAACTCGTGGGCGTGGTCAGTCTAAATTGGGTAGATTGGGACAACAGGAGCTTTGGATTGGGATATTGGGTCTCAGAGTCCTCATCAGGCAGGGGAATCATTACTAAGTCATGCAGGAGGGTCATTGAACACTGCTTTGCTGATTTGAAATTACACAGATCAGTTATTGAGGTTGCAGTCGACAATCATCCTAGTCGAGCAGTAGCAGAGAGGCTGGGTTTGCGCTTGGAGGGAATTTCAAAGGACAGAGAATGGTTGTATAATCGCTTCACTGATTCCGTAATGTTCGCGATAACCGCGCCAGAGTGGAATGTCCAATCAGGGGCTAATTAGTCCTTTATCATCTATTGAACAGCCTCCCGGCGGAAGACAGGACAGTACATCCTCATGAGATAGTCCCGTTGATTTGGAAATCCGATTCGCCACTGCCTCCTTCTTCTCTCTCCCCGGAGATATTCTGGCCCATCTTTCGCAGATCTCTGAGATGGTACTTGGAACTCCTGAAACAGGCATCGGGACACCATTCACTACTGCCAGTCCTATTGCTATCTCAAGAGGGACGTCTTTGTGCCAACTTCTCTCGCCTCTTACGACGAAGGAGCCCCTCGCCAATGACTCCCCAGTCTCCGTGGTTTTGGAAACCTGGCTGGATCTGGCGTGGAATGCAGTTGCTGCAGCTCCACCTCCCCCCCATGCTCTAGACCAACAAACAGCCATTTGAGCAGCCTCGGAAATAACTGAAGCGTCCAATTCGCGCGCGTCATTGAAACCCTCTCCCAGTGTCTGGGAAATTTGCATGGAAGCGACCCCTTTGGGAATAAGCCCCTCCTGCGAATTGCTTGGAACCAAACCTTCCTTGAGCTTTAGTGAGCATGAGGGAGCGCCGTGGAGATCAGCGTGGAAGTACAGGTCACTCGATGAGAGGTGCTTCCTCACTAGTACGTCGTTACCCTTTGCATCCTTCCCCCCGATAAGCAGGTGCCCACCAGATAGAACTGCCCAGCGATACTTCTCGAACCAGAATCTCCTCGTTCTCTTCCTCCCCCTGAGCTTCCCCGAAGCGACCTCCTTTGCAGCCCTCTTGTCTGCACTCTTCTTCGACTTCTCGGTCTCCTCGAGCGCTACAATGGCTCCCTTGGCCTTGTTCTTTTGAGACCTGGCTTCCTCGAAGTACCTCTGTGCGTTCTGATGCACAGTCTTTGAGGCCTCCAGAGTGACACTGGCACCGGGCTCTCCGTCCTCATCCGGGAGGAAAGCCACCACCGTGTGTCTTGCTGGATCCACGCTATCCACCCACTCAACCTCATGAGCGATATCTGCTATGTCCAGCCACCCCCTCTCCTCGACGGCATTGTTTAGTTGGGTCAGAATGCTGTCAACATGGCCCCAGTTATCCTGAATAGACTTCCCTAGCTCTTGCGTTATCGCGGCCCTATGATTAAACTTCTCAATTGCCTTCCTCTGCTGAAATGCTCTCCTCGAAAGCTTAGAACGGTCGTCCTCTGCTCTATCACCCGTTTCTACGAGCTTCTCTTCTTCCCTGCGAATGAATGCTGCAGCGTCGTGCGAGCCGAAGATGAAGTCGTATGCATCTGACAAGCTAGCGGTCGGCTCCCTCATATGTTCATCCATCGAGGGGAGGTCTATGGGGGAGAACTCGATGATTCCAGCAGCTGCTGAGTCTCTATCAGACTCGTTCTCTGCCGAGTTCCATGCATCCTTGGACTTAGGGTCAGATAGCCAGATGTTGCCTCCCTCTCCCTCATCCAGATTGCCGAGCATCTTCGAGAGGGCGACGCCCAGTGAAGACTTCTGTTCCTCAGTAAGGGAATTGGATTCGGTATCTTCGTCAATTCCTGCTATTGAGCATGCAGCGCTTCCGTAGATTCTTCCAAGATTCACTCTTGATGCAAGGGTCCTAATCAAGGCATGATCACTACTCTCAAGAATCTCGTTCAGAGACTCTCCAGAGAGCTCTCTTGGGTCTATTGCCTCCGGAGGGGGCGTGTAAGCCACGCCCTTCTTTAGTGACCGACTTGCATACCTGGCATGAGTCAAGGGTCTGATGATTACTCCCTCCTGATCTAGAAGGAGAACGTTGCCATCTCGGAATAACTCGATAATCAGGCTCAATCGTCCTCCTCCATGCTCGAAGTACATCTGGATCACCCTGTCGAATCCATATTGCCTTACTCCGATCAATCTGGAGTTGTTTAGATGCTTCCTTAGAATCATTGCAAATTGAGAAGGCTGTGTGGGCATGGGCCTATCTCGATTCGAGCAGTAAGCCCTAAGCCCCCTAACAATAACCAGGTCAGTAGATGGCATTCCCTTCCGGTTCAGCCTGACCACAATCTGCTCGTAGTGTGGCTGGTATGATTTTCTGACTCTCGCTCCGACCATTTCGGAAAGCTCTTGCACAATGCGTGCGATTTCGAACGAAGACGACTGTTCTCGCATGTTACTCGATACCGCCCGGCCCGGCCCCCTTCATCAGGCAATCGATGGAAAAAGGGGCGATTTAGTCTATCGAAGAATGGAATTTTTTGATATCACGGAGGACTTCTGGCTCATGTGCATATTGATTTGAGGGGACCTCTATCATCTGGCAATTTGGAATCGAGTCCGCGATCCTTTGTACCTTGCTGAAGTCATGAAGAGTATCAGAGCTGGCCGTCATTACAGCGCATGGGACCTCTATTTGCGACAGATCATCTGGTAATCTATATCCGAGGTTAAATCTCGCTGATAGAAGCATCCGAGGAACATCCTGAGACAATAGTGCCCTGCGATAACGAACCTTCTGACCGTCTTCTTTTGTCCGCTTGTCAACGGCCCATGCTACGAAACCCACCATCTTCCTGAAAACAGACATGGGGAGTGGAGAGTAGATTAACGCTCGAGACCACAGTGGAAATTTGAAGTCAGGATTCGGAGCTAGGAGAACGGAGCTCCTTCCGCCCAAAACGCGTCTCTGATATGCATCTATCAGCAATGTTGAACCAAGGGAAGAGGAGTACCAGTCGACCATTGATTGATCGATATTCAGACTCTCAAGGACTATACCAATGTCCTCTGAGTGCCTCTCAATAGAAAAATCAGACTTGGATATCTTCCTGGTAATTCTAGAACTCGCCTTTTCTCTGGTCTCGATGTAGACAAGGTGCCTATGCCTGGCCCACTCAGAAATCAAAGGGCGCCAGCCCTCGAACAATGAACCCCACCCCGGAACCATAACTACCGTCCCATCGTAATTCTCGCTGACCTCTTTTGGTTTCCAAACAACCACTCTGATGGAAACCTTTGGTTCAACCTCAACCCACATTTCCACAGCATGGGCTCCATCGAGTTCGGGAACCCCTTCCCAGTACTCTTTCATGAACTAATGGAGGGGCCTCTTTGTATCAGATTTCTCCAGGGGGATCTTATTCTCCGCCCGTGGGAGGATATTTTCTCCTCAGCAGAGGACCTTCAGATAACGAATCCATCACTTGACCTCTTGACTTCCCCCACTCTGACCAACTCTTTCAGATGCGAAAGGGCCTGATCTTCCGCTAGAGCTGGAATGGCACCAGGCGTGTCAGAGTATGCTAATCCTGCAATATCTGAGAGAGTCGAGCATCCGGATTTCACAGCCTGCAGGACCTTTGCGCCCCTAGCCTTTCTATGATTGATATATTGGGAGAGCGTTCTTTCGGGGTTCGGAACAAGCGGACCATGACCTACGAAGAGTGTATGCGGCCTGAGGTCTCTAAGCCTCTCTAGTCCAGATATGTAAGCCCCCATGTCACCATCACTCGATGGAACTAGTATGGTGCCCACCATCGTGCAATTGTCCGCAGCCACGATCCCTGGCTCACCAACCAGACAGATCTGCCCAGGGCAGTGACCCGGGGTCTCAATAACTTCCCATTTCGCTACTCCGGTAGGCCCGTCAACATATATCGTATCGCCCTCCATTAGTTCCCTGGTTCCCTTAATTTCTGGGAGTGCGGCTAGAGTCTCTCCGCTGGCCCAAACAGGGGCCTGATAAAGCTGAGAAATCATATCCAAGTCCCCAAGGTGGTCTTGATGCCTGTGTGTGAAGACAGTACACATGATATCGCTGTCATCCCCCCTTATCTCCTCCACCTTGTCCTTGAGCAGATTGTATCCCTCCTCATCCCTTATTGCTGGATCAACTATTATTCTCTGGCCGCCTCTCTCGCCTAGAATGAAGCAGTTAGTGTGTGTAGATGGAGGAAGGGTCATTGTGGGAATTAGAATGCACTCCACTCCTGGGCCGTACTCGAATCTATGAGGTCCCGATGGGGGATCTTCGGCCATCACATCACAGGCAGCGACAAGGTCCCTTCCCTCCATCGCCTCCATCAGATCCCTGAAGATGGTAAGTATAGGAGGCGGGAGGTGCAGATTGTTAGTCTCCCACGCCTCGATTATGTCCTGTGGCCTCCACCACTGGAATCTGTCAAATTCACTTCTTCCAGGTGGGAACGACGCCTCCACCCCCGATTCTCCCAATGCAACGTGGAAGAATGTGTTTTGGAATCTGGTCGGAGACTGCGGCGGAGTTATCCTCTCTGTGATGACCTGGCAATCGAAATTTTCAATGGATATATCTCCGGCCTCGGCTACTTCGAGCCATCCGGTTTTGTCCTTGCAGACGGCCTCTCTAATTCGGTCGCTGACCTCCATGAACCCTCCCTCGCCATCCGGCGTTACCCCTATCTCTTCCAGCATCTCCCTCAGGAGGGTGAAAACCAGTAGTCTATCCCCGGTCCTATCCTTCAACCATTCAGGATGGGCCTCCGCCGCCTTTCTATCGACTCTACTCACCCCTCCTCCGGGAAAGGACCAGAGGTCCGGAAAGGCGGGCAGCTCCGGGCTCCGGTGCCCCAGTAGAACCTCATGCTTACCCTCGTAAACCCTACTGAGCATTACTGACGCCGACTGGACGAAAGGCCTGGTCTCTATTTCGGGAATCTTCACACCTTCCGGTAACTCATCCACGAAGCCTCGAGGGGATACGGGGCTTCAACCTCGCTATGATAACGATTGAATATGCAAGCTCACTTTCGTAAAATATGGCCAAGACTGCTCCGGAGACCATAGAGGAGGAACTGGAGATAATATCTCTGGCATTAGAGGCGGGAATCGATCCTTTCCCGCCAAGAAAAGAGCCCACGAAATGGGCAAGAGCTGCATTAGGGTGGTTCATGATCGTCATGATGGTTAGTTGGGTCTCCCAACTTATGTTCCAGTACGTTTAGTGATATGGTAGTCCCTCCCGGATTCGAACCAGGGTCATGGCATCCAGAGTGCCATATGATGGACCGCTACACCAAGGGACTTGCGTCATACGGACCGGGCTTAGATATTTCAAGAAAACCGAATAATATGGATTCTGAATTCAAGAACGGAAGCCTGAGTTTATTTCGTCTAAGCTGTCTGGACTAGGACGCAGAAGTTCTTCCGTAAGTTCTACAAGCGGAGTTTCAGATAAGCCTAGTGTGTCGGTTGCGGTAGGCACATTCTCGTTGTAGTAAAGAAGTCCTGTGACGTGTCTTTCATCCTTTTCAGACTGGTGGATCGCACTCAGAGCCGAGACTGCATCAGTGTAGTCATGGTCCGCAGCCAATGTCTCAAGCCTAAGGGTAGAGCCGTCAAAGAGGCTAACCTCCTCATATTCGCCTTCCGGGACCTCAACCTCCTCGATTGGGGAGAAATGGGGGATATAGTCTAAGATGTGTAATACTTCGTCATTCTTCTTGACATAATTATACGACCGGTAGGACTCATCATTATTAGCAAATGTTACACAAGGGGAGATGACGTCAATCAGGGCCATTCCTCTGTGACTTATCGCCGCTTTAATTAGCGCCGTCAATTGCTTCTTGCTTCCAGAAAAAGAACGTGCAACGAAACTACAGCCGAGGTTAATTGCCATCGCACAGAGGTCTATGGGGGCCTGTTCATTTGCCACTCCCTTCTTCTTTTTCGAACCCTTCTCCACCGTCGCGCTGTACTGTCCCTTTGTAAGGCCGTAAACACCATTGTTTTCGACAATGTAGACCATATCCAGGTTCCTCCTTATCGCGTGAACGAACTGTCCTATTCCTATGCTTGCTGTATCCCCGTCGCCGGAGACGGCCAGGAATGTCAAATCCTTGTTTACCATATTCGCTCCCGTGGTAACGGATGGCATTCTACCGTGAACCGTGTTGAATCCATGGCTCTTACCGAGGAAGTATGCCGGGGTCTTTGACGAGCACCCAATACCGCTCATCTTCGCTATTTTTTCAGGGTGTACCCCGTTTTCCCAAGCCGCTTGTATGATATTGTTTGAAATTTGATCGTGTCCACATCCCGGGCACAGAGATGACTTCCCACCAGTGTATTCAGATTTCTCTAGTTCCAGAACATTCAATCTCAACATCAATTATCCTCCAAAACTCGTAAAATCATTTCCGTATACACCCTGGCTCTCGGTGGCATGCCATCGCTGTACGCAACGCTGTGTATCTTATGTATCAAGTCAACGGGGAACTCCTTTCTAATTATGCCATACAACTGTCCATCGCGATTTATTTCCAGAACAATCGTCCTGTCATGTCTTCTGACAAAGTCCTCAACATCTGAGTGAAGGGGAAGTGCTCTAACCCTGCATGTGCTAACAGAAAGCCCAGATTCCCCCAGTAAATCATCGATTTCAACTATAGTGTTCTCCATAGAACCATAGAAAATCACACCAAGCTCCTTTTGCTCTTCCTCCCTGACAACCGGGGCAGGCAAGTGATTTCTCGCGCCGTTTATTTTCCTCTTTAATCTGGCCATTGCATCGTTGTAAACTTGAGGGTCCTCAGAATAGATCCCGTCTTCATCGTGTCCGGTGCCTCTGTAAAGTATAGGATCTAGACCACTACCAGGAAGGGTTCTGTACGCAACCCCATCTCCATCGACATCACGATACCTTCCGTAGTTAGGTATTGAATCCATCTCTTTCTGAGTTTTGATAACCTTCCCTCTATCCATAGGCATATCCGGATACTTGAATCCAGATGTTTTCCATCGATTCATCCCCAAATCAAGGTCGTTGAATCCGAAAACCATGGTTTGGAACCTCTCTGCGTAATCAAACACACGCCATCCAAACTCGAAGCACTCGTCAATCGTGCCAGGAATCAGGACAATGTGCTGTGTATCCCCATGGCTTGCCTCGTATAGCATGGAGAGATCAGCCTGTTGTGTCCTCGTGGGCAACCCTGTCGAAGGCCCAACCCTGTTGACGTCCCAAATTACCCCTGGAACCTCGGAGAAATAAAAGAGTCCGATGAACTCAGACATAAGGGATATCCCTGGGCCACTGGTACATGTCATTCCTCTCCCTCCTGCCCAACCAGCACCCAATACCATTCCTGCGGCCGCTAACTCGTCCTCTGCCTGTATCACAGCGCAAGTACTCCCTCCATCGGCGTCAACTCTTAGTTTCGGAAGCCATTTGATTATCCCTTCAGCCACTGAAGATGATGGGGTTATTGGGTACCAGGATAGCATGGTTATCCCCCCGTAGATAGATCCCAAGGCGATGGCTTCGTTACCCTCTATGAGGAAAGAGTTGGGATCTTTTTCCCGCGCTTCGACAGTAAACTGACAATCGAATTCCCAATTCTCCTCTGCAAACTCCCTGCCTTCCAAAATAGCCTGACTGTTGATTTCTATGGCCTTTTCTTTTCCGCTGAACTGGGCCTCCAAGGCTCTAGCGATTGCGTCCTCATCAATATCCAACAAGTACGCAAGAGCCCCGACATAGTACATGTTGGCGATTAGCTTGCCTAATTTGGCGTTTATTTTCCTGGCCATCTTTGTCATCGGCATCCCCAACAGGGTACAATCATGCCTATCAACAGGCAACTTGACATCTTGATTGAAAATAACTATGCTACCAGGCTCGAGGGCTTCGAGGTCTTTGATCCACGTATCTTTGTTCATCAGAACTTGGATGTTCGTACCATCTCCAGGAGCCTGATACCCCTTATCGCTAGCTCTGATTATGAACCATGTAGGTAAGCCAGAGATGTTGCTAGGGAAGAGGTTCTTACCGCTGACCGGCACTCCCATCTCAAACATAGAATGCAGAATAATGAGATTAGAAGATTGAGACCCCGTCCCGTTGGCGGTTGCGACGTTAATTACGAAATCGTTTACGATTTTTTCCATTTCTCTCTTGGTCCCCAGTGCTCTCACAAAACGGCTACTCGCATAATCCCCGCGATGACGCTGGGTCTTATGCATTACCATGAGGGAATCAACCAATCTAGTACTGGAGCCCTTCCGCTGGGGTTTTCAATGAGAGGTGTTTCGACGGCTCGTGCCTACACCATCGGAACTACAGAAGGCTTGGGACAATGCAGAGGCCTTTGTCGGTGAAAAGAACGACCCAGAAGCAGCCCTGAATGCGCTGAGGTCTGCATGGGGGAGTATCGAAAACGAATCTCAGAGGGCAAAGACCCTAGCATTGGCTGCAGATGCAGGGACAGAATTAGGATTGATAGACGTCAAGAATCGAAAGGCCCACTGGCAGAAGGCGTATCGAAACTACAACAACGCTCTCTCGATAAACTCAAAGAACAAAGAAACACGGATAAAGATGAACAAGCTTGCCTCAATGATGGACGAAGAGTCAATTTCATTGGGGCTCGGATTCCAGATGTTTGACCAGGGAAACCCCACCCCATTGGGTCTGCTCGTGATGATAATCTCTCTAGCGGGACTATTGGTCTCGGTCAAGCTGGTCTCCGAATTCTTAGATGACACGAACAATCCTACGGTTTCGATGGAGGTGCAGTACGTCCAGAACGGTCAGACCATTACGGGGGAGATACAGGTCGAGTTGTACGAGGCCGAGGCACCTATGCACGTTGAGAGTTTCCTCTCCCATGTAGAAAACGGTGCTTATGCCGGAATAGAGTTCCACAGAGTGATCTCAGAATTCATGATTCAGGGAGGGGATATCGAGAGCATGGGTGGTTCTGGGGGATATGCTGCACACTACTATGGTTGGTGCAACGGCGAGCAGATGCCGGAGTCACAGTGTCCCGACAAGACGGACTACACTATACCCCAAGAACACGAGAACGGCCTGAAGCACACCGCTGGAGCACTGGCCGCTGCTCACGCTGGTGTAAACACGGACGGAAGTCAGTTCTACATCGTACCTTCTGATGGATCTGCTGGCCATCTCGATTGGGAGGCAGGAAAGGATTGCAGCAGGGAGAGTTGTCATACAGTGTATGGATACGTAATTGACGGACAGAACCACGTCGATGCTATCAGCAAGGTGGATACAAATTCCAATAGGCCCGTGGACCCGGTCAGAATCCTATCTGCCAACGTAATCAACTGATTCACTTAACCTAGTGAACTTCATGTACTCCTTACTATCGGTGTAGTTTGGTGAGTTTATGGGGGATGGCAGTCCATTCAGTGCCGCGTCAGAGTTCAGCAAGTCCGATGGCACGATGGCCAGATTCATTGACCTGCATACCCTTGAGGAAGAGGGATTGTGCAAGTTAGACGAGATACCTTTCTCGATAAGGATCCTCCTTGAGTCCGCCCTCAGAAAATGTGATGGGTTCCTGATAAACGAGGAAGACGTCAGGAGAATAGCCTCATGGTCACCAGAAATGAAGCCAGAGGAGATTCCATTCAGCCCAAGTAGGGTCATTCTACAGGACTTCACGGGAGTCCCAGCAATAGTGGATATTGCGGCACTCAGAGATGCAATGAAGGATCTAGGTGGAGACCCAGCGAAGGTGAACCCCCAAGTTCCTGTGGACCTAGTGATAGACCACTCCGTCCAAGTGGACGTTTCGGGACTTTTTCCCGATGCAAGAGAGCGCAACTTGGAGATAGAATATGAGAGAAACTCAGAGAGGTACAAGTTCCTGAAATGGGGACAGTTAAGCCTTGATAACTTCAGGGCAGTTCCTCCTGGAAGGGGGATAGTCCACCAGGTGAATCTCGAATGGATTGCTAGCGTGGCTAGGGAGGAAGGTGGAACCTGGATACCCGACTCCCTAGTGGGAACCGATTCCCACACTACCATGATTAACGGATTGGGCGTTCTTGGTTGGGGAGTCGGTGGAATAGAGGCAGAAGCCGTTATGTTAGGACAACCAATCTACATGCTGCTCCCTGAGGTTGTAGGTTTCAGCCTAAGAGGAGAACTACAACCAGGAGTCACTGCGACAGACATGACTCTGAGAATTGTAGAGATGCTAAGGGAGCACGGCTGTGTCGGAAAATTCGTAGAGTTCCATGGTCAAGGACTCGCTAGCCTGAGTCTACCAGATAGGGCCACTATTGCAAACATGGCGCCCGAGTACGGGGCAACATGCGGCTTCTTCCCCGTTGATCAGACCACTCTTGACTACATGATACTCTCAGGAAGAGGCCCCGACCACGTAGAGGATGTCAAGCGATTCCTGTCAGCGCAGGGACTATTCTATGAACAATCATCGACTACTCCCAAATTTACATCGAATCTCGAATTAGACCTGAGTACTGTAGAGCCCTCACTCTCTGGACCAAAGAGGCCTCAAGACAGAGTCTCACTCTCAGAAATGAAGACTCACTGGAGAACTAGCCTAAATGCTGATACGGGCCATCAGGGTCATGGGATTGATCCCAGTAGGAACTCAGACTCGTCACCCGTGGAGGGTAGAGGATGTGAATTAAATCACGGAGACGTGGTTATCGCGGCCATAACAAGCTGTACCAACACCAGCAATCCAAGTGTAATGATTGCAGCAGGTTTGATGGCTAGGAACGCCAGATCAAAAGGACTGAGTATCAAGCCTTGGGTTAAGCCCAGTCTAGCTCCCGGCAGCAGAGTGGTTACCGAGTACTACGACGCATCGGGTCTTTCCGATGACCTAGACTCTCTGGGATTCAGTGTAGTTGGCTACGGATGCACCACCTGCATAGGAAACTCCGGACCTCTCGACCCTGAGATTGAGGAAGCAATAGACGATGGAGATTTGATTGTTGGCAGTGTCCTTTCCGGGAATCGAAACTTCGAAGGAAGGATACATCAGAAAATTAAGGCAAACTACCTAGCTAGCCCTCCTTTGGTAGTGGCCTACGCTCTAGCAGGAACATTGGACATAGATTTCAGCAAGGAACCCCTTGGCCTTGATACTGCTGGAGAGCCTGTTATGCTGTCAGAAATCTGGCCCAGTGATGATGAGATTCGCAGAACCGTTGAAGCTGCCATTGGACCGGAGATGTTCGTCAGACGTTACTCAGACGTCTTGAGTGAGCCCAGATGGAACTCGATTCCTAGTGAAGAAAGCGAACTTTTCCCTTGGGACGAAGACTCCACATACATACGACTCCCCTCTTTCTTCCAGGGCATAGAACCCGAACCGTCTCCTGTAGAACCGATAGAGGATGCGAGGGTCCTGGTGAAGGTTGGCGACTCGGTTACTACCGATCACATCAGTCCCGCTGGCGCCTTCCCGAGCAGTGGACCAGCGGGCAAGTACCTGATGAGCAAGGGAGTCGAACCTCGAGACTTCAACTCCTTCGGGAGCCGTCGGGGTAATCATGAAGTAATGATCAGGGGGACATTCGCCAACATCAGGATGAGGAACCAGACCGCACCCGGAACCGAGGGCGGACTCACAACACACTTCCCAACCAACGAGGTAGTTTCCATACACGAAGCCAGTGAGAGGTACCAATCGGAATCTACGCAACTAGTGGTATTGGCAGGCTCTCAGTATGGCTCTGGAAGCAGCAGGGACTGGGCTGCAAAAGGTACCTTTCTTCTCGGCGTCAGGGCCGTTATTGCAAAGTCATACGAGCGGATTCATAGGTCCAACTTGGTGGGAATGGGAGTTCTCCCACTAGCATTCTCGGATGGGAGCGATGCAGAATCATTGAGCCTCGATGGCACCGAGCTCTACAGCATCCCCGCATCCGGTGATCTCGTTCCGTTCTCTGAGATAATCGTAACAGCGAAGAAGGGGGACGGGACAGTGGTCAGCTTCCCGGTCATTGTCAGATTGGAGACGCCAGTAGAGGTCGAGTACTACAGAAACGGAGGAATCCTGCAAACGGTCCTCAGGAATCTGGCAAAAGGTTGAATTCACTCACGCAAAGCATCGAGGTTATAGAATGGCAGAAGACGAACTCGAATCGGATAATGGACTTCCCGGACCCCCACCTGATCCGTCCAGAATCCCGTCCATAGTAAGGAAGGTCGGCGAACTCAATCTGGCGTCTAAGGCCGAAGAGCACGGAATCTCAAAGAAGACTCAGCCGGATATCAAGGCAATCACGGAATTCCTGGACGAGATTGAGGACCCTGAACCCCTCAATAACAATCTCTCCGGCGACCCGATGGCAGAGTCCTGGCTCCAAATTCTCCTGACACTAATCGTAAGGGAGCATGGGCAATCATCTTTGGATGTCGGGACAATTGAACTTCTATTGGGAGAGAGAATGAACAGAGAAAGAATCGATCTCGAGATTTTCCTGGATAGGCTTTGGCTTATGGGCAGGCTGGAGAAGGTTTACGGTGGCGAAGAGGTTAGTTATTCCCCCAATCCAAGCTGGCTCGAGATGAAGTAATTCGGCGACATTCCTTAATGCACCAAAAAAACACGTCTCGGTAATACATAAGAGTGGTCGGAAAGTCCGAACTATTATGATGAACGTAAGTATGAATGGAAACCGTAAGCATGGAAGCGGCAGGAGGGCAGTAGGACTGGTGTTCCTCATGCTGACTTCACTGTTCGTCTCGGCAGTGCCCTATGCTTCTGCTTCCCACACTACTCAATACGCAGTGCAGAGAGATCCCCTCTACATCACGATTGGAGATCTGGACTGCGATGGGGATAATGACATAGGCTCCGGCAGCGGCTTTGGACACTTCATTAGCTTCCTGTACAACGATGGAAACGGCGGCTTCGCGGATAGGCAGGACGTCCAGATATCCAACAACGACTCGTACAGGGCAGGTTTCAGAGACGTCGCCGACGGAAATCGCGTGGAGATAGCCGATGTTGACGGCGACGATGTTAACGACATCATCTACTACCAACAGAACGTTAGGTTCGTCGGTGAATCGTTCATCAGACCAGCGAACCTCACTGTTCTCAAGGGAGAATGCGACAAGAGGGTCAACGAATGGGAGGAGATGTTCGAAACAATCACCGTAATCAACCCATATCTCGCGGGTTTCGATGTCGGAGACATCAATGACGACGGATACACCGATGTTGTATTCTCGTCTACTGACGCTACATTCGCCAACCAGTTCATTCAGATATACAAGGGGCCTGACTACAGCCTCCCCTCCAATCAGCACACGCCCATCTCGGTTCCTCTCACAAGCGGCTACTATCAGTACCTCAAGTTGGGTAATTGGAACGAGGACCTCCTTACGAATCCTCTCACCGGGGATCCGGTTCCAGGAGAATGCGAGGATCTGGACATCTGGCTTCTGAGAACTCCCCCGTTCAATGCAGGTGTTGGATACTCCGCGGGGACCTTCGACAATGTGACCGTGCTCGAGTACGATTGCGTCACTGGACAGTTCCCCAACCCGATGGACCCAACCGGCTCAGGGACAATTCACGAGTTCAAACTCGATGCTGAACACGACTACCCAATGTACGGGTTCGACATAGCAGACTCCAACCCCGACGATGAGGTCAATGAGATAGACATCATCGCGACAGTAGACGGCATCACAGGAAACGTGTCATACGCCACCAAGACATCCTCGGGATGGGACAAGCAGAACTACGTTGCCTTCGGAGACTTCCTCGGAGCATCCGTAACCATTGCAGACGTTAACCAGGACGGGGAGTTGGACTTCTTCGTCCCGACATCCCTCACCCTCTTGGATACCCAGGAGTCAACGGTTCAGAACCAGACCTTCCTTCTCAGGCCTAACCTGAGAGCCCTGAACACCGTGCAGATTCTGCTTGCAGACCCAAATACTGACGGATACCTGCCACCTCTCTCTTTCGATGTAGGAAGGAGGCCTACCATGGCTATGCCAGGGCAGCTCCAGGGAGGCGAGAACAGCGCACTGGAGGTTGTAATCGGCCAGGAGGACTACACATACAGATTCTCTAACAATGCCATGTGGTTGGATACCCAGGGGTATGCTGGTCAGGGTGACTATCTTTCTGTATTGGTTTTAGATAATTATGATCTCGGAATTACCAGGGTTGAGATTGAACCGTCTGTAACCGATCCTGCGACATTCCAGAGCATCGTCGGCGAGGGTAATCGATGGGTCAACGTCACCGTGAAGAACACAGGTCTGATGCCCATATCAAGTGGAAGCTTCGATGTCGACCTTGAGGTCAGGGAGGTACTTGGCGGTACTGACACTGTTGTCTACTTCAACGACTTCGAGACCGACTCGCCCAATATCAACGATGGGGGAGCCACTCTGAACAAGTACTCGTACACGGGCGAATATGAGTTAGGGAACTCCTCGTGGCACATAAACGATGATCGATATTGGATAAGCCAAGACTACGAAGAGTACGATGTTGTCCACTTCAACAACAGTGACTACCAATGCATGCCAAACGGGACTGACACATGCCTCGCCGCGGACGGCAACCCCGAGGAAAACAACGAATCCTGGGATGGACCCGTTGCGTATCCATACTGGGAGGCTGAGACCAACCCAACTAACTACTTCTGGTCCGGAGTAACTCACACCTACGAGTTAGATGACGGCAATACCACCGACGATACCGGTTACTACAACCACATGGACGAGGCCCTGATATTGGAGGGCATCGATCTATCCGGTGCTGATGCAGCATTCTTGGACATGGATGCAATATGCACTGCTGGCTTCTTCGAACTATTCTTGAACGAACCATATGACGTCATCGAGAGATGGCTGTACGAGGACTCCTGCAGCATCGAGGTTTGGAGTGATGGCAGTGGATGGGAGACCGTCTGGAGGTATGGCGGCTGGGACAACGAGAGGAAGTACAAAATCGAAGAGAGAGTCTCGAGCGCGCCCGACCCCGAATACAATGATTACAATTTCAACTACTTCGGGGATTACCACAGCACTATGTGGAACAACTACACAGACTCCGGGGGAATCAGAGATTCCTGCGCTCTTCTCTATGGATGTTGGGAAGACGGGGGCCAGGACCAGATGGCAGACTCGATCGATCTAACTCCGTATGCCGGACAGACCATCGACATCAGATTCCGTTTCAGGAGCGGCTTGGAGGGAACCGTTGGCCCAGAAGGATCCCTGGACTACTCGGGACTGGACGGTTTCGCAATTGACAACATATCCATCAGGACCAGGGACGTAAATTTCGGCGCCTCAACTTTCGAGAGCCAACAGCTAGAGAATCTGGATCTTCTCGCTGGCGAGTCCCTTCAGGTCCAACTGACGGCCGACTTCCTGGACAACACCACGTACTACATCTCGACCGTTCTTTCTAACTTCAATTTGGGTTCGGGGCAGGCAGACCAAGACAGCACCAATGACGAGACTCGGTTCCAGCTTACGGTCAGGAACCTGTACGATCCGGGCCTATTCGAGGAGCCATGGCTCAACCTTCTCAATGGGGAAAGGTATGCGTCCGGGGAGATGCCCATCACTGTTGGTGTGCAGAACTGGGGTAATACGTTCGTGGATTTCGATGTGGAGGCGAAGGTTCGGAATGCCCTGCCAGAACTGATTGCAGTGGAGGATTTCGCATCCGATTCCGGATCAGGACTATCGATTTGGAGTGAGGACAAAGATTGCGAACCCGACCAGCCAGACTGCGAAGAGAACGGTACTAGAATGGATGATAGTACAGGGACAAACGATATGCTACCCCAAAATCAAGGCGTGTTCAAGAACCAAGCATATTGGCTAGGACACCCTTCGGATGGTTATGGTGACAACTGGAACGAAACCCTGACACTCGAGCCGATTGAACTTACAGACAACGGAGCGGACTTCACTTTCCTCAGCTTCGACTACTTCGCCGAGGGTGATCATATTTCTGACAGAAACGGGAACGTCCAATCAGTTCGAGACTTCACTTACCTTGAGATAACCTGGGTCAAGAATGGAGAGGTATTCGATGGAACGATACGAGGCAGTTGGACAGACTTGAACGACAACGGTCTGAGGTACGCGTACAATCCTTACACCGAAACCGTCTACAACTATTGCGAGGACTTCGACCAGAATGGCCTTTTCGAGGAGGTCCAGTATGTCGGGGATCACTCGGGTGGCATCGGTGAAGATGGTTTCGTCACATGGTTCGACTCCGACAACCTGGTGAACACGGCTAGGATTGATCTGACCCATGTTCATATCCTCAACACGACAGCCGAGGATTCGATCGCGTGGACAAACGAGTGTACATCACTGGCCGGAGCCGAGGTCACCTTCACGTGGAGGTTCTACTCCAATGACGACGGAGTAAATGGAAACGCCGGATACGCCGGATTCGGAATCGACAACATTAGGGTTGATGATTACACTTTCGATGATGATGGTACATACACAGAGACAGTAACTGGAATGGATGCTGCTCAGAAGAGAGTCATTGACATGGGGGTCCATGACTTCGAGAGTGGACTCTACAGGATTGACCTCATGACCATATACAACAACACGGACAATAGTACCAATTGGTTCGACAAGCCGGAAATCAGCCAGGCGAACAACGTATCTACCATTCTGTTCGAGATCGCTAATGCTGACATCACGCTGCTCCAGGCGGATGTTCTCGACTGCGTCGCCGATGCGGTCTACTCCTGCGTATACTCTACCAACCCGCAAGGCCAGCAATCGCACAACTTTGCTGTTCCAATGCTAAACGGTGTAATAGAGGGAATCTACGAGGTGACCATGAAGATAGTGGACGAGGACACGGGTCAGACCGTATATGAGGAGCCATCCGACAATGGACCTTTCGTTCTAGACCCGCACCAGAGGGACCAGGCTAACTGGACGGCTCCCTATGACTTGTGGTTCGATTCCCATACCTACAACATCAGCTTCCAATCCACATTGGTAGGGACTGGAGAGCTCTCTGGTAATGAGAGGTTCTTCTCGATCGAGTTCCTCGACAACATTGACGTCGCAATCCTCTCCAACCCCACTGACCAGAACAGACTGCAAAGGGTCAAGCAGGACCTATCCTCGATGAACAAGACATACACACAATTCGAAGTGGTGGACTGGAACACTTACGGAATGGAGGACTGGCTTGAGCACTACTCCAAGGTTCTGCTTCCATGGCAGACTGATTACAACGTCGAGTACGGCGACTACTACGAGCTTCTGGGCACTCCCAACCCTGATAACGCAGACCTCACAATGACTGAGACTCTAATCAGTTTCATGCAAAAGGGAGGAACTCTTCAGGTACATCTAGGGCCATACTATTCGGACTACGAAGACATACAGAATCCGAATTCCCCAGACCGGCTACCATTTGGAATGAACGTAGTGATGAGGGACCACCATAATGACACGGTGGATCATAGGGTGTTATCGGAGAACGTGAGCCTGATAGATCCCTATCATCCCCTGATGTCTGGAATCGACCCATCATCCCTGTCGGGAATAAATGGGGGGACGCACGTAGCATTGTCGGCACTTGACCTGAATCAAGTCAAACCAGATAACATACCACAGGTATGTGCGGACGGAGCTCCAGGCGGAACTGAAGGCGGGAAAATAAGTGACGGGGGTACTTTCCATACGATAATCCGCGACTCGGATAACCCCAGCCAATCTCTTCTTTCGACTTGCAATGTACAGGAGGGAGGGATGATTATCACTACAATAGATGTAGAAAATCCCGCTGTCTCACAGCCATTCGGAGGCCCAAACTTCGCAATGCTGTCTAACCTCCTTGACTTCCACCTGACCCCATACCCAGATGGATTAGAAATAGCAGGAGAAGGCTTCGAGCTAACTATTGACGGTGAAGTCCAATCCATCGACGTACTCACCGGAGCCTACGCCAGGAAGGCAATCAAGAGCTCTGCGGAGCTGGAGTTCGGATTTGAGACGGACGTGCCAGGGATTCATGCAGACTGGTTGATTGAGTCTGCTAACGGTGAGGCAGTAACTGGTTGGGACGGACAGTCCCTGGGAAGCGAAAACAACCACGTGCACAGTTCGAACTCCTCGCAGCCTGCTACAGCCATATTCTGCGTCCCAGATGAGAATGCCGAACTAGGGTGCAAGATCGATGCAGAGTGGAGAATCTGGTTGTTCCTTCACGACTCCTACGGGAATACAAGGATAACCAACATCTCCTTGTACACTAACGATATCAACGCTGACAGCACGCCTCCAGAAGCTCATATCGAGATCGTGGAGGACTCATCCTTCACCGATTTCGTCGAGTTCGTCGGATATCAGCAGACACCGACAGGAAAGCAGGATGAAAACGGCAACTGGATAATGGTCGATTCTCCCAAGTACCGAGTCAGGCTATCTGACACCGGAGACACTAGCATTCGATTCTCCTCTGCCAAGAGTAGCGATATCGGAACTGGAATTGGAAAGTTCACTTGGTCAGTAAATGGAGACGGTGACAACGTGCAGTCTTACGAGTTGCCAGGCAGCCAAGTAGAGTGGACCTACACATTCAGGAATCTAACTGCAGGAGAGAACACCATAATGGTCGAACTTACCGTTTACGATAAGAGGGACCAGAGGAACGAGCAACCAACTAGAGTCTTCTTCGAGGTAGTTGGAGAGATGTTCGGAGATGCTCCCCCAGAGGTTCAGTTCGATAGCATCGCGACGGCAGACGGAGAGTCATTCAACGGATTGGAGTCTGACATAATCAACATCACGGGAACCGTAGTCGACAACGACGCTAGTGCGGATTGCGACGTCAAGGTAGAGGCCTCATTGGATGACCTCTCGATATTCGGTAAGAGCGATGGAATCAAGACCGCCCAGAAGGCGTTAGGAAGGTTCGACTGGCAGGAAGGGCTATGCGACGGCGATCAGTATTTCCTGACACTCAACATATCCCACAAGTATCTAGAAACAGAAGGGAACGTAGGTGTCATCCACATCAAGCTCACAGAGGGTGCTTACGTCGTCGATGACCAAATCACTCTGTATACCGTCCCTAGGTCCAATGAGGAACAGGATGGCAATGAGGGAAGTAGTGGGGGTGCATCCACTCTGATGTTTGCTGGAATAGGGGCACTACTGCTAATTGCCGTTCTCGGAGCCACGATGATGTTCATGAGAGGGCGCGGGGGGTCTGATCAGCAGGATTCCGTGGAGTCATTCGGTGGAGTTGAGCAGATGGACCCAGTTGAGGCTTACGTGCAACAGCTCGTGGCACAGGGATATGAAGAGCAGATGGCAAGGCAGTATGCCACGCAATACTATGCGCAGTACTACTCGCAGCAGAATAAGGGAGGCGGTGGCTGATCAGAGTTCGGGTACCGAGGGCCTCCACTTCCGTGGCAGGGCCTCCCCCGACTCCTCGATTAGCTTCAGCCTTTCTTGGAAGGCAGGGGTCCTCTTTCCTATGACGTACGTGTAAAGCTTGGATGACCTGATTTCTTCGGGTACGCAGACCTTTCCGCTGGAGCTCTCCGTGTCTATTGCCCTATTGAGGAAGGACTCTGGACGATTCAGCTTCAGCAAGAGCCTCCTAGAGAGGTTAATCACAACGAAGTACAGGGTAACAACAGTCAGCATCACAATCACAGTGGCATATGGTATACCTGCGAACAAATAAGACGCAAGTGATCCCAACAAGAACACTATTGGCATGACGAACATCAGCAGGAAGTAAGTCTCAGTCAGTGGCTTCTTCTTCCTCATCCTGCTGATTAGCCCCCACGATTCATCATTGCTGTTCTGTGGCTCGAAAGACAGCTCCTCCTCCATAGAACTCTGCTCCTCGTAGATTATTCTGAGTCTCTTTGCCCTAGTCTCGAGAGACTTGCTGGGTTGTTTTTCTACCATTCTATCTAGGACTTCCAGAAATTCTCCAGCTTGCTCGAAGCACCCCATCCTTATGAGAATGGAAATCTGTTCGAAGTAGGGAAGGACATCACTTGGAGCAACCCCCTTCCGGTCTTCCCACCATTTTAGTCCGTGTTCCAGCATTCCCAAGTGAGCGACTATGATTTCTCCCCCAATCCTCCATGCATGCTCGTTATCGGGATCCAGCTCGACAGCCTTACTGCTTGCAGCCATGGACTTGGATGACTGAATCATGTCAGGCATCTGCTGCTTCCCCCTAGAGTCTACTGGCAGCACCCACTGAGCGATAGCAAACCAAGCATCTGCGTGACTCTCGTCAATAGAAACCACATCTTCGGCGAGAGATAGAGCAGTCGTCCTATCTCCCGCCTCATTGGCTTCTATGGCATCCAGCCACATCATCTCGGCACTCTCCGTCATGAGATTCGCAGAATACCCTCGATGAAGAATGCTCGGGTGCTGGGCTAACGCCTCTTGCCCCTACCTTCCCTCCTGGGTCCTCTCCTCCTGCCGGGACTGTGTGACCTCCGTCCTGATTTACCGGAAATCCTCGGTTTACCCTTTCTCCCTCTTCTGTAGTGATTGTTTCCTCTACCGGAATTCCCTCCCCTCTTGCTATCCCTTGAATCATGCCTCCCTCGTCCTCCAGATTTTCCCCTGGGGCTCTTATTGTTCCTGTTTCCTCTGCCATAGTTTCCCCTTGGGCGACTCTTTCGTGAATTTTCCCGAGGGGCTATCTCGACGGGGGATCCTACAGATGCCCTCGAGTCTATTCCGTCGTAAAGGGGATATACGTGAATCAGAGGAGACTGGATGGGGCCTAAAACAGTCTCCACCTTTCCCAATATCTTACCGCCCCTAACTCTCATTCTGGCACCGAGACGAGGAGGCCTCCCTTCGAAGGAAATCAGCAGGCCTCCCTCATGAGACTCACGATCCACTCTTCCCGAGAAGCTCATTCTAGGATCTCCTTCTGAAGAGAATAGCGATCGAGAATGCAATCAACAGTGAGGGGATGCCTGCGGCTGGAAGGCTGGTTTCAGATGCACCACCTTCAGATGGGTCCGTAACTTCTGGGATATCGATCATTGAAGTGTCTATAGATGTCTGAATAGTGGTACACTTCCCAGACTGATCACAACCGGTAATCTCCACGTCAATAATCATCTGGTCATACCCTCCACCTAATGCGAGAGGTGTTAGGTCCACCCATTCAGTCTCCCATGTATTTCCCATGACCTCGACTTGGTGAACGGTATCTGCAATCTCGATTGTGAAAGTTACCACCTCTCCATCTGGATCGCTGTAGTGACCTTCCACCTTCCACATCCATCCATCGAAAGTGGCTATTCCCAGTGTGAGTAGCGGGGGTTCGCTTTCCTTAACAATTCCAAGATCGAACGTTCTTTCGAAAGACCGTTCGTCAACCACTACTTCAACCCAAATATGTACCGGACCAGGGACAATACCCTGGGACGGCATTAGTACTTCATGAGTGCCCGTGCTCTGTCCACTATACTCTATTGCCTGTCTTAGTTGCCCATCTTGCGACAAAGCCAGACGAACGGTAGTTTCCGGTTCCCATGATTCGGAGCGCGTAATCGTTAGGGGGTGTTCCCCATCCAGAAGCAGGCTTGCTGTGGAAATCGAAACAGGCACCCCGATTATCCATGTCCTGTTCCCGGAAGTCTTTCCTGAGGAGTCTAAGGCTTGGCAGGTAACCTGAGTGATCCCATCAACGTTAATCCATAATGACCCATCGATACTCTGGGATAGCTCAGTCTGTCCAGAGGCGCAGGAAATCTGCAGGCTCGCTACTCCGGATTCATCATCAAACCAAGATGCAATTTCTTCCCATGTTGACAACTTGTTGGGGCCATCTTCGAAGACAGGGAACCAGCTTCCGTTAACAGGTGCATTCTGGGTCCATTCAGGGGGTTCATTAGTTGGGACCGGAGAAGTTGTGAAGTCAGCGAAGACGTCCTCGCCCAAAGGCCAATTCTCCCTAGAGAAGTTCGAATCTATCCTGTAAGTGAGGCTCCCGTCATCATTGGTTCGAAGATCGTAACTTGCTGACCCGTCTCCTATGCAACTCCCTCTGATCGGTGCGGCATCGGTTTGCGGGTTGTCCTCGTCTGGACCCACGAATCTCCCCTCGCACTCTTCCCACATGCTCATCCTCAATTCGGGCATGACCGGGAAGGTGAAGTCTAGTCTAGCATTACTCATATTGGATGAGTTGAATGCTACAGTGAAGTCATTGGGGTCCGAGACCCCCCCTATCACCATAGTCGCATTTAGCCACAGCTCGATCCTGCACTCATCTGCTCCTGCCGACTGGTCGATCCCGACGTCACAGTCTCTAGTGCTCGATGGAACAACTGGAACCTCGAAACAACCCTCCTGGCTGAATCCCTGACAGTCTCTAATTTCTGAATGCCTCTCGGGAACTCCGTTGAAGTGACCTATGGTGGTTTGGTCGCTCTCCCATGAGGTGTTCATCCAGTCCACACCAACTCCTCCTCTATGGGGGGAGCCGTCTCTGATCCCAATACGAGTGATACTGTACTCAAGACAGTCCGCGGCAATTGAGACCATGGCTTCAATCTCATCCGATGACAACCAGCCATCACCTCCAGAGGGCACGATCCCCTCTAGGAATGCATCTAGATCGGATCTGATGTCATCGGCCAAGGACCAGTTAATCCATGCTCTGGCATCCACTTCAGCAGTCTGCCAGTCATCGTTCACCCGAACTTCGAAAATTGCTTGATTATAAATGAAAATATCCTCGAATGTTATCGAGCCGCATTGCTCTTCCAGTGATCCCCCACCGCCGAACTGTTCCATTTTTGTTTTATCAATTTGGAGATGTTCGAAAGGGAGATGTGTCGAGGAAATGAACATCGCAATACATGCAAAAATCAATCCTGTAGACCTAAACGCCTTCCTGTCCACTGTAATCATCCCGAATCCATAGGACATCATGGTTGGCATTAAAAATTGGCTTCTCAACCAATTTGGACAATTTCCCCCGTCCAGTGGAAGGCGAGAAGCTCATCATTCAATCCTTGGCCAAATCCGACAATCATCCCACCGCTCGAACCAACGTAATTCTGCATCCAGCCCCCATTTTCCTCCTTGAGAATCCAAATTGAACCACTACAGAAATCCCCGTACAGATAACCATCTCTGAGATCTTCCGGCCCCCAGTCCATCCAGAATCCACCAGTAATTGAGCAGTTCCCGCCGGTGTGTGGGTATGACGCCACAGGTATTGTGTACTCCTCATCGACGGTGTAATTCGCATACTCTGTGTTGCATGGATCACCACTCATAGGCTTGCTTCCCTCCATATCGGCCCAACCCAAGTTTGCTTGAATATCCATGGACACTAGATTGATTTCTTCCCAGCAGCTCTGGCCTACATCCGCGATCCATAGTCTGTCTTCACTATCCAAGTCAAATCTCCAAGGATTCCTCAATCCGTAATGGAGAACGAAAGGATCCCCTAAACCATCTTGCAGAACAGGATTAACTTCCCCGTCCGTGAAGGAAAAGTAGAGTATGGAGCCCAGTTCGGTGTATGGATCCTGTCCATTTCCATCCGGATCATAACCGCTTCCACCATCGCCTAGACCCCAAAGATACTGATTATCCCCTATGTTCAATAGATGGCCTCCATTGTGGTTTCTGAAGGGTTGTTCAACAGTCTTGAGTTTGGTAATGCTTGCCATGTCTATGGTCCCGTCAGAACTAATCGAGGCGGAGGACAGCAAAAGGTCGGAATCATTTGGGCCATCGCAGCTTCCCTCCTCTATGTAGGATAGAAGTACAGAATGGCTGCTATTGGAAGATTGGGCGAATGCCATGCCGAGGAGCCCCTGTTCCACGTGACAGTCGCTGACTATCGTGCCTAGGTCTGCAACTTCAGAAGTTACTTCTCCGTTCCATGAGCTAATTCGACCTGATAATTCAACTATCCACAACTCATCGTCCTCTGGATGATTTAGGGAGAATATTGGGCTGCTTAATCCCTCTAAGTACACGCTGCAGGATAAGTTGTAACTTGGCTCAATGGAACAATCCCAATTATCAGGCTCAGGCCAGACAAACTCGTCCTCGCCAGCAAGACAACCAGCAAAAGGACAGGTCATCACCAGGAAAGAGACAATTAACCAACTTCTCATTTAGGACCCTACTTCTCTATGTAGGCCTGAATCCCTGGTACATTTGAAACCGCGTCTGAATAAGTACCCAGATGCTCATCTCCAGTACTAGCGACCATCCCTGCCGTGTTGAGAACGTCGTTGAGAATTTCACGCCCTTCAGCATCATCGTCGAGAGCGAGTAGGGCTTCCTGGATTACAAGCATTGTCTCTTGGTCCATCCTGGCAGGATCGTACATAACTGGATGGCTGGGAGCCTGTCCGAAGGAAGGAAGCATTACCAACTCATCGAGCTCGAGACACCAATCTGGTCCGTCTGCGATTCCATCATCGTTTTCATCGCAATACAGGCGATAAGCTGTATCCTTGACTAGTGCAATGTCTCCATGGCCCGTCATCATACACTTCATGGCACCTTTGTAGCCTGAATACTGTGTTCCGCCTTCTGGTATTTCGGAGTCCTCGTTGAAGAAGTTAGTCACAGTCGCCCTCAATGACTCGATTTCGTTTGGATCCCCGACCACTTCCGCATATCCATTACCGATGAGGTAGCCCATGGGGATTAGCATTCCAGCGCTTTTCAACCAGCCTGTATGGCATGATTTCTTTCCTCTCATAATTTCGAACGGATCCGTATCAGGGTCGTCGTCCAAGTGTGCTGCTGCGATTTCTGAATCAGCCTTGACCCAAGCCGCCGCGTTGTAGAAAACCCTGCCGTCAGGCTTCTTCTCAACTGCCACAACGTCGAGGTCGTAAACCTGGTAACCCAACCAACCTGCCGCTCCATCTACCATGGCAATCTCGGCATTTCCATTGGCCACAGCCTCAATTGCCGCAACCTCATTCGAAACTGGGTAGACTACAACCTTCATTCCAGTCAATTCGCTAAGTTTGTCTGCCATCTCCTGTGGGTTCGCCTCCCAAAATAGGTATGTGTCCTTTACCTCATAGGCGATCCTAACGCAGTCATCATCATCCCCACACTCGTCGTAGCTTACTGTAAATAAGGCCCACAGCACCGCGGCAGAAAGTATAATTCCAGCCAATGCAATTGGAACCGTCTTTCCCTGAGATAGCTCTCTTACTTTGTCAATCATTGAGGTCATAAACTCACCGGATTGGATATTATTGATAAATTTAGGCCTACCTAAACATCAAAAGAATAAGCATCCGCCATTTGGGTGTGCCAGCGGTAGTTAGATTGGAAAATTTAGAGGTCGGTTTTCGCTCGACCCTACTATCCATTGAAAAATTAGAAATCAGCTCTGGTGAAATATTGGCAATTACAGGGCCCTCTGGAATAGGAAAGACATCTCTTCTGAGGACGATTTCAGGACTTCTGAGGCCTATATCAGGTTTGGTTCAAGTGGACGGAGTTAGATCTCCAGAAAGGCCTAGGAGAGGGACAATCGGATATATTCCTCAGAAACTCGGTCTTGTCAGACACTCGAGTGTATGGGCCAACGTTATGCTCGGATCAAGAGCGGCGAGGAGTAGTTCAGATTCCAAAGAAAGAGCAATTAATTCCATTATAGCAATGGGGTTGGAGGAAAAAAAATACGAGTCAGTAAAACGTCTGTCTGGAGGCCAACAAAGAAGGGTTGCAATAGCCAGAACTCTGGCGCAGCGACCGAAACTAATCTTGGCAGATGAATTCCTTAGTGAGTTAGACGAAAAAACATCGATGAAAGTCACCAAAGCAGTGACAAATTACGTGTCAGCGAGCGGTGCTGCAATGATATTAGTGGAACACGATATCGCTAGAGCTAAGGAAATTTCCGATAGACTCCTCATAATAGACGACGGCCGACTGAATCCATTCATAACTGACACTTCGATTTTGGAGGTATAGATCATGGCTGGAATGGATCGTGAATTCAAAGAGTTACTGATTTCGGTTACAATAGTAATCATCGGTTTCTGGACGATTGTTCAACTTACTTCTGGTCTAATTTGGGATTGGAATGGATGGAAGGCCCTAGAGCCCCAATCCTATCCTCCCTGTGAGGTTAACAATTTCCTTCAGTTCACATGCTCAACAGCATGGATTGGTATGATTGAAACAATAAAAATCGCGATACTTGCAACATTCTTCGGAATGTTACTATCACTCCCCTTGGGCTTGCTAAGCTCTCGTAATCTATTCCCAAATTACATAACATACCCTTCTAGAGCCATTGTTTCGGCTTGTCGAAGCCTGCCCAGCTTAATCTGGGCCATTGTCTTCGTTATTATCGTCGGATTAGGCCCTACAGCGGGAGTTTTGGCGATGTCAATCTATACGGTGGGGTATCTCGGGAAGATGCAATACGAATCAATTGAGGGTATGAACAGCGATCCACTGGAGGCTGCCAACGCGATGGGGCTTACCAAAGCTGAAATTTCGCTATGGGTCGTGATTCCCGAAGCAGCAAACCATCTGATCGCTCAGATGATTTTTATGTTCGAATACAATGTTAGATCGGGCACTGTTATCGGCATAGTGGGAGCAGGAGGAATTGGATATTACATCAATCTCTATCTTAAATTTCTAGAATATGAGAGAGTTGCAGCTTACCTGGTGATTATTTTCTTGGTAGTCCTAATTATTGATATGGTTTCCATATACCTGCGCTCCTTCTTCGTTGATGACTCTGAGAAGACAAAGCCTTCCTGGTCGGGCCTGATTTTGCCTCCTAAGGAAACTGTAGGTCCTCCAAGGTCTAATAATCCGCGACAATTCTAATCGATCCACCGTCGTAAAAAATCTGGATGTAGTCTTTGGCTTTGACAGTAAGGGACGCTAATGCCTCGTAGACTTCTTTCTCCTTGACGTTGAAGGCTTCCGCTGCTCTCTTAGTCGACCAAGCAACTTCGACGAAGTCTGATGCGGAAATCCATTTCAGAAGCCTCGCTTCGAAATCAGTCAAATCGACAAGCGCCATTGGCTGCACCAAGGGGTTGGACAATTCAAAATGTCCCATAATAAGTGCGGTATATCGTAAAAATACCAGGAAATCACCAAGTCTCAGTGTCTCATATTATTTTCCACGCAAATTCAATCTGTTAGTGTATTGGATTTGAGGAAAATCTTGTTCTAAATGCTGACATTTAGGGTTGCCTAAAAATTATAAGACATACCTATTGCGGTCGTGTAAGAGTTGACCAAAATGAATGGTAGACTAACCAGTTTAATGATGACTACACTGATGATTGCCTCTGCCCTAGCGGGTTGCGCGGGAAACGATGTTGATGTTGACCTAGATGACGAGGATGGAGGCTACAACTACGCCTCAAACGTTGACAACCATAGAATGTTAATGGGAGACGTTTGCGACATCAAAGACCTCTCCGGCGCATATGATTGGGATGAGGTCTCAGATATCTACGAGAACGGAAAATACGCTGAGAAGTCCGATGGATCATTCAGGACACTGCAGGGCTTTGCAGATGCTTCCGGAAAGAATCATGCCTACGACGCCTATTACGGAGCGGACGGATCTTGGAACGATTTCGTCAGCGCTGCGATAAGCGGAACCGGTGCATTTGCTGGTGAATCCAACACTGTTAGAGATCAAGCGGTAGAGAAGGGTATCCAAAACGGCGTCATGACCGCCTACGCAATACACGAGCTCAACGCAGCAATCATCAAGGCAGAAGCAGGCAACTGGGGCCCAGATGATGCTCAGCACGCCTGGGACGAGGGATGGGCTTTCTACCATGGCCCAGATGATTCAGGCCACGACTACGACGGATGCGGCCCATTCGCAACAGCTGCAAAGAGAGGCGGCAACTTCGGAACTGGAGATGCAACCAACGACGCTACCCTAGCAGCGATGAAAGCTGGACTAGCAGCACTTGTGGCTGAGGACATGCAGGGAGTGGTGGACGCTCGCGATGAGGTTCTGAAGAACGTCGTAATCGTCTACTCACAGGCCTCTGTGAGGTACGCCTCCAAGATGACCGTAGATCTGGATGAGGCAAACGGCGACTACGATAAGCACCAAGCTGAAGGACACGCTTTCTTCAGGGTAATCGAGGCGTATGTAGCAGATTACACAGATTCTTGTTACAACAACAAGACCCATGGTATGGCATACATCGGGGCGAGCGAGGCCAGCACTTGTGATGCGTTTACGTGGACAAATTATCAAGGCTCTGATGTTTGCTACAACACCGCTGTACACATAGTGTACGCTCCAGAAGGGGTAAATGAGACGATTTGCGAAGGATTCGCCTCAGTATTCCCTGGAAGTGGCATGCCCGGATACTACGCTGATTATGGTGCATCCAAGATCGTCGAAATCTTCGACTTGAAGAATGACGGCGACACAGATGCTGACTACGAAGCGCATGTTCGAATGTACCTGCAGCCTGTTTGGGATGCATTCGGAATAACCGCAGATGACATAGGAACTCTACAGTAAGAGTAACGTTGGCGGGGGGCGCATCACCCCCAGCATCATTTTCGGTACCGTACTACCGGTCCCCCGTCAACAACACTCTGGTTGGAAAAAACAATCATTTAATTTCATTAATTTGGAGGACTATATCATGAGCGACAATAGTCTACTACTGATATTTGGTACAGAAACCGGTAATGCCGAGGAATTGGCTGAAGATGCCGCCAACATGGCGAAGGGCTTCGACTTAGAAGCAACCGTAATGGACATGGAAGACATAGAACCAGATGACATCTCAACTTCCAAGAGACTGATCGTAGTTTGTAGTACATGGGGGGAAGGGGAACAGCCAGTTAATGCCCAGGACCTCTACGATGCTGTTGAAGAGACGGAAGAAGGAAGCATGGAAGGCGTCAATTTCGCAGTTCTCGCCTTAGGAGATACTGCTTTCGAATTGTTCTGTGAATCCGGCAAAGAGTGGGACACAATTCTGGAGGAAAAGGGAGGGAACAGAGTCAACGACAGAATAGATTGTGACACAGATTATGATGACTACGCCGAGGAGTGGTTGGAGGCCACCTTGGGACTGATGAAAGAAATATCGTAATTCTTGTCAGTCATGGGCAGAACTTCCCAACAAAATCGTGTCAGAAATCGTCAGTTGATTTAATACTATATTTTGTTTGGGAGTTACCAGTAAATGAGAGAACTTACAGTTGTACTGCTGATGTTACTGCCTTTGTTATCAGGGGCGTCATTGGCGCAGGATTCTGAGCAGAATCTGTTTAGCATATCAGGAAATGTATACGATTCTGAGGGGGACTTAGCCGGAGCCACTTCGATAAAGGTCGGCTCAATGAATTCAATTTGGTCAACAGATGGAGTATACTCATTCGACAGTATTTCTCCGGGGGAACACACTGCAAGAGCGTATTTCATGAACGACGGTCATACAGTGGTGTACCGGAAAATCTCTATTCAATCTGACTTAGAGATTGATTGGCACGTTCACAAAAACTGGGTTACATTCGAGCAAGAAGAAAACGAGAATTACGACTCGGTCGCGGTAGAATTGATACAAACCTCTGAAACCCTCCAAGAATATTCCAACATCGGTGAGTTTGGCCCTCATGAAATAGGCAGATACTTCACTCTGGTGGCAACGTATGACGATCATAACAGCTCCACTCAATATGTTCACTTTAGGATGGAAGCAGGATCATCCTCGAATCCTAGCCCAAATCATTTCCAACTCAGTCATGGGCACAACAGTATCTACGGCTTCTTGTCTGATTTAGATGGAGATCCAGTGCCAGGCGTTGTAGTAAGTGCGGGAGAAAGATCCTCTCTGACTAACTCAGATGGATTTTACCTTCTCCAAAATCTCGAAATCGGCACTACTCAGAATGTCACAGCAACGTTTTGGGGTAACGAACTTATGCAGTCTACCCCAGTGGGGATAACGGACGGTCATGGGTGGACCAATCTAACCGCAACTGCTGAGAAGAACATGCCGGAATTTGCTAATTTCTCGACACAAATTATCACTTCATCTCTAGAGAACGTTGCCATCCACTGGTCAGGAGGAAATTATACTGATTACTACTCACTATATTTGGACGGCGATTTAGTATACAGGGGTGAGCAAGAGTCCTATGTTTTTGATCCTCAAGAACCTGGAAACTACTATTTCTCCGTGGAGGCATCAAACTCCAACGGATCAAAGAGGAATCCCCAAGAACTTAGAGTGGTGATTCTTCCAATACAGTCCGACTCCGATTTATGGTCAACAGGAATGAGCTGGAACTACACAATTTTACACACGCCATATTACCAACAGAACAAAACCTACACCACCATAGGAACTGAATCTATTCAAGACGCATATGGTAATCTGGTAGAGGCCTATTTGCTGAGAATCTCCGATGAGGACTACGAAGAAGGCGAGAAGGCTTTCCGCTGGGTGAATAAAAACAACCTAATGACAACACACACATACTGGGTTGACTCCCCATCTGTTTCCTCATATTATCAAGAGGGATTCCTAGGATGGGAATTTACTGATTCTTCAGGAAATAGCGTCAATCCGCTTGAATATCGTGGGGAAGAGGAAATAAATCTACATTTCAATAGGACCAATATTATCGGTGTCCCCGGCCACCCTAACGGCTACGACGATACGACCAATAAAGTGCAAATAACGCATAATTACGAAATCGAAACCATAGCGGGGATCTTCGAAACAACATACCTGAGAATCACAGACGATAACGATGGGGTCGTATCATGGGAGATGTGGTATAACGAGACTGTGAGGAACTGGGTCAAGGTCATTGATAGAATTCCCGGCTCCCACTCCGATGTCGTTTCTTGGGAGCTGACATCATTCGAAGTCCCGGTTACACCACAATTCATCACCGAGGATGACTCAAAATTCACCGATGACGATTTCGCAATCGAGTGGGCCAACTTTCAGGGCGCTAGTTCATATGAGCTAACGGAAAACGGAAAACTGATTTACGCTGGTCAGGACACGAATTTCAGTATTTTCGATAAAGCAGATGGTGAGTATACATATGGGCTTAGGGCGATAATGGACACTGGAACAACGATAGATGGAGAAATGATAGGCGTTAGAGTCTCTTTCGTGCTTCAGCCACCGATTTTCTTAACGGATTCTCACTCCATTGAAGGCACTTCGTCAGAAGTTTCCTGGACCACAGTTGAGGGAGAGGTCCAATACACGGTTCTCGTCATGTACGGGGATGGAACGTCCTCAATTGCGTACGAGGGTGCTGAAAACAGCATCACCGTAAATGTCTTGGAACCGGGAATTAATCGTATACGCGTTATGGCAACACTCAGCGATGGAGTGACCTCTGAGTACTCAGACTCAATTTTCATCACGATGCCCGAGGAAACAGAGGAAGACTACAGCCTACCATTCCAGTCTTCGATTGCAACCCTGCTGATTTTATTCTCAGCCCCTATGTTCGCCAGAAGGAGGGCACATTAGTGGTTGGAACAAAAAACCTAGCCGTATTCCAAGTCGCAGTTTTTCTCGTCACTGTAATGGCCGCTTGGCAGGTCTCTGAAAGGATCGAAGAGTCATCGCAGAGTGGCAGCCTTGTAGTGGTAGATTCGAATGACAGGACGCATAAATTTTCTAGTGCTCCCCAGCGGGTGGTTCTGACCAACACTTATGCTGCGAGCGTAATGAGGATGCTCGACATTGACAACCAGGTTATAGTTGGAGTTTCAGGAGACTTCTATGACGAGCGCTTGTGGCCCGAACTCTCCAAGAAGGACATGGTCCAACAGTCCGCCCATTCGGAAATAGACTTTGAAGCACTTTTGGACACTAGGCCGGAGATCTACATCGTCTTTGCCACAAACGGGATGGTGGATACAAACGCAATTCGGGAGAAACTAGAACCAGTCGGGGTCAGAGTTCTGGCACTGGACTTTTACAAATATGACACACTAAGGAAAGAGATAGGAGTGCTAGCAGAGATATTCGGCAAGCAATCCGAAGCTGATGATCTATTCAATGAGTTCGATGCTATTGAGGAGATTGTCTCCAATCGTGTTTCATCGTTGGAAAGATCAGACAGGCCCTCAGTGGTAATCGAGCACCATGCCTCACTGGTACGCGATCCGGTTGTATTAACTGGGACATCGCAATGGACCGATTTAGTCTCTATGGCGGGTGGAGACAATGTGTTCGCCGATTTGCCAGGACACACCACACACGTCGACATGGAGGAGATTTTGAATGCGAATCCCGACGTTTTAATGTTCGACGGGATAGTCTTCGACATTGGCTTTAATTCATATGATGAAGGGGGTAAATGTCCAACGCACTTCGATTACATCATCGAAAGGACTGGCTTCGACAATGTTGAAGCGGTCATTGACAATAGGATGGCCATAATGTCTGGAGAGTTCGCTGGCCCGATGATGATCCACGGGCTACCAACGCTTGCTAAGATAATGCATCCTGAGCTGTTTTCCGATGTAGATGCGGAGTCGTATCTGGATGATTACTTCTCCAAATATCACGGAGTTGAGCGAATCGGAAAATTCGTCTGCTCCCCATAGAGGGAAGCAAATGGATGAGATTACCAAAGAACATCAGGAAAAGGCAAGCCGCCAATTAGTGATGGTCGTCTCTCTTTGTATGGTGACGCTCTTATTCGCTGTCTTCTCGATGGGAACTGGATCCTCAGAGACTTTAGACGTAAAAACAACAATGAAGATTATGTTCGGAATTCAAACGCCATCTGAGCTCCAGTCCGACATAATATGGGGTCTAAGGTTGCCAAGAGTCCTAATGGCAATAATTGCCGGTACAGCACTGGCCACTGCGGGAGCACTAATGCAGGGTTGCCTTGGCAACCCATTGGTCTCGCCATTAACCCTAGGCGTCGCATCGGGAGCCGCTCTAGGCGCGGCAATCGCGATAATACTGGGCTTCTCTGTTTACCCGGATGTTGCCATAGTCGCAAACGCCTTTGCCTTCTCTCTTCTAGTCGTCGCGATCATAATCCAGCTGGGCAGCATGCGCTCTGTCTCGGCCGAGTCTTACATACTGGTTGGAATTGCGATAACTTTCATTTCCGGGGCTATAGTTTCCACACTAACATACTTTGCAACTGACGCACAGCTCTCGCAACTGACTCACTGGTCATTTGGAAGCCTTTCCAGACCAACTCTCGAGGATACCATCTGGATTGGAGCCATAGTCCTATGTCTGATGCCGACGGTACTAATCTTCGCGTGGGATCTGAACGCAATGTCCCTGGGAGGGGATGACTTTGCAATTTCGACCGGTGTCGACCCTCAGAGGACCAGGCGAAACATTCTGATTCTCTCTGCACTACTCACATCTGTCGTTATCTCATTCACGGGACTTATCGGATTTGTAGGCCTTGCTGCTCCCCATATGAGCCGGCTAATCATAGGAAACGACTACAGGAAGCTGATACCGTGTTCTGCTGTTTCTGGTTCACTCCTGATGCTATTTGCCGATACCGCTGGGCGGACTCTCTTTGCACCTGTCGTAATTCCTGTTGGAATCATGCTATCAATAATCGGTGGACCGGTTTTCATGTATCTTCTGATGAGACATAGGGGAGGGGTGATGTGAATAATTCAAACTCGGGAAAGGAACACCCAGGGAGCTCTGACCATGAGCTCGTTAGGGTAAGAGACCTAGGGTTCTGCTGGGGTGAGAAAACAGTCCTTGACGAGATTAGTTTTACAATCATCAGTGGTCAAATTGTTGCAATCCTGGGAAAGAATGGAGCGGGAAAGACCACACTGATAAAATGTCTGAACCGAGTTCAGATCCCCCAAAATGGGAAGGTAGAGATCTGTTCCAAGGATATATCGAGACAGAGCCTCATCGAATTGTCGAAATCAGTCTCTTATGTGCCCCAGTCCGTTAGGACAAGCTTTCCGATGGATGTTTTCGACGTCCTACTGCTGGGTAGGAGGCCTCACATTTCCTGGATGACCTCACCAAGAGACCTGGAAGCCGTCAGCGAAACTTTGAGGAAATTCGGACTCGAAGACCTCGCGTTCAGAAGGTTCGACAGGCTTTCCGGGGGCGAAAGGCAAAGGGTCATTATAGCGAAGGCTGTGGTTCAAAATCCTCGAGTCTATCTCCTAGACGAGCCAACTAGCGACTTAGACCTACAACATCAATTGCTCGTAATGGAAGCAGTTACAGACATTGTGAGAAATAGCGGCGGCTCTAAGTCTGTTGTTTTCGCGATACATGACATTAACATAGCCGCGAGATTCTCGGATCGGGTGATCCTGCTGCATGAGGGTAGAATATTGGCGGATGGGACTCCTTCGGAGGTCATCACACGAAGTAACATTGCTACGGTTTTCGGGGTTGATTCCGAGATTGCGCAATCCTCGTCAAACTCCCCCATGAATATAATAATTGGAGAACGAGTAAAACAAGGAGAATGAGAAAATGAACGAGAAAGACAAACCGATAATGAACCTAAATGAAACTATTACCACGCCATTTTCAATTGGGGGTAATAGGATAATTAAAGCGAGTCCTGGACAACCGCTTCAGAGATGGATCGAGGAGTGATATGATGGCAGAAAAAAAAGGAAACATGGATGACATACCCCGCCACCTCCCGCCAAAGGGGTCAGATACCAGCAGACAAGAACTACTCTATGACTCGAATATACCGACTCCCAGTCACTCCGAACACGCTAGGACAATGGTGAGCAGGATAGGAACTGGGACCCTTTGTACTCTTTCGACCGATCCCGCCGGTTATCCTTATGGGTCCTTTGTGACATTTGCTCTTCATGAGGATGAACCGATCTTTCTGATTAGTGCATTGGCTGAGCACACTAAGAATCTTCAGGACTCACCAGAGGCATCATTGCTGATAGCAGAAGCAGGGGAGGGAAATCCTCTGGCTCTAGGAAGAACGACGCTAATTGGAAGGTGCGAGAAGATGGCGGCGACGGAAAGAGACTCTGCGAAGGCAGTGTTTGTAGAGGCTCATCCAGACTCAGCTTTTTACGCAGATTTCAAGGACTTCTATTACTACAAATTAAGGGTTCAGTCAGCTCGGTATATAGGCGGCTTCGGAAGGATGTCATGGATAGAGGGACAGGATTGGAAGAGTGCTGAGCCAGACCCTCTTTCGGAATCCGCGGCAGGAATCATCGAGCACATGAACGAAGATCATAGAGATGCAATGGTTGTATGCTGTACCAGTTTTAGCAAAGCGACTGATACTTCTGACGCAGTGATGACCGGAATAGACAGGTACGGCTTCGAGATGTCTGCGGTCACTGAAGATGGGCCCCGACCGATAAGGCTAGCCTTCGACAAACAGGCGACCACCTCAGAAGAAGCCAGAATTGAGATTGTAAAACTCGTCAAAGAGGCACGGATGAAGTCGAATCAGACCCCAGGCGCGAATGATTAGGCAGAAGGGACGGTTAGGACTGATGTCTCATTCCTCTGAATCAGAGGTAACCCCATTTCTGAAAGGCTGGGAAGAACGTGCAAGACACAAGCGTTACCGCAAGCCGGAGCTAAGTAGTCCATCCCAGTATCAGACATGATTAGCCTAACTCCGTGCCCGGCTGGGACGAGAGCGTCTATTGCTTGGAACTCCATCATCATTGTAACCTCTTGCCCTGGAGTCACCGTTTGAGGTTCTGAACCTCCCTCATGGTATCTAACATCCATGGTCGCATGCCCGATCCGAACCCCCGTCATCATATCTTCCATTAGAATGAATACTTGCCCTCCGTCAAATGTAGGCACCGCTGATAGGTGTACCGTGGCCAGTCCAGAGATGTGCATGTCGAAGTCGGGATTAATATCTGGACATTCAACTATGATTGACTGTTCGCCACCGATACCTGGGACTGCTCCACCGACAATAGGCGCTCCTCCAACAAACACTCCGCTGTAGGTGCATGACCCCAAAGGAACCTTGTAGACTTCTGCGTCACGAGGCGGCCAAACCTCCTCGATTCTCCATTGTCCATCATTTCTCTGTATCTGCGCAATCATATCTGGTTCATCGCCAGTACCTTTCAGGTAGTACTCAAACCACTCGAAAAGGTCCTGTGCCCAGTCCCACCTCGTCATATTTTCGAGTGCTTCGGCCCCGAAACCTTCCCCCAGATTCTCGTGCTTCTCCCACTGGTCGGGATAGTCGTGACCCCACTGACCAAGCATTCCCCTAACAGCATAACCGGCTTCTAAATAGTCAGTGTACCAGTTCGTTCCTGGAGGGCCACTAAACACTTGATGAGGATCAACGTTCCAGTCTTGCATCCCTTGGACCCAGTATATCGAACCGTTCCAGTTCCGGAAGGCCTTGTCTATGTGGCTCCTTTCTTCATAGTAGTTCTGCATGTAAGGGTCCATCTCGCCTCCGACGTAGGTCACTGGACCAGCGAACAGACCCTCCACGATATCGGGACAGACATTGTCCAGATCATCCGCATCGTAATCCACTGTGCTTGAGAAGTAATTCATGTGCATGATTTGGCTCCTAGCCTCAGCGCTGCCGTTTTTGTACAATAATGGATGAAGTGCGGTCGTCCCGGAGACAGGGACAATAGTCTTCAGGTACTCACTTCCCATCGCAGCAGCTTCCCATTGTGTTGCCCCTTCGTATGACTTTCCGTACAAACCAACATTGCCGTTGCTCCATTCCTGAGATCCTAGCCACTCCACAGCTTCGTGTATCCCTAGTCCTTCTCCCGCCCCTCGATAGTCGAAACACCCAGAAGACATCTCAGTTCCGAAAACGCTGACTTGTGCAAAGGCATACCCGTGAGGAACGAAATTCTCGAATATGAACTCTCCACGACCGGAACTCACAACGTTTGTAGCCGAGGACTCGCTACCCGGCGGACCGTAAGAGAAATATGGACTTATGACGGCTATCACGGGTACAGTATCCCCCTCTAATGTGTTGCTAGGGAGCCAATATGATAAGTGGACCTCAGAGGTCTCAGGACCTATCTCCCAAATTTCACTAGTATCGACCTCAATATAGGCTTCACGAACCTCTAAGTGAGTATACGGCCCTTTTTCCAAGACATAGGAGAACGTATGGTCCATTTCCCAGTCAAGATTGTGACGGTCCCAAATTGAAGGATAAATAGAATCAGAATCACCTGTGTTTTGTCCCTTATTTCCGGAAATACAGCCCGTCAAGGAGGACAAAAGCATGAGAAACGAGATTAGCAAGGGCAACAATGGGGCACGCCCCGCATAGCTCATGATGATGTCACCCTGTTATTCCCAATCAACCTCACGGATAACCGATACAATATATCATAAATCTAGTGTGATTGAGGGTTAACAGGAGTGAGACGTACTTTGCATTACTACTTCCCTGGAATGGCTGTTGGGCTTATTCTGTTGCAAACTGCGATAGTTGCGCCTAGTTTATTTAGAAACCTAAATATTGACGATTTCGGTAGGGCAATAAGAGATCTGTGGCCTAAATTTTTTCTTGCCCTGATTGTGATTGGCTTGCTTTCATCTGCATCATCGTACTTGGAGGATGATTCGAATACACTGCATTACTACATCGGATTGACAACCGTCTTTCTTTCAGTAATTTGTTACCTAATAATCCCGGCAACAAATAGAGCCACTGATGAGGGCAACCAAAAAAAGTTCTCGATTCTACATAGAATAAGTGTCACTTCCACTTTCGTGATACTTATCATAAACATCTCTTTTTTGTTCGTTTAGACCACTTCATTACCGTCTCAACAGGGAGTTCTATGTGATATATTTCGATTTATCAACTCCCGAAATCTGACTCATGATTTAGATTACAAATAATTAAGTGGAGAGTTTTAATCATGATAACTGTGTCTAAGAGAGGTGTTCTGATGATTAATGTTGGAACGCCGGACGAACCTACGGTTGAATCAGTTAGAAGCTACCTCCGAGAATTCCTACTAGATCCGGATGTCATTGACGCGCCCTATCTAATAAGGCAACTTTTGGTGAGAGGAATAATATTGCGCGTAAGGCCGGGTAAGGTTGCTCCCCTTTACAAGAAAATATGGATGGAGGAAGGGTCTCCTCTCAGAGTATATTCTGAAAGAATAGCCGAGTCTGCCTCAGAAATTCTTGATGACATAAAAATAGAACACGCGATGAGATATGGCAATCCGAGCATAAAGATCGGTTTGCAGAAGTTGATGGAATCCGGAGTGGACGATTTGCTCCTTCTACCGATGTTCCCACACCACGCTCAAGCAACTACTGAAACAGCTTTGAAACACGCATATAGAGAACTCAAGGATTTAGGGTGGCAACCTAACATAATCGAAATGGGCAATTTCCAAACGGATGATAATTACATTACCCCATTGGCAGGTTCAATTGAGCCACACCTCGATGATGACACGCACCTACTCTTCTCCTACCATGGTCTACCTGTTTCTCACGTAAAGAGGGTGGACAGGTCGAAAAAACACTGCCAGAAAGTAGATGGTTGTTGCAGCATATCCTGTGATGCTAACGAGCTTTGTTACGGGCATCACTGCATGGAAACAAGTATTGCAGTTTCCAAAAAACTGGGATTATCATCTGACAGGTGGTCTATCAGCTTCCAAAGTAGGCTGGGACCGGTGAAATGGCTCACTCCTTCTACCTCAGATATGGTGAGGACCCTGGTCGAGAGAGGTGTGAGGAACCTGGCGATCGTTGCGCCTGCGTTTCTGGCAGACGGCCTCGAGACACTGGAGGAACTGGACATAGGGATTCGTGAGGAGTTCGAGGAGCATGGTGGGGAAAATCTCACAGTAATCAAGTGCTTGAATGATAATCCAGATTGGATTGCCGGGCTCACGGAAATGGTGGAGCAAAAATTCAGTCTTTCCGTGCCTGTGTGAATAGCTCCGATATCCGTTCGGCCTCATCTACAACGTGAGTCACGGACACCCCGCTTCCAGTCCATCCAGAGAGCGAAAGGTCTCCACTGTAATTCATCAGTGAGGAGAGATATCCCGGAGGGTATCTAGGTATTTCCCTCTCTCCGATTTTTTGGAGTATTGCTGGCTCTCCTGAAAAACCGTCTATTTTCCTAAGCGCCTCCCTCACTGACTGCTCGTTACCATCCCAGCGACTGTGAGGGACCATTAATCGGAACAGTCTGTGACTTTCCGGCGCTCTGCTAGAGTAATGGATGTCTGACTCATGTAAGATGCCACTTATCGGTAATTTAGAGTCTGGTATCAACGTCCCGTATCCTGTTTCCACTCCTGATACTTCTTCTTCTGGGTAACCAACCACGAAAACGGATAGAGTGGTCTGCCCGTAGTTCCTCCCAGGTAGTTTTGAGGCCCAAATCATCGAAGATATTGGAATATTGTACGCGGAGGATAATTCGTCCGGACTCCCCTCTCCACTTTCCATGATTATCTCTATATTCCCCATCTTAGAAATCGCGTTATGGAGACCTTGAATTATCTCCTCCATACCTCCTTCTAGTGATGCAAGACTTCCCTTTCGAGGGGTGAATATAGGATATGATTTCGATATCTTCCTCCTCAAACGTCTCCTACTGATTGGGGCTTTCGGCCCGAATCCGGTCAAACTTGGGAACAGAAAGTTTGCATCAACCTCAGCAGCCGTATCGTTGACTATCCCCAAAGTCATCGCATCCGCGATTGCACTGTTCTGGATAACATCCAGGACCGAGCTGTCACTCTTCCTCGAATTCAATGCGCCCCTAAGTAAACCAAGTGCTCCTATTTTGAGGATGGTGGCAGGGGAGATCATGTGTTTTCCGTCCCTCAAAATAACCCACCTGGAGGATGCAGTAGTTCTGGAGGGGTGGAATGAGCCGCCCATGTCGAGGTCATCCACCAATCTCCAGAAGGATGGGTGGGGCCGCACTGCGTTGACCGATAAGTCGCAAACCCACTCGCCTTCCCTCCATGTTTCGATTACTCCTCCCAGTCGCCCAGTCTTTTCTATGAGTTTGATTGGGAGGTCCGGCCTCGCTGTCCCTATGCGGTAGGCCAATGAAAGCCCGGAGAGGCCCCCTCCAACGATTCCAACAGACTCGGAGCCAACCAACCCATCACTAACAAGAAGAGGCCTCCGAAGCTCATCACCGTGACGAACCCAGTCCTCTAAGGTGTACATCTTCAACCCAAGCCTAGATCCAGTCCCTCGGTTCCCTAAGGACTGCGACCATCCGGGCCTCGTCGCTGCCTTCGGTCACCTCGTGGCAGTACTCCCACCTCGCCTCGAGTGGTAATGACATCAGTATGCTCTCTACACGGCCATCAGTCCTTAGGCCGAACTTCGTGCCTCTGTCGTGTATGAGGTTGAACTCCACATATCTGCCTCTCCTTATTCTCTGCCAATCTTCCTGGGCCTGGTCGAAAGGCATATCCTTCCTACGGTCCAGTATCGGTATGTATGATTCCAAGAATCCCGATGCGCAATCCTCAACGAAGGCGAAGCAGTCATCTTTTCCCCCTTCCCTGAGCTCGTCAAAGAAAATTCCGCCCACTCCTCGCCCTTCCTTCCTGTGGGAGTTGTAGAAGTACTCATCACACCAGTTTTTGAATCTGCCATAGTCAGCAATCTTGTG
>CACOAW010000009.1 GCA_902625325.1 uncultured Candidatus Poseidoniales archaeon | reverse complement strand
GCAACAAAACTTGAAGAGAGAGGCTATGAATGGCTAAAGGAGAAATGAGCAGTATGTCAGGTGATAGTGAAGCAAGGGGTGCTGTGGGAGAATACCAAGCTGGCTGGCACGATCCAGAAAACTCAACTATTAGATTCGATTTTGGACTCTCAGAAGATGTTGTAAGACAGATATCCAAGCTGAAGGAGGAGCCGGAATGGATGACGAATATTCGTGTTAAGGCCTTCAAACATTTTGAGAAAAGGCCGATGCCGACATGGGGGAACATGTCCATGTTGGAGGAAATTGACTTCGAAAACATCTGCTATTATCTCAAATCCTCTGATTCAACTGAAAGAGACTGGGAAGATGTGCCAGAAGATATCAGGAACACATTCGATCGATTAGGCATCCCAGAAGCCGAGCAGAAGTGGTTGTCTGGAGTTACTGCACAGTACGAATCTGAAGCAGTCTACCACAGTATCCGTGAAGACTTGGAGAAACAAGGAGTAATCTTCCTAGACATGGATACTGGACTAAAGGAACACCCGGATCTTGTGAAGAAATGGTTCTGTTCCGTAATTCCTTACTCGGATAATAAATTCTCTGCACTAAACACTGCAGTATGGTCTGGTGGGTCGTTTATCTACGTCCCAGAGGGAGTACATGTTGAGATGCCCGTCCAAGCATATTTCAGGATAAATGCGAAGAACATGGGACAATTCGAAAGGACTCTCATTATTGCTGACAAGGGCAGCAGTATCCACTATGTGGAGGGGTGTACCGCGCCTTCCTATTCTACAGATTCGCTACACTCCGCGGTAGTCGAGCTAGTGGCACTTCCGGGTTCCCACATCAGATACTCAACAATACAGAACTGGAGTTCCAATGTATACAATCTTGTCACGAAAAGGGGTATCGCCCATGAGGAAGCCAAGATAGAGTGGGTAGACGGGAATATTGGAAGCAAATTAACAATGAAGTATCCTGCGGTCATATTGAAGGGCGAAGGTAGTCACGGTGAGGTCATATCAGTAGCATACTCTGGAGAGGGTCAGCATCAGGACGCTGGGGCGAAAATTCATCACTTGGCATCAAACACTACCAGCAAAATCCTCTCGAAGAGCATAAGCAAGAATGGGGGAAGAGGCAGTTATAGGGGAATGGTCACTGTTTCTCCTAAGGCTGATAATTGTAAACTGAATGTTGTGTGTGATGCTTTGATTCTGGACGAAGGAAGCAGATCCGACACATATCCAACAATGGAGGTTGCAAACGCAACCGCCAGATGCGAGCATGAAGCCAGTGTTTCGAAAGTAAGCGACGACCAACTATTCTACTTGATGAGTCGGGGGCATTCTGAAGAAGAGTCCTTGGCAATGATTGTCAATGGGTTCTTCGAGCCTTTTACTAGAGAATTGCCTATGGAATACGCAGTAGAGTTGAATCAACTAATGGCTCTAGAGATGGAAGGCAGCATAGGATGAGGACAAATAATGGATTCTGCCTCAAAATACCTTAGCATGGACCGGCCTGAGAGGTCAAACCACCTGTGGAGGTATACTCCTTGGAGAAGAGTTCATCCTACCGGTAAGGTAACAGAAATACCCGAGTTAGCCAGTGCCACTCTTGGTCTTTCGATGATGGATGGATCGGAGATCCCCTCAGGAATTAGACTTGTCAGAGGGGAAGGAGGGAATCTTGACCTGTCGATGGATAACGCTCTGACCAATTCGTTTCTTCACGCTATTTCGAGTTCTTCCAACTGGTTGCTTACTGTTGAAAATGGTTTCAGAATCGAGAGTCCCATAATTCTAGATGTGCAAATCGGAGAGGTTGCTTCGGTGGCTCATATCTCGCTAGAAATCGGAGAAATGGCAGACTTGGAATTGGTTACCAGGGTCTCTGGAGAAAGTGATTGGTTTGGGCTTCTGAGAACGGGTAATATAGGCAGGGGCAGCATTTTTAACGATGTCCTAGTAGGTATCCAAGACAATGGAACATTCCTAAGATCCGATGCCATAGAAATTGGTAATGACGCACAGGTACGAGCGGGAACTGTATCTTCAGGTTCGGAGCGAACTAAATCCGATTTGCGTTACAAATTGGCAGAGCGAGGCGGCAGCATCAAGGTGCTAGGATCTATTTTATCAGCAGAGTCTATGCATCTTGATCACCACATCGAAATCCACCACACGGCGCCCGAGACATTCAGTAGGCTGTCTTGGCACTCCGCTTGTGGAGGGGAGAGTAGAACCATAGGAACAGGGATGCTACATGTTAGCAAGGGATCAAAGGGGGCTGATGCTGGACAAATTTTCCATAATTTATTACTATCAGATTCTGCTGAAGCCGATTCAATACCAGAACTGGAAGTTATGGAGAATGACGTAGTTGGTTGCGGCCACGGAACCGCGAATGGTCCAATCGATGAGGAACAGATGTTCTACCTAAAGACAAGGGGCTTTGATGAGAAAGAAGCAAAGAGAGCCCTGATTGCGGCCTTCCTCAACTCTACACTCTCGGATATGGGGGGGGAAAACTTGCACGAGTGGCTCGTAGGCGAGTTGACTCTACAACTTGAAGCACTACGCTCATGAAATGAGAAACTGATTTGTACCAATATGTTGTGCTATGGCTATGGATAGTGACCATTGTGAGGATATCTCCTGCCTATGCGGCTACAGAGGGAGGGCGGTACCAATGCGCCAACATATGGAGTGCCCTCGCTGCTACAGGGTTGTAGAAGCCTGTTGCGAAGGTATTCCAGAATATTACTGATAGTACGAAGAGTTTTTTTTTGAGAATGCGAACTGAGACAGAGTGAGAATATGGCACAAAAGAATGGTTTGGAGGCCCGGAGGCACGAAAAAAGGGTCTCCTCCATTCTGGGAGGGGTTGCGGCTACATATCTTGTACTGTGCTTTCTCGCTCCGCTTCTGATGCCTACAGACTCGGTACCGGAGCTTTCTGGTCGAGCTAATGCGATAGATTACGCTTTTGAGAGTAGCTGGGGAAACAAGGATCACGGAGAAAGCGGCAAAGTGGGGCACGATCAATCTCAGCATGGGGGAAGTTTCGCATGGGCAGAGTTGAATCCACTATGGGCCCTAACATATGGCTTTGGGGACTTGAATTGCCACCAGAAGCATGAGAGGTCCTGGGAAATCAATGGGAACCAGATGCCCGTCTGCGCCAGGGATATCGGAATTTTCCTCGGATTCTCAATTGGTTGTCTAATCTTTGGGCTTAGGGGATTCAATAGATGGACGGTAAGGGACACATTCCTGTCAGTATTCCCGGATGATTCGATGATAAGAGTCTACGAGAAGGACATTAGACTACCACTGATGCTATTCGTAATGAGTCTAGGTCTGGTGCCCATGGGAGTCGATGGTTTCACACAACTTCTTCTCGACTCATACGAGTCAAACAATCCCTTGAGGCTAATCACAGGGGCTGGGGCAGGACTGGTCGGCGGATTGTGGTTCTCCTCTGCATTCTCGGCTAGGCCAAAGTTCTTCGAAGGGGCCGATGGCGTAGAGCTTCCAGCTGGTTCCAGGCTTGTAATCAAGTAATCTACTTGCCAGACCACCAATCGACCAAGGCGTCAATTGTCTCTGGATTTCTTCTAGATCCTGTGCCACTCCCGAGAATGGATAGGCGACTGATTGTATCCAACAAAGCCCTCTCGTGTAGGTCAGATTTTGCTAACTGGCCCAGAGAGAATCGCAAGTGTGTATCTGGGTTTCTAGACTGCCATTGGGATATTGCCCTCCTCAGTGGCCAGATAGCGAGAGCAAGGTAACCAAAGGAGAACAGCTCACCTCTGAGCCGTGATTTCGGCGCTTCCCTGCCTATCAGATTCTTCCTCTGTGTTATCCAACCCATCTCCCTGAGGAACTTGACGATTCTTTGTGTGTGCCTCTCTGAAACGCATCTAACTGGCCCCATTGCAGACCTCATCTCTGGAATCTCTACCGAATTTAGTAGTGCAAGAGTGCCGCACACAGAGGACATCGAGTGATTCAAAATATTCTTTGGAAGGTTTTGATTATACTCGGAATCCCCAGATACTGATTCTATGTAGTGTAGATGGCTATCTTGGGCTTCCTTCAGTATCTTCCATGGCTTCTTACCATCCAACCAGTCCGTTTTTCGCTTTAGGTTTTCCAGGCCGATATCGGAAAGTCTACTTTGATTTTTTGACTCGCTTACAATCTTCCTTATTCGAAACTGGTCGACTTGTTCGGTTTGCACATTGATTGGGTTTGGTCTGCTGTGCAAGAATCCGCGAATTACCTCTTTCAGCTGCGTTCGAAGTTGGATTTGTGTCCCCTCATTAGATACTGGTCCAACTACCGCTCCCATGTCGAATGGGACGGGCATTTCCAATTCCCCAGAAAGAAGTTGTCGGTATCCCTCCCTAATCCTGATCTGAAAATTAGACGTCTCGAAGTACTCTTCCTTGTTTGAAATTCCCCGAAGAGTTCCGCTTCTAATTCTCTCAAGTGCGATTTTCGGATCGCAATCAACCCATATGCACAGATCTGGGATTAATGCTGCGGAGTTCATTTGGGCTGCCTTCTCCAGACCGATACCGCCAACTATGCCCTGGTATACCAAGGAAGAGTGTATGTTTCTACCACTTACTACGGCTTTACCCTCGTGGAGGCGAGGTAGGATCCAACCATGAGAATGGTCAAGCCTATCCGCAGCAAAAAGTCCGGCTTCTTCTTCGGGAGTAAGGGTCTGCTTTCTCACCGAATCTATTGCCAGCCTACCAAGTGCGTGATCTCTTCTAGGCTCCGCGGTAGCTTCAACGGAAGTAAAACAGAACTCAGATTGGAGAATTTCAGAGACTATCTCCGCGGCAAGGCCCTTCCCACTTCCATCTCCGCCTTCAATTGAGAACAGGTACATGGTACTCTCCTGCTTCTAATCGTGGTTACCGGAAAACTGTTCCTTAGAAAGGGTCACCATCCCCATGCCGACAAGAATCAACAGGGGGCCGATGAAAATCATCCCCCTACTCCAGAGTCCGAGGAATGAAAACCACCAGGATCTGCGATAACTGCCCCCTCTGTATGCCTCAACACCCCCGTATACTCCCATTAGACCTAGTAATATAGTCATGAATGCAATCAGATTAGCAGTAAATACAGATTGATATTGATAGCTTTCTCCTCTCCTATCTAGGACATTTTCTCCATCTCCCTCAGACATCGTGATAGTCAACTGCGTCTCGTCTCCGGGAACGAAGTATAGCTTGGTAGTATTGTTTCCCGGATGTGTGAAGGATAGTAGGGCGGGCTCTCTTCTGATATCAGTTAGTGAAAACCTACCATCAGAATCAGTGGTCGTCTCCCTACCAGTAGAGGCTCCTTCGACTGAAAGTAGCCTCACTCTTACACCCTCAACAGGGTCGCCACCAGAATCATTTCCAGAGAGTCCCGATATGACGATTCCAGATACGTCAGAGTAATCCTCAGAAGAGTCGAGAGTTTCATCCATGATTTGACTTGGGTTGGAAGAAACCAGCAGCAAGCCTAGCAAAACGCCAAGCAGGCTTCCGGCGATTATCAAAATGGCACCTGCAATTCTTGTTGATGACTCCTCCGAGATATCCTCCAGAAAGTACTCGAGGTCTATCCCACCAGCATCTTCGTCTTCGGACATGATGATTCCTACCGGAGGGAGTCCTTGAAGTTGGGCGTTTCGGGTTTGTTCTTGTTTCGAAAAAATACCGATAAAGGCAACAACAGCGTTATAGAAATAATGAAGATTTTTGAAAACCTGTTTAATCCACTAGTTTCTTGAATTTCACCAGGGGTTACTTGATTTGTGATTTCTATCAGATAAATATGTGTCCAATTCTTACCTGTAATCCAAAAACCTCCGGATGACTTATCGAATGCTATTCCATTCAAAACTTCATTTGATTTAGTCCCCTGGGTTGAAGAGATCGAAGTAGGGGAAATGAAATACTGTACATTTCCTGAAATCGAATCGATGCTAATAATGACGTCCTGCAGCCATATATTTGCAAAAATTTCTTTTCCGACACATTCCAGTTCGTTGATATTGGGGACTGGTTGCCCATCCCAAGTAACCTGAATAGTGTGGTTAATTTCGAATGTTTCAGGATCTCTAAAGGAAATTTGTGAGGTACCGTTAGACATCACCAAGAACTCGCCGTTGAAGCAAATTCCCCATCCCTCTCCCTCGAAGGTGAAGTTCTCTACAATACTGAAATTGGAGATATCTATCCGGAATGCTTGTTCTCCCATCCAGGTTAACATTATTATTGATTGATGCAAAACCGTGATTCCTTCGGCGAAGTACGAGTCATTGATCGGCATTTCTCTTATTATATTCCCGCTTTGCAAGTCTATCTCGCTAAGCCGAGATTCCCCATAGAGGCCAGAACTCTGGAAAATCGAACCATCCACGACCTCAAGACCTTGAGTGAAGGAGGTTTTTTCGAGAGGAATTGTTTTGATTACCTTGAATCCTCTTTCCTCCGCTTCTTCGACTGGATCCGAGGCCATAGATTCCGCAGAAAAGGAAATAGAAAAAACGAGAATAAAAACTATCGATGCCTCCAGTCGCCCCCGCATGTACGAACGATGCTCCATCGATGTTAAAATAAGTCCTCGAACAGTTTAGTACAGAATGAATAAGGAGGTGCTTGTTATGGTCCGCGGTACAGATTTTACCACAAACAGAAAACCTGTTATTATCGCAATTGCACTACTACTTGTGTTCGTTTTGCCTATGATTTCCACCAGCGTCTTGGGAGTCTCCTCGGACGGTCAACCAAGAAGCTGTCTGAACTCATGGTCAGTAGGTGATGGGGACAATATCACTACGAGTGACGGTACGTTCGAAGTAACCGTGGAGAAAATTTCCTCCAACTCTGCAATATTTGTGGAAGACGAGCAAATAGTCTCATCCACCATCCTGAATGACATCGTATCGAACTGGGAATCAATCATTTTCCCTACAACGACAAATTTCTTTGGTACCCCCCCAGACATAGACGGGAATTGTCAGATAGAGATAGCAATAATCCCCATTGATGGACCAGGAGGAGATGAGGGTTACTTCGAGACTGGAGTCTCGACTTTACGGGAGGCTTTGTTCATCGATATCGATGATATTTCTGAGAGAAATAGGATTCTGACCAGCGAGTTCGGCGAGCTAATACATCATGATTACGATCCATTTGAGTACCTCTGGGTGAAGGAAGGTGCTGCTAGGCTATCTGAGTTCATGAGCTATGGAGAGTCCCAGCAATTAGAGGAAAAGGCCAACTCTTGGACGCAAAATTCCACCACTAGTCTTCGATGGTGGGACGGACGTACCGCCGATATGGGCTCAAGCTTTCTTTTCCTAACCTACCTATCTGACAAACTAGGAGGGCCCACAGGGATTCAGCAATTGATTTCTAATCCCTCCATAGGTGGAAATGGAATAGAGAATTTGGCTAGGAACCCAGGGACCGGGTCGACACCTATCGGCTTGACAATGAGTGAAATTTTTGCTAACTTTAGTGCTGCGATAACGTTAGACAGCGATCAGGGAGCATTCGGGTTCTCTGAAATCGAATTATTGGACGACTGCTCTTCTGGGGGATTCTGCAGAGGCGTAGCCAGCGCAGAAAACAATGATTGGAACGAGACATGGCAATCTTCTGGACACTTGTTGGAGGGTTGGGGCCTCAAATCGTTCAGATTTTCCGGAGGGGATGGATACCCACTGAGCATCCTTGTCCAACCAGATAGGTTTGGCTTCGAAGGAGCAGTTTTGTCCAAGGAAGACTCCACTGGCACATGGAGCATGGACAGGCTGAGGATAGACTCAGAAGACGGAAGGGGGACAGGATTTGTTAATGGATTTGGAAACTTAACCAGCGAAGTATGGCTCCTCGTGTGGTATAACTCTTTAGTAGATGACTGCGATTTCGATTTCGCAAACTGTGGAGTTCTTCCTGGGGGAAACTACCCTACAGGTAGTTTTTCCGTCAGTGCTAGCCAGGTCACTGATCCTGCTGAATTAACCATAGAATCGGTTGAGGGATTTGATAGAGATGGCGACTTACTAGATGATAGTGTGGAAATAGGGATCGGGGTAAGTTCCAGTGCGTTCTTCGAAACCCTTTCGATTGAGCTATCAGCATTCACTGAGAACTCCTTGTATGACTCCTCAGAATTCACAATTTCTGCGGGAAACTCAGAGCCTGAGATTCGATCTGTATGGTTCACACCCCCATTCACTGCTGAATGGACAATAACAGCGAGAGCTAGTGACATTACAGGTGAATTACAGGATATAGCGCAAACCCTCCCCATAGAGATATTCAACATGAAGCCCGAGAGTTCGGGTTCTATTTCGTCTAATCAAACTGAAACCTGGTTGCCGACCTACATCTATGGAGGAGGGTATGACTCGTGGGGGTTTGGTTATCAAAACGGGTCTTTTGGCCATAATGATTCTCTTAAATCATACATCTGGGGACTAGGCGATGGCAACTCTTCAAGTCTGAAGAATCCGGTCCATACATACACGCAAGAGGGAGATTACGTAATCACGCTTGTTGTTGAAGACCAAGGGGGATACTTCTCCGAGACTAAATCATGGGATGTATCGGTCAACGATACTTCGCAGCCAGTCCCCGATATCTCAGTTGATGGATTGCCGATTCAAGAAGAGTTGGTCATTCAGACCAACCAGAGAGTACAATTTTCTGCCTTCGGAACCTCGGACAATGTCCCTGTCAATCGTCTATTTTTCTCATGGAACTGGGGAGATGGAGATACTGAGTCGGGTGTTGGACTATACGAAGTTAGTCACTTGTGGATCGATGGAAGCGGCGAGGGCACTACTTATTCCCTAGAGTTGTTTGTCAGCGATGGTTTCCAGTCTTCTCAGAAAACAGTGCTAGTGAAGGTCCTAAACCGAGAGCCCAGTCAAGTATTCTCAGAGGAATTGGAAGCATTTGCAGTAACGCCACTAATTATGCCGGAAGTTTTCTTAGATGAAGATGGAATAATTGTAGAATATAGGTGGACATTCGATGAGGGGGTAAATCTCGATGGAGAGGGAGTTTCACTTGCCTCTGAATTCTCAGAGACGAGTTCATTCGAATCTAACCCCGTAGTGAGTTGGAGGGAGCCCGGTCAGAAAAATGCAACACTAGAGGTGGTTGACGATGATGGTAACATCTCGGTCGCTCATCTAACTGTAAACATACTGAATCAACGACCAGTGGCACTCTTCGAACGTCCTTTAGATGGACAGATTGGAGACACGTACATCTTCAGTAGTTCTTCATTCGATCCTGATGGGGATTCCTCAGAACTATCCCATTCATGGACATTCTCAGACCGAGAAGACCCGATAGAAAACACCACCTCTGTTAGCAGAACCTTTTCGCAACCGGGACTGTACAGCGTTACTCTAGTGGTTTTTGACGAGAGGGGGCTTGATTCGGCTCCCAAGAATTTCCTAATCTATATCGAAAATCCCCTCCCAATTCCGATTATATCATTCAGTTGTCCGAGCAATCAAGGCAGGATTTTGTCCATAATCCCTGATTCTAGCGAGTCCGACATAGTCTGGCGCGTCCCCCAAACTGAAGAGGGGGGAGCTTTCATTGCCCCTGGTGATTTGATTAGGTTCGATGGGAGAAGCAGTTTCGACGCAGATCCGGTGTTCCAAGACAAATCTTCCACTGACATGAGCGACCCGGAATGGAGCGGGATTATGAAATGGATTTGGGATTTCGGAGATGCTAGCCCTTCGTCTTCTGGGCCTGTGGTTTGGCATAGCTATGACAGACCCGGAGAATATACGGTAAGGCTTACTGTAATCGATGGTTTTGGAGGGGGGGACTCGAACACCACCGACATGAAAGTCAGAGTCTCATCACCACCAGAAATAACGACAATCAGCCCAATTGCGACGGATTATGTGGTAGTTGGAGAATTGGTCAATCTTTCTGGAGAAGCCAGAGATGATGATCTGGACCTCGGAATCCATGCTTGGATAGATGATGATGCCCTCTTCGACAGCGACGGAGATGGAGATCCAACCAACGATAGAGACAGGAATTTGACTGACACTCTAGAGTTCAATTGGGACATCAATGCCTACGTGGATGATGACTGTCTGACATTGGAAGGTTGCGACGGAAATACGAGGAATGACTGGATAGGAGCCAATCAAACTTGGACCGAGCCAGGTGAAATCAGGATTTCTATGACTGTTTGCGATGGAGCAGGGGTATGCGAATTCAGAGATTATGTCATCACCGTTCTATCAATCCAGGATACTACCCCACCAAAGACTCTAGCCGACCTGACCATTGCTGACCTAACGCCTGGAAAAGAGAGTGCCGGACTCTTGGCCCTAGTCGCACTAGTGGCTATTCTAGGATGGATGATTCTCAGAGAGAGAGACGATGAAGAGTTGGATGCAATGGAGATGGTCAAGAAGTACGACGTTGACGAAGTCGAAGCCGAGGGAGGGCTGCCCGGGATGGATCAGCATAGCCCCCCTCCGCAACCCAGATATCTTACCTCTGATCAGCGTACGAACAGAGAGTCCGGCTATGTGAGGCCGATAAGAACGAGGCGAAAATAGTGATTTCAAGATTTTATTCCACTGGTGTTGGTGTGTCAATAATTTTAGCAACCATGAGCGCTATCATTTTTGCCTCAGTACCCGCAAGTTCACAATCTTCATCCTGTGGAGTTTCTCCTAGCAGTGACTGGGATCAAGGAGAGAACCCGAAAGATTACCTTTCCATAGATATCCCTGGGAGCGGAGGCGGAGAGCTGTTCGGTTTTGACGGAAGGTCCGGGCTTAGGGCCCTTGACAAGGATGTCAGCACCGAATGGTCGGACGGTTCCTGGGAAGGATTTCCAGGAATCCAAGTGGATAACGGTTCTGCGACTACCATAGAATTGGTACTCATGCCTGGGAAAAGGTACACGTTCTGTATAGATTTCAGTTCAAAGGGAGACGTGTACCTACTCACTCCGAGTGACATGGAAATGTATGAAGTCGATATGCTATGCGAAGAAGAAGGATGGGAGTTAATCTGTGAAGAGGGAGCATTGGATGCAGTTCCAGTCGAATACAGGGACCTCTTTACATGGATTCCATTCAGAGATACCCATGCATACGAGTCGGTTTCCTACCAGGAATTCTCTGTAGCTATAGATTCATCCGGATCGGCATGGTCATTTGCAGGTTTTGGGAGTAGTTCGGCTGACCAGGAGTTCTTCTTGGTTCTAGATGGTTGGGACAATAGCAGGCAGGGAGACCAGCCTGCTTCGGGAAATATGAGCGTAGAGGTGCTGATTGACGTAGAGGATAGGTTCATGCTTCCGAAGACCACAGCGTACGTTCTGATTGGTTCACTCCCCCTTTCGTGCATTATTATCCCCCTGATCATTCACTCGAAGTATCACTCAACTGCACTGAGAAAGGAAGATCAGGAGATGATTGAGGTCCCTTTCTTGAATGATGATTCCTCTGATTAGGAATACTCCATAACTTCCCAGGCCACTCTCAGATCAGCCGCATTTATCCTGCCTTGCTGTGCGAGGTGCCAGCCAGACTCGGTGGTTGCGAAAACGAGTCCTTGGCCTAGAACAGGGGCGTGGATTCTAGCCCAGTCCCCCCCGGGTCCAAGTCCCATAAGACAATACTTGTGACTTGTAGACTTCAACTCAAGAGCGGCCTCAAAAATCCTTAGAGCGTCCTTCCGATCACTGGTCGAGTAGCAAGCCTTGACGATGTCCCCCATCTCTTGAGCTTCGGAGATGTCCTTTGTTATCTCCGAAGTTGATGGGACGCCTTCTAATGAATGGAAAGAGGCGATTACCTGGGTCTGCCCCCCTTCCGCCAACGAGACTAGCTCTTCCCTTTCTTGGGCAGGGATATCAATCTCCAAATCTATCCAACTAGGATTAGCGCTAATCGCTGACCTCAGGACGGAAAACCTCTCATCCTCACTTGAGGGGAAAAAACCGCCTTGGTCCCGAGGTCTGCAGACCATCATAATAGGGGCTTCAATAGAAGAAGAGATACTCTCTATCTCCTTCTGGAAGTCTACTTCCTCGAAACCCAATTTACCTACCAACACCTCAACTTCATCCTTCTCGTCTTCATCAGAAATCTTCGTCGTTCGTATTTTTTCCTCAGTGGTCCAAAGAAAATCCAAACGAACCTCCAATAAATCTGCACCCATCTTAATTGCCTTAGGGGCGTCAGAAATCATTTCTTCAGAGGTTCTGCCCCTCAGTGTAACGCATACCGAGGGCTTATTCATGAGGTTCCGGGAAATATAAGGCCGGTTTAATCGTGTCGTGCAAGAAATCTTTCTGAAGTATCCAGTTTCTTCACTATTATCGCTAAACTGCGCATAATCGGGAAGATACATGGAGAGGGTTCATAGGCCTCGGCTTCCTAAAACAAATGATATCGTTTGAGGGTTCCCTACGGGAACCCTCAATTGGAGGAGAAAACATGGACAACGAGTACAGCGCAGAAAGCATCCAGGTTCTCGAAGGGCTAGAAGCTGTAAGAAAAAGACCTGGCATGTACCTCGGCGATCCACATGATGGTTCAGCCTTACATCACTGCATTTGGGAAGTAGTAGACAACTCAGTGGACGAACATCTTGCAGGCCATACAGACTCTATTGAAATTACTCTTAATCCGGATAACTCACTCTCCGTTCGAGATTTTGGAAGGGGGATCCCAGTAGGCATCCATGAAGAGTTCGGCATCTCAGCTGCCGAAGTAATAATGACTAAATTACATGCAGGTGGAAAATTCGACAATAGTTCGTACAAGGTTTCTGGCGGCCTACACGGTGTCGGCGTATCTGCAGTAAACGCAGTTTCTGAATGGATGGAGATGACCATACATAGGGATGGACTCGTCTATTTCCAGAGATATGAGGCAGGAGTACCAGTTGAGCCATTGAAGGAAATAGGGAAGTGCGAAGATACCGGGACCCTAATATCATTCAAGCCAGATTTATCGATTTTCACCGACATTGTGGAGTTTGATTTTGAAGAGATTGATACCAGGGTTGGCGAAACTGCATTTCTAAATGCTGGACTGAGTATTGCTATTGTCGATCTCAGAGGTTCTGAACCGCATTCTTCGGAGCACCTGTACAAAGGGGGGCTATCTGAATACGTGAGTCAACTAAATGAAAGGAGAGAGGTCTTGCATGAGGAAGTTATCAAGATCAGAGGCCAGAAAGAAATAGAGAAGGGCGACGTAGAAGTCGAACTAGCACTGCAATGGTCCGATGCGTTCAGCGAGTCTATTCGTTGCTATACGAACATCATAAGGAATAAGGACGGCGGTACCCACATGTCCGGTCTACGGACGGCTTTGACCAGTTCAGTTAATTTGTATGCAAAGAAGAAGAAGTTGCTCAAAGGGGATACTCTTTCTGGCGATGACGTAAGAGAGGGTTTGGCAGCAGTAGTAAGCGTCAAGCATCCCGATCCTTCCTTCTCCTCCCAAACCAAAGATAAGCTGGTTAGTAGTGAAGTTACGGGGATTGTACAGACTATTGTTTATGACAAATTAGGCGAGTTTTTCGAAGAAAACCCGTCTGTTGCCAAGCAGGTAGTGGAGAAGGCAGTACTTGCGTCCAAGGCTAGGGAGGCAGCCAGAAAGGCCAGGGACCTTACTCGAAGGAAGGGGGTTTTGGAAGGAGGGGGTTTGCCAGGCAAACTTGCTGACTGTCAATCCCGAGACCCAAGCGAATGTGAGGTTTACCTCGTGGAGGGCGATTCTGCGGGCGGTTCAGCGAAAACTGGAAGGGATCGTAGAATTCAAGCGATACTTCCTCTAAGAGGAAAAATCCTCAATGTAGAAAGGCAGAAGCATAATGCTGCAAAGGTGTTCCAAAACCAGGAGATACAGACCATCATTCGTGCTTTAGGTGCTGGCGTAGGGAATAACGAGAATGAGGAGGGCGCATTCGATACGACTAAACTCCGATATTCGAAAATCATAATAATGTGTGACGCGGACATTGACGGTGCGCATATTAGGACTCTAATGCTAACTTTTCTCTGGAGGTTCATGAGGCCAGCAATAGAGGAAGGGCATGTTTTCATTGCCCAGCCTCCTCTCTATCAATTGACTAAAGGGAGGGTAAGCAGATACGTATTCTCCGATGAAGAGAGAGACACGGTGACTCTGGAATTGCAGGGCGGCAACCCTGATGCGAAAATAGGCATACAGAGATACAAGGGACTTGGGGAGATGAATCCTGAGCAGCTATGGGAAACTACCATGAATCCAATGACTCGAACTATGCTGAAAGTAACCGTTCGTGATGCAGAGGAATCTGATGAGTTGTTCGAGATACTGATGGGAGAGGATGTTCCCGATCGGAGAACCTTCATCGAAAAGCATGCCAAGGAGGTGACCAACCTTGACATCTGAGGAAGAGGGTGAAGCAGGAACGAAGGAAAATAATGAGAATATCCTAAACCATTCCTTGAATGAGGAAATGAAGACATCTTACATCAACTATGCAATGTCAGTAATTATTGGAAGGGCCCTTCCTGACGCTAGAGATGGCCTGAAACCTGTCCATCGACGTGTTCTATACGGTATGCACGAAGGCGGACACACCTCTGAAAAGAAGTATAGCAAGTCCGCACGCTCTGTTGGAGAGGTGATGGGAAAGTACCACCCACACGGAGATCAGTCAATCTATGACACAATGGTCAGGATGGCCCAAGATTTCTCCCTGAGGTATCCACTCGTCGATGGTCAGGGGAACTTCGGTTCGATTGATGGAGATCCTCCAGCAGCTATGAGATATACCGAAAGTAGACTTGATAAAATCTCGAAACACATGTTGGAGGACATTGAAAAGAAAATAGTCGACTTCCAAGCCAACTTCGACGATTCCGAGATGGAGCCAACCGTGCTTCCCGCAAGGTTACCAAATCTGCTTTTGAATGGTAGTGACGGCATAGCAGTCGGTATGGCGACAAGAATACCCCCGCACAATCTTACAGAGGTTGCAGGAGCGATTAGACTGCATGTCAATACTATCCTTAAGGAGTCGAAAGACTCCTCTAGAATTCCCAATATCTCTATCGAAGAGTACATGCAACACGTGAAAGGGCCTGACTTTCCCACCGGGGCAACCATCCATGGAATTGATGGCATCGTTGACATGTACTCTACAGGCAAGGGAAGATTCCACGTACGCTCGAAATGCGATGTTACAGACGGTACAAGTGGTAAGAGTATCATAATTCACGAGATTCCATACCAAGTCAAAAAATCAGACATGCTAGTCCATATTGCGGAATTAGTATCGAAGGAAGTAGTCACAGGAATCAGAGACATTCGCGATGAGTCGTCCAAAGAAGGGATTCGAGTCGTGATAGAGGTGAAGAGCAATTCCGATCCACACGCAGTACTGAACCAACTATTCAAATCAAGCAGATTGCAAGAGTCATATTCTGCCAATATGATGGGCATCCTTGATGGAAAGCCGGTTCTCCTATCCTTGCCAGTGATGCTACACACGTATGTCCGTCACAGAGAAGAAATCATCGAAAGGAGAGCGGTTTTCGATCTTGAAAAGGCCGAGTCAAGGGCCCATATCCTCGAAGGACTAGTAAAGGCACAAGAGCGAATTGAGGACGTACTGAAGGCAAGTAGGGAAAGTTCTGGGAGAGAGCAATTTGAGTCGATACTGCAAGGAAGCGAGAAGCTTCCCAAAATTGCCAAGTTCAATTTCACACAATCGCAGGCTAAGGCAATCGCAGAACGACGCTTGTATCAATTAAGTCGGCTCGATGTAGACAAGGTCACGGACGAATTTGAGGATCTGAAAATTAAGATTGCTGATCTTAAAGATATTATCAAGTCAAGGCCCAGGCGTCTGGAAATACTGATTCTAGAGCTCGATGATATGGTAGAAAAACATGGAGACGAGAGGCTTTCGGAAATCGACCCGATGCCGCTCTCCATGGATAGGGAGGACCTTGTTGCAGAGGAGGCGATTGTAATATCACTCACCACTGACAACTACATCAGACACCTGCCAGTAGAGGCATTCAGACTTCAGAACAGAGGAGGTAAGGGCCTCAAGGGAGTGGCCACTAAGGATGAAGATGCACCATCCAAGATAGTCACTTGCTTCTCTAAAGATCGACTTCTGATTTTCACCGACAAAGGAAGAGTGTACGGATTGAGGGCATGGGAGACTCCTTCTGCAAGTAGATATGGAAAGGGCAGCCATATCAGAAACCTCCTTGGTGGCATTAGGGATGACGAGAAAGTTATCTCGATTCTCCCTATGGAAAGATCGCTGATAGAAAACCCAGAAGGCCATTTCCTGATGTTCGCAACCGCGAATGGCAGGATAAAGAAGAGCAAGCTTTCCGAATATGCAAGAATCAATAGAAACGGCAAGTTCGCCCTGAAGTTCGCAGACGGGGATAGTGATAACCTGGTTTCTGTAAGGCCTGCGACTGATTCAGACCACGTCGTACTGGTCTCTGCGTCTGGGAATGCTTGCAGATTCATGCCAGCCGAAGAGAAAACCAGGATTTCCCCGGAGACAGGGGAGCCCGTCACCACCTATGTTGTCAGAGTCCAGGGCAGGATAAGTCAGGGAGTATCAGGGATGAAACTATCAGGAAATGACAAAGTCATTGGAATGATTGTCACAGACGACTTCGATACCAGCGTCCTTACAATCTCCAAGTATGGAATGGCCAAGCGAAGCAGATTGGGTTCTGGGGAGATGTTGCCACTAACAGAAGCGGGCGCCCCAATAGTTGACGAGTCGGGAGATCAGGTATTCGAAAGAGATGGTTACAGGAAGACCAATCGGGGAACAAAGGGCGTTAGGACGATGTCTTTGAGGGATGGAGACGAAATTGTCGGGGTTAGGCAGATTCCGGACCTTGACGACCAATTGTTCATGCTGACTGGTTCTGGCATGATGATTAGGATGGTTTCAGGACAGACCAAGGAAACCCTCGGAAAGGTGACAAAGGGTACTAGGATTATGGAGCTTCGAAACCGTGATCGCACCGGCTACGAAGACGAGATAGTCTTTGTTGCGAGACTCCCCTCCGAACTAATCAGTGCGGGAGAAACTCTAGGAGAAGAAGAGTAGAAGCACCGTTCTGCTTAAGCACGAATCTCTGGTCGTGTAATTACTGCGGCAGTCGCATAGCCTGGCCATTGCGCTGGATTGCTAATCCAGTGGTGTCTCACCTCGGGAGTTCGAATCTCCCCTGCCGCGCCACCAAAAATGGGGAGGATTCATTCAATGAGAGGGGCTCAGGAACCCGTGCTTGACCCCTTCAAGATGCCGGGCTGGTTATCTCTGGCCATTTTTTCTCTAGGATTTTTATCGGTAATCTGGGCAATCATGAGGCACCTAAGTCTGAGGCCATCCAATGACAGGTCGTGGGTAAATGATAACGAAAGACAGGCTGAAGCCGAATTCAACGGGGACGAGGTGACCATTCGTAATGTCAGGGACTTCGAGTGGAGGAGCGGCAGGGACTACGATGAAAGATGGATTGACTTGAAACTGAATCTTACTGAAGTAGAGAAGATATGGTTCGTTCTCGAGTACTTTGACCCGAGAAGAAGACAGATGGCGCACACCATTATGAGTTTCGAGATGAGCGATGGGACTAGGTTAGCATGTTCAATTGAGGTGAGGAGGGAGAGAGGAGAGAGGTACCACCCAATCAAAGGCCTATTTAGACAATACGAATTAATCTACGTCTGGGCCACGGAAAGAGACGTTATCGGAGTAAGGACCAGATGCAGGAAGAGATCAGTCACACACCTATTCGAGGCGGTAGTCCTAGGCCCGGGAAACGAGCGAAGGATGCTAGAGTCATATCTAATGAGAACAAATAAGTTGGGTGAAAGCCCGGAGTGGTACAACACCATAACAAACACCTGCACCACCAATATCGTCAGGCATGTAAACGAGGTCTATCCGGGTAGAGTTCCAAGGGCACTGGCAATACTCCTTCCAGGACTTAGTCCCAAGATTCTACAGAGAAACAATCTGGTCAGAATGAATGGGACCATTGAGGAGACACTGCAAAGGAGCATTATCGATGAGAGGGCCAAGTCATGGAGTGGAGATTCTGACTTCGGAGACTGGATTAGGGAACATGCCCAATACGAGCATTCAACTGAATGACTACGATGCGGTTGTGTGCTAGCCATCCCCATCATCGACCACCCGGATGAAGTCGAGTGGTTCTTGCCACCTTCAAAGAGTCACATGATTAGATGGATAGCGCTCTCATCCCAGTGCAGTACTAGTACTAAATTGATCTTTCGAGGGGTTCCTGGTCGAGATATCATCTCAATGGCGGACTGTGTCGAAGAAATGGGAGCTTCGATACAGAGGGAGGCGGGACAATGGAAAATTCGGGGAGGGAGTGGAGGTCTGAATCCTCCAAAGACAAATCTAGACTGCGGAAACTCGGCTACTGCCGCTAAAATTCTATCATTTCTTGTCGCCTGCTTCGATTCCCCAGTAGTTATCGATGGAGATTCCTCCTTGAGGAGAAGAGACTTCACCCAACTAACAAAGTCATTGGAAGATTTGGGGTGCAATGTATCCTCAGATAGGCTTCCCTTAGAGATAACAGGGCCGATAACAGGCGGGAGGACAAGGATTGATGAGTCCCTTTCTAGTCAGGTTTTAAGTGGCATAATTCTGGCTTCTGGAGGACTCCAGAAGCAGATTGAAGTGAGTCTTTTTGGAGATGCAGTAAGTAGATGGTATAGGGATCTAACAATAGAAATTTGCAACGATTGTGGCTGGTCGGGAACCCTCGAGGAAGAGATGATTCTGTCTAATTGGGAAGTTAAAACTCCCAAAAAAGTGGAAATACCTCCCGAGATTAGCCTTTTTCCCTTATCTGTTCTTTTCGACCTTCTTCATGGAACCAGAAGTTTGGAACAGGACCTAACGAGCTTTCGAAGCCCTGTTCTCGAAGCTACTAGTAATGCTCTATCGTCAGAGAAAGATGAGGTCGACCTGAGAGATTCCAGTGACATCATCGCACCGTGTGCTGCCATAATGGCACTCGGAACTGGAGGTGAAATTTTGGGAGTGCCCCATGCTAGGGGGAAGGAGTCTGACAGGATCTTATCCACAGTTAGATTGCTATCCTCATTCGGAATGGAAGCGAGTGAAACTGATACTGGACTAAAAATCCCCGGAGGGCAGTTTCCAGGAAGCCCGATGAGAGTTTTCGATTGCGAGTTGGACCACAGATTGGCCATGACAGCAGGAGTTCTGGCGACGAAAGTTGGAGCGAATTTGTCTGGATATGAAATATCAGATGTCACACATCCTGGTTTCTTTGAGATGATTATCACCAATGATTCAAGGATCTGAAATTATGTTGGGCAGTTATTGGAAGGAGAATCTCGGGACCCATTTACTTCTAGTTCTGGTCGCTGCGATTTGGGGCTCAACTTGGGCCGCAGGAAGATTTCTGAGTTACGGGTTGAATGAAGACGCCCTGGCAACGCTCAGTCCTGCGACTTCTGCTTGGCTAAGATATGCCTTCGCAGTTTCGGTATTTTTTTTGTGGTCGATTTCAAATAGAGGGGAGGGATCATTCAGATTTCTCCCACCGGATGGAAAATCGTGGGTTTACTCTATCTGGCTAGGGCTTTTGGGGACTATGGCTTACCAGCTTCTCTTTATGCATGGAATGAGTTGGACTGCAGCGGGCGATGCATCGCTAATCATTCCAATGAATCCAGTTTTTACGATTCTTCTAGCTGTGCCTATGCTAGGTCAGAAAATTTCAGCAAGAATGTCTTTAGGACTATTGATTGGGATTTCTGGCGTAGCAGTTGTTGTTGGTTGGAGTCCTAACTCAGGAATTCCGTTGGAGCATAGAGCAATAGGGGATTTGATGATTCTCTTTGCTGCGCTATCATGGGCGGCTACCACTAACCTGACTAAGATCATGCTTTCCTGGGATAGGGGTTACTCGTCGCTTGAGATTGTAGTCTGGTACTCCGTAACTGGATGGGTCTTACTATCTCCGTGGGTCATCGTTGAGAACTGGGGGTCACCCATTCCATATCCTAGCGAGGCAGAGTGGGTTACTATCGCTTATCTGGGGATAGTCTCCACAGTCCTATCATACGTTTTGTTCGCTAGGGGAATCGAGGTCATCGGCCCTACTGCCGCATCTTCGTACGTTTTCCTTGTTCCAGTGTTTGGAGTTATTGGGGGATGGTTGCTTCTAGACGAGGAAGTCGGCGCTTCCATGATACTCGGATTCATTCTGATTGTATACGGAGTTACAGAAGTGCAAAGGGAAAACGAACGGTTATCGGCTGATTCCTGAACTAGAGTACTGCCTCACCGTTAAATACGGGAGGTCGGTGGACCGCCATCGAGGTGATTGAATGGCACGCAAACCCGCAAAGATGTACAGGCAGATCAAGGGGCAGTCGTTCACTAGGAGAGAGTACACAGGCGGAGTTCCCAACAACAGAATTCTACGCTACCACATGGGCAACAGGAAGAGGGCCGAGACCGGAGGCTTTCCGATCACTCTTGAGTTAACGGCAGACAATGCTTGCCAAATCAGGGATTCGGCTCTGGAATCTGCTAGACAGGTGGCGAACTCAACAATCAGGGAAGATGCTGGGGCAATGGGATATGCCCTCAGAATGCATACATACCCCCACCAAATTCTAAGGGAAAACAAACAGGCCACTGGTGCGGGTGCTGATAGGGTCTCCCAGGGGATGCGCCTCTCTTTCGGCAAGAATGTCGGCACTGCAGCGAGAGTTCAAAGAGGACAAACGGTTATCTCCATCAAAACCGAGGCTGAGAATTACATTGCTGCAAAGGAGGCATTGAGGAAGGCGGGTTGTAAATTCCCAACCCCCTGTACTATCAATGTAGTAGAAGGTGCCGAGCAATTGAAGGGCCTAGTGTGAGGTCAACGGGACATGTCCCGAGCAAATCCTCTTGAAACACTACAAGACTCCCTCAGGGGAGCCCCAATTATCTGGAAGGGAGATTACCCCTACTTCATCCATCCAATCTCTGATGGGATCCCCCGTATGGAAGCAGAAGTCCTCAGAGCAACCAGAGATCTGATTGTTGATATGGTCGATTGGTCGGAGATTGACATAGTAGTAAGTGTTGAGGCTATGGGTCTACCATTGCTAGCAGCGGTTGGGGAAGCAACAGGAAAGCCAACAGTTGTGATTAGAAAGAGGTCATACGGGATGGAAGGAGAAGTTAGAGTGGACATCTCAACGGGATATTCAAGTTCGACGGCTTACATTAACGATATCAAACCCGGAGAAAGAGTCCTGGTTGTAGATGACGTCATCTCAACAGGGGGGACTCTTGAGCCCCTCCTGCAAGCATTAGAGGAAATGGGAGCAATCCTGAAAGGAGTGGTTATTGCCATCGAGAAGGGGAAAGGGAGAGAGAGATTGGCTAAGGAGCGTCCAAATTGGCCAATTCAGACCCTAGCAAGGATTGACATCGTTGAAGGCAGAGTTGAGATTGTTGAATAGTAGGTAATAGAATGGACATGAATAGACATGAGTTCCAGTTGGACGACCTGATTGAGAGAATTAAGGCCAATGACAATCGACTCGTGGCGCTACAAGTTCCAGAAGGGCTGAAAATGCAGGCATTGGAGATGATGGACACCATAGAAGAGGATACTTCAGCGAGAATCATATTGGCAGCTGATCCGTGTTACGGGGCCTGTGACCTTGTACATGACAAGATGCAGAGGATGGGTGTAGAGCTAGTAGCCCATATGGGTCACTCTCAGATGAACATAGACTCAGGAATGCCTACTGAGTTCATCAATGTAACTTATGATGGAGATCCTGCAATTGATCCCGTTCTTCCGATTCTAGCACAGCACAGGCGGATAGCCGAGTCTCGCCTATCCAGGGTTGAAGAAGATAGGCAGATGAGCGAGGAAGAAGCGAAGGAGTTGTTCGTTGACGCTGTTGGTAGGGTGTCCCCTCTCAAAGGAACAAAGTTGGGGCTGGTAGGTAGCATACAACATCTACACCTAATATTCGAATACAAAGAAAGGCTAGAAGCAGTAGGCTATGAGGTAGAGATTCCTGTTGGAGGGGCCAGGCTATCTTTCCCTGGTCAAGTCCTAGGTTGTAACTACTCTGGGGATAGTGATGAAATAGGCCACTACCTTTTCCTTGGCAGTGGTGACTTCCATCCGATTGGACTAGTCCTGCATACTGGAAAGCCGCTTGCGATGCTGGACCCATATACCGGTGGAGCAGAAGAAATGTCTTTCGAAAGGATTGAGAGAATACTTAGGCAGAGATTTGGCTTGATAATGTCCTGTGACGAGGCAAAGTCGTTCGGAATCCTAATCGGAGAGAAGCCTGGGCAGATGAGAAGAAATCTTGCACTCAGGATGAAGAGGAAGATCGAAAAGCATGGAAAAAAGGGTTATCTTCTGGCTTTGGAACATATCGGTCCTGAATTAATCGACTTCTACCCCGTTGATGCCTTTGTCAACACCGCTTGTCCTAGGATTGCTATCGATGACTCGGTTCGATACGCAAAGCCGCTAATCACTCCGTTCGAGCTAGAAGTAGCGCTTGGAGAGAAGAAATGGGAATTAGGGTACAAATTCGACGAAATCCACTAAATGGAAATCCCCTACAAACAAGGGAAAGAGGATATTTTTTACAAAAACGGAGATGAGGATTTTCACTCTTCTTCGTCGTCATCGTCGCCTAGGAGTGCCTCCCAGTCGAGTTCTTCCTCCGCAGACAGGAAGTACAGTGCACCCATAACAGCCGCAACCAGCAGACCGACGATATCTTGAGTGCTGAAGCCGGTATCCGGCCTCATTGCGTCCATGCTACCGACTCCAATAAGATCGATTATGAACAGCTTTTCGTCACCACCACCAAGCAAACCTGCCATGTTTACAACAACGAAAATTAAAATCGCCGCTGCACCAATAAGAAGTCCCATTCTCTGTGTGTCGCCTAACTCTACCATAGTATTACCTAAACAAGCCCAAGGGCATTGAGTTCTTAATGTGAATGGTAACCAAGATTGTTTTTCACGTATAGAGATGCTTGATTTATTCAGAGTCCTTTGCATCGGATCCGGCACTGAAATTTAGAATTCCGTCATCCATAAGGTCTGCAATGATGTCTTCCATCTTTCTTCCGGTCTTTTCTGCGATTGCCTGGGTCTCTATCCTATCTGCATGGTCCCGGGCTGTTTGTGCCTTAGCAGCGTCTCCTGGCTGATTTCTGGAATCTAGAACGGAGGCAAGTCCTCGCCAGTTTTCTGGGTTGTCTGCATCGCTTGCGGTTAGTTCCTTCCAAATCTCCAGAGCCCCGGAAAAATCACCCTCTTTTGCTAGTTTTTGAGCCCTTTGCACCCTTTGCTCGCTAGATTCAGAGCTAGATGCCTGCTTCAACAGGGCGTCAAGGTCATTATCCTCTTCTAGTGATTCATCTTGATTGGTTTCTGCTGACCCACCGGAATCTTCTGCTGAATCTACATCAATATCGAAGTCGTCTAGGTCGTCGAAGTCGTCTAGGTCGTCGAAGTCGTCTAGGTCGTCGAAGTCGTCGTCTGCTAGTGACTCTGCGGCTTCCTTGGCCTTCTTCTCTGCCTCTTTGACTTTTTTCTCTGCTTCTTTTATCTTCTTCTCTGCATCTTTCGCCTTCTTTTCCGCTTGCTTCGCCTTCTTTTCTGCATCCTTCGCCTTTTGGGCAAGTTTGAAGGCGACATCCTGTGGGATCTTCTTAGCCATGGAAACTACCAACCCCTTGGGAGTAAGTGTCACATTTAATTGTGGTCCAAGCGAATATTCCCGGTTTCTGAGGGGAATTCGTTCTTGTTAGTCAAGAAAGAGATTGGGACTTTTGCTCACATGCATTGGCCCTTCCGGGCTTTCCTATTGATGAGAAATAGGACGAGAAGACATTCCAGACATCTGGATCGGATGGATTATCGGAAACCATTTTCTTAATATTTGATAGGGCAGCCTCGGAATTCCCGGAGATAATCAATTCCAGTGTTTGTTCGATTTCCGAGGTTTCAGAGATTTCTACGTGCTCTGTTTCTGTATGGGCTGGAACTTCTGAGGCTGGACCGTACTTTTCCTCAGCCCACAGAATGAGTTTCCGCCACTTCCCCTCGAACTTGTCTAACCTCTTGTCGATGCTTGCAACTAATTTCTCCAACTCTTGGCCCTCAAGGTTAGAGCGGAAAATTGCCTCTAGCCTTGCCGATGCTTCCTCTCTAGTAAGTTCAGAGGATTCATTCGTCCTCTCCACAGGTTCCTCACGGACCTCTGGTTGAGATTCTGTTCCATTTACCTCCTCAGTCTCTTCTACTACTTCCTCTGCCCCTGATTCCTCTGGAAGTCCGTACTTCTGTTCGGCCCATTTAATCAGTCCTGCCCACTTTCCTTCGAACTTATCGAGTCTCTTATCCACGCTCGCAATTGCCTTCTCCAGTTCGCTACCTTCTAGGGAGGCGGAGAAGATGGCGACGAGCCTGTCAGACACTTCTTGCCTGTTGAGTTCGTCTGCCATTTACTCTCCCCAAATGCTCCAGCTGATATCTTGGCTTTAACCCGCCGATTAGTCACTCCTCTTCTCCCGACTCTTCCTCCGGGAAAATGCCTGCCTGATCCAGAGACTCAGACAAGGCCTTCCAATCCCTGTTCTGCTTCCCCTTGCTGTGCGTCAGATTCTTCCACTTGTTGAAGGCCACTTTCACATTACCCTCGTCCAGGGATGCTGCGGCGACATTCAGGGACGCAGAGGCCCCGAGTAGCTTTACTAGATTGGTGAACGACTCGTTGGCCTTGGCGGCTCCTCCCTCGACGTCGAATCTCTGGGCTCTCTCTGCTTCACTTATTCCCCCCCAAATCTTCTCGATGTAGTTTCGATTATCAGGAATAGGGTTCAGAATCGCTCTATCTACTTCCACGCCTCTAGAAATTGCGTAAACGAAGAGTGAAACGAGGGCTATGAGCTCCACAACATCCAGAACCCCCCATTCAAATGGCTGAAATCCGAAAGATCCGTCGTGCCATCCTAATGATCCTTCAGTCCTGGTTCCGAACCCCCAAGAGTTGTATATTTCTGCGAATCTCCCCATCTTGTTAGCCGTGGACATTGCAGCCAGAACAAGTGAAAGTACTGCTATGCGAATCCAGCGTATCGACTTGAGGGCGACCATTTTCCTTTTCTTCTTGGCCCCGAGAGAGTTGTCAATGGGCCTGTGTATCCAAAGCGCTGCCAGAGTGTAAGCTAGAAACGCAACAATTGCATAATCAATTGTGCCTACTTCCAGGTTTCCCCAAATTTCGAATTGTAAATCCTCGGGGAAAACTAGTTTCTCCTTACCCTCTGGTATCCCCCCCGATATGCATTGCTGGGTCAATTCCCCTCCCGAATTGACAGGATTACAAATCTGCCGTTCTTGCAGGCCGGTTCTAAGTGCAACGTTGTCGGAGAAACCGGAGCCATTTATTGACTGGAATAGAGCAAGAATTGTGGCCCCGAAAAGCCCTAATCTGGTGGGCTTCTTAAAAATCCGCTTCAGCACCATGGCACTGCCTCAGTCAATGCTGATGCGGACAAGCCTATCAAAACACCGAAGAAAATAGGAAATGTACTATCTCGAGTCTCGAGGTAGTCGATAGCCGAATATGTCTAAGAACGTCGAAATAGACAACTAAATGATGGCGGACTACCTCGATAGGATAGGAGAGGGGTTGATCCTTGTTTCGAAGGAGCCCCTGTCATATGACTGGACACCTCCAGAGTTAATTGGGAGGGGGGAAGAGCTTCGAGAGCTAGCATCGATGTTCCTTGGCATAGAGAACCATAATGTTAGTTGCAAGGCGGTCGTAACAGGAAACGTCGGATCTGGAAAGACCGTTCTGACTCGTAGATTCTGCATAGATGTCTCTTCAAAATTGGAAGGGAGAAGAAAGGTTGCTCTTGCTCACGTCAATTGTAGGAATCACCCGTCCTCTTCCCAAGTTCTCCAGCAAATCGCCCTCTCTCTGGATTCTGGCCATCCAGAGCGTGGTTTCAGCTCGGCAGAGGTAATTCAGAACATCAGAAGAAATCTAAGGCATCATCAATCACATCTCATACTGATACTAGACGAAGTTGACGTCCTCGTCAGGAGGGATAGTTCTGACCTGATTTACAAACTACTCAGGATAGACGAAGACCAAGAGGGCGATGGATCGCTCTCATTGATTTTGGTGAGTCAGGACGATACGCTCTTTTCCCTTTTCGAGAAGGCGATTAAATCAAGACTTGGCGCGAGCAACTCGATACAGCTTGGCCCCTATGCGGCTATTGATTTGGAGGGGATTGCTAGGCAACGTTACGATGCCTCTTGTCGACCTGGTGCCATTAGCGACGAGGTACTAGCTAAGATTGGCGTCTTTGCCGAGGAGTCGGGTGGCGATGCTAGAATGGCCATTGAACTACTCGATAATTCGATCAGAAGGGCGGAGATGGATGGGAGGGAGAAGGTCTTGAAAGAAGACGTACTGCCTAGTGAGGTGCGCTCACCATCAGTAGAACCTAGCCAGATAGACAAGCTGAATGTCCATCAGAGGATGGTCCTGCTGGGGATTTGCCGGAGATTGAAGAAGGAAGAGGAGATTTCTAGTGGCGATGCTAGGAAGTTGTACGAACTGGTATGCGAGGAAAATAACGAGGAGGCGCGCGGCTACACGACTTTCTGGAAATATCTGAAACACCTCGAGTCGCAGGGACTGATTGTAAGCAGGGCATCTAGTTCCCTCAGGGGCAGAGGGAGGACACAGTACATCACTATGCCCAATTCAGTACCTGCGGTAATTGGAGATAGGATTGAGAAGGGGCTTCTCGAAGGATAGAGGAGCCGTGAGACTCCGAACCGCTCTTATAGGGGGCTTATGTCGGGATGCCGTCCAAGGTGACCAAATGGCAGGTGAGCAGTCCTTCAAGGCAGTGGTGAACGACACCAATCCCGACTCTGGTGGCAAATCCTACGCGCTGGACATCACAGGGGCCAACTACAATCACTTTCTTGGAAAGAAGATAGGGGATTCTGTGGACGGAATGTTCGTGGGGGACGGCAATATCGTCCTGAATGGCTACAAACTGGAGATAACCGGTGGCTCCGATATCACTGGTAGGCCGATGAGGCCAGACTTGGATGGATCTGGAGTCAAGTCAGTACTTATCACAGCCGGAATAGGATACAAGGGGAAGAAGTTCGTGAACAAGAACAGCAAGGAGTACCGATACAAGTACGACGGCCTGAGGAGAAGAAGGAATCTGAGGGGCAACGTAATCAGCCAAGACACGCGCCAGATTAACCTCAAGGTAGTAGAATCTGGAAAGGGCTCTCTGGCCGCCATCATTGGTGGAGAGGAAGCCGCAGTCGAACAGTCCTCTGGTGAAGAGGAGTGACGACTGGGGTGATTGAAGCTGTCTAAATTGAAAAGCAAGCAGCCCGAAGTCAATATCGGCATGGTTGGGCACGTCGACCACGGGAAGACGACACTCACGCAGGCTCTTTCTGGGACCTGGACGGACACTCACTCCGAGGAAAGGAAGAGGGGGATCAGCATCAAACTGGGATACGCGGATACTTCTTTCCACGTGACCAAGGGAGGAGAGCACTACGCCAAGGGCAAGCACCCGGATGGTGACAAGGGTAAGGGTGACCTCCTGAGGGTTGTTTCGTTCGTGGATGCTCCTGGACACGAGACACTGATGGCAGTGATGATTTCGGGTGCTTCGATTATGGATGGTGCTCTTCTATTGGTAGCAGCAACCGAGAAGTGCCCACAACCGCAGACGAAGGAGCACCTGGCTGCTCTCGAGATAGCAGGGATAGAAAACATAGTCGTAGTGCAGAACAAGATAGACATAGTCAGCAAGGAGAGGGCGATAGAGTCATACAACGAGATTAAGGACTTCGTTAGCGGAACCATAGCCGAGGATGCCCCTATAATTCCCGTTTCTGCGCATCACGACGTGAACCTTGATATCCTCATCGAGACGATAGAGAAGACCATCCCCACTCCAGACAGGACCGAGGACGAGAGCGGCCTGATGTACGTTGCTCGTTCCTTCGACGTCAACAGGCCTGGATCGAGACCGACAGAAATCAGAGGTGGCGTGATTGGTGGGAGCATTGTTGAGGGTTCCTTCAGCGTAGGAGATAGCATCCTAATAGCACCCGGTAGGAGAATCCAGGAAGGAGGGAAGACCAGATGGGAGCCACTAAAGACCACGATAGAGGGTATTCAGGGTGGCGGTAGCAACCTGAAGACTGCTTTTGCAGGAGGCCTTTGCGGGGTTGCCACCCCACTAGACCCCCTTGCGACGAAGGCCGACGACCTCTCCGGACAGGTAATGGCCAGGGAGGGGGAGTTGCCTCCGATATGGGAGGAGTTGAGCCTGGAATTGGAACTGTTGGAGAAGATGGTGTCAGGAGACGATGTCGAAGGTGGCATAAGGCCTCTCCAGCCCAATGAGATGTTGATGGTGAACTCTGCTACTGCGACGAGCGTGGGCACTGTGGCCAACATCAAGGGGAAGAAGGCGAAGCTGTCCCTCAGACTTCCGATTTGTGCCAAGGAGGGAAGCAGGATTACCCTTTCCAGAAGGGTCGGGTCTAGATGGCGGCTGATCGGGCATGGAACTATCTCGGGCTGATTCCATGGTAGGCGTCTTAGTAGATGCCTGTGGCTGGGTTTCTCTGGTCGATGCAGGCCTGAATCTAGACATTTCCCTGAACGAGACGGTAGGGGAGGCCAATCTGAAGGTCACGGATTCAGTTAGGAGGGAGCTGGATGCATTGGCTGGAAGTAGAGGGGGGCTTCTTCTAGATCTCCTCTACTCCAGAGCCGAGTTCGTAAAATCGGAGGAAGGGCATACCGACACAAACCTGGTAGAGATATCGATTGAGATGGGATGGCCCGTGTTGACAGTTGACAGGGGCCTGAAGAGGAAGCTGGTGGAAAGAGGGTGCTCATTTATCGAAGTCACCTCGGGGCCATCTTTGAGGCTGGTAGAGGCCTAAGGCAGTGTGAACAGCCTATCATCCCCATGCCCGTCGAGAAAGCCGATTCTTACTGCCGCATCCAGCCATGCATGAGCGTAATTTATCGCCCCGAACGAGCTAACTAGATCCCCCTCGGATGCAAAATGCCTGGCGTCTCGGGCATAGTCATCGCACATCCGAAGCATGTCTGCTAGCCTGACTTCATCCAGCTTGTTTGAGGTGATGGGTGTTGCCTTCTCCCTAGCCTCTGCAGTTAGTGAGAGGTACCTCTCAATCCTCTCGAGTGTGATGGTTTCTGACATCTTCACCCCGCCCTTAGCAGCTCTCCCGCCGCCTCGCTAATCTTGAACAGTCGACTCCTCCCCTGCTTCCTTACTGCAAGGATTCCGGATTTCTGAAGGGAATTGTATATTTGTGAAAGACGGGGCCTTCCGACCTCCAGGCGGGCTTGAATCTCGGCATCGGAGGGAGATATCTCCCTGGAGGAGGCTATGGAAACTATGAGCCTCTCTGCGTCATTCATAGCTGATAGGTGGCTACTGTCCACAGTTTTCTCTGACTCCCACTTTGGTCCAAGGAGGGTAATTGGCCTTTGAACCTCCATGTCCGTCTCTTCCACTTCATTTTGAGGTGCGGTCTCCGCTTCTAGGAGGTCCTCTTCAGCCTCGAAGTCGTCATCTTCTTGGATTTCTGGCAGAGTATCCTCCAATTCTGAGTCGACAGTCCATAGCTCCCCCTCCGAGTACAATACCTGTTTCTCCTCTAATCGGGGGTCGTCGGTATTCACGGACATTCGGTGTTCATCAATAACTGAATCTTTTGAGGATTTTTGCACGCTTTCTGGAACTTGAGGTGGGTCCTCTACATCGGCATCCCGTACAGGAACGGAGTGGTCGGGGCCAGTTGGCATCTCGTCATTAGTTATTCTAGATCTACTTACGAGTCCAAAGAAACTCCTGGTTGAGTCTCGCTGAGGAGGTTCTGTTCCGGCCTCCATGGAAAGCGCAGTACCATCATCCATTGACCAATCTGTTTTATTTCTCATATCCTCAGCTATTTGAGGGTGATTGGCTTCTTCGATATCTTCTTTGAGGCTCTCGATATCCTCGGATTCCTCTTCTTCCCACATGTCATCGGGCTCTAAATCCCAATCTTCTTCATCTATTGGATCTTGTTCTATTTGCTCTTCGACCTCCAAAGGTTCGAAATCGAAAACAGATTTACTAGTCTGGTCTTCTACCTGTTTTTCTCTATTTTCAGGTTCCTCGGGAATATCCTCTTGCACTGATTCATATGCGGGATGTTCACCAGCGTCGTTGATTTCTGGAGGACTCCAACTAGTTAGAGATTCGAGAGTTCCCTCCTTGCCCATATTCCTCCTCTCATCCACTAGGTCTCTTAGCAGGCTGACTACCGATCTTGCATTCCCCCCCGTCCTAGACGAGATAGCTTCCAGGAGTTCCTCATTGATGTTCCACTTCTCAGGGGACATTTTTCTTATTCTGCGATTGCAGAGAGTTTGGATCTGATCATTCGAAAAGGGAGCAATTGTCGCGTATTCGTCGAAAAGCTCCCTTACGCCTTCATCCAGAGAAGCCAGTTGGGAATTGGAAAGAGAGATGATGACCAGTGCCCGGAAGCGCAGAAGAATGGGGACAATCAATGGCAGGAATGAAGATACATCGACATGAGCAGGGTAGTCGAGGGCTACGAGGGGGAGTGGTCCCGAGCCCGAGTCTAGAGTCTCCACCACCCTCTCCACCTTTTGGTGCATAGTTGGGGGAATCTCGTAACCACAGAATGTGATTGCTAGTTCGTCCAGAGCGCAATTTAGGGGATCCTCACTATGCCAATACGTGCCGATGAAGCGTTCGTTGGTCTGAGAAGAAATGGCATTGATGAGTGAGGTCCTTCCAGACCCTCTCTCCCCGGAAAGTAGGATTAGCCGGGGGGATTGGGAGTGCATGTGCTCCTTCCATCGAATCAGAATTTCCTGTCGCCCTACTATCTCGCTCGCACGATTCCTCTCAATGGGCCTGGAGTCGAAGGGGTTGCCTCTGAGAGTAGGGATGTCCAATGATGAAACCCTCCTGACTACCATAGGCGAGCAGTCACATCTGGGATTCTTAATATTCACGCATAATTACGGGTCTCACAGGTCGAATTAACGGGTCAATTTGGAAATCCGGATGGCTTTGCTATGAAATTCCTAAGCAGTAGTCAATTTCTATTCATATTAGATTAACGCATTGTTAACGGTTTAACGAAGCGTTAACGAAGCGTTAACGATCAAATTAACGCTTTTTTGGAGTGCCTTCGACTCGAAAAAGGTTAGAAGCCCGTTGCCATGTCTATGGGATTGAGTACTATGCCAATAGAGAACAGTCGCATCGGAGGGTTCTACAAACTATCAGTTTTTGAGAGAAGGGAGCTGCTCGCAGAGATAGCACAATTGAGTGAGGAGCAGGTCGAGGCCTGGGCCCGAACAGGGGAGTTGGATGAGGAGTCCGCAGACAGGATGATCGAGAACGTCGTAGGGACATACTCCCTGCCGATAGGGGTTGCAACGAACTTCGTTGTTGACGGTTCACACTACGCAATACCGTTCGTGCTGGAGGAGCCGAGTGTCGTAGCCGCTGCAAGCAACATGGCCAAGAGGTGCCTTGCAAATGGGGGTTTCAAGTCGGACAACGATGATCCAGTGATGATCGGGCAGATTCAGGTCGTGGGGTGCAACGACCCGCAAGGCGCGAGAGACTCGGTCATTTCATCCAAGGAAGAGTTGGTTTCTAGTTGCAACGAGGTTGACCCGATACTAGTCAAGTTCGGGGGTGGTTGCAAGGACCTAGATGCCAGAGTTATCGAAACGGGCTCAGGACCGATGGTAATCGTGCATATTCACGTAGACTGCAGGGATGCTATGGGTGCAAATGCTGTCAATACGATGGCGGAGACAATCGCCCCCAAGGTGGAGGATATAACCGGAGGCACCGTGATACTGAGGATAATTAGCAATCTGGCAGTCCTCCGTCTTGCCAGGGTCAGTGCCGTATTCACTCCCGAGGAGATGTCGGACAGAGGAGATGATGCCGTGAAGGGCGCAGAAGTTATCGATGGCGTGATTCAGGCTTACCACTTCGCAGAGGCGGATCCCTTTAGGGCGACAACTCACAATAAAGGCATCATGAATGCAATTTCCTCAGTGGCCCTAGCTTGTGGTCAGGACTGGAGGGCGATAGAGTCGGGTGCGCACAGCTATGCATCTCACGAGAGGAGGTATGGTTCTCTGACCAAGTGGTCCAAGGACGAAGAGGGCAATCTGGTTGGGTCAATCGAGCTCCCCATGGCAGTTGGCCTCGTTGGTGGGGCCGTAAGGGTCCACCCCGCTGCACAGGCTAATGTCGCACTTCTAGGGGTTGAGAGCGCGGACGAGCTGGCCAAGGTGATGGCGGCATCTGGTCTTGCTCAGAACCTAGGAGCACTGCGTGCCCTGGCTACTGTGGGAATCCAAGCAGGCCACATGAAGCTGCACGTCAGGAACATGGCAGTCACAGCTGGAGCTGTGGGCGAGGAGGTTGATTTGGTGGCCTCTAGGCTGAGGGAGAAGGGCGGAAGGATTACCCAAGCATCTGTGGTTGAGGAACTCGAAGGGTTAAGGGGCCAGTGAAACTAAGCCTTGTTGACGCTGGCTTCGTACTCCTCTGCAACCCTTATGCCGTCTTCGACGTCTACGCGGAATAGAACTAGTGTCCCTGCGAGGATTATGAAAGCAATAGCTAGAATCCCCACCTTGGAGCCAATGAAGATTGAGCACAGGGTATAAACGAGAGGTCCGATTACATTTCCAACCCTTCCGAAGAATCCGAAGAATCCGAAGAACTCGGCCGATCTTGATTCCGGGACCATCTTACCGAACAGGCTCCTTGCGAGTCCCTGGGACGCACCTTGGATAGAGCCGAAAAGCATACCAAGGATTAGGGCTTGAACGCCGATCGCGACACCTAGAGGGGCCCAAACCAAATCCCTCATTGCAATGGCTACCCCATCCAATGCTTGATCGCCCAAGCTAGTCACGTGGTCGGTGCCGGTCATCTGAACGTCCTCACTGCTACCCAGGACAGATATGCTGAACCTACTGTCTTCCAACTCTTCCATCAAAGAGGAAATTTTAGCATTGTTTTCACTCGTATCTGAGAAGGAGATGCTGTAAGAAGTATCGTTATCTGCATGTGTAATTTTCCATCTAAGAATATCATCTGGTGAGCTCGTGTCTGGTTCCAGAGGTAGAATATTGGAGTATTCACTAGCCCAAATCTGCTCTTGGTCATCGGGATCTTGAACTAATGCTTTGATTCCACTATTCACACTCACCTGGATAATTGCGTCCCCGCCATCATCCATATGCTCGTACTGTATATCGAAGTCCCCATGTTCCTCAAGCTCGAGGGGGGCAAATGTCACTCCCAAGAAAGTCACTACAGTGGCGATGACGAGAACAACCTGCAAAGTCCCTTGAGTCGACGTCCTATCCGCGATTCTGGAGAAAACTATAGCCATAGGGGCTGCGAACAGGTTGAGTGCTAGAACAAGAAGTATCAGGTCAAATGTGGTCAAACCAAGAGTCACGACGAAGTAAATGGCCCCTACTGTCTGGATACTGTTTATTCCATCTATGAAAAGGAAGTATGCGATGATGTATAGGAACAGGGTCCTGAAGTTCTTGTACTCCCTCAATGTTGACATGACCTCGGAAACGGCAAGCCTCGTGCTATCCCTGAAACTTAGGTCTTCCATAGGGTTCTCTACCTCTGGCTCTGGGATCCACCTGAAGGTGAAGATTGCAAAACCATACCACCAGAGTCCGGTCGTGACCATGGAAGCTGTGAAGGCCCAGTCTGCAAAACCGGAGCCCAGAAGCAGTGCCAAGTGAATTATAAGAAGAACGCAACCTCCAACATACCCCGTCGCGAAGCCCAGGTTGGATATCTCGTTCATCTCATCCTCAGTTCCAATGTGAGGCAAGAGAGAGTTGTAGAATACGCTAGCCAAGTTGTTTGAACAAGTAGCTAAAACATAGAAAATTAGCAGACAAACCCATTTCAGATCAACTGACAGAAATGGAGCAAGCCCCATCACCACTACTGAAAATATTCCTAGATTTGTAAGCAGTTTTAGAGTTCTTTTCTTTATAGGCTTCCTATCTGCAATTACACCAAGTGAAGGGCTTAGAAGTGCTACGATAATAGCCCCGAAAGTAACAGTTAGGGTCATGATGTTGTCGGCATTCATCTCTATACTGGCAATCTCAATATTAAGGCCGTTAGCGGTGACGAATAGAGCTGCGAACCAACCAGGGAAGACTCCTGCTGTGATGCTTGTTTCAAAGCCAGACTTTGCCCAATCATAGAGTGCGAAACCCTTTACTTCCTTTTTCTTCCACGTCTCTCCTGCCATAATATTCGGGGATACGTAGAAGTCTAGGAGTATTAGTGTTGTTACGAACACCGACTGTAATATTTTTCACTAACTACAGGGGTAAATGCCTCATAGGTCAACCCTCAGTATTCTTCGTGTGATTGTTTCTCGCAGAAGTAATGGGCGCGTGGGAGAGGCCGGACGAGAACTCGATTGAGGGACTCGTGCACGGAATGGAGTTCGCGGATGGGGTCGAGTTTGACCTCAGAGTGGATGGAGACGGGAAGTTCGTCATCTTCCATGACGAATTCGTTCCGGGTTCGGGTCGTATGTTGGACCGATGCGTGGAGAAATTGCCTACTGACTACATCCGTTCTGTTGGGGTTTCTACATTGGACGAACTTCTCGCGAATCGGAAGTTCACGGATTCTTGGCAAAGAGGAGGGAAAACTGTGGACATAGAATTCAAGCTTCCTCACCCATCTACCAAAATCGAGACTGTGAGTCATCTGGGATCGATGATTCGGAGACTTGAACTCGCTCTTGAGCCCCTTGAACTGCCGGAAAGGACCGTATTCGCTTCATGCTTCTCGCCCAAGATTGGAGAGGCGGCCAAATCGGTTGACTCGTCCATCCCGGTTACTCGGCTGGTCCCCCACATCAGGGCTTGGGGAAGGTTCTGGAGGATAAAAAGAGTCATGGCGATTCCGAATTTTGCTAGGACTACTGTGAAGGGAGTTGCCAACAGTCTTCGCAACGAGGGGATGGAATCTATCGGAATAGCCCTCCATTACCTAAAGGGCTGGCCAAGATACATCCATCCTGGAAAGTCCGTGGGCCTACATGGCCCGGGCCTGAGGAGATTCTTCGAAGCACGCAGGGGAATGGGGGCATTCGTCTGGCCTTGCCCGCTGAAGCACGAAGATGAATTGCTGGATGCCGGAGTGTCGCTGGTTTCTGACAATATGGACCCAACGGTATTCGAAAAGCCGGATGGCAGTCCTAGGTGGCCTAGGCCAGGTAGCCAGCCACTTGATGAAGAGTGGAGAAGAAGGATTGATCGGTCTAGCACGGATGAGAGGGGAGACGTCATTGCAGAGGCTGCATCTTCCCTCCCGATGTGGGACGAGATGGAAGTCGGCAGAAAGATGGGCATTCTAGAGGAGCAGGGCAGTAGGATGCTGTGGGCGGGAAATTCGGAGAGGTGGTCGAAATACGCCGAAGGAGGTCTACCCTGGGGCAGTCCTCGGATTATTGGACACAGAGGGTCCGGTGCTAGGCATAGCGTTTAGTCAGTCCAGCCTTCTGTGTGGTTGGTCTTTCGCGATGTATTTCGGCCTGTAAATTGGAACGCCCCTTCCACCCCTAGCATTCCGCTCGTCGAGAATTTGTGCGCAGATTCCTGCCACCCTAGCCCATCCGAAGAAGGTGGTGTAGTAGTTTGGCTTTCTGAACCCTATTGCGTGGAGAAGGCTGCCACTGGCTAAATCCACGTTAGGGTATGGGTTGCTAATCTTGGGGTGCTCCTTGAGAATCGGGGGTACCACCTCCCTGAGCGCTTTTGCAATTTTGTAATACTCATCGTCGGGACATACCTCGGATCCGAGTTCCAAAAGTAAACTAGCCCTAGGATCTTCCCCCCTTAGAACCCCATGACCGAATCCGTAGATTGGCCTTTTGGCTGCTAACTCTGCTCTGACGAACTTTTCTATCTTTTCGGGATCAGAGGTCCCTATTCTCTGTATGAATTCCAGACACGCCTGGTTCGCTCTTCCATGGAGTGGCCCTGATAGAGCGTTCATTGCACTGGCCAGTGATGCGTAAATCGATGCCCATCCAGATGCTACTGCTTTGCCCGAGAAGGTAGAGAGGTTTCCTCCACCATGATCCATATGGAGAATGAAAAAGAATCTCAGAACCCTATTCATTCTCTCCGCCTCTTCGCCCTCAACGCCCAGCATGTGAACGAAGTTTTCCACAAGTCCCAATTCAGTATTCCTTGGGCGCAAATTGTATGGATTGCCACCCCTCAAAAGGAATATCCTTGCCATTAATTCTGGCATCCTAGCGATTAGGTTCATTGAGTCAACCCTACCGTCTCCCGTGGTCTCAGCGGCGCCCAGAGCCATAATCCCAATAGAAAGCCAGTCCATGGGGTGGCCGCTCCCCGGAGTAAGGTGCTCCAAAACTCGCAAGGCACCGGTTGGCATTCTCTCCCCGCGATAAGCTAGTTCTTTGCGAAATTCCGCTGATTCATCGGAGTCGGGCAACTTCTTGTGCATCATTAAGAAGATTACGTCCTCCTCCTCCAGGTTGGCAAGGTCCCCAACTGGGTAGCCAACATAGTGCACACCGTCAATCGTATCCACATAGGAGGTCTGACAGGTGCCTACTGGTATCCCGCGAAGGCCTGAATCCAAGTGACCTTCTGTAATGGAAAAAATGGTCTCTTCGTCACTCACGTGTCCACCAACATTAGGGGTAACAGACACCCCATCATAATCCCTCCGACAATACCCTCGTGCAAATACAAGGGAAATATGGAAAAACGGCGTTCTTTTGGTTATAAGAATCAGATCAAGCCTATCTTTCTTCCACACCTGTCGAATGATTCGAGGACCGAGTTCAACTCATCGCGGCTTAGACCCGCTGACATCTGCGTCCTTACCCTAGCCTTATCGCGTGCGACCATAGGGAAGACTATGGCTCCGACCATCACTCCTTCATCTCTCATTAGAGACGAGAGTTCCTGGGCTTTCCCGCTCTCTCCGCACATCACAGGCACGATGGGAGTCTCGCTGACCCCAGTATCGAAACCCATGGACTCTAGTTCGTCTCGGAAATATGTGGTATTCTCCCAAAGCCTCCTGACATGCTCAGGCTCGGACATAAGGACCTCTATTGCAGCCTTCTGAGCGGCTGCGACTCCCGGTGGCTGGCTTCCCGAGAGTAGCCAGGACCTGCTGTGATTGAGTGCGTGAGTCCTGACATCATCGCTTCCGGCAAGGATGCCCCCTTGTACTCCGAGGGCCTTGGAGAAGGACCCTACCTCGAAGGTGACCCTGCCTTGGAGACCGAAGTGTGATACTATTCCCCTACCTTCTCCAAGAACACCCTCACCGTGACAGTCGTCTACGAACGTCATAGCACCGAACTCCTCTGCGAGATCGGAAATCTCGTCGAGAGGGGCGATATCGCCATCCATGCTAAATACCCCATCGGTGATGATCAGCTTCCTTTCCGAGTCGTTGTTCTCCCTGAGGACCCTCTCCAGAGCTTCCATGTCGTTGTGCGGATAAACTGCTCTTGATGCCTTAGTCAGCCTTACCCCATCGATTATTGACCCATGATTCAGCTCATCTGAGATGATTACGTCTTGTGGCCCTCTTACCAGGGTAGGGATGAGGCCGACGTTCGCCGTATACCCTGCTGAGTAGATTAGTGATGCCTCGACTTCCTTAAATTCGGCACAGGTCCTTTCTGCTTCTAAATGAAGGTCCATTGTTCCGGCTATTGCTCTCACGGATCCTGACCCCGCACCGTACTTCCTAGTTGCCTCCACCGCAGCCTCGACCACTCTGGGGTGAGTAGTGAGGTTGAGGTAGTTATTGGCCGACAGCATAATCATCTCCCTGCCATCAATTGTGCACCTCGGCTCACTTGCAGCCTCCAGCGTAGGCGGATCCCAGTCCAGTCCCTGGTCCCGGAGTTCCGAGTACCGGTCCCTCATCCATGACATATCTACTGGCATATACCTCAGAAGGCACTCTAGTTTTTGATTAATCCGAGGAAGGTTTCTCCAAGAGAGAGTTGATGTGAAGCATTCCATCGCAGCCTGTGGTACTGGATGAAGTGAGAGTAGTATTGGTCGGGACCGCGCAAGATGGAGGGGTGCCCCAGGCAGGTTGCGCGTGCGATAGGTGCATTGCTGCACTGAGCGACCCATCCAAGGTCCTGCACCCAGCATGCTGTTTGGTAATTGGATCGGATGGAAGCCTCCACCTCATAGAAGCATCCAGAGCTCTTCCTCAGCAACTTGGGATAGCCGCCAAGTCTCTGGGGATAGGCAACACTGTGGTTCCCGAAACTGTAAGCCTCACACATGCCCATCTAGGGCACATAGACGGATTGGGCCAATTCGGGAAGGAAGTTATGGGATCTAGCGGAACCAGTCTTTTTGCGAGCAAGAGCGTCATAGATTTCATTCGAAAAAGAGGTTTGATTTCTCCCTTCGAAGCAAATAATGTTGAGAGTAGTGTTTCTTTTTCTCCCTCTGGACAGTGTGGTTTCCAATTCGAGTTCATACCGGTACCTCACCGAGACGAGTTCTCCGATACACATGCCATCAAGATAATTGGGCCGAGTTCCTCCCTACTATTCCTCCCAGATCACGATGACTGGACGGGAACGTTAGATATGGCCGGCCAGAATAGCATCAGGGATTGGCTGAACTCACTCGAGGTAGATTTCGCACTTATTGATGGGACATTCTGGAGCGGAGACGAGTTGGATGGAAGAGATATGTCCCAAATCCCACACCCGACCATTTCTGATACAATAGGAAGGCTGGGGAGAAGGGAAGATGGGGATCCAGAGGTGATTTTCTTCCACCTTAACCACACAAATCCGGCAATAGACAGCGACTCTGCTGAATATCGAGAGTTGGTAGGACTGGGTTGGTCAATTGGCGAACAAGGGTCTACATTTGTTTTGTAATTTTAAGCGGAATATTATGAGTCGCCAGCATAGCCCGGATTCATGCGAGTCAGTGGAAAGGTGAGCAGTGGGCTAGGGAGAGCTCACGTATTCATGTTCCAGAAGCACTACCAATCACAGTTCAAGGGAGTCTTGGGAGTAGGTGCTTGGCCAGGTACCCTGAATGTAGATGTAGAAGGGGGCAGCATGGATGCATTCCTCCAATTGAGGGTACTATCCGGATTGGAGGAAGGGGTCTCCGCCGATTCAATCGAAGCCCACAGGATCGAGGGTTTCGAAAGGGACGGTAAGTCCTTCGGCGGGGCAACGGCCTTCAGAGGGAGGATTCGTAGAGCAGGAGGTAAATGGGAGGAATGTGCCATCCTGGTTCCCGACCTAACCAGGCACACCAGTACCGCAGAGGTGATTTCTGGGGTCTTCCTTCGTGAAACGCTACCCTGCTCAGATGGTGAAGAAGTGGAAATTGAGCTCAATTGAGCCTTGACATCCACTCCCGCTCCAATAGTAATCCCATTTCATATTTTGATAGTGAAAGCCATCTCCGATACTCTCGGGAGTCGCTGGGCCTAACAGAGAATGTAGTGGAAATTGGCAATTCGCTGGAGAAAGGAGAGTCGAAGTCCTTGTGAGATATATCCCAAAGAACGAGTCCCTCGGATGGAGCCCTGCCCAGATCCACACTCACCTTGGGAGAGTTTAGTGCGGATTCTAGATCTAGGATAGATATTCTACCAGATACTATTCCTGAGAAAGCTGATGCAATCCTTCTGACTTGGTTCCAGATGAATGACTTTGCCTGTATGGAGAATCCTATCAGTCTCCCGTCATCGGAAGTCCAAGGAATACAGCTGTCTACTGTTCTGACCGGATTTGTGCCGGATTCCAATCTAGAGAGGTTTGTGAAGTCGTGCTGGCCCTCGACCAAGGAGCAGGCTGTTGAAATAGCATCGTTTTCGCATTCGGACGGCCATTCCTCTATGGTCTCCAAGCGATATAGGTAACATCGTGATTCCGCATACCTAACCTTGGAGGTGGAGGGTGCACGATTTGCTGAAATAGCTACTGCACCTACAGGAAGGTGGTCGTTTAAGGCTCGTACTATTGAGTCATTGCTTGTACTGGAGGAGACTGATTTGGGAAGATCTATTCTGGCTAGATTCGCCCTAACGCTTACCCCAGAATCTGTTCTGCTCGACATCTCCAAGCAACCCTCTGACCACCAAGTAAGTCTTCTCAGGGCATCCCTCATGGAACCCTCGACGGTTCCAACATCTGGCTGGATCTGTGACCCGTGGAATGAGTTTCCATGATAGCCCAGGGCGACCAAATAACGGTCGCTCAATCATTCACCCCTACTCGGTCTGGAGGTACTCCAGGGCTTCCTCAGCGGAAGCGAAGCCCATTCCAAGGAGAGCGAACTCCACTGCTACTGGAAGGAACTGCTTTGCGAAGCCCTCACTTCTATCGAAGTTGGTCTTGAAATCGATGTTATCGATGAGCATTTTCGCTGCCTGATACAGATCCTGAGTGACATCGAAATCGTCAGATGAATCGCCTAGGTCCTTGAGTTTCCTCAGTTCGCGAATTGCCATTGGAATCCTATCGAACTCAATTAGTGCGTTCGCATAGGCAGCCTGATACTCTGTGCTCTCTGCATCTAGTGCGGCTGCTTTCTTGAAGTAAGCTGCAACCTGCCCCTCGTTTATCCGGTCATTGCCCTTCTCGTCAAAGTTCCCGTTCTCTTGTATCTCAAATAGTGCGGATTCGGCCCAACCATGGTAACCTGCAGGGTCATCCCTGTTGGAGTTGATGTGTGCCTCAAAGATTTCCATAGCCCCCATGAAATCTCCCTGAGTAATGCATTGAGCCGCCTTAGTTATCGTTTCCTCGTTCGACATATCTATCAGTGCCTGTGGGAGGACTCAGGGTTATGAACGGTGCGGAGTGTTGGGTTCTTGATTTCACTTCGACCTTCAATTATTCAACTGCTGGTCCGACATTGGCATCCATCAGTTCGTTGATCAATCGGTAAACGTCCATCGGGCGCCTTACCCCATAAAGGCAGTCTGCTGGGTCACTTGCCTCAACGGTTCTATCTCTTTGCAAAGTTATCCAACCAAGAAGGAATGAGGAAATTCTCATTTTACCCACGGGAGGTTGAGTAATCTCGGGCGCAGCTCCTGCGGAAGTACTCAGAGATTCGACCTGCAAGCCTACTCCCGAACCTGTAACCACGTGTATATTGCCAAACCCTAGGATCCTTCCCAGTATCGTTGGATCTGCCTTAAGATTCTCGACTTTGTGGTAGGAAATCCCATGCGCACTGGTTTCGAAGTACAGGAAGCTCTGTCTGATGTGTATCCTCTTGTCTGTTATAGCATAGTGGAAAGATCTCTGGTACAGAACTGTGAGTGAAACCATGACTAGGAAGGATAGAAGGCCCAGTGGAGCGAACCAAGAGTAGTTCCATGCTGGAAGAGGGCTCGAGAAGCCGGAGTCAAAGAAACCCCCTATCCACTCCACTACATCCATGAGTTTCCACAATAGTGGGATAATGCAGCAAATCAGAAGCCAGGATGTTGTCCACTTTCCAGAAGTGGAGAAATTTGCATAGTGATTGATCTTGGTAAGAATAAGCATGCATATGACAAACCCCATAACTCCAGTTTTGTCTATCAGCCAAATTACCGCAGATAGGACGAAGTTGACCTGCCCTTCCCCTTCCGGAGTGTCTAGCAGTTCTCCAAGGAAGAACGCAATATGGACCAGGAGAACCATAATCGAGAGAATGTACTTGTCGGCCATTGAAGACGTTGCTGGCCCCCCTCTCCAGATTGGAGTCTCCGAATCCGTGATTTCGGGGAAATCGGAACGAGCAGCGTCCGCATCGATGTTGGACCTGAACTGCTCAACGAACTCAGACATGCGCTATCAGCTTCGATGGTTGTTTCTAAGTGATTGCCATCCGGGTTCATCAATGTAAAAATCCCCAGGAGTGCTCTGCATTCCCATGGATCCAATCATAGTCTGTCAAGGTCCTGGATCCTTCCTCATCCTCGATCTCTAGTCTAGACACCTCGAATGGGTACTCGTTATATGTCAGATGGCTAACTAAGCCCATTCGAGTTGGCTGGTCGAATGTCCACCTAGCGCGACTAACCGACCTGATATCCATTGAGACCTTGGAAGAGTCGTTCCAGACCCTAATTCTGAAGTTTGGAAGTAAATCTCCATTAGAATCCAAAAGGCCCTTATCAGATTTCCTGACCTCTACCTCACAATTATCGAACTCATGTGTCATGCCTCGCTTCCTATCATGGAAAATTCCGGCTCTTTTCAGAGGGACTCTAACTGCGTCCCTCTTCCGCCAAGGCTTGTCATCCTTGGTTGTGGATAGTGGGGTCAAGTGCGGCATGAACCAATCCAAGTATGATCCGTCGTCAAAGTGGACCATTCCCCAGAACCAGGGTACTGATGGAGCCTGGACTGTGACCTTCTGGAAGTAGGCCGTCCCCTCCATTTCCTCACCATCTACGACCAATCTGGACTTCATTCCCTGCAGCCTTAGTATGTCGTAACCCATACCAAGTGCAATCTCGTTATTCCTGTATGTGAGTTCGCTCGGAGGGCCCCACCATGGTGTTAGATGCGCTTCGAAGGAAGAAGGCGCTCCCCTCGACCTAGCTTCCCTGTCACTAGAAAGACTAACCCACATGGACTCGTTTCCCGGGGACATCCCCATGGAAAGGTCCTCTCTCTCTATCGGGATCACTGCGCCTGCTCCGAGACCATCCCCCTGTCCGGGCCACAATGGGTGAGTATCGCCAACGACAGCCATTCGGCATTCTCGCATTGTCAGTGGTTCGTGCATTGTCTCGCCATCGTACCACCATGCGCATACCATCCCAGGGATTACGAAACCGCCATGCTCATCCTTATGCATCCTAGAACCTGGCTCCCACCAGTGACCGCTGACCCGAACTGCCTTGGTCTCCTTAGTAGACCAGAGGGTCATCAGCTGCCTAGACCTACTGGGTTTGTCAGGATCAGGAACCAGGATCAGGACCCAGTACCACCACCAGGAAAGTCCGTAGATGGGCGGCATGACATCTAGTCGCCACAGTGATGAGAAGTCTCCTTCGAACTTAATTGGGTCATCCTGCATCTCAATCACATTATCTCTCTTCTGCTGAAGACTGACTTTGCTATGAACACCCAGGCAACGGAGACTATCAAAAGGACTAGGACGCTGTTTAGCAGCGCCACTCCCGCTGATGCCGTCCCTAGCGTATGGACTGGAGGCTGCCAGAAGACGGAGAGGCCCGAGTCAATCCCGAACGCGTTGTCCATCTCTGCCCATTGGATTGTATCCGGCCATGCCAGGAGCACCATGGCATCTATCATCTGTAGAGCCCAATGCGAGATGGACACGCTCGCAACCGTCCAATTCGGGTTCACTATGGAAAAGCTTCCCATCATGAACTCCCAAATCCCGAACACTATGCATAGATACACCCCGTACTTGGGGGATATCAGCCCCATCGCGTTGAAGATAGAGCCGTATGCTGCGAGGACCAAAGTCGTCGCGAGTCCTATCCCCAGCCATACCGGCATATCCGAGAGTCGAATGATTTGATCGCCCGGCCCCAGCAACGAGGCGATTAGCCCAACGACAAGGGAGAGTGTAACGACGTAGGTACCCGCAATTGCCAGATAACCCATCAACCTGTAAACGATGAACTCAGCACGATGGATGGGTTTCGATAGTAGAAGGTGGAGTGTCCCGTTCTCTGTCTCGTCCCTGACCAATCCAAGGGAGAGGAACAGAGGGATGAACAATCCCAGGAGGATGACAAAGGCCATCTTCCCGACCGCTATGACGAATGTCCTGTGGCCTAGTTCTCCGATGTACTCCTGTTCATCTGGGTCCTCATCGACAAGGTCGTCGGACCGGATATCGGTGACCACTCCGTTGGGCGCTACCCACTGTACATCGCAGCGGATCCCATTGCCGTTGTCATCATCTCCTAGCCCGTCGTTCATAGCGAGGCAGTCGCCGTCATCATCGAATCCGTGGCTACCGCCAAGCCTCACATCTGATGGGCAGTCAACCCTACTCTCCTCCCAGCCCTCCCCTCGAAGAGAGAGGCCGTTGAAGCAGTCTATTCCGTCCTCGTTGATATACATCTCCGGGGGTTCTGGTTCCACGTATACCTCCTCTGTCCAGTACCCCCAATTGAGATACATCCCCTCGGGCACTATGACTTCTCCGTCCCCCCTCCACTTGCCTGAGACGTAGTATGTTGTCAGGCCGTTCCCGTCTTGGTCCCCGAGGTCGCACGCATCCCTCCATATGGTCTCGTAAATCTCATCCAAATCCCATTCCGAGCAATCGGTAAGATCGGGGATGCCTGATGCGTCGGGGTTCCACTCGATGTGGGTGTCCCACCACTCTCCGCTGTACTCCAGATCAATCCATCGGGCCTCGAAGAATGCTCTTCCCTCCCACGACTTGTTGGCGGAGAACGTCCTTTCAGCGTCGTTCCAGTCTATGTCACTCTCTGGGATGAAGATGCTGGCTCCTGGGAAAACGTTGGGATCCCAGTCAGGAGTGCCATACTTTCTCTCCTGCCCCATCGTGTACCCATCACCATCATTGTCCTCACTGTCCCCATCGTTGTCTATGGGTTCGAAAGACTCCCTTACGGAGTCTACGTAGAAGGAGAGAAGAAGTGCCATCAGTAGAGCCCCCACGCCCAATACCACCCAAGTGGAGATCCTATGTCGGAGTTGCCTCATTGTCAGCTCTACTATGGCTCCAGCCTTGCGGTCGAGCCTTGTCCAAACTGTCTCGGAAAGGTCTAGGCCCTTCTTGTCCATCATTGGCCCTCCTTGATTAGGTAGTTGAGTAGAGACTCCAGATTGTCATCCGGATTTTCGATACTGGATATCTTCTGTTTTGATTTCACTACTATGGACGGTAGGATGGAGTGAGCTGCGGATAGGTTGTTGGTGTGGATTTCTAGTTGCCCTTCTCTGGGAAATCTGACGCCGAATATCGGGTCTTCTTCTATGAATAGGCCCGCCAGACTCCTTGGGTCCTCGCAATTGATTAGTATCCTATGCGGGTGCTTATCCAGTAGGTCTCGAATGGCGTGCAGATTGCCTATTGCGAGTAATCGGCCGTTGTGCAGGATTACTATCTGCTCAGTAATCCTCTCTATCTCCTCTAAAATATGGCTTGAAACTAGGATGGTCTTGCCCTGCTCCCCCAATTCACGGATTACGCTCATTATGCTTGTCCTAGCCAATGGGTCGCATCCATGGAGGGGTTCATCCAGAATGATCAAGTCTGGGTCATGCACCAGTGCATGCGCAATCTTGACCCTCTGCCTCATTCCCTTGCTGAACTTTCCGAGCTCCTTATGGATCACATCTGTTAGCCCTACGAAGTCCAGCACGTGAGACGACCTTTCAGTGGCTTCCTCCCTAGTCATCCCATGAAGCCTGGCCAGAGTTGAGACGAAGTCCAATGCTGTCATCCACTCATACAGCTTCTCGGACTCACTGACGTAGCCCACCCTCCTGTATGGGGAGGTGTTGGCCCAAGGGTCCACTCCGAAGAGCCTGATGGAGCCTTGGCTGGGCTTTATGCGGCCCATCATGAGCTTGAACAGAGTCGACTTTCCAGCTCCGTTAGGTCCCAGCACCCCTGTTACCCCCCCGTCGATAGCCAGTGATAGATCGTTGATTCCGATCACCTGGCCGTACCACTTCGAGGCCTGATCAATCAATACGGCTGGAGGTTCCTTGGATTGCATGGTCATTCCCTAGTCACCTCCAATGAGGTCACTCTGGAAACTAGGAGCCAGACTGCCAAGGAGTTCATGGCCAATATGGAAACTGCAGATATGGAGACTGGGTGTTCGTAATTTGATGGTATTCCTAGCAGAAACTGGCCCAAGTGAGCCAAACAATCGTAGGGGCTCAAGGCATACATAAACGTGGTTTCGAACTGTAGTTCGACTAGCAGGGAGACCAGTTTGGTGCCATAAATAATACTCAAGAATCCGATTGCTGCGAAGAAGCGACTCCGGCTGATGCTGGAGAGTGCCAATCCAATCGAGGTGTAAGTTATCACCAGGATTATTCCAGCCAGCATCCCTCCAAAGAAGATCGGGAGAGTATCCGCGAGGTATGCCCAACCCTCTGACTTGAACACGATGGCACTAGTGTAGTATGCGAAGTAGGAGAAGACGATCACGAATCCGAGAATTATTGCTACGCTCAGATACTTCATCGCCGTGTAATCCAGTCTAGAGACGGGCCTTGAGAAGTAGATAGCGCTGGTTCCATGCTGCCTGTCATCGGAGATCATGCCACCTACTATTACGGCAGTTAAAAGAGGCCACATGCACAAGTTCCTCGGGAAGTAACCTAGAACTTGGCCCCACAGATTGTACCTATTGATTCCCCACATTTTCTCGAACAAGCCACCCTGATCCCCGATAAATGAGGATAGGAAGAGCATAGGGATGGGAGTGAGTGAGGCTAGGAAGATAATCAGTATTAGCAGTCTGACCATTGGATGGTACTGCCTGTGTCCTTTTCCTGTGAACACACCATACACATGATGTCTGAAAATAGCGTAGTTCCTCATCCACCTTGGCCCTAGATCGCCATCCCACGGACGGTACTTCTGCTCGAAGACCTGCCCTAACGAAGCTTGTGATCTGGCGACTACGGCCGTAGCCTCATCGTCTCCGTCTCCGGATCCGAATGCTGCCTCCATCCGAGTGGTGCCGCCTTCGAGTTCGACTTGCTCCTTTGCCAATCAAACTCCTCCTGTATGCTCGGGAGTCATCAGGTCCCCAGTTCCCTTAATCTGAGAGCCCAACTTGTCCATCACAAGCAAGAAGATGTCTTCCAGGTCTGGTTCGTATTCTTTCATCTGGCGAACTTGGACTCCTGCTGAAACCGCCGCTTGGAGAATCTGGTCGATCGTTTTCTCACTAGTTACCTTGACTCGAATCACCCTTCCGAGACGCCTTAGTTCCAGGCCCATCGAGTTCAGCTCATACTCCATCTTGCTAGCCCCTCCCCATATCACCATCTCGACCTCCTTGTCCACTTGTTCTACGAGTTCCTCTATGCTTCTCTGGACCACGATTCTACCCTTGTGAATCATCACTATGCTTTGGCATAGGTCCTGTACGTCGTCCATCACATGACTGCTCATCAGAACCGATCTATTGCCTTCTCTGACGGTCCTGTTCAGGGTCTGCAACATGAATGAGCGAGCCCTCTGGTCCAATCCATTGGTTGGCTCGTCGCAGATCAGTATGTCTGGGTCATGGATCAGGGCGCATGCCAGCTTTGTTGCTTGGAGCATCCCCGTGCTGAACGTCTCTATTTTCCTGTACCTCTGGTCCTTCAGGCCTACGTACTCGAGGACCTCGTGCGCCCTCTGTGTGGCATGCTTAGTGTTCATCCCGAGAAGCTCTCCCGAGTACCTGACTTGGTCGATTGCAAAGAGATTCGGGTCAAGGGCATTGTATTCCGGCATGTATCCTATCCTGGATCTGATCATCTCGCCTTGTGTCCTGATGTCGTGACCGAGGACGGTCCCCTCTCCGGAAGTGGTCGTTATGAGACCGAGTAGGCACTTGAAGAGAGTCGATTTCCCAGCACCGTTAGGCCCTAGTATCCCTATTGCCCCCTTTTTTATCTCGAGGTTGATGTCGTCCAGCGCCAGGTGAGGGCCATACATCTTCCTAAGGCCCCTCGTGGAGATTATCGGCGTATCTCCGAGGAGTTCTTCGTCTGACATTATCTAGCCCCGACTCCCTCTGGGAGCAGACCCTTGGTCGTGCGACAATCACTTGAATGAATCCCCGGAAAGTTTCCCTTACTGGCCTTGCTTGAACGCCCCATCCCTGACTTTGACAGCGATTCCCTTCCTTAGGAACTGCATCTCCAGATGGGAAGTCAATGGAGTTCCATGAGCGACCAGTGTCCCTTTCGAGTCGACGACTAGGCACGGTTGTCCGGGGATAATGTGTGAGTCTGCGCCTAAGATGTAACCGTGCATTACATTCCTGCCCTTTCCAACGAATGGTATTGCATCGTCAACGATACACACCCTTGGAATTCCTGAGAAATCTGAATCATCCTCCGTTTTCCCGAACTCTGGGGTTGGTGAGGCATTCAAGTCGTTGGCTATCGAGGCTCCCTCGACGGTGAGCGAGATTCCCCCATCTGTCAGTCTGGGTGATAAGATGTGTGAGTCTCCAGAACTTACGTTGACGACCCTATCCGTTCTGGACCTCCGACAGGTCATCTCATCCGTCATCTTGCAAGCATCCAATGGGTGAATCGAGCAAAGAACGGACAGTTTGTCGACGATTGAACACCGATCGAGCCAGTCTCTGATATCCTCTGAATCGGGAATCTCGTCTAAATCGTCTTCAGGAGTTATCCTCGTTAGAGGAAGTTGGGATAGGCCCAGTTCATCAAGAGCATCACGGATCTCGTGGTCATCGGAGATTGGTTGCCAAATCCCGTCTGGACCGGTCAGATGGCACCATGGAGATAAATCCTCCAGAGAGTATGGTATGGGCCCTATGGGAGTGGAAATCATAACCACGGTCCTCGGCTCCCTAGACAGGTGCTCAATCAGAGCGCTCTTCTTGTTACGCCAAGGAGGAGAGGTTCCCTCGAGCAGGAGTACTCGCTCTGCAGGGCCAGCACTGGAGTCCCACCATGATCCCGGGACCCTCCATCGAGTGGCTAGAAGAGCCTGAATGTGGAGGATGTGCGGCCTGTACTCGATTTCCTCTCCAAGCTGCTCTCCACCACTCCTCAGAGGGTTGCTGGATGCTATCATCCGCAACACTGACTCCCCGACCGGTCCATCATCGGGGTCGTCCAGTTGATCCTGCAGCCACACGAAGGCCTCCCTAAGGTAAGGGGAGGAGTGGCTCCTCCTCTCTGCCAGCTCCCATATCGTGCCCTTCCTTACTGCTTCTCTGCACTTTGCTAGCTCGGCCTGGGTAACTTCGAGATTATGCTCGGCCAGAATTCTAGAGCGATCTTCATGAGACATGGCCCTGACACTTTTCGGGGTCTTGGAATAAAGGGCATGTGAGTGGAACGGCCACTCCTCCAAATCGTCTAGTTTTACGGTACCCTCAGGGGTCAGGAGTCTGTCGTCCCTGGCGAAAATCGCATAGGCGGCGCTATCGAAGATGTCCACTCCCAGAGCTATTGACATAGGGAAGAGGAGAGGGTGGCCGCAACCGAAGAAATGAACTGGCCTGTCAGGGGGCAGTGAGGCTTTGGATGCCAGTAGAATCTCGAAAAGTTCCTTGTACCTCTGTTGTTCCATCAGAGGCACGATCCCCCCTATCGGATGGATTGCGAATCTCTTACCGTCCACCTCTGCCGAACCCATCAGGAGAGATGACTCGTCCCTGAGGTCTGCGTGAGTGCCCCCTTGTATTGGTCCGTTTAACTGCATGTCCGGGCCTGCTGCGGAAAGTGAGATTTCTGAGCGATTGGCGGTCTCTGAAACTGCGTGTTCCAACTCATCTCTAGACATGTCAGGTCTTCCGAATACATCGAGCATCGTTCCTACATCCACGCCCATATCCCTCTGAAAGGACACTATCTCTTCTGGGCCAACCTCCACGTCTCCGTAGACATATGACTGGAATGTTCCTGAGTCAGTTATTACTGCCCCTGGGAAGTCCAGTAGTGAGTGGATCCCATTCGAAAGTGCCTGAGATTTCAGGTCCTCATGCTTCCAGATAACGTAGGAGTTGGTTATCAGGGCCTCTATCCCATACTTGTCCCACATCTCCCTTGGTTCGATAGTTCGCAGATTCGGATTGATAACTGGAAGCAGCATAGGAGTAGTGACCATGCCGTGTTTAGTGTGTAGCTTACCGATTCTTGCAGCACCGTCCCTCTGTATTATCTCGAATAGACCTAGGTCTTGTTCCCTGCATGGTTCCGGATCGGGACGCGTTGCCATGGGGCTTGCATGGAGTGGATGCCATCAAACCTCGGTATGCCTAGATTCCACCTTCAGAGAAACTATCCCGGATGAGAGGCCCAGAGAAACCACGTCTCCGGTGTTCACCCCCAATGTTGGATCCTCCTCGAAGCCGTGCGCGTAAGGGACTCCCAACAGGGATGCTGCCGGAAGAGTGAGTGGGCAAACGTCTCTGTTCAATATTGCTTTAGGCCCGAATCCTGTATATATCAGGCCCATCAACACAAATGGTGCTACGGTCGACCCAGAGCCCTTTGGGTAGATTAGCACCGTATCCCGGATTGGGATGCCGTCAAGTGGGTGTCCAGGTTCCTCGATAACCCCAGTATCTCTGTTCACGTATCCCAGATATGTAATTGGGACGTCCGTCACTAGGGCCCTCCCAGATACCTCCCATTCAGACTGGCTTGGAATTCCCTTTCCGGTGGTTGAGAATGGAGATTCCTGGAGTGTCTTTGCCGTGTGCATGGGTGAAGCATGTTGACTTTCTAATTCAGGGCGCGGGGCGTCAATTAGAGACTCGTCGAAGGCGTGAGCCACGCATTCCATGATGGGTGCTACGCTAGTGGGAATGCGGTTCAGGCCGCTAGTAAGGTAGTGCTCCGCCTTGAGAGAGTTTGTGAGTAGGTGGTTGTACTTGGAACGGTTGTACGGAGTCACCTCCGGGCAAGTGTCCCTCAGAACCAAAGCACCGGCCTCCTGCAGTATGTCTAAAGTCCCATCTAATGAAATCAGGTCGTAATTATAGGAGCTCATGAAGAGCCAGAGTCTGTTATTTGGTATCGCCTCTCCAAGCTCCATCCTCGCCCTGACCGCTGCTGCAGTCTCCCTTGCCTCCCCTACGCTTGCCTGCGGGCAACCAATCACGACCAAATCCACCTTCCCCTTGGGAGACAGTTCGCGATATCTCCCCTCAAGATCTTCATCTGTGAAATTGAGCTCTCCCTGGAATTCTTCGACGAGCGGAGCATCCGGAGTAATCCCATCGGCCCAGAGCATCGGGCAGCCGTAATTGGCTGCTGAGGCAGTCAGTGCCTTTTGCATCTCGAAGTTCGCCCGAGGGAGGCCCACGAACCTTGGCATGGGCCCCCATGGAAGATTCCAGGTGGGCATTATCTGCTTCCCTATCCAATCCCCCATTATGCTCCAATCGGTGACGTTGGACATCTTTGCTTCGACGTTAACCAATATGTTCGGCCTCCTGTTTGACTCGATATGCAACCCCCACTTTGGGGCCCATCCGGTTAGGGCTGTGGCAAGAGCCGAGAGCCCGGATTCTCTGTTCGTCACCAGAGAAGTGTAGGAGTTAGAGAAGCATACTGCGTTGGACTCTGCCCAAGATCCGATGCCTTCCGAACTCTCTATTCCCCGGTCATAGGGAGTACAGGAAAGAGTGGCCTCAATTCCCAGTCCTGAGTATGCTTGGACAATCTCGAACTGCTGTTCCAGGAAGTCTGGGTAATCGATCCCCATCTCGTCCAACTTCTCATGATCGCAGCCTGCCGAGTTCAATGTCGTGGGTATCGAGACCACTCCATTGGGGTCTCCAGAGAGGTCTGAGAGGAATCTCCGAAGACCATGCCCCCCGGTAATCACACTCACTCCAGAAACGTGGGCGTTGTCTACTCGGATGAACTCTGTAGCTCCAGCAGTAGATGCCAGGTCAACTACCAGACGAGCGGCCTTCTGCTTAGTCGGACCCATGCCTCCACCAAGCATGGATTTGAGCTCTGGGGGTATTTGCACGACGGTCGGTCAAGGAGCAGCCCCTTGAATGCCTCGTTGTAATCGATACTCGAAAAACGATTAGCAGCATCCATCCTCACGCATCGGGGCGATGATGAAAGAAACCTTGTCCACGTGAGGGGTATTATTGAGGCGGGATATCACGGACCTGATGTTAGCAGCTTTGCCCTTTACCTGAAGAACGTCAACGCACGAGTGGCTGTGCTTGAGACTGCTATGACTGTATGATGCCACCTCGATTAGTTCGGAGTGCCGCAGGTCCAAAAGCCTCTGACTATCTCCATGGTCATGCTGGTAATAAACGACTAGATGCCCCTCGATTGTCAGTTCCCCATCCATATTCTCCAAGTCCCCTCTCTGCTGCATCTCAGCATAGAATAGCGATGCATCTCGAATGAAACGGCTTCGGTTGCTGTAGCCGGACTTGGAAATCATATTGTCCAGATCTTTAGCGAAATCTGTGTCCGCGCTGAAGGATATTATCTGTGTCATGAACACGAGAACTGCTATTCACTAATAATAATTTTGAATAACCTAATTATTAGACTAAATTAAATAGATATTATCAGCCGGTGCGGATTATGAACAACGGTAGAATGGCAATTTTGGCGAGCTTGTTGCTGATCTTCTCGAGCGTCGCAGGATGTCTTGAGGACGAAGCAGTGGAAGAGATCGAAGACTTAATTGAAGAAGAGCTTGACGATTCGATGAACGAAAACAACACCGCGGTGGAAAACGGGACAACATTGGATAACGGGACCGCAGAGGTGCAGATTCTTGGAGATGTTCTAGTTTCGACTTATCATATAGAGCAACTAGTATCCGCAGTAGGGGGCGAGCATCTAAACGTACAGATGCTCATTCCAGAGAACGTTCCTCTTCACGACTTCGAGCCTACAGTGGCCGACTATGTGGCATTCATGGATGCAGACCTGTTCTTCTATCACGGATTGAACCTGGAACCATGGGTCGATGTGACAATGGATGCCCTGGGTAACAATGCGCCGACCGCAATTCAGACCCATGCAATGCCCTCAGGAGAGGTTTCGTTGGATTACGGGTCCATATTGATCGAAGACCTGTGTGAGACCATGTCGGAGGGCCCATACGAACCAGTTATCCTTGCAGACGAGGAGTCACACGCTGGAGAGGTGGAGATTCATGCAGAGCGCGTGGCACATTCGCTGACAATCCCCGAAAGTGATGAGGAGGATCACGACGACCACGATGACCATGGAGACCACGATGACCACGATGACCATGGAGACCACGACGACCACGATGACCACGAAGATCACCATGATGGTCACAATCATGCTGCTGCCGAACAGACGATTGAGAACCCAGCAGGATGCCCAACAGGGACAGTTATCATGATTTTCCACCTAGAAGAGGGAGAACACGTAATAGAATTCGAATCCGAGGATATTCACGATTTCAACATGGTAGCTCTGCAGATGCCTGGTGGGCACGCCCATCATCACCATGACCACGGTCACGGTGCTGGACCATTCGAGTGGGCTGGAATGTTCTCGATGAGCGATTCAACTCACACATGGACGATGCAGAAAGTTGACGGAGCATACGCCGACCCTACCATGCGCCTTGTCCTAATCCCGACTGACACTCCGACTGAGGCAACAATGCACGCACTAGAAAATGGGGTAGAAGCCTTGATCGAAGGTGATTCATGCACAATAGTGGAAGACGGCGAGACTATGTCCTCAATTGACACAGCGGGATCATGCTTCGAACTGCACGTCGGTTCGGGTGACGACTCTACCTTCACGATTGAAACGGCTGGAATTTCTGGACTGGCAATGTATGCCCAGCACGTACCAACTGAATTTGAGCGTGACCAACATTACCTTCATGATTCTGCTGGAAATCCAATAGAGCCCATCGCTCAGGAAGGAGCCGATGCGCTCGGCCACGACGACCATGGCGATCACGACGACCATGGCGACCACGACGACCATGGCGACCATGGCGATCACGATGACCACGAAGATCACATGACTGCAGAGGAGGCCATGGAGAGCTTTGACACCAACAATGACAGCAATCTCTCATGGGATGAGATTTGGGCCGCTTGGACTGCAGAGGATGACGACCATGGCGAACACCACGATGAGGAAAACGTGACTGAGGATGATCACGATGACCACGACGACCACGACGACCACGATGAGGAGGAAGTTCTCATGGAGATGTTCAACATGTCAGATGTCGATGGTAACCAACTACTGAACATGTCAGAACTGATGGCCTTCATGGAACTCGTAGAGGAGTTCGAGGAAGATTACGTAGAAATGACGCCAGGTACGGTCATGGAGCATTTCGATGCGAATAACGACAGCAACATCTCTTGGGATGAGTTTTGGAATGGATGGATTATCGAGGATGACGACCACGACGACCACGACGACCACGACGACCACGACGACCATGGCGAACACCACGATGAGGAGGAAGTCCTGATGGAGATGTTCAACATGTCAGATGTCGATGGTAACCGACTACTGAACATATCAGAACTATCTGCATTCATCGAGCTTATGGGAGATGGTCACGAAGAACACGCAAAGCACGATGGCCCAGTTGGTTATGCCACTATTCACATAGAGGAAGAGGGTGATTACGGTTTCGCTTTGCCCATGGGCGTGGAATTCTTCATTCTGATGGGCGAGGGTGGGCACAGTGACCACGGTGACCATGGTGACCATGGCGACCATGGCGATCACGATGACCACCACGAAGGAGTATGCCACAACCTAACAGACCACCAGAACTACGAATCCAACGAGGCTGATTGCGTGGCTGCAGGTCACATGTGGATCGAGGGTGATGATCATGGCGATCACGTAGGAGGAGGTTGCCACAACACAACAAGCCACCAGAACTACGAATCCAACGAGGCTGATTGCGTGGCTGCAGGCCATATGTGGACAGAAGGACACTCGGATCAGGAGATTGTCGCTGGTGAAGGCGAGGAAGCATTCGAATTTGACCCACACAGCTGGCTAGATCCTTTGTCATACAAGGAGCAAATCGGCATTGTACTAGATGCCCTAATAGTAGCGTTCCCAAGCGGGGAGGCTGCTTTCACAGAGAACGCTGCGGCATTCGTAGAACAGTTGGATTCCCTACATTCAGACTTCGACTCCGCATTCGGTTCAACGAGCACCTGTACAGGGACCACAGTTGCTGCAAATCACAATGCCTATGCTTACATGGCCAAGAGATACGGTTTGGAATTTGTAACCGTCCACGGCCTGGATCCAGAAGGAGAGCCATCGGCTGCCGACATTCTCGAGGTAATAGATAAAATCGAGGAAGAGGGCATCACAGTATTTTTCGTGGAAGAGTACACCTCTCCAAATGCAGTTGCCGCAATAGTGGAACAGACCAGTGGACTTGAGGTTAAGACTCTCTACACCATGGAACTACCGCCGATTGATAGTGACGATGATTATCTTTCGTTGATGAGGAAGAACCTCGAGGCTCTGAAAACTGGCCTGGGTTGCTAGGAGGATTGAGGAGGTCCCTCTTGAGGGCCATCCTCTCGAGGGCTTCTAGGAGAGTTGCGTGAGATGGGGCTGAGTTCTCTAAAGGGAGTGGAGTCAACGGCCCCCCTCCTGCAAATAAGTGACTTATCTGTGGCACGTTCTGGCGAAATAGTGATCCAAGATGTGGACTTAGAAATCAGAAAGGGCGAGTTCGTAGGATTGGTCGGCCCGAATGGGAGTGGTAAAACGACACTTCTTCTGACCATCCTGGGGCTTCTGGAACCTGTCCCCAACACGAGTGGCATAGTCCGAGTATACGGAAAAGAGCGTTTCTCGAACTCTGATCATGGAAGAATAGGGTGGGTGCCACAGGCCGCTTCAAACCTGTCTAGCAATATTCGAATCACTGTTAGAGAACTGGTTAGATTGGGTACTCTAAATCCGCAGAGTATGCTCATTATGGGAAGCTCAGAAAGGAATGCGAGAGTTAACAGCGCATTGGAAATGGTCGGACTCGTCGATATGGCGGATACTGACGTAAGAAGACTATCGGGGGGTCAACTTCAACGTTCAGTAATCGCTAGAGCACTAGCATCTGAAGCCGATTTCCTACTCTTGGATGAGCCTCTGGTAGGAGTGGATCTGCCCTCGAGAAATTCTCTGCTGAAATTGTTAGATGGCCTGTGTCACAAAGAAAATATGACTGTGCTGATGGTTTCTCACGATTTGACCACGATAACACAGGCAGCCCATCGAATCGTCTACCTTGAAGGGAGCGTGAGATTCGATGGACCGTCAGATGAGGTCCCTGACTTTTCCTCCCTGGCTGGATTGAGGGGGATAATACACGTCCATGACGACCATAGTCATGAGCACCAATGATTAATGAGGATGATGAATATGAAACTCGGTTCTGAATTAATGCATTATATATCCCCGATAATGGAACGCATAGCTCCACATGTTCCCGGAGAGATTTTCCCCTCGTTCTTCACAGTACCATTATTCCAAAATGCGTTTGTTGCTGCCTTGTTGGTAACGATGGTGGCTTCATATCTAGGCTCATTCCTATTGATTAGGAATCTCGCATTAATCGGTGATGGCTTAGCCCATGTTACATTCGGCGGAGTTGCAGTAGGGCTCGTATTGGGTGCCGCATCTCCTCTTTGGTATGCATTATTCTTCAGTGTCGTTTCATCACTCCTAATCCACGAGTTGCAGACCAGGGGAATACTAACAGGGGATGCAGCGATTGCAATATTCTCGACAGGAGTGCTTGCATTGGGACTGTTTGGTCTTTCTTATTGGGGAGGGGGGATCACCCATACTGTGGAGGGTTATTTGTTTGGAAATATCCTCCTTATCTATGAAGATAGTTTCGAAATCATTGTCTGGATGAGTCTTTTTTCCATGGCCTTCCTCGGAATTTTCCGTCATGTCTTGCTGGCAACTGCAATCGACCCTATTTCCGTCCAGATCCAGGGCATCCCTGTAAATAGAATAGGGAGGACATTCAGCATAGTCACTGCCGTAGTAGTGGTAAGCATGGTGCAGTTTGTTGGAGCTCTGTTGGTTACCGCCCTCTTGGTTACTCCCGCTGCGACTTCTCAGATCGTATCAAGGAGCTTCCGATCATGCCTCATATGGGCGCAGGTGTTCGGACTATCATCAACCATTATCGGGATTTATGTCTCTGCGGAGTTAAGGACTGGTACGGGCTCCACGATAGCTCTAACCTCAGCATCAATTTTTCTTGTAGTAGCGCTAATTCAGCTAGTTATTCTTCCATTTTTCAGAACGAACCCCCTTCTTGCAAGATAGGTGAGCGGGGAAATTTTGATTTCAGCTGGTTTCTCAATTTGCAAATGTACCATTCTGGTAATCTAGGAAGGCCTGATTAATTTCCTCTCTAGTATTCATCACAAACGGACCGTAGCGGGCGATTGGCTCATTTATCTCTGGGCCCGCTAATATCAGAAATTCCGATTCTGACTCGGACTTGATCTCAATCTTCCCCCCTGGAGACAGCAGCGCTAATTCCCCATCGCTCACAAACTGTTTGACGCCCAGACCGAATGGAAGTGGGTGGTCTCTCACACTGAGCGGGTCTTCTAGCTTAACTCTGCCACCGAAAACATAGATCATTGCGTTCAAATCCGGTGCTATTTCTTGTATCAGCCCAGAGCCTCCCTCCATCTTGACATGGATTAGTGTGATTGGGATGACTGTATCTATGGATGAGGAAACGCCCAGACATTCTCCTGCAATGACCCGAGCCCAAACTCCTTCTTCTCGAATAGTGGGAGATTCCTTTGCAGGGATTTCTTGGTATCTCGGTGCCATCATTTTGTGTTCTGACGGGAGGTTTACCCAAATTTGGAAACCGTGTGTTCGCCCCCCTGTTCTCATGAAATCCTCGTGAGGCTCCTCGGAGTGAATTATTCCCCTGCCCGCAGTCATCCACTGAACGTCCCCCGGGTTCAACTCGCCACTGTTTCCAGCGCTATCCTCGTGTCGCATCCTCCCGTCAAGTAGATAGGTCACAGTTTCGAACCCCCTGTGAGGGTGCCATGGGGCTCCGACTGCCTCGCCTGGACCATAATCCACCGGGCCCATTTCGTCTATCAGTAAGAACGGACTCTGTAAACTATTCATCCTCGAAGGTCTGCGAACCTTGAATCCCCCCCCTTCCCTTACGGTATGGGTTGGGACGATTTCGACAACTCTGCGCACCATCGAGCCTATCGAGGATTAGATATAATCACTAGTCTGGGGTTTTGGTCGGATACTTATCCAATCACCCCGGAATGACATAGTCATCGCTGTCGATGGGGACCCAGACATTTGACCTCTCCTCGTTCTGGATTTCTACTCGATACGGGTTGCCTTCATCCCAGCATTTCAGGATCCTGCCTTCTGTGAACTCTCCGATGTTTGCGTAAACGGTGTCACCAACGTTGAATCTTAGTTCCTCTGCCTTGCAGTCCATCAGCCCTTGCTGAAGCTCTTTGTGATCCAGATTTCGACCAATGAAGACGAAGCGGCACTCCCGAGTCTCCCCCTCCTTCCAGGGAGCTACTTCGGAACTGAAGCCTCCGCCGAAGAGCATGTGCACCCCTTGGAAGACGAATTTCTGATCCATTCCCTTGACAGCCAGAACTCCCTTGTACCTGAACAGATCTTCGCCTTTGCTCTGCATAAGTTCCCCTATCCATCGTTCCAGTTTGTTCACATTCAGTGCTCCGACGAACTTGGAGCTCGTGGAGGTTACTCGGTCGTCATGCTCATGCTCGGATTCGGTATCCAGGAACTCAGGGTCCATTTCCAAGGTCTTCTCTAGGTCGAATGAACCTATGTTAATCAGATTCGCCGGATCAATGATGCTGTTCTCGGTGCGATACATTGGCGCGAACCTATTGATGGACTTTATTTTGGTTTCAACCTCTGTTAGTTCCTCCTCAGAGACTAGGTCGATCTTGTTTAGCATGATTCTATCGGCGAAGGCGATCTGTTCGACGGACTCGTTTTCGACGCCTTCTGGCTTTTCTTCGTCCAGGTGCTGGGTGATGTGTTTGGCATCGGCTACCGTGATAATTCCGTCTAGCTTGTATTTGCTAACGATTTCGTCATCAACGAAGAATGTTTGAGCGACTGGTGCCGGGTCTGCCAAACCGGTCGTTTCGATCAGGACTCCATCGAAGTCCTCTATCCTCTCATGCATCCTTTTCAGCAAATCTGTCAGATCTCCTCTTACAGTGCAACAGATGCACCCATTCATCACCTCGATAATGCTCTCCTCTGAGCTTTCAACGAGTATATTCTCGTCTATCCCGACATCTCCGAACTCATTCTCGATTACCGCGAATTTCATCTTGTGTTCGGTACTTGTGAGGATATGATTCAGTAGAGTGGTCTTACCGGAACCCAGGAAACCTGTCAATACGGTGACTGGGATGCGTTTGTTTTCTTCCACGGCTTCGTCAGCTGACATGTTTTTCATTTATTCCTGTTAAATTATTTATTTAATGCAGACTAATAATTGTTCCATTTTGAATTAATAGAGTACTTTTTTTCAACCCCCGAGCTTGTTTGGTCTGTTGTTTCAGGAGTTCGACAATCCAAAACAGGAAAATGTAGATGTCTGTGGTTTCGCTAATTGTAGACATGTCCGGAGAAGGGGCGGGTCCGATGTCATGGTTACCCGAAAACCAGATACTGAGATCTTTTCTGATTTTCTCCATATTCAGAGCGATTTATGGAGCCGGGATAGTCTTTATCACATATTTCCTTGCTACAAGCGATGAAGCGCCAATTTGGATTTCTGTTTTCTTCCTCCTATCATCAATGGTGATATCCAGGGTGATCTTTAGGGCCATCAAGAAGAGATGGCCACATCTAGCCTAGTGCGGGATGATTCAATACGGTACAGCAAATCGAGATTGAGATCGCAATCTGACTTTCTTAACTGGATGAGATTGAAACACTTCTTTATAAACTTCTGATTACACCAAATTTTTACCAAAGGGTATTTTTTCCCGTAATAGGTGTCATAAAGGGGATTTAGTGAAAATAGCATGGTTCTCAAAATTGGCGAAGAAGCTCCTGAATTTGAGCTAGAGACGAGTGAGGGCAGCGTATTCAAATCGTCCGAGCTCGAAGGTCAGTGGAAGGTAATCTTCTTTTTTGCGAAGAGTGGTTCTCCAACATGTAAGAGGGGTTGTCTGAGTTTCAAAGAGCAATATGAACTCTTCCAGTCCCTCCAGCCACCAGTAGAAGTTATCGGAATTAGCCAAGATACAGTCCAACAGCATAAGAAATTCAAGAAAGAGTTAGACCTTCCATTCCCACTTCTTTCTGACCAGGAAAGAGACGTTGCCGAGAAATTCGGAGTTCCGCTACACTTGGGTTTGTTTCCCTCTAAATCGTCATTTGTTATCGGGCCAGACAACAAAGTACAGCACGTGTACGATTGGCTATTTAGACCTAGGAAGCACGTTGCTCAGATTATTTCGGCTTTGAGCGGTGAAGGGGGACAATAGATGGAGTGGAATCAGATTCTGAGTGATTCGGGACTTTCAGAAAGAGAGGTCTCGGTGGTGAATGTACTTGCTGGTAAGCCTAGCATGAAAGCCAGTGAAGTTGCTAAGGAGTTGGGAGTGACCAGGCTGGATGCCTACAAGGCTCTAGAAGACCTGCAAGAAAAGGGGATGGTATCCGTAATTGCTGACAGGCCAATGAGATTCACTTGCCCAAGAATAGACCAAGCTGTAGAACAACTGATTGAGATTCGCAGGAGACAGTTGAACCGAATAGAGAGTAGTTTCCAAGAGATTCAGTCCTCGGTTGAGAGTTCGAATTTCGAGTTCCAAGAGGTGGAGGCCGAAGATAACCCCAAGTTCACGATTCTCAAAGAGAGGGTAAGGATTCTCGGTAGATTGGAGAAAATGGGTAATGATTCTAAATCCGACTTGGTGATGATTCTCGGAAGATTTGGGATTCTACCGCTATGCAGGAATGCTACTATTACTTCCATCAACGATGCGGCAAAGAGAGGTGTCCGAGTACGAGTCCTGGCTCAACTGGACAAGAGGACAGTGCGATTCTACAACGACCTTCACGAATCTATCGAAGTTCGCCATTCGGAAGAGATGGAGGCTCAGGGAGCAGTGATGGATCAAAATGAAGTTATTCAGTACCTGAACTCCGATGATAACCCGGTTGGGAAGGGGAAGAACGACGCTGCTCTGGTAATCGAATCTGCACAATTCGCTGAGAATCAGAGAAATCTGATTGAGACGATTTGGGAAGAGGCCATTCCCTTCGATATCGCATCCAAAAGGTATACCGAGGAGAGGATTACGGATCCATTGAGGCTAACCCTCAATGAAGGGTCGTTCTTGGAGAAAATCCGCGAGGTTCTGATGATAGAAAAGGACCTCCCAGAGGAGGATACGCCTTTCAATATCGAAGCTTTCATGGCCTCGGGACTAGAGATAAGCGATGCTAGGAAAAAGTTGAATCATGGTGGAATCGCAAGTCTGAGAGATTTCGGGATTGACCTGGAGTCATTGATGAGGCAGATTGGGAACAGGGTCGGTCAGGAGTTGGCATTTAGCCTGAGAGGAATCAGCCAGGAAATCGAGTTTCTCAATGAGATGATGGATTGGTGGGAACACGCGGGCTTAGGGACCCTGAGCTATGATCTCGAACCGGAGTTCCACATCAAGGTCCAGTTTTCTGAATTCCCAGAAGGTGGAGAATTGCCGGTGTGGGCGCTGGACGACGGAATCATAGAGGGAGCGTTGCAGTCCAGGTATCCAGAGGGAGGAGAGATTGCAGTCGCAAGGGAAGTTGTCTCCAAGGAACCAGAAGCACTCCATGTGTACAATCTGATAATGACTTAATCAGAGAATGGTCAATCAGAAACACAGGTATATATGGCCGATTCTGAAAAACATACACTCCTTCATTAATGGATAGACATCGCAAAAGGCATGAATGCAAGGATGATTATGCCAATCATTGTAGGAATGTATGTGACTTTCACTATCGGTGCGATGTCCCTCAGTCCGATCGTGGCGGCAGAGGAATCTGATGATATACCAACGAACGCACAAAATACGGGTGAGCACAACTCACTGGTAGCCGCTCTGGACCATGCAGACCTCGTGACGGCGCTGCAGGCAGACGGGCCCTTCACGGTCTTCGCACCCACCGACGCGGCCTTCGCGGATGCCGGGATCGACCTGGCCTCCTTCGACACCGACGAGGAGAATGCGACACTGGTCGACATCCTGACCTACCACGTCTTCTCGGGGTCCGTTGAGTCCT
>CACOAW010000008.1 GCA_902625325.1 uncultured Candidatus Poseidoniales archaeon | reverse complement strand
GTCAGTGCCGAGGAGTTCGACTCGTGCCTGGAGGAGGTCCGAGAGGCAGGAAGGATCGAGCCCGAGATACTCCCGACGTACTTCGAGACCACCTTCCTGGCCTCGATGCTGGCCTTCTCCCGCAACAACGTCGACAGGGCGGTCATCGAGACCGGCCTAGGCGGGAGGCTCGACTCCACCAGATTGGTGGAAGCCGACATCTGCGCCATCACCACGATCTCGATGGACCACTCGGAGGTGCTGGGGGACACTCTCCCCAAGATAGCGACCGAGAAGGCCGGCATACACAGGCCGGGAGTCCCCCTGCTGTGCCTCGACCACGAGGACGAGGAAGTCACGGCGGCGATAGAGGGGATAGCCGGAGAGGACGTGCTCTGGGTCCCGCGTGGGAGCGAGGATGCCCAGGAGGTGGCTCGGAGCATGGCGTCCGTGATCGGGAGCAGGATAGGGTGGAAGGAAATGGAGACTAACGTGGTGTGGCCAGGAAGATCACTTGACAGGATTAACTGGTCAGGAGCGGATGTAATTCTGAGCGCGGCCCACAACTCAGAGAGCCTGTCCCACGACCTTTGGAGGCTGGGATCCGAGAGGCACGTGCTGGTGGTGGGAATGACTCAGAAGGAGGACCTTCTCGAGTCCACTGAGCCCCTTCACCATTCAGATTGCAGAATCAAAACGATCGTGACCGAGGTAAATGGTGGGAGGAACCCTTCCATCCCTGCGGGCGAACTATCGGGCCATCTATCAGGATATACAAATGAGCCCCCAGTAATCATCAATGAGCCAATTGAGGCAATCGATGAAGGTTCGAGGATAGCTACTGAGGAGGACTGCATCGTCTACGTGACAGGGAGCGTATACTTGGTTGGGCAGGTTATCGGGGAGCTGGCCTCGCGAGACGGAGGTGACCTGTGGGATTACCTCGAGGCGCATCCTCCTAGGGCATGATTAGTCGGGCATTTTAGAGTCGTGCCCAGGACCTTTCATCCATCACTTCTTTGATGGTCTGTTAGAACGTCCCTTACCGGACTTACCTCGTCCTGCTCGGGCCGGTGCATTACGCATTCCGCCTTTCTTGGCTATGATATCACCTCCTCAACCATGTCTCTGGCCTCCGAGACCAGGGAGCCAACTAGGCTCCGGCTTTCTCCAACCTCTGATTCGTTGAGGAAGGATTGAGAACTCCTTTTTTTCTTCGTCTTGAACCATTCAGTTAAATCAGAGAATTCTTCCTCGTTGAACGATTTAGACGAAATCTTGTATTGGAAGTCCACGTATTTCTTTAGTTTCCGAAATGGGACATCAATGACCCCGCCGTACACTTGGAAGTACCTCTCGTTGAGAATTTGCCCCAGAATTCTATTGCAATCGTTGCATATCGCTAATAGGCACCACTTCTCATTCACCCCTCCCAAAGACTGTGGAAGGCGGTGATCTACTGTCGCTGCTTCAGGGCGTTCGTGGCCGAATCCCTGACCTTCCCGGTGTTCCATAACCTGGTTGCAGAAAGCCACGGGGCAAGTCTTTCCGTGAGCAGCGCTCTTGATTTCACGGCTCATGTTTGGCGGTGGAGCTCCACAAGTCTCCCACGTGGCTTCCCGCCACCATTCATGGAAACGGCGCCTAGCTCTATCCAGGCTCAATGAGCCCCCCTCCTCACAGTTTCGCGTTCTTCTCGAAGCAGTCCGCGCCCTCTTAGACAGCAGACCGCTACGCACCGGGTCTTTGTCCCAGTGTGTGATTCTTTTATCTGGACCTGCAGTTGAGAATCAGGGCGACCGAAGTCGCCAGCAAAATTACTCAACTGTATGTTTCCTACCTTGTTTTCCTTACTCCTAAAATTTGTATTGAATATAATAATCCCTCCGGATTGTGGGCATTTTGCCCCTTGATAGAGGAAGTAAGTACGCACTCCTCTTTCTTACTAATAGCGGGCCGTACTGCCCCCAGCTCGTCCAGGTATTCCCCTGGTGGTGTAAATAGGGCAAAACTTGGTCCTTGTCCAGTGGACGAAGGGTTTGCCATCCTGTCAAAATTATTCATTCCGAGATTATTCTCGAAAAGAACTGGGGAGTTCCCCTTGTTTATCGCATCAGCCATGAAATGGCCAAAGTTAGCTGACGCCTCGGTACTCCTATGGAAACCGAGGCCTGTCGTCATAACAATCCCGGCAGAGCTCCCTCCTTTGAATCCACCGAATCTATTGGTGCTATGATGAACCGAAGTATGATTACCCTGCATCCGAGTAGGAATGGTATGAGCGAGAAGTGGGATGAGCGTTTCATCGACCTCGCAAAGCACATCTCACAGTGGAGCAAGGACCCATCGACGAAGGTCGGCTGCGTCGTGATAGGCGAGGACCGCGAGATTAGATCAACTGGGTTCAATGGGTTCCCGAGGGGAATCGCCGATGACTCTGAGAGGCTAGAGGACAGGGAGCAGAAGTACCCCCTGATATGCCACGCAGAGGAGAATGCGATAATGCATGCCGCTAGGATCGGCGTCTCCCTGAAGGGATGCGTCGCATACGTGACATGGCCTCCCTGCACCGGTTGCTCCCGTTCCCTAATCCAGGCCGGGATAGTCGAAGTGGTCTACCCCAAGGAAATAGACGTCCCGGAGAGGTGGGAGAAGGACTTCGCGATGTCCGTCGCGATGATGGAGGAAGCCGGTATAACGGTTCGATCCGCCTAGGAAATACGGCCGACGCTCTCCTTGAACAGCGCCAGATTGACTCGCCTGCTCTCCTTCCTGTCTACTATAGGATTTGGGTAGTCCCTGCCGATTACGCACCCCGATGCCTCCTGGACCTCGATGGGCGCGAGATGAGGCTCGAAGATGTACCTCGAGGGGTAGCTGGCCAGCTCCGGGACCCAGTGCCTGACGAAGGATGCCTCCTCGGTCTCCGCGTTCAGGCTCGACTTCGAGTCCGGGCACGGGTTGTACACCCTGAAGTAGGGCATGGAAAAAGGCGCGACTCCCGCCAGCCAGAGCCAGTTTCCGTTGTTCAGGGCCCAGTCGGAGTCCAGCAGCTTCCTCTCGAACACGTCCCTGCCGTGCTTCCAGTTCTGCCACAGCTGACCACGGGTCAGGAAGCATGACACTGCGTGCCTACCGAGGTGGTGCATCCAGCCTGTAGACTCTAACTGACGCATCATCGCGTCGATGTAAGGGAAGCCGGTCATCCCCGCCTCCCACGCGCTCACCAGCTCCTCGTCAAGCTCCCCCCACTCTATCGGCATGCAGTTCGAGTTGCCTACGTCATTATCCCAGTTCTCGACTGATCTCGACAGCAGGTAGAACATCTCCCTGAACATTAGCTGCCCGATGAGTGACTGGGGGGGCTTGGTGTGGTCGGACGAGAGGTTGGCCGCTGCGCACTCATCCCAGACCGTCCTGACCGAGAGGCAACCCGTGCTGATGTAGGGCGATAGCCCGGTCGTCGATGGCTCCATGGGGCTCCCCATCTCGTTGGTAGACATCGTGGAGGGCTTGCTGAATTCGTTAACGAACTCGGGCCTCTCGCTTACCTTCCGCCTCAGCCTTTCCAGGGCCTCGCTCTCCCCTCCGCCGAAGTAGAGCTCGCCAACCCCGAGCTCAGCGGCTCGCTCTGCGATATCGCCCTTCGTGACGACCATACCCGAAATGGACTCCGAGCTCCTCAGCGAATCGAAAGTCCCTTTGTCGAATTTGACATGCTCCGGTGGCTCCAGCGGCTTTGGGACTAGGTACCCGTCAGGACCCTCGCCCAGGCTTCTCCGCATGATGTTCCCGATGTCGCTGGAGGACTTGGGGTTGCGGTAACCTTCGCTCCCAATCACGTCCTCCACATCGAGGATGGTACCGACAGAGGGGAAGACCTTGCTCTGGACGCCCATCGCCGAGAGGGATGCCTGGATATCGCTGACCTCATGCCTGCTCTCCGGCTCCGGGCGATAGTCGCACAGAAGCCATGCCCCTGGCCCGAGCTCTTCGGCAATCAGTGGGATTGCCTTCTTTGGTTTGCCATAGAGTACCATCAGTCCGGCGGAATACTCGCTTTCCAGCCTGTCGCCCAGGTCTACAATCGAATCGTAGAGGAACCTCATTCGATTGGGGCTGAGCCCGCCCTCCTCCTCAATTCCTCGAGCCGGGTCAAGTACGACCAACGGGATGACCGAGTCAATCTCATCCGACGCGCAGGCCCAATCGAGTAGGGGGTTGTCGTGAATCCTCAGGATGTTCCTCAGCCAGACAATCGCCGTGCCCATGAGTCGAATTGCTCACAATGGATATTTGGAGTTGTGTCATCGGGACATGTCCGAATTGCTGTCACCGGGATAGATCAGACCAGACTTCCTGCAGCTTCATCTCCAGCTCCTCGAGGGTACCGTCGTTGTCTATGGTGATGTCCGCCATCTCCGCCGTGGCATCCAGGGCCTGGCCAGCCTCGTCCTTCGAGCTGGCCTCGGCCTCCTCCTGCTTGAGGAAGACCTCCTTGTCGAGAGGGTCGCCTGACCTACCTCGCTGGTTCATCCTCTCCCAGCGGGCCTCCTGATCCGCTCTAACCTCGATCAGGAAGAAGTCCCCCCTCTCCCTGAGGGCCCTCACCTCGGCTGGTGTCCTGATAGAATCCACCACTGCGTCCTCGCCATCCAGGATCTCGAGCAGCATCTCTGCGAGTATTCCCCCTCCACCCTGCCTTCTGAGCTCACGACCGCCCTCGATAAGTGCCTCCCTCGTCGAATCCATCCCCTGTTCCGCGAGCCATGACCGTATCGAGTCTGAGCACGATACGCTCCTGAGGCCCTTGGCCGAGAACCACTCGACGAATGTCGATTTGCCTGACGCATTGCGACCAGTCAGACCCACGAGCATGCCCCACCCAACGGGGGAACGCCGATATTGATTGCCCCCGGGATCGGATTCCAAACTACGAAAGGGACTAACAAGGGGAGTGTTTCGCGGTGGTTAGCATGGCACAACGCAAGACCAAGAGCCCCGGCCCGCTGAAGAGGTGGTGGCGGTCGCAGAGCGAGTACCACTACCAGGCCTACACATTCATGACGCTATTCTGCCTTGCCGCGTCCCTCTACTCGTTCATACTGCTGTTCTTCATGGACTACGCGAGCGAGGCCTCGGAGAGCATGATCACACTGACTTGGGTCGGCCTCATCGGCGGCGCGATAGCTCTGTTCTTCGTCACTCCAGAGTTCTTCTACTTCTACGAGAAGAAGCAGACCCTGAGCGAGATCCTGTCCCTGGACTCCCGAGCCGAGGTGATGAGGAGGACCAGGGAGGCGGAGATCGCTGCAGACCTGCTGGGCAAGGGCTTCCAGTCGAGCCTAAAGGGGCACTACGAGAGCCTGGGAATCAAGGTCCCAAGGAAGTACGCCTCACTCACATCCTCGCGAGTACAGCCCATAGGAAGTTCCGAGGAGGAATGAGGTGTCGGAGGAAGCCCCGGACTCAGACTCTGATAGTTCGGACACCCTGACAGTCAGTCCATTAGTCAGAGAAGGGTCGCTAGCACTGGGATTGGTGGTCCTACTACTGGGTTCGATGTGGATTTCCACAGGCTCCTTCCCACCGATGGTGGTCGTCGAGTCCGGGTCGATGATGCATGACGAGGAGGGCTCCGTCGGCGCGATTGACCCAGGTGACCTGATTCTGGTCATGAACAAGAACAGGGCGGATGTCATTACTTTCGTCGAGGCCACAGAAGCAGGCAACGAGAACTTCGGCTACGAGTCCCATGGATCCCCCGGGGACGTCATCATCTTCAGCAAGAACGGGGGACTCGACACGCCCGTGATACACAGGGCCCTGCTCGAGGTCGTGCAGAACGGCTCTGGTTGGGATGTCCCGGGAACTACCCTCCGCAACGTCCAGACGGTCACTTGGACTTTGGACATCCCTTGCTCCTCGTTCCATGGAAGCTACAACCTCAGGATTGACGACTGGGAGCCAATTCACTCCGGCTTTCTGACATCGGGGGACAACAATGCCGATGGCTGCATGATCGACCAGTCCGGAGTAAGCTCCAACGGCCCTGCCTCAGGTATGAGGGACTCGAACAACGAGCCGGTAGAGGCGGTCAAGGAAGAGTGGATAGTGGGGATAGCCTCCTCCGAGGTTCCTTGGATCGGATCGATTAAGCTCATCACGTCGGGGAACTGGGAGGAGGTCACCCCGAGGTCCTGGTACTCACTGACTCTGTTGATCCTTCTAATCCTCGGACTGCCAGTCGCATTCGAGCAGTTTCAGGAACGTAACTCCCGCGCAGAAGAGGAAGAGTAGCGAGAAAATTCCGCCTCCGTTGGCAGGATGGCGCATTCGTTTAGTTTAAAACGGTCCAAAAATTCGAAGCATCACAAATTGGAGATGAACTTCATGGAAGTAGGAATAGAACCAATCGGAGAAATGGTGCTTTTAGCAATGGAGAACGCCCCCGAGAAGACCGCATCAGGTCTTCTCCTTCCGGAGGAAGCAAGGGAGAAGATGAACATAGGCAGGGTCCAGGCCGTCGGTCCTGACGCCAAGAGCGTCGCCGTCGGGGACAGGGTCATCTTCAGGCAGTACAGTGGTACGAAGATGGAGTGGATGGACAACGACTACCTCCTGATAAACCAAGAAGATATTCAAGCAAAGGTAATGGGGTGAACAAATGGGTGCAAAGAAAATAGTATACGGAGAGGAAGCAAGAGAGAGACTACTAGAGGGAATCGACACGGTCGCCAATGCGATCAAGGTCACTCTGGGACCAGCAGCAAGGACAGTCGTCCTGGAGAAGTCGTGGGGAAGCCCATCGATAATCAACGACGGCGTCACTATAGCCAAGGACATCGAGTTGGGAGAGCCCTTCGCCAACATGGGCGCTAAGCTCATCCAGGAGGTCGCGAGTAAGACCCAGGACAACGCAGGAGACGGTACTTCGACCGCATCAATCCTGGCACAGAGCCTCTGCCACCATGGTCTCAAGAACATGAAATCAGGCTCGAGTCCGGTCGAGTTGAAGGCAGGGTTCGATCAGGCCATCTCAACAGTGGTTGACACCTTGAAGGACAGGGCCGTGCCAGTCGAGACCAGCGAGACGATCCAGCAGGTCGCGACAATCGCCTCCAACAACGACGAGTCGATAGGTTCGCTCATCGCCGAGGCTGTGGATGCCGTGGGTAGGGATGGGGTAATTACCGTCGAGGAGGCCAAGTCAATCGAGACGTCCCTGGACGTCGTTGAGGGTATGGAGTTCAACAAGGGATACATGAGCCCGTACATGATCACGGACAAGGAGAAGAGAGAGGCAATTCACGAGAGCCCGCTGGTTCTACTGACAGACCACACCATCAACTCCGCACAGGACCTCCTTCCTTCCCTGGAGGCCAGCGTACAACAGAAGAGGCCCCTCCTGATAGTGGCCAAGGACATCGAGGGAGAGGCTCTGGCCACCCTCGTCCTGAATGTTGTGAGCAAGGTTGTCAAGGCTGTAGCCGTAAAGGCACCTGGTTTCGGGGACGAGATAGGGGAGCAACTTGAGGACATAGCCGTCCTGACCGGGGCCAAGCCCCTGTTCAAGGACCAAGGCGCGGACCTGAAGGAACAAGGCCCATCCAGCCTGGGCAGCGCTGACCGAATCATCGTCGCCAAGAACAAGACGACCGTAGTCGGCGGCGGCGGGGAGAAGAAGGCCACCGAAGAGAGGGCAGAACTCCTACGAGGTCAGGCGAAACTCTCCACTAGCAAGTGGGACAGGGAGAAGATCGAGAAGAGGGTCGGCAAGCTAACTGGTGGAGTCGCGGTCCTCAAGATCGGAGCAGCGACAGAGACCGAGGTCAAGGAGACCAAGGCCAGGGTCGACGATGCACTGAATGCCACCAGGGCTGCCATGGCAGAGGGAGTGGTAGCCGGTGGAGGAGTCACACTCCTCAGGGCAAGAGAGGTCCTCAAGGACCTAGCAGCAGCATCAGAGGGAGACCGTGCAATCGGAATCAACCTAGTCTACGACGCGCTTGCAGCCCCCACCAGGCAAATCTCAGCTAACGCAGGGGCAGACGGCGACGAAGTCATTTCCAAGATACTGGAGAACGATGATGAGAACTTCGGGTATAACGCTCGCTCAGGCGAGTACGTCGACATGATCGAGTCCGGAATCCTGGATCCCGCCAAGGTGACCAGGAACGCACTCGAGTCAGCAGGCTCCATCGCAGGACTGGTGCTGACCACGGAGACGCTGATCGCAGACGACCCAGAGTTGAAGGAAGCAGCCCCAGCAATGCCCGATATGGGCGGCGGCATGGGCGGCATGGGCGGCATGGGCTTCTAGACACGACTAGAAGATTCATTTCCGAACCCCGACACGAATGGTCGCCTCAATGACGACAAAGGGTGACCGAGCTACGGCGTTGACGTACCCTATGAGTACCGAGAGGCACCATCCAACACACGAGTTGAATACGTAGTAGTGCCCCCGTGTTTCAATGGCCGGGTCCCGTACAGCACTCTCCCTATGCGCTCTGCTGGCGCTCTCGATGATGAGCAGCGGCTGTTTGGCGCTATCCATTCAGCGTGAGGTGATGGAGAGCTGGAGGGACCCTCCGGAGCACATCAACCAGGATGTCACGGTAGGTTGGACAGAGATGTTCGAGACAGGAACCGAGCTCGACTCGGTACTCTACCAGAACGAGACCACCATCGTCTTCGACGAGACTGTCTCATCGCTCAGCATCAACTTCAGGGCCCAGTTCCCTTACTCCAGCACCCTTGAGGACCTGATCGGGAACGAGACCAACCAGGTCAGGTACGTGGAAGCCAGGCTCTGGGAGCCGGGAGCCAAGGAATCCGGGGGCAACCCATTCTGGGAGGTCAGGGCGACACAGGACTTCCAGGCGCCCTACGACTGGCAGATCGACTTCATCGAGGGGACATGGATACTGGAAGTAGAGGCGAGGGGCTGGGGAATTACCACGCCGGTGGAGCAGTTGTCCTTCCACGACTCATTCGAGTTGTACGCGACCATCACCAAGCCCTGCGTCCACTTCCCGAGCTCCCACGAGGTCTACGAGAACGGCGAGAAGGAGTGCACGTTCCTCTCAGAGCTCGAGGATTGAGATTCAGCAGGCCAATGGCCCTGCGCAGCGCTTATCAACCAAAGGCAGGTGGCCGCGCTGCTGAGGAAACCGAATGACGGAAACCGCAACACCACTCGTGTCGCCAGATGTTTACGAGAGGCACGCAGTGCACATCGGTACAAACCAGAAGTCCGCGGACATGAAGCAGTTCCTGGACACCATGCACCAGGACAGCAGTGGCCTGCACATCATCGACGTCAAAAAGACGGATGAGAGGATTCGCGTGGTCTCCAAGTTCCTCTCCCACTACGAGCCAAGCAGGATCCTGGTCGTCAGTGCAAGGCAGTACGGACAGAGGCCAGCAAGGAAGTTCGCGCAGTCGATCGGTGCGAAGCACATCGTCGGCCGATTCATCCCCGGAACCCTGACCAACCCAAGGCTGAGGACGTACATGGAGCCCGAGGTGATTATGGTGACCGACCCAGCAGCAGACTCCCAGGCCCTATCGGAGGCGGTCAAGTCAGGCCTCCCGGTCGTTGCCATATGCGATGCTAACAACAGACTGAGGAACGTCGACCTGGCACTTCCCGCCAACAACAAGGGCCGCAGATCGCTGGCCCTGGTCTACTGGCTACTGGCACGGGAGATGCTCAAGATCAAGGGAACCCTGAAATCGGACCTGGAGTTCGAACTAGCGGAGAATGTAGACGATTGGGAATCCACCTTCTGAGTGCGGCGTCGTCCTCAAAGGCAACTACGTATTCCAACGACCAATGAATACTCCCCGGTATCCCCTATTTCTGGCTCCCATGGCGGGGGTTACGGATCTGGCATACAGGATTCTCGCTAAGGAATGCGGCGCTGATTTTACCGTTACGGAATTCACAGCGGCATCCGGCCTCACTAGGAAGAATACTTACTCATGGCTCAAACTTGAGAGCGATAAGAGGGAGTCTCCTTTCATACCGCAGATTTTCGGAGGCGACAATGATGAGATGGTGCAGACGGTCGAGATGCTTAGAGAGCGTGCTGATTCGATTGACATAAATTTCGGCTGTCCTGCCCCAAAGGTCTGCAAGAACGATGCAGGTGCAGCACTCCTGAGGGACCCAGACCGAGTAGTCCAGATGGTCAGAGAATGCATAGAGGCATCTGAGGGCACCCCCATCACTGTCAAGATGAGGCTCGGGACCGGAAGCGGCCCCAATACGGCTCTGGAGATATGCAAGAGGCTGGAGGATGAGGGCGTTGCGAGGGTCTGCGTTCATGGCAGGACCCTAAGACAGCGATATTCCGGAGAGGCAGACTGGTCGCAGATAAGGGAGATAGCCGAAGAGCTGAGTATCCCAGTGATAGCCAATGGGGACGTGACCTCGGCATCCTCAGCGAAGGACTGCCTGGAAAAGACCGGTGCCGACGGACTAATGATTGGAAGGGGGGCGATTGGGAGACCCACCATCTTCCACGACATAAAGCGGGACCTCGGCTGGCTTGAGGAAGGTCCACCATGGGGGGATGGAGACGACAAGGTCGCAAGGCTATGGTGCTGGAACAGGTATCTGGAGCTGAGCAGGGAACTCTACGGTGGCAGGCCGATCAAGAACCTCAAGAGACACGCGGTTTCCTTCACGAAGGGGCTGCCAGGGGCATCGGCAATGCGCGTCGAGCTTCACTCCGAACACGACCAGATAAAGCTGGGCAACAGGGTTGCCAAGTACCTCCAGGAGCTTGCTTATGAGGGCCCAATCGCCACTCCCTAGCCGCTTCATATAGTCCAGAAGTACAATTACTACTGATGCCTGTTCCTTGCAAGGGTTGGTGCGGCCTGGATGCCCCTTCAGAATCCCAGGAAAAATGCTCAGCATGCATGGCTTTGCAAATGCCATTCCTCGCTCTCGATTCTTCTCAGATCCCTACATTGGAGGATAGGGAGGCAGCAAGCAGATTCATAGATCATGCAAGGGGCTTATCCTCCGAACAGATGACCCTAGCCCTAGCCGAGAGGTTCAACGAGAACAGCCTCCCCGACGGATTCAAGTCATCTCGTGGGGGTGTTGGTAACCTCTCCTTGCACGTCTCAGATAGGTGGGACCGTGCCAGATTGGAAATATCGATGAGTGAGAGGATGCTTATGGGCTCATATCCCATACCTAACTTCGGTGAACTGAGTCATCTGAACGTAGCACCAGATGGGGAAATGGACATTGACGGTAAAAAGCTCAAGGGGCCGCTGCCATTGGCGGATATCTGCGATTGGCTATCCAACTCGGAGAGGGTAGGCGCCATCAGGTCATGGAAGGAGCTCCTTATCGCGATGAGTAATTGCTGCGTTACGATGCCTCTGAACCTCCCTCCAGAATCATGGCCACAGCATCTCCTTAGTCGAGGCTGGGATGCAATAGATGCACCTAGCAACGCTATCACTATGGAATTCCCCGGAGCAAAACCACACCCCTTCCTGCACACGATATCGATGATTTCTGGGAGGGACCCCTCATTGAATCGCTCACCTGGATACATCGCGCGGACATCCCCGACGGTAATTTCCAGATTTGGCGGGGAGGCCTCCTCAGAATGGCAGAAGATAATCGGAAGAGCGGATGAGAAGGAATTCCGAAGGTTACATCGCGTCACAATCCATCCAAGACTGGTAGTTGATGAGAGGCTCAGGCTCAGAATGATAATCCTGAGGTCGGGGACTCCAACGACTATTCCAGTATCTGTAAATCCTAAGATATGGAGGTGCCTTATCCACTCTCTTATGTTCCCGGAGGGGACTGAGGGCGCGAACTTCGCGAAGCACCTGTTCTGGGTCTGGGAGTCAATGAGCTCGGAGTGGACACCCTCGCCTCCGCAGATGAAGTCATCCAGATTACTAAGGGAAACAATCGACTCATTGGAACCAAGCTCCTCTTCAGAGGCCGCTATGACGAAGTCGGGCGAGCATTCTGGGATATGGGTCACCGGCACCTCAGGTCTAGCATATCACATCGAAGGCTTCCCTTCAAATGGAGTAAAGTTCTACGTAACCGCATACCCGAGCAAGGCCCATATCTCCAAGCCAGGGTGTCAAGGGATCATGATTTGCATAGATTCACAGAAGGTCTGTGGCATCGATTTGCCAGCAGGTGACATTTGTGCTAGCTATGTTCTAGCCCTAAGGCATGACACTACCTCGAGGAACAGCATCTTCACCGTTGAACAACTATTGCGCGTATGCGAGTTCACCAACGAGAGCTTCGAATTCAATGGGGACCTCGATGCCTGGTGGGAGTGCGTCTCAAGCAACTTTGAGATGTTTGAGGAAGGCGATATGTTCGAGGAGCCAGAGCCGGATCCAGAGTTCTGGCAAGAGGACCCACCAACCCCGGACATTATGGAGGAGGAACCCGATGTTGTTTTCGAGGAGATGCCTCCTGATTTGTTCGACGACCCCCCTTACGAGGCCCCAGAGGAAAACGGAATTCGATGGTCTGGCTCTACCATTCAGGAGATGCTGGAGAACGTGCGTAATTTCCCAGAGGGAATGGGTGGGGAAGGAGAATGACATCCAGAGAGGACCTCCTTTGTGAGTGCTGCAAGGAGGTCGAGTGCGATGGAAAGATGTGCGACACTTGTCGACTGATCGCCCCTCACATCGCAGGTCAGCTTACCGGGGTAATCCAAGACGAGGACGTTATCAGCAGCTTCCGGCAGGAGCTACAAAACCCCACCAGCAACATTCAACAGATATGGAGGAGACTACGAGCTTTCGGTTCGAAAAACAACCCAGAACCCTTCCCTTGCTTGAAAGAGGAATCGGAATGGACCTTCGGAGAACCTCCAAGGTGGGAGCTATCCGATGAAGAAATGGAGGCAATATTGCATTGGAGGACGCACAGAATTGAGGATTCCGTCTCCAGAAGACTAGCTAGAGGAGGGATCCTGCCGGATGGAACCCACGTGTCTTTCGCAGCAGGGACATTCTTCGTCGATGGGCACCCATGCCGAGTTCCATACAGGGGCCTCAACAAGATACTCTCTCGCCATCCGAGAATTTCGGTTAGGACCCAGTGGAAGCAGCTTCTGCGTTCAATTGATCTGGCAGCAACCCAGATGAGGATGCAACCCAGAGGTGGTGGCCCGGACTCGCCAATTCTTCATCCTGCATCGCAAGTGGTGGCTTTCAACGTCGTTGACGAGTTCATGATGATGGAGATGTTGCGACGACGGTCACCGGGGTTGAGGCCCCGGTACCCGATGAAAAGCACATTCAGAGGGACAGAGTGGCTTTCCAGGTGGGACTCAATAGGGAATAAGGCGACCAGGAGAATGGGAGCGGAGGACCTCAAAGTCCCGGTGGCAATAGTTGAAAGGAGCGGTAAGCTATTTCTGAGGGTCAGGAGAGACACTGGTTGGAAGCGTATCGAGCTGGAGAGCGACCCAAGGACATGGGAGACCGTGGTAACCTGGGTACTAAGCCCAATCGACCACGAAGACAACAAGAGACTGCGGACCCTTCAACAGCACATCTTCGCCGAAACTAGGATGAACAGTGTTAGAGGGAGCGACATCAACGGTATGCGCTTCCTCAGGGAGGTCATCGAGAACAACGAGAGAGCAAGCCTTGACTTGGAGTCGGACCGCATTGTAGTCCAGGGTACCAGCGGTCTGAGATACGCAATACAACCCGGAAAAGGGGGTCACAACACTAGATTCGTTGTCAGAGGCCTAGGTAATCGAGACACCAGTCAGGCGCATCTCGGGAATGGATGGGCACGAATGAGACAGCGAATGGCATTCCACAACGACTCCATTTGCATCGTTGAGACGCCCCAGCTCAGGCGACTGGTCCTCGGGGATGCCTTGGGTTCCATCACCCTATCTCTACTGGATGACATGGTGAGTCAAAGGCACATCAACACGTTGAGTCAGCATATCCGGAGGAATCGCCCCCGTGATCCAATTCATCCAGAGGTCCAAATGCACAACAGAGCGATGGAGCTACGTCAGCTTCTGCGGGCCAACACGGTAGAGCAGGAAAGGCGCAGGGTGACGGAATCGTTCCCCCGCCTCTTCTCTGTTCTCCTCCGGCTCCCCTTGGGTAGCCGGTTGACATTCACGGCCATGAATCGGGATGGTATGCCGAATGTCACATTCGACGACTGTGAAACGACATTCTCGACACGCAACATCACGGATCGGCTGGTGTTGTACAGGATGCTGGATGCCGCAGGGTGGACAAGGGACAGAGACGAAGAGAATGTCAGGGGCGTCACCAGGATATACATCCGATTAGGTACCGGCGAGAGGGAACTGGGAGGGGCAGTAGAAGAGATATCAGAGATGCTTGAGCCGAGATTGATGGCCAATGGCAGAGTAAGAGTAATCGTGGATCCAATATGGGTTTACTGGGAGCGCATGAACCCCGGAATAGGCCACCTCCTACCCGGGACAGACGAACACATTACGTGAGGCTACTCCTCTTCGGAGCCATTTGCCAGTGCAGCTGCTCGTCTAATGTACCTGCTGGTGAGATTCCCTCCTGAGGTCGGGGCCACCCTCCTTTCCAGCCATCTCATCGAGCCCGCTAGCCCGAGTTCGATCATCGCGACAAGGGTAGCCTCCCATGCTGCGGTTTCCGAGCTCTTGGTCCCGTACTTGGTATTCTGAATGGCACCCACAGGCTCCTCTTGATCATCCTCTACAGGCTCGTAGTGCTCTTTCAGCTCTTCAATAGCCTCCTCATATACAGCTGTCGCCATATCCCAGCCGACACTCTCAGCGAGAATGTCTCTGGTCCTCCCTAGGTTATGCAGTATCTCTCTCCGTCTCTGGTTCCGAACCCCTTCTCTGTCGGTTGGCCCGAAATTACTGGCGATGTAGTTCCTAAAACGCTTCCTGGATTTCACGAAGTCAATGTGGTCTATGCGCCATCTCTCCTTGATTTTACCCGCCTCATTGGGGATGTAGGCGATGTTCAGTGCCGCGATAGCCCCCGCAACCAGGGTCTTTTGCCTGTAAACAGGGGTCCCGTCACCACGGAGTTTTCCTCGCAGCCTCCAGAGTTTCTTCTCCTCCTCGTCATATCTCTTCAGGAGGTCCTTCACGGAGTCTCTAATCCTTCCTTCCGGGACAACCTCGTCAACCAGTGAGTACAACTGCTGCAGGTAGCTCTTCTTCGGCTTGTTCTTCTTGGCGGCTCTTCTTATCGATCTAGGGCCTCTCCCCTTTCCAATGCTGGAACCAAGCCCTGAGGATTTAGTGTTGTGAGCATCTTCCCCAAATCTGGAATGTCCTGCCGGGTCCAGCAATTTACCGGATTCAACCAGGCCACAATCATTGCACACAACCTCCCCAACCTCGTAATCATCCTTCAGATCGCTCGATCCACAAAAATCGCACCTGATGTCATCAGGCTTTCTACCGCCTTTCTTTACATTACCCAAACTCAATCATCTCCCTAAACATCGTAATTTTCCTTGTTGAATCACTCCAAACACAGGAGCACCACAAGGCGTCCCGACGGCCCTTAGAGGTTACCAGATGGATAACCATCCGGAGTCCAATTTGCCTACTATTTCCCCTTAATGGATACCAGGAAGGAGGTTAATTTCGGCGGCATTGAGAGTCTGTATGGACTGTCTATAAACTATGTGTCTAGAAAGTGCACCCGTCCGAGCTGACCTAGGAATTTTCGACTCTCCAATCATCTAGGGAAAGGATGCCAATTGCAATCTGATCTAGATCCATTGCTTCTGATGACGAGCTCAGGGCCATCGAGACTAGTGCCTCTAGCTCTTGGTCATAGCCAGGCCCGACCACTGCCTCTATCATGGAATTCACACTCATCCTACTATCTTCGTCGCTCGATTTTGCGGCAAGCCTCTTCAACCTACTCACAGCCTTATCTATCCTACTCGACATCGTAACCCTCCAGCATCGAATCATAGGTGATTATGTCCTCGTCGGTCGTCCATGTAGAGAGTGGACCTTCCGCTTCCAGCGTTCTATGATTGCCTGAGTAGTCCCTCCTCATCCAAACCAGATGGTCATGTCCTAGGACTATTGCCTGCTCCAGAATCATCGAGCAGCAAGCCAGAGTTTCCCTATCCGTAGAACTTGCGTATGCCGAAAAAGGATGAGTATGGAGCCATAGCTGGTAAGGAGCTATGGAACCGAAAGCAGGGGCCAGTCTGACCTCTCCACTTGTTCCAATGTCTACCCATATGTTTCCATCTCGGTCGACTAGCACACTCACCTCTTTCTTCATTTGGTCGGCTATCTTCCAGAGAGGCTCCCACTTGTCGCTCTCCCCTCGGAAACCTGCCACAGCCAATGCAGCTATGGTCTCAAGAACCTCAGCTGACTCAAGCTCCCCTCTTTCTATGGAATGGTAAACGTCCCTAGGCTTGTGGAATACGGGGTCCACCGAACCCTCTATGCGGGAATCGCACTGGCTCAAACTACCCCCTCCAAAGCGAGATTTCCAAGAATGCCGAATGTAACGCTTGAGGAGCGAGGATTCGGAAGCGTTGAACTGGCAATCCCATCCATCTGCCTAAGTGCTGCGATCAGCCATTGGTAACCATGTGCGGCCGCAGCAATATAACCGGACTGGACGAACCCCGACTCCCAACCCTCCAGCTGACATGAACCATGCCCGTTCTGACCCTCTGTCAGAGTCGCCAAGACGCCCCTATCCACCCTATGGTCGATCGCAATATACCCGTCTCCAGAGCACCTGAGATCCAACCAGGGAGCCTCCATTCGGTGCACTACTCTCCTTGCATCCATATTGTCTACACAGACTATCACGATATCAGAATCGGGAATGTCAGCGGGGCTTCTGACATCTTTCGGGATTGAAATAACATCCAGGAGGCCACCTTCGAAATCAACTACCGCATCTCTGATCGCATCGACCTTCTTCTTGCCGACATCGGATTGGCGGAATCGCTGCCCCATCAGTAGATTACGCGCTTCCACTGTGTCGGAGTCCATGACTCTAAGGCTAATTCCGCCGAGAGACTCTACCAACGGTCCTGAGGATATTGCAGGTGCGATGCTCCCCAATAAGTTGGAGCCTATCCCGCCTACTCCAATCAGTGTAACCCCAGTCTTCTCACTCTTCATCATTACACCTCCCTCTGACCCTGATGAAAATTTCCAGCAGGGGTTTGCGTATCTCCGTCGTCGGTCGTGATCTACATCACAGTCCACCGACAAGTCCAGGCACAATGCGCACGGTCCCAACGGTCGACCAATCAGCCTCAGCCAGATCTGCTGGCTGGACCATCTGTCCATTTCCATTGAAGACCCATGCGCCATCATTCTCTGCGACTGCATCCAGAGTTTCTTCCCTGGTCATCATTGCAGAGGTGTGGCCGAACCTATCGGCGATCTGGACTAAGGTCGTAATCGCACTCAAGTTCTGTCCTCCATGACAGCAGAATACTCTCTGAAGTATATTAAGCGGGAAAGGCCGAATCAAGCGGGATGTCCGGAATCGCTCGACTGCAGGACTCCAGTAGGAAAAGACCTAATATTTTCCGATTATGGGAATAGTGTGGCTCAGGTGAGTCGTTCCTCCTCGACCGCCTCTAGAAGCTCCGAGGTTTTCATGCATCCCATGCTGCCCGGGTGTCGTAGAATCATACCAGCCCTGGGTGACGGGAATGGGGAATTGAGGTGCGGGGATCCTTATGGCTCCAGGTACCCGGGTGCTAAGGCCATTTGCCTCGAGTGTTTCGAGGCCCAGACAAATCAGGTTGGTCAGGATTAGTCAATTGACTGAACCAATGATTCTCATCGGGGTCGCATCCAACTGTACGATCAGTATCTTTGAACCTCCATCCGTCCTTACCCATAAAGGAGACCCCCATTCTATTGTGACCGAACTGCCCTCTACCGAGGAGACCCTGCCCACACAGAACTGCAGGTCCGAGGAGGCGTGAACTACCTCTCCGACAGCGAGTGTCTTCTTCTGGAATGGTGCCGGTGTCATTTCGAAAACAGAGACCCCTTGACTGATCAGTCCCCCTTGGTCTGGAATACATATCATGCACCCCCTGTGGAGTGATTGCTCTCTCAGATTTCTCAACGCTACTCCGACCCTATCGCCTTCAATCGCTTTCTCGACGTCATCATCCATCACCTGCAGGGACCTGACCACCCCAATGTCATCCGCAGGCAAAATTACAACATCATCGTGCTTTCTGATACTACCAGACTGAACGTACCCGATGGCAACGAGACCTACTCCCTTCACGTTGAAGTGCTGGTCTACAGGTAGTATCAGCGGTGATGAAGATTGGTCACCTGTGGACTCCATCTCATCTTGAACTTGGAAAAGATAACCCCTCAAAGCATGCTCGTCAACCCCTCCATCCACAATGCCCCATTCGGACAGCCCAGCTTGGTCCAGCATTACTCTGACTTGATCGGGGTCTATCCAGGACCCCTCTTTAGGCGAAATTATCGCTTTGCCTCGAGAAATCCCGGCACAGCCCAATGCAACCATTGCCTCCCCAGTCGAAGCACCTAACTCGCTAATCTCCAGTATTCCTGCCCTCGCAACGTCAAGAACGCTTAGTAACGGCCTTATGCTATCTGGGAATTTCAGTGGCCTTAGCATGGAAATCACTCTAATTTCATCATCCCTAGTCTCCTTGTGGACATAGGAATCGATGTCCCTAGAATCTCCCTTTTTCCCTAGCTTCCTTGCAAGCTCATCCGAGCCAATAAGAGCGACGTTTAGGACCGACATTGAATCACCTAGGAAGATAGTCCGAATCTATCCATCATCTGAATCATCAAGAAGTAACCGGAGACTGTGCATGCTAGCCCAGCAGCCAGTGCGGGATAGAAGTCCCAGCTCCTGGACTCTATCAGCCAAGGCATGACGATGAACATCAGGAGGGAAGGAATCAGGAGCCAGACTATGTCCTTCGCGAAACCGGATATCTCCAAGGCCGTCTGACCCTCGTGGTGCATCATCATCATCGAGAGGACGGTCACAATGGGAATCGATGCCAGGATCGCGGCCATCAGCGTGCTCCTCTCCGAGACCTGGGCGATGGAGAAGATGATCAGGGCGGTCAGGGCGATCTTGCCAGCATCGAACGCCCATCCCATACTCTCCGCTCGGAATCCGACATTTAGACAATTCACTCCGGGAAATGACATAGACACCAATACATATGCTACTCCCCCTTTAGAGGCTCATGGGAGACTACAGGAAGGGCGTCGACTACAGGGACGGGGGCGAAATAAAGATCGATGACCCCGGGCAACCACTCTCCCTACTCGACTTGTGGATATCGGAGGCCAAGGAGAGGGGCCTGGTGGAGCCAAACGCGATGAGCATCTCGACAGTCAGCCCCTCTGGGTCCCCCAGGAGCAGGATGGTACTGCTGAAGATGGTGGAGGGGGACGAGATTGGGTTCTTCACGAATCTCGAGAGCGACAAGTCACTCGAAATCGCGGGGTGCGATTCCGTCGCGGTCACGATGTGGTGGCCGGAGATGGAAAGGCAAGTCAGGATGGAGGGCAACGCGTACCAGATGGAGAGATCGCAGGTCGAGGATTACCACCACAGCAGATCCAGGAAGAGCAGGATCGGAGCATGGGCCTCCTCACAGAGCCGGGAGATGGACTCCAAGGACGACCTGAGGAAGAGGTTCGAGGAGTTCGAGTCGAAGTTCGAGGGGGAAGAGGTCCCTCTCCCGCCGCACTGGGGGGGATTCAGAATAACGGTCCACCGGGTTGAGTACTGGTCGGGGAGGCCGAGCAGGCTTCACGAGAGAATTGTACTGGAGAGGCACGGCGAAGAATGGTCTCAGAGGCGTCTCTACCCCTGACTGGGCTCCCTGACCATACTGATTCGCCAGGTTAACGCGATTACCAGTAGCACCCCAGCCGGAGTGCTCCATTCGGCGACCCTGTCCAAAGCCAGAACAACCACGAAGAAGCAGGCCTGCAACGAAAGAAGGCCCAGGTAGATCAGAGGGGCCCCCCTCTTCCTGTAATCCATGAACTCGTAGATGAACACCCCTTCGATGAAGTTGGCATAGATGGCAGCCCATGCGACGTAGGCTATCCCAAATACCGTTGGGAATGCTATGAAGCTCCACTCTACATGCATTCCGTTTACCAGGAGGGAGAATCCCATCAGAGCGACGTTCCCGTTGTGCATCACTATCTCGTACCAAGTGAAGAGACGGTCGACAGGGAGGCCCTTGGCCAGATTATCCGGAACGATTTGGAAGGTTATGACGCATGTGACCAGAATCGCGGACGCAAATGAAGTAGAGAACAGGATGGGGGATGATATCAGTATCCACTCCGGTACGGTACCGCCCGAGGAATGAATCCAGGTGGCTGCACCCGAGACCGCAAAGCTGACACCGATCAATGCGAAGTGCCACATCGTGAACGCGGCCAGCCGGGTCGGACCCACCACATCCCTCGGCCTTACCTCCCTTTCCTTGAAGTACAGGGGGAAGTCCGAGCTGCCCTCGGGGTTCAGTGCTACCCATCCTAGGGTGACGATTACCAGGATGCAACAGGCGAATCTGAAGGCCAATAGGGCTGCATCAGGAACGACCTCTGATGTGGCGACCTGATATTGCGTCTGGGATGTCTCCAGAGCCCCAGAATTAGAGATGAAGAGAAGGGAGAACACCAGGAACAGCAGCGTCAGTATCGCAGTGTCAGGACCCTTGTCCCTGTCTCCGTAACCCATCGGATCCTCAAGCATGATTCCCCGACGGAATCCGGTTTGAATATCCTTCTAGTAGGCGGTCTGGTTGACCTCGTAGGCCTTCATCATGGCAGTCCTCGCCATTACGATAACGAGGACGGCGGAGGACAGCAGCACCACTCCTAGGATGGCAGAGGTCCTCATCAGCATGAGGCAGAACCCAGTGATTCCGCAGGCGTAGCTCACCATCTCGCAAATTGATGCAAGCCTGAGTATAGAATCCGGCACGATCATCTTCGCAGACGAGTCGTACTCCCTGATCATCCTGGACAGGAGGATGTACAGGCCTTGGAAGGGGATTGCAAGGCAGAACAGTCCCATCGCCAGTATCAGGACCCTGTCGTCCGGGTTGGCGCTGATCTCGCTGCCCTTCCAGAACAGGTTGCTCAGTCCCACGGACAGGAGGCCGGTGTGAATCAGCGCGGACGTCGTGCTCGGTGAGGCAGGCTCCGGGGATTCTGGCACCACGACCGAGTTCCCAATCGGTGCATTATTGAGAATTGCTGTGGAATCACCCAGACAATTGCTGGTTTTCCGGCAGCCTGTCTCGCATCGCCCTGTTCCAGATGGGAGGCACCAGGCAAGGCCACCAGGAGGCGTAGTAGCCCCACCTGAGCGTGGGCGTAGCATCGTAAGTTCGCAGCTTCCAGAACGGCACGCTGGCGCGTAGGTGGTGATCGGAGTGACGGGTCAGCTCGAGCAAGCTCCATCTGGACCAGCGCGCCTCGGTGTTCCAAGAGTGCTCCTTCGCGAACCTCTCGCCCTCCGCCCTCCTAAGGCCCCAGTGCCTGATGTAGTTCACGTACTCCAGTGTCAGGATGCTTATGGCGGACAGAACCAGCCATCCCACGGCTACGGGGATTCCATCGAACCACCCCATCCAACCAGGTATCAGGGCGATCGAGAGCAGAGTGGCGATTTGGAGCATCAGGCCGCGGTACGTGGGATTCTTGAGGCCCGTCCTCCCTCTCTTGCTGTGCACCCTCGCCGATGATGTGAACTGCCCAGGGATGGTGCTCAGCCAGAACGACCACAGTCCTTGGTCGGCCCTCGCGGATGCGGAGTCTTTGTCCGTACTGACCCACTTGTGGTGGACGTGGTTGTGCTCGTAGGTGAAGTGGGTGTAGTTTACCGAGAAGAGCAGGACCCTTGCTAACCTCCATCCTGGGCTACCTCTCTTCTTGTGCCCGAGCTCGTGGGCGGTAACTATCGCCGAGGAGGCAGCGCTCAAACCCGAGGAAAGGCCCCCGATGACCAGCCACCGGGTCAGGCCCTCACTGGCAGCGAACCAGAAGAAGGTCCCTACGACAACGAGTTGCAGTATTCCGTGAGCCCACAGCAAGACCTCGAACGGGGTCCCGGACTCCCTCGGGGGACGAGCTACCTCAGACTCGCCCATCACGATGTCGAGGATCGGACCTACTCCCCAGACGAAGACGACGCCCATAGCGACGAAGACCTGGTCCTCCAGGACGCCGAGGATGCTTCCTGAGATTGCTAGCAGTGGTGTGATTAGCCCCAGGAGGTGGAACGCCCAGGGCTCCGGCTTGAGCTCGACCTCACTCATATAATTCCGCGTGACGGGCTCTTGCCTTAGCGATTTTCGGTGCCACGACTGCTACGCAGTACGGATTGGAGGATCCGTTTCGGGCGAAGTAGTCGTGGTGGTAGTCCTCCGCCAGCCAGAACTTCTCCAGTGGGACCACCTCCGTGACCACAGGGGCGTCGTAGTACTGGGAGACCTCCTCTATCGCCGCCTCGGCATCCTGCTTTTGACCCTCGTCCGCGTATAGGACGATGCTGCGATAATGAGGGCCGATGTCATTTCCCTGGCGATTCAGCTGGGTGGGGTCGAAGAGCGTGTGGAAAACCCTCAGAAGCGTCATCCTGGGGATCACTTCGGGGTCGAAGGTGACTCTAACGACCTCTGCGTGACCTGTCTTCTTCCCGCATACCTGCTCGTAAGTGGGATTGTCTACATGTCCGCCGCTGTAACCGGGGACGACCTCGTGAACCCCCTTGAGGCCTAGCAGGCCACCCTCTGTGCACCAGAAGCAACCCCCTCCAAGAACCAATTGCTCCATCATCTACCTCCTGTAGTTGGGAGCCTCTCTGGTGATCTCCACATCGTGGACGTGGCTCTCGGAGAGTCCTGCGTTGGTGATGCGGACGAACTTGCACTCGCTCTTCATCTCACCTACTGTTGAGTTTCCTGTGTATCCCATCGAGCTCCTCAGTCCCCCCATCAGTTGGTATAGGACCTGGTCGACCGGACCCCTGGACGGGACCCTCCCCTCGATTCCCTCTGGTACGTACTTCCTCGTGTCTCCCTGTGAGGACTGGAAGTACCTGTCAGATGAGCCCTTGCTCATTGCTCCGAGCGAACCCATCCCCCTATACTGCTTGTAGGTCCTCCCTTGGTAGAGTATAGTCTCTCCCGGGGACTCGTCTGTTCCGGCTAGGAGCGATCCGACCATCACGCAGTCGGCTCCAGATGCGATTGCCTTGGCTATGTCACCGCTGTACTTTATGCCCCCATCCGCGATTACTGGGACGCCTCTCTCGGCGCACGCCTCGACGGCGCTCATCACTGCGGTGAATTGGGGGACTCCGACTCCCGTCACTATCCTGGTAGTGCATATCGAGCCCGGCCCGATTCCTACTTTGACTGCGTTCGCCCCGCTGTCTATCAGAGCACCAGCTGCTTCTGGGGTCCCTACGTTACCCGCGATAATCTGAGCATCGGCCCCGGCCTGTTCCCTGATAGTACGAACAGTATCCAGAACCCCGTGAGAGTGGCCGTGCGCGGTATCAACAGCGACTGCATCGGCCCCGGCCTCGAACATTGCCAATGCCCTCAGTATCCCCTTCTCACCGGTCCCCGTGGCTGCAACCACGCGGAGCCTTCCCATGGCGTCCTTGCAGGACAGTGGGTTGTCCCTGGATCTGTTGATGTCCCTCACGGTGATTAGACCGGAGAAACCTCCTCCCTCGTTCACCACGACCAGCTTCTCTATCCTGTGCTGGTGGAGCAGCCTCTTGGCTTCCTCCATGTCGACATGCTCTGGGACCGTGATCAGGTCAGTAGTCATCACCTTCGAGACCTCGGTATTGGGATCCTCGACGAATCTGATGTCCCTGTTGGTCACCATCCCCACGATACCCCCATCCCCGTTGATAACCGGGAAACCGGAGAAACCGTACTGGTCCTTCAAAGAGCGAAGCTCTCCAACAGTCATATCGGGATCAACAGTGACGGGCTCCAGGACAAGCCCGGACTCGAATCTCTTGACCTTGTCAACCTCGACGGCCTGCTCCTCTATTGGCATGTTCCTGTGTATCACGCCTATGCCTCCGCTTTGGGCCATGGCTATTGCCATCTCGGCTTCTGTAACTGTGTCCATGGCAGCTGACACTATCGGTGCGTTGAGAGATATCCCGGTGGTCAGTCTTGTGGACAAATCCACCTCAGCAGGAAGAACTGCTGACTCTGCTGGCAGTAGGAGAACGTCGTCGTAACTGAGTGCTGTCTCAATCTGTGCCATTAGGGATACGCGTGGAGGCCCGTACTTCAACGATTGCATAATTCAGAGAAACCCTCTGAGAACCCACTGACCAGTATACCACAGTCCCATACAAGTCATTAAGGGGCGGAGTCCTATGATATACATGTGGAAGTCAATCGTGATTTTGTTCGAATCTTCACTTTCATCTCAGGACCGCTCGTGTTAGTCTCATATGTTTACGCACTCTCTAGGATTGACAATGGGGCTTCTCTTTGGGGCGGTATACCAGACTCTTGGATTGCATACATTGTCCCATTCATGTTTCTAGCAGCAGTGGGGTTTCTGATGTACTGGTGGGTCGCGTTGTTCAAACTCGATACCATAACGGTGGACTCCTTCAGATGGCCCTGGGGGGAATCCGATGGGAACGGTGCTTCTAGGCTCCTAGTGGCGTACGCACTTTTTTTGATTCCATCCATGCTCTGGATAGACAGCACTATCTTCCACATGAACAACTCGTACCTCTGGACACCGTTCTTGGTAGTGGGAATTTTGGCTCTGGCTTCCGTTGGGAATATTCTGCTCATCCTGATAGCCTACGGAGCATGGCAAGATGACGTCGAAGGTGCTGGATTCATGCTGACGGGTTCTACGTTGCTCGGCATACAAGTCATAATCAATGACCTATTTTTGTGGTCTGCCAAGTTCCCTTGGTAGTCTCCATCCTCATAATGCCCCCTTCATTATCCGTGCCCTCTGACCTCTTTGCTGGTTAGTGGTTGGGAAGAATCATAGAGCCGATTCAATGTCATTTTTCCATGACAAGTAGGATACTAGACCACAAGAACGTGGCTTTGGCAAACATAGGATGGGCTCTACTGCATGTTTGGATTGCCCTGGAAATAGAGGAAAGCATGGGATTCCTGGCAATCGTGCTCGTGATCGGAGGCATCTTCGCCCTCTCCTGGAGATTAGAGGGCAAGAACGGTCGGAGGATTATGCTGCTGCCATCACTGCTCTACCTGCTGGTACTTCCAGCCGTCATTGGGTCCGTCACCGGGGAGATGGAGTCCAGCGGCTATGCTTGGCTGGACGTGATAGGCCCTATCATCTGGGTGCTGATCATTCCGGTCACACTACTGGCATCCACGCAAGAGTGGACAGGTATCGGAGTCTCTGAAGAGTGAAGCAGGTGTTGTCAGAGGGTACCCACTGACCAGCGGGCTAGTCATAGGGTTCTCAGTGGGTTGCTAGGGCGGACCCACTGTGATGCAAACGACACATAGTTACCGGTTGATTCGATTATTTATCCAGCATTCTGGAGAAAACAAAAGCAAAGGCTGCTAGTACTGCTATTGAGGCTATGAAGTGTTGCTGCATCAGTCGCTCTGTTCTAACACTAAGCTGGAAACTGTCGCACCCGTTGGGTATGCCGTCCCTATCATCGTCGAGGTTATCGTCATGTCCCTCGCACCTATCCCATCCCAATCCCTCAGTTCTCCCGCTGTACTCGAGATCCGGGACACCGTCGCCATCAGTGTCAATCAACTCGTCACAACCGTAGGGGATGCCATCGGAGTCGATGTCTATTGAGTCGTCGTCCCCTGGGCATGCATCGGAATCGTCGGCTATGCCGTCCCCATCACTATCTACTAGGGGGTCGCATCCGTCGGGAATTCCGTCCTCATCTACATCAATCAAATCGTTGGATGAGGGGCACTTATCAGTTGAATCGGATACGCCGTCTCTATCCGTGTCGATAATTTCATCACAATCATCGGGAATACCGTCGGAGTCCTCGTCCACCCTATCATCCCCGAGGCAGATGTCTTGATCGTTCATTACTCCGTCACCATCGCTGTCTAGCTGATTTGGGCTGCATCCATCTGAGTCTACAACGTAGTTCAGGCCCGTGTCTGGACAGAGGTCGTACTCGGAGAAAACGCCGTCATCGTCATCATCCGTATCTACAAAGGAGTCGCACCCATCAGGCGTGCCGTCAAGGTCCGCATCGATGGAATCGTCGTACCCACTGCAAACGTCCCAGTTGTCTCCGACACCATCTCCGTCTGAATCCGAGGACTCCGATTCGTTGAGAGGGAACGCGTCGAGCTGATTCTCCACCCCGTCCCCGTCTGTATCGTCATCGCAAGGGTCTCCTATTCCGTCAAGATCTAAGTCGCTCTGGTTGGGATTCTCAAATGAGGGGCAGTTGTCGATTTGGTCGCCAACCCAGTCCCCATCAGAGTCGGTGCCCCAGCTACCGCACTCCGGACAAGGTATGATTGGGTCACCTACATCATTCATATTGGAAATCTCGAGGTAGTTTTCAGGATAGTGCCAGTTCCAAACGTATTGGACCCCCCATGGGGTGATTGGGCCGGGGGATTCGAAGCAATGGCCGCTTATGCTATTAATACCGCAATTGTGATTGAAGTACAGGGAAGTATTCGAAAATTGACCCCCGTACCACCCCGAGCAGCCTTCTGCGAGGGTAGCGGGCCCACCCGGATTGTTTTCAGAGCCAGTGCAGTACAATCCTGCTTCAATATTCCATGTTTCATCGATAATTAGAGTCTGGATGGTGCTACCCGAGGGGTTCTTCAGATCCAAAAACCTCCTCCAACCTGGATTTTCATTGAGAGGGTACAACGTCGATCCGCGAAAATCAGGGTTGCAGTCTAGTGAATGACAAACATACAATACTCTGATTACCGCATAGGAACCTGGCTGGACGATGAACGGATCATAATCCGGAGATTGATTGAGAGGGTTATCCATTAATGTCCAAGGTCCTGCACCATTTCTTGAATCGCTGTCACAGTAAAAATCATCACCGCTCCATTCTGAGTCGTTCACAACAGAGTCTTCGTTGCAAATTGGTATCGAAGCGTTTCCTTCCCTGTCCGACTCGTCTAGGTTAAATTGGAAATAGTAGTTGCTGATATTTATTGCCTCATTGGTCGGGTTGTGCAACTCTACCCAAGGGCCCCAGGGGAATTCTTCCGCAAAATGCAATCCTTGGAAATTTCCCCCGCTGTAGTTGTAATATCTGAATCCATAACAACCACTATTTGGGTAATATGTGTAAAGTACCCTTGGGGCGCATTGAAGGTTTATCTCTGTGATGCACATATCCATACCGCTGCAATGTCCATACTCATCTGCCTGTGTGTCCTTCCTCAGCTCTTCTGGAAGCTCCTTCTCTGAATGATCTAGTGTCGCAGGCATGGACGCACTAGTCAAGATGACGCACAACCAAAACACGCAATATTGAGCCTTCATTATTCTTCTTTCCATTTTCATTCCTCCTCTTCCCCGGTTGGCTTCCTTAGTCCCCTAAGCCTAATTTCTAGATCTGACAATTCACCCTCCTTCGAGGCGATTTTTTCACTTAGTATGGCAAGATGGTGGTCTTTGGGGAGTATGGGCTTTGAAGCGAGATTGACCCACATTATGACAGGAAGCGCCCATGAGGCATACAAGGTCCACGTGAAGTAGTCATGAAGCCTGGTTTCGGGGATGTGGAGCCTAACAGCGCTAGCCAGCAGTATCGCGCCCCCTAGTAATGAGCCCGAGACGACGCTGGTTACGGACAGTCTAGTGAAACCGCTCCTCCTTTCGGAAATCGACTTCTGAATATCGTCCCACTCTTGCTCATTTAGCTCCCATTGTGTTTTGGATTCAGATAATTCTGCCTCCAAATCCGCAATCTTCTTTTTGATTCCAAAGACTTCCCGCTTTCTCTTTTGCTCTTTCTCTTTAGCTCTTTGACTAGATGCCTTTTTCTGTAATTTTTGAAAATCCTCTTTTCCACCTCCTCTTTGATCGAGACGATCAAAGTTGGGTTTTTTCGTTGCCATCCGAATAAGGAAGATAATCGCAGTTATTCCGAAGATTACCAGTATCTGGGACTCTCCCCTGATATCTCTGCATGCTTCATCCAAGTCATCTCCAAAATCATCGATGAAGTCAAAACCGCTTGAACTGCCAGAATCTGAATCGCCGCAATCGAGCAGAGCCAGATCCAGATAAGTTAATCCAAGGAAATTTCCTTGTGCTGGGTTAATTGCGATAAACCAGAAAACTGCCGCTGCTAATAACCAATAGAAAGGCTTCTTGGACTGCCCCTCCATCTCATTTCTAACTACTTGTATCTCCTCTGTTAGTGCCGTCGACTCAACTATTGCCTCCTCTCCGCCTCCTACCTTCAGTGCCTCTCCACAACTTCTGCAGAACTTATCTTTGTCAGAAGACTCATCGCCGCATTGGGGGCAGAACACAATTTTCGTTGCTTATGTCAATATTTAATTCAATTGATAACATTCAAAGCGTTTCAAAGCAACCCTCAGACCCCAGTAACATTCAGAGGGACTAGGCAAGCACCCCTCTGAGCATAACCTACCCTCAATGGGTTGCTAGGGCCGACTCTCTGACCTCTATGCGAGTCACAGATACCGACTGACTGCTATACCGTTCACACGCTACCCTTTGACTCACCTGCTTCTAGATGGCGGGTCCTCGACCCCACACCTGCCAGAGGTGACCATAAGCGGGATTAATTTCCTTCGCTTCTACCGTGACTACATGGTCCTCCCTAGGAAGTCGACCAAGAAGCAAGAGAAGCGAGTAAGAAGAGTAACTGATCCTGATGCCCTCAAGAGCTTCAAGGAAAGGAACTCCGAATTCAAGAAATCCAAGGAGGCGCTAAAACTCAGATTCGTTTGGGGAGACAGTGGCGGGCATACTGGGAGAGCACTGCAGAACAGGATAAACCACAGCCAGCGACTGAAGGGGACCGTGATTGAGGAGCTTTATCCTCCGGATCATTGGCTCCATGATACGAAGCTCTACGACGAAAGAAAATGCGGAATCTTCGAGGGCTCGGGATGGAAATGGACGGCGAACAAAGGAGCAGACAAGAGCGGAAGCTCCCGTTGTGATCCACAATACCGACCTCCTCCGACGGGAAAAGGGGATAATCTCTAGTTGTGCTATTCGGACCCAGAATAAATCAATTCGGCGAGAATAGGCCTAGGTCTTGCTCGGGGCCGTGCGGCACGATAAGCGTGGGATTGATTGTCGGGTGAGAGCCATAGTAGTGGTGCTTTACATGGTCGAGATTGAACGTATCCGCCAGGTCGAAAGTCTTCATCAGGTCGACCATGTAATTGTGGACATTGGGGTAGTCGGCTACTCGGCGTAGGTTGCATTTGAAGTGTCCAACGTACACTGGGTCAAAGCGAAGAAGGGTCGGTAGAAAGCGCCAATCGGCCTCTGTCACCCGGTCTCCGGTCAGGTAGCGGTTCGTTGCCAGTATCTCCTCCACCTCATCCAATACCTCGAATATTCGCACAACCTCCTCGTCGTAACTCTCCTGACTCGTCGCGAAACCGGCTTTGTACACGCCGTTGTTGAAACCGGTGTATATCCGGTCGTTGAGTGAGTCGATTTCCTTCTCCAGATCGAGTGGACGGAATGAGGGCCCGTGCCCGGTCAGCTGCCCGAACTCCTCATCGAACATCCGTATGATCTCGGAGCTCTCGTTGTTCACAATCGTCCGGCGAGAACGGTCCCACAGCACGGGTACTGTCACTCTACCTGTGTATCGGGGTTCTGCCGTCGTGTAGATTTGGTGTAGGAACTCCGCATTATTCACGGTGTCGGGGATGACTCCCTCCCCTTCCTCGAACGTCCACCCGTTCTCAAGCATGATCGGGTTGACCACTGAAATCGTGATGTGTTCCTCCAGTCCCTTGAGGCGGCGGTAGATCACGGTTCGATGTGCCCAGGGGCAAGCAAGGGACACGTAGAGGTGGTACCTTCCGCTCTCAGGCTCGAAGTCCGTGCTTCCGTCGGCCTTGATCCAGTTCCGAAACGACGAGTCCTTGCGCTCGAAGCGACCTCCGGTAGACTCGGTGTCATACCACCTGTCTGTCCACTTTCCTTCTACAAGCATGCCCATGTCAAATCGCCCTCGAGGTCGGCAAGAGGCCCATTCACGCCATGAACGCCGAGAAGCTCATGACGCTGATAGCGATACCAGCGTATGACCCAATCAACATAGTCAAAATCATTCTAATCATAAGTTGTACGATGGACGTATGGGTTATCAAGGCGTGTTTTCGCCATTGGAGATTTCTGCTATCCGAATTATGCCAAAAGATACCGTTTGATTCAAGAATGACGCTTATGCCCTCGACCTCGGTGAGAGCGTGATTAGGCCGGCTGTCGTTGGATGGAGGGAATGGGTCGGGCTCCCAGAGATACAGAGGGCCCCCGTGCTCGCGAAGATTGACACCGGTGCGTGGTCCAACACGCTTCATGCAGCGGATATCGAGATCATCGAGTCAGTCCCCGAGAGCAGGATACGGTTCAAGCTCGAGGAGAAAGGCAAGTGGTTCGAGAGGCCAATCGACAAGTGGAGGAGGATAAGGGACACAGGAGGCCACGAGACGCTGCGTCCAGTGATCAGGACGACCATCGAGATTGCGTCTAGGGACTTCGATGTCGAGATGTGCCTCGCAGACAGGTCGCAGCTAAAGCACAGGATGATCCTGGGCAGGAACTTCCTCAGGCTAGGCTTCATAGTCAATCCTTCGAGGCAGTGCATTCACACCATGATCAGGTCAGATGAAAGGATTGAGATGGGCTCCATGGAGTGAGCCCTTTTGGGGGTCGACCCCATCCCACGAATGTGATTGGCAGCATCCAGGTCTCCCATGCGGAAATCGAAGCTCCATCGCCATGGTGGCTCAAGGGGGGCGCCATATTCATCGGGGTGCTTGGCCTGTCCTCCCTGCTGGGCGCGGTTTCACTGGCGTTCGGGGGGTTTGTGATGGAGTCCATGGTGGATAGCCTAGACTCCGAGGAGCTGTGTGCGGAGGATCCAGATAGGGAGGAATGCGAGGAGTTCATCGACAACATATCACAGATGGCGGAGATGCCCCTCTGGGACGTCGGCGCTGCATTCTCAGCCCTCCTGTTCCTTCTCTCCATACCCACGGCGCTGCTGATGTGGAGCGCGGAGGACAGGAAGACAGCGCTCGCACTTGCATGGGGTTGGGTCGGTGTACACGCCGTCTCACAGATATACACGGTGCACTCATACATGTCTTGGAGCGACCAGTTCTATGACTCGATCCCCATGGAAGAGATGCAATGGGTCGCGGCCTTCACCAAGATCGCCTCATATGGTGGCGTCCTGTTCTGCGAGGCAATACTAGCGGCCGGACTCGTCCTGATATCCTACAAGACCCGTCCCCCCACCAAGCTGGAGGTGCCCTCGGCCTTCCACTCGACCGAGGAGTGAACTTCAAGTCCCTCTGCTGCTAGCGAACGTCATGCAGCACATAAGAGACGGAATAATGGTCGTCAACACCGAGACCATAGCAGGCAAGGTCATCACACAGAACCTAGGAGTCGTTGGTGGCTCCACGGTGAGGGCCAAGCACATTGGGAAGGACATCGGGGCGCTCTTCAAGAACATCGGTGGTGGCGAGCTCAGGGCTTACACCGAGCTACTGGAGGAGTCCAGGAACGAGGCTATCGCAAGAATGGTCGCGGACGCCCAGGCGCGTGGAGCCAATGCGATCGTCAACGTCCGTTTCGCTACCAGTGCTGTCACTGCCGGAGCCTCTGAGCTATTCGCATACGGCACCGCGGTACTGGTCGAGTAGACAGGTGGTCGCATGCGATCTATAGACGCCAGGGTGGGGACGATTACCGCATCATTGCTGATGACGGTGTTGATGTTCTCTAGCGTCGCCCTGGGCCAGACGGAGGGCCAGGAAGCCGAGCCATTCTCCGGTGCGGCTCTGTTATGCCTCGGCCCGATTTTCCTCATTATCCTCCCATTCGTCGTATTCGGCATCCTGTGGACGGTCGTAACTCCAGTCATGTTCCTCTACGGGGTCTTCTTCAGCGAGAGCAACATGAGGAAGCGCATGGACGACATCGTCCAGAGGGAGAGTGCCTCGATTGAGCACTTTGGCAAGGACCCCCTTTCCACCCTCAAGGGTGCCAACATAATAGGGGGGATCTCCGAGTCTGGCCTCGTCTACGCAAGTTTCGTGTACTCCCCGAGCCATTGGCAGTTGCTCATCGCCAGAATTAACCAACTGTTCGGAGGGAGGGTAGACGTAATGCACAGGGTCATTTCAGTCGGGAGGGCAGAGGCGAAGCAGAGGCTGAGGGAGCAGGCCCAAATAGCCGGTTGGCAAGATGTGCTGAACGTGAGGATTGATACCGCCGAGATGACCCCTCCTTCCAATCCAAAGGGCTCCAAGGCCGTGGAGATATTCGCATACGGAACGGGCGTCAGGTACGGCTAGGAATCATTCAAGTCTACTAATCGACCCTGCGAGCCCGCAGAACATGGTCCAGAGCCCGGTTACGAAGATCGACCCTATCATAGCCAGCCGGCTCTCCAAGCAGAGGTACCAACTAGTCGGCGAGCACGGTGGCGTCAAGGTCTGCCACTGGACAAAGGAGTCCCTTGTCAACGATCGCTCTTGCTACAAAGGCACATTCTACGGCATCGAGAGCCATGGCTGCATGCAGATGGCACCCAATGTGGACACATGCAACCTGGGTTGCACGTACTGCTGGAGGGAGCCCCACTCAGACACGCTCAACAAGATCGACGATGACCCCTACGAGCTGTACCTTGAATCCGTGCGCGGGCACAGGAGGCTCCTGACCGGATACGGAGGCAACCCGAAGGCTGATCGGGAGAAGTGGCTGGAGGCCCAGAACCCGAAGCATGTCGCCATCTCCCTGAATGGGGAGCCCACTCTCTACTCCCGGCTCGGTGAGTTCCTAGACATCTGCCACCAACACGGCACAAGCACATTCCTGGTGACTAACGGGAGCCTGCCGAAGGTAATCGAGAGGCTCGACACGCTCCCGACCCAGTTGTACGTGAGCGTCGACGCTCCTAACAAGGAGATATTCGACAGGATATGCAAGCCGAAGTTCGACCAAGGTGCATTCCACAAGCTGGAGCAGACTCTAGAATTGCTACCGAGCCTGGACACCAGAACCGTGTGCCGACACACCCTGATCAAGAACGAGTCACTAGGTTACCACGAGGATTACGCGAGGCTCGACAACCTGGCTGACCCGGACTTCATCGAGGCCAAGGGGTACGTCTTCGTCGGGAACAGCAGGAACAATTTGTCGATCAACAACATGCCCAGCCATAACGAGGTCATGGACTTCTCCCGCAAGCTGGCCCCGATGGTCGGCAGGGAGGTTCTGTCAGATAGGAGGGAGAGCAGGGTCGCCCTCATCGGGAAGGAGATGATGCCGGTGACCCTACCGGAGAAGACAAGGGAACTGCCGAGGGACTTGGGAATAGCCAAGCCGCAGAACTTCTCCCTACCTCAGGTCTGAACCATCGGCCTGCTGCTACCGCATTCCGGGCAGAGCTGCTCGTCGCTGTCCCCGTACTGGTGGAAGCATGCGGGGCAGGTGCTGGAGAGCTGCATCGTACCCGCACCGCCGACGTAGATGCGCTCGTCCTCCACCCTCTCCAGGTGGAGCAGGTCCCTCGACACCTCGGGCAGCTCGAATCTTCCTGGCCCCCCTATCTCCAGTAGGACGTCAGGGGGGAGCGTAACGGTTCCGGAGTCATCCACTATCAGCTCCCTGGAGTCAGAGAGGTCCGCTATGTCCACGTCTCCACCATGCTGGGCGATGAACCGCCCCTCCCTCAGCTCCAGGGACCTCTCGCAGAATGCCGCGACCTCCTTGCTGTGTGTGACGAGGAGGAAGGCGACGCCATCCTCCTTGTGGAGTTGCTTGAATAGCGCGAGCACCTCCCTGCTCGTTATCGGGTCGAGAGCCCCTGTGGGCTCGTCGGCCAGAATCAGTTTGGGTTCTGTGATCAACGCTCTCGCGATTGCAACCCTCTGCTGCTCTCCGCCAGAGAGCTGCTCTGGCATGCCTAGGGCCCTGTCCCCAACGCCTAGTCTGTCGAGTAGTGCTTGTGCCTTCTTCCTTGAGGGCCTCGCGAGCTGGCCCTGGTGCAGGAGCGGTTGTGCAACGTTGTTCAGGGCGTTTAGGTGAGGGAGTAGGTTCGAGTCCTGGAAGATGAACGAAACCATCTTCTGTCTGAGGGACACCAGCTCGGAGCCCGTGAGCCTAGTGACCCTGCGGCCTGCGATTTCCACTGACCCTGCAGAGGGCTTTTGCAACGCTCCTAGGATCTTGAGCAGGGTAGACTTCCCAGATCCGCTGGGACCGACTACGGCCACTGCTTCACCCTTCCCAATAGAGACGCTGAGGCCTCTGAGAGCGACCACGTTTCCGTCTTCGGCATTGGACTCGTAGATGTGGTACAGGGAGTTCGCTCTGAGTATCTCGTCCATGCTTCACTCCCCCTTCAGCACCGTGGCCAGGTCCGCTCCCAGTGCCCTCCTCGTCGTAAAGAGAAGGGACAGGACCACGGCTGCCAGGACCATGCCGTTGACCAGCACGAGCTCGGCCCACGGCCACACCAGGTCCCTGTCTATCGGCGCGCTTTGTCCGAGGAACAGTTGGAATATGAACCCGAACACGCCGAAGAAGCCGTTGAATGACTCCGCGACCGCTAGCCCAAGCGATATGCCCAGTACCATGCTGACGAGCAGGATGGACATGATCTCGAATAGCACCAGTCTCACGACTTGGTTGGGGCTCGCTCCGATTGCCTGGAGGATGGCCAGCTCCCTCTTCCTCTGACTTAGCACGAGCGACAGGAACACGAACGCAGAGGACACCGAAGCGAGCGCGGCGACTACGAACATCATGCTGAGCAGTCCCGGGGTTCCGAATATGAGCCCCCCGTTTCTTTCGTTGCCTTCGTGGGCGCTCGACCAGTCCTGCGCCGATATTACGCCCTCGATGCTCCTCATGTCGGCGCTCAGGAGCTCCAGGGCGTTGGCACAGCCCTTGGTGGACTGGTCGCACAGGTCGAACATCCATGATGTCGACTTGTAGACCTCCGATGTCAGGTTGACGACCAGCTCGTTGTAGGTCTTCTCGCCGATGACAAGGCTGTTGTCCACCTCCGCGGCAGATATGCCCGGGACCCATTCCAACCTTCCGGCGTAGTTCACCACCGATTCGGACGGGCCGACCCTCTCCGGTAGCCCGAAAGCGCCCTCTGTGAAGTAGCTGTACTGCAGCGTGAGGGGACTGCCCGTAGAGGGCCTCTCCAGCTGGTTCCTGGCTTCAGACCCCGCTAGGTATCCGCCCTGGCTGAGGATATCCGCTACCTCGCTGGGGTCGTCCCCTCGTAACGCCTGCTCGTCCCAGAGCAGCGTGTCCTCGTGACCATCGAACACAACCCAGACGGGGTAGTTCCCACCGCCGTCCTTGTTGGTGACCAGGATGCTCCCCACTGATGTCATCGATTTGATCTGCTCTATATCCGAGTCGCCGACGCTGGTTATCGAGCTCATAACGAGCGCCATCGCCTCCTGCTCCGTGTAGCCTGTGTCGAACTGGACCCTTAGGTCGGCACCGTTTTGCGCGTCCGTCGTCCGCTCGTCGACCACCGTCCCTGTGTGACCCTGGACTGCTGCCAGGGTTACGATTGAAAGGGTCAACAACATGATTAGGGACAGTCTGCTAACGGATTGGCTGGAACCCGAGCCACTCAAACCCCTCCTTATGTCCGAGATGGCCGGAGACCAACCCACCACCTTGTTGAGTATCTGTGGTCCCGCGGCACCGAGCCTGGAGAGGACCAGTGCACCTCCTATCCAGAGGAAGAAGGGCCCTAGGAGCTGGATTGTGGCGTTCGGTATGAACGGCTCGATAATCCCCCCTCCCCTGCCGCCGTCCCATATCCAGAATCCACCCCTGTTCTGTATCCAGCTCTCTACGTAAGCGAGCGCGCCAACCGCGAAGAGGACCCAGTGAAGCAGGTAGTTGGGCTCCTTCTCCTTCCTCACCCTGCGGACTCCCTCGTCTATCTCAAGGCTCAGGAAGTCGTTGGTCCTGTTCTTGCCGTAGTAGTAGGACAGGCCGACTGTGAGCAGTGTGACCACGAAGGTTGAGCCGAAGCTCAGGACCGGGTCCACGTCTATGTCGCCGGCATCGGTGAACCTGAGGAACCCAACCGCCCTCAGCACGACCTCCACCGCCGATGAGGCCAGGCCGAAGCCCAGTAGCCACGCGACCGTCCCAATGGCGTAGATTTCTAGCACCATCATCCGGGAGAGCGTAGCCTCTGTGCCACCAATCACTCTGTGGATGGCGACCTCCCTCCTGCGCTGCTCCAGTGATAGTACGAGTCCGTACACCAGAACCACGAAGGAGAGCGCCACTATTGGTATCACGAGTATGTAGTCGAAGACCTGTATGATTCCGAGGAATATGTTGAGGAACGTTATGGTGCCGGAGATGATGTCGTTGTATTCTATAGAGACCGCGACCGCGCTCGAACCCTCCATGACGGTGAACTCACGAGGAAGCGAGACCCTCTCGGTCTCCCCGGTGGGCTCCCCCGTGGACGGGTCGATCACGTCGACTGAGACCCTGATGCTCTCGAGGGAGCTCTTGAGGTCCGATAGCCAGCCCGTGGCGGCCCTGGTAGAGGCAGTGGGTATCTCAGTCCTGTCGACGGCCATTCCCAGGTAACCGTGGTCGCTTTGCATCAGGGTGGTCTTCTGCGCGGGGCTCAGAACGGAGTCGGACACCATTAGCGGATGGAAGAGGAGAGTTGGGTTCCCGAAGTCCCCCTCCTCGTAGATCGCGGATATTGTCAGGTCGGTGACCGTGATGTTTTCCTTGCAGAACAGCAGGGGGAATTCCGTTTCGAAGGAGAGGTCGAAGTCGGTCTGGCACTCCAAGGCTCCCTGCGCCACGTCCTCTCCGATGTAGGTGGCAGTGACGTATGAGAAGGTCAGAGAGTCGATTGTGTCGTTGACGACCACCCCCGCCTGGCTGGCTATCTTGGATGGTAGAACAACCGTCCTGTTGGCGGACGCGTCCTCTGGTGTAGAGGGCCACTGGCCGAAGATTACCGACTTGGCGTGCCTGTCCCCCAGCTCGCCGTCCCAGACTCCGTCTCCGTAGAACCTGATTATCCTGTCAGAGTTGATCGGGGGCCCATTCTCGGTCGCCTCCGGGAAATCCCAACTCACGTTCGACCATTCTCCGTCTTGGCTGTTCACTGCCATGACGTTCAACGGCTGCGGAGCGGCGAACCCCTCATCGAAGAAACCCGACAGGCGAAGGCCCTGCCTCCCGAACACCAGCCCGCAATCCGCGAACTCCTCCATCTCGACCAACTCGTCGCAGAGCGACTCCCAAGCTGCGGAGTCGTTCGTCCTGCCTGCCCAGGAGCCTTCTGGGTCGGACTGGAAGTCGACCTTCGCATCGAACTCGTCACCTTCAAGGGAGAATGCGAAGAAGGCTTGGTTCAGCCCCACTGCGTAGGCGAGCACTGTGGTGATTACCAGCGATGAGAGGAATACTCCTGCGAATATCGCTAACCCCCTCTCCCTGCCTCTCCAGGCACTGCTCATCGCCATGGAGATGTTGTTCGGGGCGGCCAGCCACCTTGATCGGAAGGACTTGTACCAATCGGAAGCCATTTCATACGGGGAAAATGGCTCATTGTCCTTCTTCCGCCCCGTTCCAGGGACTATTATCGGCTCTATCGCCCTGTAGAGTAGTCCTCCGAATCTCTTCGTGGAGATTACGAGGACTATCAGTATGGCTAGCATCACCCAGGATAGTATCATGGTTGGGACTATCTCCGATATGAGAGAGCTGTTGGATGCTAGCTCCGACCCGGCAGTGGCCAGGAACAACAGCGAGAATCCCAGTCCGATGAGTATGACGGGGTTGTGGCCGGTGTTGAGGTAAGCCCCTATCCGGTTCAAGACAGCTGTGGCCGGGGTAGCGTCAGATGCCGTTTGAACCGTTCCGGTATCCGAGACCTCACCGGTCCTGGTGCCAGTGATCGGGTCTATCCTGTCCCTATGGTCTTCATTTCCCTCAACCATCTTCACTCCTCCTCTATCCCCCAGGCGGAACGGATGTCCGAGGCAGCGGTGACTCCGTCCTTCAGGAGCAACATCCTGTCAGCCATCGACGCGAGCATAGGGTCATGGGTGACCATCAGGACGGATAGTCCGTCATTCGCACATAGGTCCTTGAACAGCTTGATTACCTCCTCACCGCTCTTTACATCAAGATTCCCCGTGGGCTCGTCAGCGAGTATTAGTGGTCTGGACCCTGCTATTGCTCTGGCTATAGCGACTCTCTGTTGCTGTCCTCCCGAAAGCTGATCCGGAATGAAGTTCATCCGGTCTGCGAGCCCGACTCTCATCAGAGCGTCCATGGCCCTGGACTCCGCCTCTGAGGATGAAACTCCAGAGAGCTCCAGGCTGAACGCCACGTTGTCCAAGGCGTCCAGCCTCTCCACGAGATGGAAGTCCTGGAAAATCCAGCCCACTCCGCTCCTCCTCACGTCTACAACCTGGCTTGGGGTTTTGGTCCCGTACCGGAATGACCCAAGGGACACCTCTCCTGAGTCGCCCTCAAGCAACCCACCCAGAATTGAAAGTAGGGTGGACTTCCCACAGCCGGAGGGTCCCATCAGGCTGACTAGCTCACCCGCCTCGACGTCCATGTTGATGCCCTTCAGAACCTCCAATCTCCTGCTACCCGAGCCGAACCCTTTCTTGAGGTCTGTAACCCGGAGCATAGGCCATATCCCGTTTTCTTTCTTTTTAAGTGGTTGTTATTGCCAGAGCCTACGAGCCACTGTCGAGCCTGCCTCGCTCCCACATCATCAGGTTGGTATAAAGGGAAGGAAGCAGGAGTATGCTCGCGAGCAAGGCGAGTGTGATGGCGACCACGAACGCCTGGCCGAACAGCTGGAGTGGCACCAGTGAGGAGAGGTTCAGCACAGAGAAGCCGCCTGCGGTCGTGACCGCAGCTCCGGCCATAGCCCGGCCGGTGGTCGATATCGAGGCCGTGGCCCATTCCGAGGGCAAGCCATCAGGATTCTTCTCGACCTCTTCCTCTATCCTCGTAGAAATGTGGATAGCGTAGTCTACCCCAAGCCCCAGGGTCAGGGCGCCGATGGTGACCGTCTGGGAATTAAGCTCATAGCCCGTTATCCCCATTACCCCATACACCCAAGCAACGACGGCTAGGAGCGGGATCCATGTCACGACACCCCTCGCCGCGCCCAGGCCGAGGTTCCGGGTTCGGAATGTGTGTATCGTGACGAGCATCAGGAGGATGACGCCTGCGACGATCACCGTGGACAGGACCGCGGCCGCGGCCACGTCGGATGTTATCTGTGCGAGTATCAGGGACCTGCCACTGAGGTCGGCGGTGAAGCCTGACCCGGACACGGATGCCGAAAGTCCGGCGGAAAGGTTCCTCTCGAACGAGTTCGTGTCGGACCAGTCCAGGGTTGCTGCTTGGAAACTGACCAGTGTCTGTTGCCCGTCCCCGGCCAGGAGCCCGGATGATACGTCCCTGCCCGCGTCGGTACCAGTCAGCCATTCCCTGAGGGAGGACCAGGCCCCATCCTCCCCATTCTCCACCGAGAGCATCAGCGAGGCGAGTTCGGGGTCGGATCCCCTAGTCGAGTCCAGCGTGGACCACAGGTCTGAGATGACGACCGTGACACGCTGGTCCTGGTCAAGCACCCCTATGACGTCCCGAATCGCCTGCCTGCCTTCCTCGGACACAACATCGCCCTCCACCACCACGTATATCGGGGCGGGGCTACTCTGGAACTCGTCGCTTATCAGTACGAAGTCGGCCACCACCGGGACGGAGTCGTCGAAGTTGTCCCTCGTGTCGAAGCCGACCTCCAGTTGGCTGATCCCGCTCGCCATCGGCAAGGTGAGGAGGATGGCCCCGACGACCGCGACCATGGGGCTGTCAGACAGGGAGCCTATCCTCTCTATCAGTGGGCTCCTCTCGACCTTCACCCACTTGCCGAGGACCATGTTCTTCGGGGGCACTACCGTCAAAAGGGCGGGAAGGGCGGTGATGCTGAACAGGTACACGTAGAAGAGCCCGATGGCGATAACTGTCCCGAAGACCACCAGGAACTGCTGGCTCGAGAGCCTGAATGATAGGAATCCGACCATGTCCGTGAAGATCGCGATTAGGAGCGCTATCGATGTCAGGGTGGTCCCAGACCTGATCGCCTTCCTCCTGGCTTCATTGCTGAGTTCCATCACCCTGCTCTCGGAGTCCCCCGACTCCTCCAGGTACTCCTCCCTGACCCTCTTGACCACGTGGAGCCCGTAGTCGACGCCGATCGCAAGCAGTAGAACGGGTATAGAGTTCATTGCCGCGTTGAAGGTCATGTCGACTCCGAGCTCGGTCAGTATCCCCGAGGTACCGTATGTCGCACCTATCCCCATGACTGTTAGCCCTAACACGAAGGCAGTGTCTCTGAGGCTCCTGAATGTGAAGTAGAGTATGGATCCCAGTATGAGCAGGGAGGCCGAGTTCAGTATCGCGAGCTCCAGACCTAGGTTCGCGTTCTGTCCTTGTTGGAACTGCGAGAACGAGAACACCGTCGAGGAGTCGTCTCCGCTCTCCCTCACCCCGCCCTCGACCTCCTGGGCCCAGCCAACCACCTTCGCCTGTATCGCGTCGAAGGTCAGGCCATCATGGTCTTCCGGGTCCGTCGTTATCGCCATTGACACCAGGAAGGGCCCCTCGCTAGTCAGGGGCTCATCGTGGTCGCTCGGAATCGAGCCCGTGATGGCCGAGGAGAGGTCGACTGACTGGTAGCCCAGCAAGGGCGCTACGGATCCCGCTATCTGCCCGTTCAGCATCTGCATGTCCGCCGATCTCGTCTGGTTCTCGCTCGTCATTGCCTGCGATGCGAGCATTATTCCGGATAGCTCATCGGAGATGTTCTCCCCCTCGAGGAGTCTGGGAAACCAGTCATCAACGTTCTCGAAATCCCAGTCGTCGAGCTCCAGAGGGGTCACCTGGCTCGGTGATGGTATCATCAGGATGGAGGATTCCAGCTCTGACTTCGCCGAGGTGTAGTTGGCATCGTCGCTGTTGACCAGGAACTCTATTCCAGACTTCATCCTCTCGATCCAATCTCGATTGCTATCCATGCTCTGGTACTTCATCCATGAAATTGCCGAGCTCGCCGGACCGGTGTTGGGCTGTCCGCCAAAGAGTGGATATGAGTGGGACGACAGGTTGTCGTTGCCGAGGAGAAGGGACTCCATGGCCCCCAAATGCGACCAAGTGCCAGGATCGCTGAGCCCCGTGTCGCTCCTTACGATTATGCGCACGAAGTCTATGCTGGCCTGGTACTCGCTCTCAACCTCGTCGAGCAGCCTCACCGTTTCGTTGTCGGGGAAAAAGGCATCCTCGGAGTTATCGAACTCCAGGAACATGGCCATTGACGATAGTAGGAGAGTCGACACGAAGCCAATCGCGAGTACCTTCCTCGGGTGTTCAATGCTTATCGCTGTGGCTCTATCGAAGGGGTTTCTCATTCTATCACTCAGGCGTCCGGAGAATATCCGAACATCGCACTCGCGACTCCAGGGGCATTTCAATTCTCTTGATCAATCGAGGTCCGGGAACGGGACAATCAGCCACCTATCCACTCTGCCGAGATTAGGAAGACATACAATACGAAAACGACAGCGAGGGAGAGGGCGTGGAAACATAGGGAGAGCACGGTCCTGAGGCTGTCGTCCTCCGTCTGGTTGTACGGCCACAGCTTGACGACCTCCTCCCTCCCTCCCTTGATGCCGAATAGGGGCCTCGCGAATCGGGCCCTCCTGACCACCTCGAAGCACACCATCACACCGACCATCACCATGGCAGTCCCGACCGTCAGCCCGAGGTAGTAACCCGCTCCCATCATCGGCAGGATCACGATCGGGAGGAACGTCAGGTGCATGTGGACTATGTACGTCGGATAAACAGCCTCGTTGAGGTAAGAAAGCCACTTGCTCGGCCGGTTGAGTAACCTCGAAGCCCAGGAGAAAACCAACAGGCACCAGAACCACGCGTGGAAGGACTGGACGAGGGATGCCAGAGTTGCCGATAGCGAGAATGCAGGGTGCCCCATGTCCGCCCAACCCCCCTCATTGACATTCGGAACGCCACTGGCCTCCCCTGCCACGAACCATACCACTGATAGGAGAGGGGTGATTATGGTCACGGGGACCCTGATTCTGTCCAGGGCGGGGAAGTATTCCTCCTTGGCCGCGATCATCAGGTACCCGAACACGAAGTACAACAGATAGCGGGGAAACTCCCACCACATCCCCACCTCCCCGAAAGCCCATGGCTTGAACAGGATCGCATTGGCAGATAGTACCAGTGCGGGCAACAGCATGAGGCCTATTCCCGCTGGCATCCTCAGCATCCGTCTCGTCAATGACACAACCCCGCTGTCGGGATTCTTCCTGATGTGCGCAAACATTGGCGTAAGGATGACAGAGTAAATTATGAGATTAAAAATGAACCAAAGATGAGCATAAGGCATTTCCTCACTTCCCGGAAAAATCGTGAATAGCAAGCGCGTGGTTTCTATCGGATCGAACATCCCGAACCACAGTACGTAGACGCCGAAGAGCAGCGGAATGCCCAGCCTGATACCCCTCTCGTTCAGATACACCCTCCAGCTTCGCCTTCGGAATGCGAATGCCGTCCCCACCCCGGATATGAAGAACAGCGCCGCTAGACGCCATTGGTGCATAACGGCGAGGACGAAGAATAGGACCAGGTTGAACGCCTCCATGCCCCCGCTGGAACCCTCCAGCTGCCAAAGCGAGAACACGGCGTAGTGGAACCAAATCAGGAGCGCGAACAGTATCACGCGCAACCAGTCTATGTCATGGCGGCGAGCGTTCGCAGCCTCTTGCGCCTCCATATCGAGCCCTCGAATCGCTCACCTTTCTACGCTTCCCAATGCCAGGTCGTATGCCCTCGCGAGTGCCACCCCGTGGGCTTCCCTGCCGAACGACCCTGCCATCGAAACTAGCTCCTCATCGGGCAGCCGGGGAACTCCCCCTGCACGGGCCCACTCCGAGTGCACATCCACTATTGCGGAGACCCAGTGGTCAGGATCGGTCGCAGGCAGAAGGGACCTAGGAGGGAGGTACTCGTCATGCAGAGGAAAATTGGATGCTAAAACAATGCAACCCGCAGCCATCGCCTCAAGAGGGGGGCTCTGGAAGCCGACACTCACTCCCGGATACAGCAGGCACTCCGCATGCTGCAAGTACGTGGCCACCCTCTCCAGATCCACCTTGCCCGATCCAATCTTGACCAGGAGGATGTCCTCCCTGACATCCTCAGGCAGCATCGAGATGACCTCGTCGACGAACTGGGATCTCCACCGAGGGTCCTTCTCTCCAACTGACACGATGAGGCACTTGCCCTCGTCCCCTCCGGCGTCGCCCAGAACCTCCCTGTCCCTGAGTTTCCTAGGGTTCCAGAAGGACTCGTCAACCGAGTCCCTGACTAACTCGCAACGGGTCTGCGGGAACATCTCTCGCGCTTCGAGCAGGGTCCTATTCGAAGAACAGAGAAGCATGTCCGCCCTGGACATCCCCTCCTTGCAGGAGGATAGGAGCCTGGACTTCGCGGATGACGGGAAGCGGTCGCCAAGGGGCACCGGAACGTCTCCAGCGTCGATTGCCCTCGGACGGAAGTCATAGAGGTCGTGGACCGAAACCACAACGGGGAACTCGACGCTCTTGGTCGGGACCATCCCAGCATCCAACTGGTTGGTTATGTGGAGTAGATCAGCACCAGCCTCCTCGATGGAGTTCGCAATCTTCTTAGCGTGCGAGCGCGAACTAGCATCAGTGATGACCGTGGATGCCCTTGTCCATCCCGGGGTCTTGGCCCTGTCCAGCAACCACTCTACCACCGGGTGATTGGCTCCGTAACCGGAGTCTCCCTTGGAGCCACTGGCAAGCACAACCCGCCTGAACACGAAAACCGAGCAGCTCTCAGGATAATAAACGAGGATGCCTACACCTGGCTCCACTGCCTCATTAGGGGGATGCCATCGGTTTTCGGGCATCATATCCCCAACTCCGTTATTATGCACTCACTCTCCGGTCCTAACGTGGGCAAGCGCGTAATACTGGCCAGAGGGGCTGCCCTCTCCACCGATTCCGGACTAGGACGAGCCCATCACGCACTGGCCGGTACTCTGCGAGACTCACTTGCCGACGGGTGGGAATTGACGCGCATAATCGAGCACGAGGCACCCTCCTCAGCAGTCGGACGGATTCTGAAGAGGATGCGCCACGCATCGGCTGTATCGTCAGGCTCGAACGCATCCGAAGCTGATTTGCTCCACATCACCGACCAGGAGCAGGCTCATTTGGTCCCAAGCGAGTCTAAAATCCCCGTCGTCGTGACCGTGCATGACATGTTCCACCTGGAGCCAAAGGTCATCCAAGGGGTGCCCATCGGGGACCGCAGCCCGGGGATATTCAGGAGGATGGACCTGAGTAGGCTTCGAAAGGGCCTCGCCAGGGCAGATCTGATAATCTGCATCTCGGAGATGACCCAGTCGGAGGTCAACCGCGTATTCCCGGGCAAGCCCACTGCGCTGGTCAGACACAAGATAGACGTCGATTATTGGGACCCGAGTTCGAATCCCGTTCCGATAGACGCAATCTTGGAGAAGCACGACCCTTCCAAGTGCCTTCTGATAACGGTGGGGAGCGATGACCCCCGTAAGAGGCTGGGCTTCCTCGACGAGGTGGAATCATCGCTGCCCAGCGAGATCTCGGATGACATAGAGATTCTACACATAGGTTCCCGGACCGCTATGGACGAGAACCAGATCGTTGCAGCATACCAAGCAGCAGAGGCACTTCTGTTTCCAAGCGTCTCAGAGGGGTTCGGATACCCGCCATTCGAGGCCATGGCTTCGGGATGTCCAGTGCTGGCCGCTGACTTTCCAGCCCACAACGAAGTGATACCCGACAGGTGCCTCCTCGACTCCGATGTCTCATCCTGGGCGGATGCGATTGCCGAGGCACACTCCAAATGGAAGGCAAGGGAAGGGAAGCCAAGAAGTCCCGACCAGTCGCTGATCGACCACATCAGGGAGGAACTCAGTCCACAGGCGCAGGGGGACGCCCTCTCCCAGGCGTACACCTCCGCATTGTCCGCTAGGGGGGGAGTGTAATTGTCAGGCTCCAGGGAGAGACTTCTGGTAGCTAAGGGGGTGCTTGGCCCGATGGGAGGGGCAGAGAGAGACCTGATTCGGATATTACCGTCGCTGAACGAGCTATTCAGCGTCACCATGGCCACTATCCAGCCATCCCCTGAGCTCGTCGAGGTCTGCGCCACCAACGAAATCGGCCTCATCACTCCGGAGAGTGACTGGGAGGTTCCAAGAGACGCACTTTCCACCATCCTGGATTCCGGGAGGGACTCGGCATCACGGGCATGGGGGTCTTGCAATGGGCTTGAGGATGCCATGACCTCCGCCATGGCCCTTCACCTCGTAAGCGGAGACGGCAGCCTGCCTATCCTCGACCACGTCCCCCCTGGCCTGAGGGTCCACCTGCATCTGCTGGAGCCACATCGGGGGCTGTACGAGGACGTTCTCCACAGACGCGTGGACGGATCCCCCAGGAGGAACCTCACGCTCACCAATGCCGCCCTCTCCAGGGCCAGGTCGAGAGACAAGGCGCTCATTATGGACCTGATGTCCAGGGAGGGCTCTGCAGTCAGCGGCAACTCCAACTTCATAGCAAAGAGAGCGATGGAGGTTTACGGGATTAAAGCCGGGGTTCTCTGGCCATGCGTAGACGTCCAAGAGTTCCCAGAGGACCGATCTGGAGATCCCGAGAACCCCTACCCGGGATCAGGGGACTACGTCGTGACGGTGGGCAAGGCGTCCTTCGTCAAGGGGACTTGGGAGACGATTTCCATGCTATCAGGGTCAGGACTCTCCCTCGCCCAAGTCGGAGGAGGCGACAGTGAATCCATAGAGCTGCTCAGGTCCCATGCAGAGTCAATTGGAGTGGACTTCTGGTCTGCCCCCCGACTCAGCTCACCCGAACTTGTGAGCCTGATGCGAGGGGCAAGGGCGGTGGTTAGCATGGCTCACAAAGAGTCCTTCGGACTTACCCCAATCGAGTCTTTTTCAGTGGGAACCCCCGCACTGTACGTGGATGAGGGGGGCTTCCGTGAAACTATCGAGGACGGGAAGAACGGACGCTTGATCGGCCGTACTGACATCGAGGGTTGGCACAATGCACTTCTGCAGTCCTCAGACCAGCGTATTCGTGATGAGTGGGCAGCCAGGGGCAGGGAGAGGATATCACAGCTCGACCTGGGTCCCGAGGCCCACGCTCGGAGGATCCGAGAAATCCTAAGCGGATGACTGAGCGGCCCTCCGTTGCAATTATCTCAGACCGGTACTCCCGCTACCACATGATTAGGGATATTGCGGTCTTAGGATCTGGGAATATGGGTTCAGGAATTGCTCAGAAAAGCGCTACTGAGGGGTTCTCGGTCCAAATGGTCGATAGAGAGGAGAAGTGGGTTCAAAGGGGCCACGAGACCATCGAGAGGAAGCTGAATGATGCGGTAGAAAGACGCATTTTCAACCCCGAACAGACGGAGGAAATCAAGTCCAGGATCGAGGGAGTCGTAGGGCACGAGAACATATCCAAGGACACTGACCTGGTAATAGAGGCCGTTTTCGAGGACTTCGAGCTCAAGAAGGAGATATTCTCCAGCCTCGACAGAATATGCGGCGAGAACACCATCCTCGCCACCAACACCTCCAGCCTCTCCGTGAACGAGCTGGCTCAACAGGTGGAGAGGAAGGACAGGTTCGTTGGGTTGCACTGGTTTTTCCACCCTGCTCAGAATAGATTGGTCGAAATAATCCCTGCAGAGACCACATCCAAGGAGACACTGGAAAAAGTTGATCAGTACTGCAAGACCATGGGGAAGGTGATTATTCGAAGCCTAGATTCTCCTGGTTTCATAGTGAATAGGGGTTTTGTTCCCTGGCTCGGAGAGGCATGCAGGCTACTGGAGGAGGGCGTAGCCAGTGCTGCTCAGATTGACAGTGTTTGTATCTCAGAGTACGGGATCGGACTTGGTCCCTTCGGACTAATGAATCTGACCGGGCCAGCCATTGCGGTCCATGCAAGCAACTACCTATCCGAACAGCTCTCAACACCTCGCTTCGCTGCTCCCGAGAACATGACTGCAATAGCCGATTCTGGGGCATCTTGGGACATCGGGGATGACTCGGACTGCGACGAGGAGACCTACCGCCTAATCAGGGAGAGGATGATGGGACAGACCTTCTGTGTCGCATCCCAGATAGTAGGCGAAGGAGTTGGCAGCATCGAAGACGTCGATAGGGGCGCTAAGGTCGGTCTCAGGTGGGGCAAGGGCCCGTTCGAACTGGCCAACCGCGTAGGCGTGAAAGAGGCTGCGAGAATGGCACGAGACTACGCACAACTCGCACAACTGGACTTGCCCGCGTGGTTCTCCGAGAGGGCAGAGCCGTTCGAATTTAATTTCGTCAACGTCGATGTCGAGGACGGCATCGCGACAGTCCTGATCAACAGGCCAGAAGCCATGAATGCGCTAAACGTCGATGTTGTCAGGCAGCTCGGTGAGGCCATAGACCAGCTCAATGGGAGGCAGGACATCAACACGATAGTGCTCGAAGGCGCTGGGAAGGCCTTCGTGGCGGGTGCCGACGTCAAGTTCTTCGTGGACAAGATCAACGAAGACTCATTCACCGAGATAGATTCCTTCACCAAGGACGGACATCGTGTTTTCGACTCAATCGAGGCATCGCCCCACACCACTATCGCTCTCACGAACGGAATCACGCTTGGGGGTGGGCTCGAGCTCGCTATGACTTGCGACTACAGGATCGGTACCGACAAGACATCGATGAAATTCCCTGAGAACTCAATCGGGATATACCCCGGGCTCGGTGGAACGCAGAGGACCCCGAGGATTTGTGGCATAGAGGCTGCTAGGTTCGCTGTCCTCGCGGGGAACTTCATCGATGCAGGAACAGCCAACGCACTGGGTCTGGTGACCCACCTAGTGGATGCATCCGAGGCCACAGCAACGGTCAGGGCTCTGTCGAATCAGGGCAAGCCGGAGAACAAGTATCCAGGTGCGCCTTCGGACCAAAGCCACCCGGTCGCCCAGATGTCACGGGCCTTCTTCTCTGACGAGAACATGGAGGCCCTCCTATCCGGGGAGGTCCCGGAGGGCTTCGATCCCGAGGACAAGAACGTCGCACGCCAGATGAAGTCGCTATCCAGAGCCGCGCCAGTGGCGCTCGGGCTCTCCAGCGAACTCCTCGACAAGGCCATGGTAACCGACCTGGCAGCAGGCCTGCAATCGGAGCTGGATTCCCTAGATCGGATATTCTCGACCAAGGATGCCCTGGAGGGGCTCTCCGCGCTCACTGAGGGAAGAAGGCCCAATTACATCGGAGCCTAGGCCACCGTTAGTGATACCACCCCGCACTTCATGCATGAAGTAGTCCTAAGCTCCGGAGTCAGGTACTCTCGGTAGACCAGGCATGGAGACCCGCAGCTAGGGCATGCAGATACTCCCTGCAACCCACTCATGACCATTCGCTCACTTCCTTCGCGGATATTCTGACCATGGGGGGGCTCTGCAATCGGCCATGGCTCGTACTACAATCTCGAATAGGCTCATTCAGAGATCCTCCTTCTCTTCTTCTTCCCAGGCATCCATCAGTTCGCTCATCCATTGTTCCAACCATTTGTCCATCTATGCTTTCCTCTTTAAAGTTAGTGCTTTTTTTACACCTACTAATCAAAACCAGCAAACTGACCCATATTAATGCTCAAGTATCCGCGATCGCATTATGGTGTGGTTTATACACTAGATACCATTCTAACTACTTGATAACACCATGACGAATAAGAAGCCGATGGCAATCTCAGATGAGGACTACAAGAAAGTGAATGAAGTGATCGAGGCCGTGATGGATGACGGGAGACAGATCCGGTCTATCTTTGAGTCATACTACGATGGTGAGCCGGACATAGAGTGGGAGGTTGACGCTGCCGTCGAGAGCTTCGACATCTTCAGCTCCAGATGGACCACCGAGATTCTCTGCTGCCTGTACGTGGCGGGTGCTCGCAGGTTCAACGAGCTCAGGAAGCTGCTCAGAGGGATATCATCGCGAACGCTTTCAGACAAGCTCACGAAGTGCGTCGAGACGGGGCTCGTGGACAGGGTCGTGGAGACAACCTCTCCGGTCAAAGTGACGTATCGCTTGACTGCTCATGGAAGAGATGCCGGACGCTTGCTTGGACCCTTAGTTGCCTACATGAAGGTACACAGGGGACGCGTGATCAGGCATAGCGTCTGAAAGAGCATCCACGACTCAACGGACCCTGCAAGGTTAAAGCCTGCATTTGCTGAAGGGCGTCATGGCAATCCTGAGGCAGCTCCGCGAGACCTACCCGTGGATTGCCGACTCCATGGCCGCTGTGCTGGCAGCCTCGACAGGTCTGGCAGCGCTGGTGCCCTTCGCACCACTCACAAGAGGGACGCTATCTGCACCACGCGAGCACGATTGGGAACACCCTCTCAGGAGGAAGATCCTGAGAACCCTGGAAACGTCACCAGGAATCCACTACAGGGCCCTGCAGGAGGCTCTTGGAGCCGCGAACGGGACTCTAAGGCACCATCTCCGGGTTCTGGTAAACGAGAAGTCTGTCACCATAGTTCCAGTTAACGGAAGGATGGGGTATTTTGCGGGTGCACCAGCCCAGGTGGAGATTCTCTCCGGCACTGGAGTGACCGACCACTCGATCGCAGCTCACATGCTCCCGATTGGGCTGTCAGGCGTCCAAAGGAAGATAGTGACATCATTGCATGACTCCCCCAACCCGCCCTCCCAAGCCCAGCTCGCGAGGGAAATAGGGAAATCCAGAACATCTGTGAACTCCGCGATAGGGATTCTGAGAAAGAGAGGCATCGTCAACCAGGGCAGCCTATCCCTGGCCCCTCACTTGGAGTCGCTCGGCATCTCGAACGTGGACTACCCGTGGCTTGAGATTCGCCAGCAAATGGCCTAATCGAACTCCTTCGCATAGCCAAGGCTCTTGAGCCTCGAAATCCGCGGATGTCACTGTGTTTACCCTGAGGCTCAACGAGCGCCCCATGCCGACAGGCAGCAATGACTCCGATGTCCTGCTGGACTGGTTGCTGGACTCCATGGGACTCGTGGTCAGGAGATCGGTTACTGACGAGTCCGGTGCCCTCCATCGGATAATGATGGATTCTTTTCTTGAATCGCCCCTACGCGGGTGGGACTCGAAGGATCTGGGGGACCTTACAGGGATCTCCAATACTGCGATACACCACCAGGTTCGCAAGCTCAGGCAGAGCGGACTCGTGGCAGCCCAAGTCGACGGGAAGTGGCACAGATACGTCCTCCGGGGAGGCTCCATGGAAGCTGCGGCCACGCTGGTAGAGTCCCAGGCCAAGGCCATCCTAGGACTGAGACTCTCTGAGCTGGATGGGATGGTGGAGGCGTCGGAGACCAGGATGGCGATAGACGCAGAGGACGAAGATCACCCGCTAACAATCAGGATAGCCGAGCCCGGGCCAATCGATGACGGCGACACGACATCCGCATTGGTTGCGGACCTGGGATTGGCTGGGGAGAGCAAGCGGGCAGGCGAGTCACTGGCTAGAGAAATCCTCGTCGAGCTCTGCTCGAACCACACCCCCATCACCCTAATGGCTCTCTCCGATAGGCTGTCTGAGAGCCGTGGAAGGGTTAGCACGGTCCTGGAGAGGATGAGGGCCGCGCAAGTGATAGAGAGAGCCCCGATGGTGGATAGGCTTCCGCAGGACGTTTTTGCCGGACTGACTAGGCAACACGACGCCCGAGGTCCAGACTGGCTGATGACCCGTGGGGGCCTTGGGAGGCTGGAGGAAACAGTGTCTGAAGCACTGATCGAAGGCGTTAGCCAAGGGTCACTCAGCATAGACTCCGTCAGAGAGATACTCGAGCCCGTAGCTGTGGAGGATCAGAGGATCCTGATGAACCAACTCGGCGGCAGGACTCCCTACGGCTATCGGGTCGCAGGTGCGGACGGAGAATCGGTCTCAATCAGGGTCATGCGAAAGGCAGACAGGACTCTGAGGAGGATCAGGACCGTGGCCAAGCGCCTTGACGACTCCCTGGCGAACTAGTTCCAAAGTGTTCGGTTTAAGTACCCCTATTCCTCATGGTAGGGAGCAGAGGAGGGACCCGAGGTGACGGAATTTTCTTTTATTCGAATTGTTTTGCAATACATCGTTTTTGTCACTAAAAAAATTAAGAGATTGTTAGGCGTTAATTCATCTATTTCACAAATAACGAGTAAAGGAAAATTACCTCAAACAAGCGCGTTAATTGAGTTAACTCGATCAGATGCGAAGGGCCTTCTTTGCTTTCCTGTAGTTCCTAAGATTCGAGGTGGGACATAAAATGAGAATAGATGAAAGAAGATCCTCATTCTACCTGAATGAAACTCTGACTAACCACTTGGCCAGATATATCGATACCAAGAAGAAGGACATCGATGAGAACTACGACTCCGAGCTTTCGTCTTACGTCAGGAACTCTCAGATAATCTACGAGACACAGCTACTGATAAAGAAAAATGCAGAGGAATACTACAGCGGCAGAGTAGGGAGGAGGCCGATATACGACCTTTCCTGCTTCCTGGTAATGGCATCATCCATGTTCGTGCCCGAGCATCTCAGGGACGAGGACGCGGCGAGGGACGCCAGCGCAGTAGGTGCGGGGGACCAGGTCCCAAACGCCCATCTGGCTGCCAGGCTTTCCATAGTCACGGGACTCAGCTTCCCGTGCCTGCTGGCAGTCACCCAGTTCGACACCGACGGAAGTATGTCGACTGCTCACCAGCTCGTCTCCGACGATGGGAAGGGAGGCTCCCAGCTGACGATGTTCGGTCTAGGGGTCGTGATGTCGCTAAGCTCGGAGGGGGTAGAACTGGAAGAGGAGATACTGGCACTTCTGGAGGTTCCGGAGGGGATGGAATGAACGCGGAGCAGAGGAACCTGGCGATAGAGAGGGAGGCGGCGGAATCTAGCCGGCAGATGGCCCGCCTTCTGGCCGATTGGTCCGAAATATCGGAATTCCCCAGATTGGGCTTGCTTTGCATCGGAGCCAGCAATGCGGACGATATACTCAGGAACCCCGACCACCAGGGCGTCGCCGATCTGATACACGCCTCGATGACATTGCTCAGAACCAGCTTCCTGGCAGCGTGGTCAATTTCCAAGCCAAGCTCCGTGGTCGAGAGGGCCGTTCTCAGGCGGAGGCTCGAGATAGAACTGGCGTTCTCGGAGTCATTGAACGCCCCCTCGGGCAGAAGCGTCTTCGGACAACTGGACTACCTGCCTTCGATAGTCATAATCCTGACCCACGGGAGCCGTGGCCCGGTTCCGTACCTGCAGGATGAGCGGGGGGGAGGATCCGTCACTGCCAGCGACGCCGCATCCGAATTGGGCTCCCTGCCAGGCAGGAACCTTCTCGTCGTCCTTCCGTGCTGCTTCGCAAGCACGGTTTCGGAGCCTTTCCTGGAGAATGACAGGATAGGGTCGGTCTTCGCCCCCCTGGACGAGGAGATCGGCGACCGCGAGGTCGCCTCCATGCTCAGGGCCCTTGGAGACGAGATAAGGAGTCTCGACGTGTTCTCAATATCGAGGGGGTTTTCGAATGCAGAGACGTAGGAGGAGGAAAGCTGCTCCAAAGAACGTATTCGGCTCGCTCCGTAACTCGAGCAGGACGCCGTCGAAACCAACCCCTCCACCCGTCCTCAGGACTCGGGTTAGGGCTCCAGAAAGGCCAGCGGAGGAGAGCTTCGAGGCCACTGAGGTAGTGGCAGCCGAGGAGGAAATTGACGAGACGGAGGAGGAACTTGGCTTCCCCTCCAGACCCAGGTTAGAAGACGTAGTCTCGCTGGTCAAGGAGGTGATAGGGGAGACCGATGAGGTCGTCTCGAACGTCACGGACGCGGTATCGAGCCTGATCAAGCCTCAGGTAATCAGCATCATGACCGAGCCGGAGACGAAGGGACTCGGCCTCCTGGTAGGCGAGATCAGCAAGGAGGCAGGGAGGAAGCACTGGACAGTGCCAGAGAGGGGGCTTCTATGCACGGAGTTCGGCGGAGTCTCGCTAATCATTGACGTGAACAAGACAGTCAGCCAGAAGATAAGGAGCAATAACGACCACCTGGAGCTGTACGTCTCTCCACAGTGGCACGCCAACTGGTACGAGGATGCCAGACGCGTGTGCCTTGTAGGGCGGAGAGCGACTGCCACGGACTTCGTCTACGCGATGGTCATGATCAGGAACTCAGGCCCAGGACCGATGTCCCATTTCTTCGCTGGCACAGATGTCCGGGATACGATAACGAAAGTTAGGGAGGAAAGGGAGAGGAAGGCGGCACTGGATAGGCAGCGGGACGCCAACGAGAGGGAGACCGGCATCAGGGAGACGGACGAAGAGAGGGAAGATAGGGAGGAAATAGAGGCGCAGATGGACGCCAACGAGAGGGAGACCGGCATCCGGGAGACTGACGACCAGAGGGAGCACAGGGAGAGGGAAGAGATGCGAGCGCGCGAACTCAGGCGTGAGAGGGAACGCGCCCTCGACATTGAGAGGGACTCGAACGAGAAGGAGACAGGCATCAGGGAGACCCACTGGGAGAGGAACGACAGGGAGACCAGGGAGAGATGGGACAGGAAGGTCTCGGGTTGGCACGAAACCGTATGCTCGGAGCTGGAGTCCCTTGAGGCCAGGATAGCCGGCTCCGAATGCCTCTCCAGCGACTCCGAACTGCAACGGAGGGTCTCCGAGACCAGGCGCTGCATGTCCGAGGAGATGTGGTGGGCGGCCTACTCTTCCGTCGGCCTGGCCAGCAAGCGAGCGTCCCACATCGAAGAGCAGACGGCCTGACTGCTGCCACGCCTGCCAAGACGAGCACTTCAAGTCACGTCGGCCCCACCACGCGACCATGGGCGACAGCCCCCCCATCAGCGTACTACTGGGCAGCGGTGGCATTGCCACTGATGAACGGAGGCAGACCTACCGCGATCTGGTAGCAGCCCACTTCCGGGATTGCGACAGCGTCCTGTTCGTACCGTACGCCTCGCACGACCACTCCTCCTACACATCCAGGATGCAGGAGTTCCAGGGCCCTGGGGGGCCGACGCTGGTTGGCATAGAGTCTCTGGGAGACCCGCTTGCGGCGGTCAATCAAATGCAGGGCATCTACATCGGAGGGGGCAACTCGTTCCTCCTGATCAGGGAGCTGCATGAGAGAGGGTTGGTGGAGGCAATCAGGGACAGGGTCCTGTCCGGGGTGCCTTACCTAGGTGTCAGCGCGGGGGCCAACGTCGCGAGCCCCACGATGATGACCACCAACGACATGCCCATCACTCTGCCACCCAGTTTCGACTCCCTCGGCATCGTGCCTTTCCAGATCAACCCGCACTACCATCCCGGAAAGATACGCTTCATGGACGGTGACGAGCTAGTCGAGCACTACGGGGAGTCCAGGGCCCAGAGGATAGCGGAGTACCACCGAACCAGCGACACCCCTGTGCTTGGGATGTGGGAGGGAAGTTTCCTGAAGTGGTATGGCTCCACTGGTTGCCTGTTTGGTAGGGCAACTGTTTTCAGAAAAGGAGAGGACTACTATCGATTATCTGATGGCTCAACGATTAACTCCTGCATCGAGAAAGTTACTGGATAAAACACACCCTTCTCAATTAGGTATAGCATAGTTAATGTTCTTATCGAAGAATCTAATTAGCCCGACTCTACATTATCAGCACTATTGAGTAAAGAATCAATTTTTTCCAAGAATTCCATGAATCCTTGATACAAGTTGTGTGCATCATCTTGTTTCCTAGACACTTCTTCTTCGCCTTCTATCCCTTCACTAAGCATTGGTTTTAAATCAACAATACACTCAATGATTTTCCGTCTAAGAGTTTTCAACCTAGTCTTATTACGGCCCCCTAGATTTTCAAATTCTTGAGCGAGTTCTTCTATCTCTTCACCTGGAATATCGGATTCCACTGACTCATAAAAATGCAATAATTTTTCTTTGTCGCCAAGTATATCGTCAACTTGATCTTTTGACTCGACGGTCGTTCCCAATTCCATCCTCTCAACATAATCTTCTCTAACCAATGCCACATAAACATCGATCAAATTCTGTGTAAAATCCGATTCCGTATCAATCATTTTTGTACGTAGAGATCTCATATCTTGGACATTATTACTTTCCAACCATTCATTGGTCTCATCATCTATTTCAAGAGATTCAAGGGAAGGGCTCGTATCAATCCGTTTTGAAGAATTTTCTTCAATTGCATCTTCTATGATTCGCTGAACCAACTTATCGGTATCAGGTTCAGAAATATCCCCTCGTCGGTGATATGAAATCGCAGTTCTCTCCAAATCGATCTTATTCATAGGGCCAGTGACTACCGTAGTGGTTAATTCGACTGTCTCTTCATCATCGTTCTCGAGTTCAAGCAGAGCCCGTATATCGAGAATTTCCTCATCGTCAGAGTCGCCATCGCCCTCGTCGTCAGTGCCTCCCTCGACCCCCCCAGCATCGCCACCGACCTCGTCGTCAGCCTCTCCCTCGACCTCCTCGGCAGCGTCGCCCCCTTCCTCATTGACAGGCTCTAATGTTTGAAGAGATTCTAATTTGGTAGCATTTATGAATTGCTCTTCTGAAACATTCCCATCCTTTTTCTTGATTAATAATTCTACAAAATCGTTTGTCAATGTTTTATCTCCGACTCTAGTTCTAAATTGTTCAGGAATATTTCCTCTATCTAATGGGGTCTCCTTGGAACCAATTGTGCGAATACCATCTAGTTCGACAGTTAGTATGAGAACTGCTTCATCTTCTTGGGGGTCTACAATGCATTCATCATCTAATTCGACAGAATATGTTACCTTGGAGTCAAGTCTACTAATGGGCATGTAGAATATTTTCTCCTCTCCATCTATCTCAACCTTGGCCAGAGGGGTGGGATCATCTGATTTTGGGACCACATCTCCTAATTCGTAAAGAAGCTCCACCTTGCATTTTTCATCAATTTTAAAATGAATTGATTTTTTTCCGTATGACATTATAATCCACTCCAAACTAAAGACTATTATTCCTCAATAACCACGTTACTTTCATACCATTCTGTTAAACCGTAGAGCCGATTTGAAATCTCTAGATATCTGTAAGCTATAAGTCGAAGCTCTGATGCTAGCTTCTTTGACACTGGGTGCTCTGGGTTGTATGCCCATTTTATCGGCGCGCCCCAGGGTATATCTCTGGGGTTTTCTGCTTCGAGCTCGACGAACAGGAAAACCCTGCCTGTTGTATTGCCATCGATTGATCGATTGGTACCCAAACCGAATATTTCCTTCGAGACGCTCTGAGCAAATAGTCTGTTATTGCCCCATAACCAAGCCCCTGAGTCTTCTCTCCAGACGCTGCTTGTCATACCAACAAGGACTTTGACAGAAAGATCCAGATCCCTTGTTTTTCCTGCCTGCGAAACAGGCATCTGGATTCTAGTTTCGCAATACAGCGGTTCGATCATGACATTTTGCATAAATGACCAGTCTCTAGGCTTCCGTTGTGTATGATTGGATATGACATTGTAAATTTCGTCTCCTTCGGGATAACTTAGGCCTAACGAAATATCTTCGTAAGAATCAATTGTTATTGGCAAAACACGTAGTGGTTTATCTTCTACAGGCGATATAATTTCGAAATTATATTCTCGCCCGAGCTGTTTAATTACTTCGAATTGCTTAGAGTAGATTAAGCCAAACCAATGGCAGAGATGTCTAATGGGATGAATTCCACAGATTGGCTCATATTCTTCGTCGTTTTGTGAAATGCCGAACACCTGGCCCTTTTCTGTTAGGAAGGTTTCTTCCCCGGGGATATTTGACTGTCCTATGTGATATTCTGTACAACCCGGACTCTCATATACCCACCCCCCAGTAATCTTCTTAGGAACAACTTTCCAATCCTGATTTCCCGGGTCATAATAGGTTGGACTATATCGGAAATAAACTGGATGCTGTTCTGTAATATGGTTAGTACAGATGCTGTTATTTCTGCCAAGGGCTGCTAGGGATATCTTGGTTCCCTGGCCGTACGTACTTACTGCATTGTCATTTTCCATGCTAATCCCTGGTGTGTTAATGGCATTCCATTTAGCCTTACTAATCCCTCCAGAATTCTCCCGGATTAGGATATAATGGTGCTGATTTTTTTTGTAATAAATTTGGATAGTTATTTCCAGATCATTAAAAATGATTTCATTCTTTATATTCGTAATATAATTGTCAATGATGTTGTCAATGAGTTCAGCCATCGCTTTATGAGCCTCAAGTGGGTATGCGAGATTGTGAAGGGTGTCCTTAGTTGGAGCTCCTCCATAATCATCGCCGTTTTCAAATTCTTCTTCTGAAAATTGGGTAGATCCAATCACTCTACTGAGTTCAGCGGATATTTCGGCTTCATCTATTGAGCCCATAAATTCGTCAATAATTTTTTCAGAAAATTGTTGCCATTCATCGGGCTGGTTCTCTTTTGATATGTAAAGATCGTAACTGTAACGTTGTGCAGTACGTTCGAAAAGACCCCTTTTTTCCTCAATTGGCATTGAATCCCAACTCCCTCGGAGTTGAATCTCAGCAGGTATATCATCATCGGGCATTATCGATCTGACCTCCTTCCCAATTCTTTGTGCCTTTCAAGAAAACCGTCTAGATATGCAATGTCTTCAAAAGAAGCGCCCACAGAAACTCTGACTAGGTGTAGCTTGCCCATATTCGCCACTCCTTCCGTTTCTTTCCGAATATATCGTTCTCTTTCCCTGCCTTCTTCATCCGATAGGGCGCATGTGTACAGGGCTATCAGGTCCCTATCCCCTCCGATCCTTGTCAACTTTTCGACGTCAGCGATTATATCACCTGCAGTCACATCTCGGCCTACTGCCTGCTTCAATTCGACTAAAATAACAGAATTCCCCCCTCTCCGGAGAGTAAGGTCAGGATACTTCCCTCTTTTCTCTGAAGTCTTGAGGTATTTCTTGTTGAAAACCCGCCAGTAGTCTTCTTTGTCAACATGGTCTGTTGCAAAGAACTTTCTGATGTGATAGTATGAACTAAACTGCAAATCTTCCTCGGTAAATATGTGGAATTGCCTACACTCCTCAATTAATTTGTCTGGTAGACCTCCGTCACTGTATTCTCCAATAAGCCAATTTTTAACCGCTTCAGTATGTATGGACATGAGTTCGCCTCTTGGATATCATTCTGGACTGTAGAAAGAGACAATCGCACCCGTCAGGCTCTTCGAGTTGAGTTTGATCTCCTCCTCTTCCCACCTGCCCCTTTCTCGGAGTATCCCCCTCACCTGTTGAGCAGTAGTGAACTCATCACGATAATGCTTCATCTTCTCTGTAGGTGGTTTGTTCCTCACCTTGGAGTTCAGCGAGTCCGAGAGCAGGCAGTGGTTCCCAAATGCGAATACTAGTTTCGCGTGCTCCTCTGTTGGCTCCTGCTTGTCGAAGTACCTCTCGTCGAGCCTGCTCGCGTTCTTCGGGAGCACGTGCTCGACCTGGGGCCTGGCAGCTTGCTGGTGCAGCCTCGACATACTGGGGCTGCGGGTGTTCTCAAGGGCCCTCTCTGCGCTGAATAGGAGGTGCTTTATGGGGGCGCTCTCGAGCGTCCCGCCGAAGTTCAGATCGCCCGATGCTTCCCATCGGAAGATTCCTTCCGCGTCATCAGCGACTTGGATCAGGCTCAGCGGCAGGTCTTGTATCTCGAGGCGTTGGGCCTCGTCAGTCAAGTCCGCGTCCTTGATTTTCTGGATCCAACTATCCGCCCCTGTCATCTTGGCGTAAATGTCCCCGCCGGTCACGCCAGATTTCCCACTCCCGACGAACTTTGGCAGAGTTTGGTATCTCAGTATGATGTAGTTGTAGTTCTTCAGGAATCCGCTTATTACTCCCCTGTCTTGGACTTCCTGACTCTCTAGGGAGTGCACTAGTGCCATGTAAGGGGCTATGTGCTGCCTCTGAGCTCCTGGCCCGGATTTGATGATTTTTAGGTAGTTCCTCTCGTCCCTGCATCCCGCGGAGTTGTAGGGATGACTCGCCCAGTATTCCGAGTCGGTGTTGGTCGCCCTGATGTAGACGAGGGCGTATTCGACCATCTCAGAGTAGAACTCAAGCATCCTATCGTAGTCGTACTCGCCCTTGGGGGAGGTCATTTTCTTGAACTCGTTGTTGATGCCTTCCCAGGACTGGGCCTTCGTGAACCTCTTGCTGGGAGTCTTCGTTCTGGTTGTGCTCAGTAGCCAGTCTGCGAAGAAGTCGCCTATCTCCTTGTCATCTTTCCCGGCAGCCAGGTACAGGTCACGCGAGATGCTCTCCCACTTCTCTTTGATTTGGCGCTGCTTCCGGGTCATTCTTTCGCCCTTCTTTGTCGAGATGAGCCTCTGGGTGAAGGCCGAAACCAAGTCATAGGCAGTAAGCGCAGAGAATCTTGTCTCATCATTGGTCAGCATGAAATGGCTGATTGCCCCCTTCGGGTCGCCTTCGAAGCTGATCCTGGTGAAGATGCAGTTTTGAACTAGATTCAGCAGTTCCGTGGCTCTCTTATCCTCGCTGTCCAGGTGTCCTTCCCACTCCTGGCCAGGCTCCAGATACGGGATAGAGCAGATGGCACTTTCCGGGATATCCCCATCAATAACACGTCCAGAAAGGCTATGGAGGTTATTCGAGGCCGCATCGAGAGAGATATTTTCTGTCTCGACACGGAAGGGTACGAGGTTGTATTCGATAGGCTCCTGCTTCATCAGGCTCTTGTGATTGGTGATCTGGTCTCCTTTCAATTCCACTGATTCACCGGGATTCCTCACGAAGAATGCCCCCTTCCTCACCGTCTTCTTCCTTATCGCTCCGTCTTTGTCATCGAAGAGCATGTAATCCATCTCGAAGAACTTCGGCGCCCTGGAGACCTTGATGCACAGCACCTCCGCATAATTCTCCGCCTTGATCACCCTGCCGTCTATGTATGTCCCAACATCAGTCCCCAGTTTCTGTTTGAGGTATTGGCTAACCACCATGATCGCGTCGTCTGGGTTTTTGTAATTCTCGTTCGCGATTCCCGTTGCCGTTCCAGTCTTATCGCTTACTCCGATGAATAGGAAACCCCCTCGAGTATTCAAAAAGCTGGCAACGGCTTTGGTACAAGCCCATTTCATCATCTGTGAGTTCTTTCTGATTTTATCTCCAACGATGGGATATCTGAAACAGCCCTTCCACTCCACTTCGGCACTCTCCGCGCCATTGTTTTCCATTATCTTGAGGAGTTCCTCATCACTTGGCCACTCCTTTTTTGAGACAACCTCTTGATGGAAAGTGATAACTTCACCCTTCTGTGGTAGCCTGCCGCAATGCTGTAGGGAACCCACCCATCTAGAAAAGGAACGTTCTAGTCTCAGAGTGGTCGATGTTTGATCCTCCGAGAATCCGTCTGTGGGCCAGAATCTCTTCTCGCCGTCAATCATGTGCTCGGCATCTCTTCTCACTTGGCGATAGAAGTCTCTGTATGTGTGGTGGAATATTTCACTATGTTGAAGCAGGTTCTGATTCTGCTTCTCGCTAGCGCTCCTAGGAATTGAGAGGGGGTTCCAATCAAGAGTGGCAGATCTTACATTGTTCTCGAGTATCAGTTTCAGACCTCCCGCTATATCATCTTTCAGAGGTTTCTTCAAGGGTATGTATGGGGGGGCGTTTCCGCCCCTGATCATTTTTCCATATTTGTGAATGATATCCACGGGATGAGAGTAGGACATACGCTCACTACCATCCACCACCATTACGCTCCATGGCTCGCTCTCCTCCAACGTCCACGTGTATTGGCCGGACTCTTCCCTGTCGAGCATTATCCGCGAAGCGCCCTTCTCGGAAGCCGCTGTGACTAAGCCCGTTGGTATGTTTACTAGCCTTCTCCTGTAGGGTGAAATCCTCTTTTCGTAGGAGAGAGATTGTCCTGGGGGGATGTCAAACAACTCGAATCTGTTCCTCTTGCTTTTATCAGCCAGTTTGCTAATATCGACGATTAGGGAATTATGGATTTCGAACGCCTGATCGACGAATCCCGATGTAATCAATGCATCCCGAACTGCACAGGCTATCAGGGTCAAGGTGGTGAATCTCTGTTGCCCATCAACAAGGTAGGGGAATTTTGCATGATTGTCAACCACTATCGAGCCCAGATAATACTTCGAGATCACATCATCTGCAAGGGTCTGGGAATTAGCGAAGAGATGTGCCCGAAGATCCTCCCAGAGTTGCATCATCTGGGACTTCCCCCAAGCGAAGTCCCTCTGATAATCCGGCAGTCTGATTCCCTTTTCCAAGAACTGTAAGAAGGTGGTATCTGCAGAGTCAGGGTGAGGCATGGGGCGTCACTAGTGTTTTTATTCATTAAATGACCTAATATTTTCGAGAAAAGCAGATTTTAACGACGATGATCAATACTATGTACCTTGGTTCCAGCCACTACAGCGAGATTAATGCCAAAGAAACAATGGAGTCGAGATGATTATTGCCATGTCGGCAACTCGTCTGAAGTACTTAGGTCTGGAATTCCAGATGGCCACTCTCCAAGCCTCTTCCTAACCGACCCACCCTACAACATAGGTCATAATTACGGCAATGTAAGTGATCGTCTAAAGAAGGACGACTATCATAGAATGATAGGAGAAGTGCTAGTCTCCTCATACGAGGCAGCCGCCGACTCGGCCCACTTCTTCATGATTCACTACCCTGAAGCCATAGCAGAGATGTGGTCGATGATAATGGAAACTGGGTGGAAGTTCAGGCAATGGCTGACATGGGTATATCCCAGTAATATCGGGATGTCAAATAGGGCCTGGACAAGAGCAAGCAGGACTGTTCTCTGGCTAGTCAAAGACGAGGGCGGAGAGCCTAAGTTCTATCCGAAGAGGATAATCCGGCCTTACCGGAACCCCTGGGATAGGAGGGTGGCTCAGCTAATCAAGGATGGGAAAAGGGGCTGCTCGCTGTATGACTGGTGGGAGATAAATCTGACAAAGAACGTAAACAAAGAGAAGTCAGACTACTCAAATCAGATACCCCAGGTGTTACTGCAGCGAATCATAAGGTCCACAACCGATGTTGGAGACCTGGTCGTAGACCCCTTCTCTGGGACATTCTCAACTGCGAAGGCAGCTCTGGCCACGGGTAGGCTGGGTTGGGGTTGTGATATGAACGAGGAGACCCAGGAATACTGGCCCGAGGAGACCGATTTCATTCGAGATTACGTGGAGGAGGAGTATAGCATCGACCAGGATCAGTCCTTCGACACAGTAAGGGCAAACATTGGGAAGGAGAGAATGAACGAGATGCTCAGGTGGGCCTCAGAGAGACTTCCCCCTTCTCAGAGGAAGTGGACTATTAGGGAGCTGGACTTCATAGAGGGGGCCCAGGAGACAGCAGAAACCTCTGACGAGTCGGAGGATGAGGTTCAGAAATCAAGAAGCGTTTTCGATTACTAGCGCTATGTCCAGAATTCCTTCTTTGCTGCCCTATCTTCCTTGAAATCAGAGAACCCCTTGGAGGAAACTTCCCTTTCAATGATGATCGCGGTAATAGGTAGATCGTACCAGTGTTCAGCGCTTTCAATGGCCTTTCTGGCCTTGTCCCAGTTCTGTCTATTCCCATCGCTGAGGGTCAAGGGCATCCCTTTCTTGTTCTGCGCCTCCTGGTTATTCCACCATGCTTCAGTTGCTGTTTTTGCAATCAGGACCAAGGAGGATATTTCCCCACTCCTGTAAAGGGAGTACGCCCTGAAGAGCTTGGCAAAAACACCATCAATGTGGCCAGAGCAAATCGAGACGCCTATCTTTCCGACGGTGCAGAAAACGTACTTGTCCCGCTTCTCGATATCGATATCAGAACCGGAAATCGCGCCCTTAATATCCGCATCTAGAGTTTTTTCTATCCCGACAAGGGCATCCTTGAGGCTCTCGACCACAGAATCTATGTCTTGGTCACGGTAACCCACAACCTCAATGGTGCACGGCATATCAACCCTTTCTGGGGGGCCCTAATATACATTAATCCGCTTTTTGCAGATCAATATTATGTTGTCTCATACGGTCTTTAAGAAAGGAATAGATACCAACCCCGTCTTCCAAAACACCTCGAATGGTCCTCGTGTCAATCTTCGGAAAATTGGGGCCTCCCTTCTCTTTCGCGTAAGCGGGAATGGAAGAGATTCCTCTGAATACGATTTTCAAATCCTCGTCGACAATTGGCACTTCCCTCTTTTTGTTCATACTTATCCACTTATTCTCCCCCTTTAATTTGGGGTAATACTCGTACCCCTCACGCTTTACCAGCCGGTCAGCATTTTGATACCAAGGGGGGACGACTAAACCAAACGCAGCTTCATTCGACCAATCACGATTCTCATTCCTCAAATTCCCTAATATGGTGTTGTAACGGCGAATGGACTCGCCATTGTAGCTGATCCCCTTGCCCATGGATTTCAACCTATAATACAATTCACCGAAAGGCGCTCTTTCATCGATAGACCTGCCATCTTCTAGGACATGCTTCAGGACGATAGGTTCCTTCCAGAACTTCCTCTTTTCTACCTGGAGGACTTCTTTTCGAATCATGGTCTTTATTTGATCTAAGAACTCCGTTTTCTTTTCTTTAATTGTGTCACCTTCCTTTTGATATCTCTGCCGCCTTTCCTGAATTGACGCCTTTGTCAGTTTCTGTGGGTTTAGGAATGACATTTCCCCTCCCTCCTCTAGATCCGCCAAATGCCTGAAAGGCTTGTCGCTATGTCCTTCAACAAACCACTTGTGCTGAGTTATCTCCGTTGCATCCAAGGATTTCTCTGCTGACCTTTCAATGTCGCCCGTATTTCTTAGAAAAGCGTCAAAAGTATATTTTGAAACGCCCAATTTCTTGTGGATATCATCCACCTCATAAAACTCTATTTTTCCACGGTTCCTGGGGAAAATGACACTTTTGACCTTCTTATGAGTTCTGTATCTACGGCCTTCTTTTGTATTCCAGCCACTATTTATCGCGTCATAATTTCCAATCTCCATTCGCTCCTTTTCCCATCTTTCTTCCTTTGTCTCGCATTCATGCAAGACCCTAATCTTGAATCCGAACCGATCAGGAATTTTCTCTTCCGTTGCATATTTCCTAATTGTTTCAAAAATCACTTTGTGGAACTTATCTCTTGCACCGTCCAGTGCGTCTCTGATGTGTTTCCTCCATCTAGCCTCTGCCGATTTCGAGGTTTCACCTACATAGTGAAATCCAGGGTGATCTGGATGGGTTGCACAATAAACGCAATTTAACACAGTCACCGGGATTTTCATAATCTAATCAGAAAATCGGCACCCTTTAGTTTCTATGGTAAAAGAATCTAATTTTTAAGCCGGAAGAATTGAACCGTTAGAGTGGAATTGTGAGGATTTTAGGTTAAGATATCAATCCCATTATTGGTGTATTCACATCCACATATAGTATATTTAATATCAAAAATCACTTGCGGAGAAATGGATTCCGATGCGAAAACAGCGAGACTATCCAGTCACTCTCTATCGTATCCTTCTCTACCTATCGAGGATGAAATCGAAGGGTCATGAGTCGAAGAGGCTAGTGAGGATAGAGAGGGCCACGGGAATAGATCGTAAGGAGCTCAGAGGTCACTTGGATTCCATGCAAAAAGCCGAATTGATAGATATCATTGACTCGGGCAAGGTAGGCCGCGGGGGTCATCCCGTCGTTCATTGGGAGATTACAGAGTCCGGCAGGATGTGGAGGTCCGACATAGGGAGGATGATCCAACTCGGACAGAGGATGGGAGAATATCCGGAGTCATTCTTCTACCTACCCTCAGATGATATAATTTAGGTGGTCAACTAACCCCCTAAGAACCCACTCCGTTCCTTATACCCCATCCCCCTTTCGGGATTTTCATGGCCGGACCGAAGCCAGTAGAGAACGTGACCAAGGGACTCAGCTCGCTCATCGACGAGTTCTCCTCCGCAGTGAAGGAACTAGTGAACGCGGGAGAGGACACGGTTGTCCACCTAGCAGTGGGAGGAGGTCGTGCGATCAGTGCGATCGTGGATGCGACCGGAGAGGTGACCAAGGTGACAGTGGAGACAGCGGGCAACGTGGTTGGCACAATCAGCGAGAGCGCTGTGCGAATCGCCAAGGGCAAAGCGGGCAAGGGAGAGGCCGAAGAAAGGGAGAATGAATGATATGAATATGATAGTAAATGGAATAGCGGCTTTAGTTGGTGGTTTCATGGTGGGGGTTGCAGTAAGTAGCTTCAGGCACCATTACCACATGTTCGCAGATGGACAGGATAGAGCAAATATTGACCAGTATGAGGTAATAGTAGTCGAAGACAAGACAAAAACAACTAGGAGGAAGAAGTCATGATACCAGTAATTGGAATGACCCTTGGGGTAGCCTGGTCAGCGTTTGAGGTCATGTCGGTAGCTGCAATGGGTGGGGCAGGATATGGCATTGGAAGGAAATATGGAAGAATTGCGTGCGAGATGACAGATCAGATGGTCCAAACGATTTCCGACAGGGTAAGTCAGCAGAGAGAGGAACTGAGGTGAGAGATTGAACTCCAATGACCGTCTGCTTTTCCGGGCAGCGGCATTCGCAATGGCGACCACATCCCTGATTACTGGGATTATTCAGATAACCAGGGACATAGAGAAAATCTACGCAAACCCACCAACAGGGCCGAAGCTTATCGAATCCAGGACCCAGACTCCCCGAGTACCAGAATCAGATTATCCAATCAAACAGCACGAGTGCAGAATTTGCGGGCACACTGGGTACACAGAGTGGCATCACATAATCAGCCGTGGTCATGCGAAGAAGACCAACCAACTAGATCTGATGGATAACCCAGGCAACGTTGTAGAGCTTTGTAAGGGATGCCACGACCAAACAACTGCTTCCAAGTCGAGATACCTTCTTGAGAAGAAGCAGAAGAGGTGGAATAAGCGCTTCTGGAAATCATATCAATAGATTCAACTTCCTATCACTGGTCGTGTAATCAATGGTGCTGGAAGCTCTGTTGACGGCACTGCCCTCGCTGTTTCCTCCCACCTCATTGCGTGATTTCGCGTTCGTGGCAATCATCGTACCCACGATTATCCAAATCCTGCTACTTATCTCTCCCTACCTTAGAGTTCGTAAGATGGTTCCTGAGAGGCAGGCAATAGATGCTATACGACTAATCGGCAAGTTAGAAATTCCGAGGTTGTATTCTTGGTTATTCTTTGAGGTATCAAAGATACTTCTTCCAGCTATACTTTCCCTACCAGTTTTTTATTTATTCAGACTCAATCAGTTGACCTTCCAAGATTTGGATAATTATCCTTGGGTAAAATTCCTTGCAGCCGTTCTACTGCTGGCTTGGTCAGTTAGATCGATATATCGTGTGATACAAATTCGAATAACACTGGACGAAGGATTGGACAAGTTTCAGGAACTACTTGACTTCATGCAGTCGGAAATCCAGAAATGGACGAAGAACATACCCAAGGCGAGCTCCTGGGAAATTGTCAACGATAATTCTCCTAGAAAATATCTACAGTTACTGGAGTATTTCATTTGGATGAGGGGGGTCTTCTCATCCGTTTCAGATAAGGCTAGTAGAAAGACTCCAAAGGTCGTCAAAGACAATGTCATGCCAATTCTAGGCGGCTTTGGAAAAATGATTACTCAAAGTATCAAATCGGTAATCGAATTCCCCCAGTATGTTCAGGAAGAAGTCTCAATAAGAATCACTGAGAAAATTAATTCTGAAATTGAAATGTGGTCTTCAGAGTTACTTCGACCTAATTATGTCAGTTGGATTAGAGCAGTTTCCTGGTCCATGGCACCCTCAGTGGGATTAGGGATGTTGGCTTGGTGGAATGAAATTGGAGCCTAATTCCCACTAATGAACTCCCTCTCCCTAGGAGAGGCCAATAGGAGCCAGAGCGCACCTACTGACAACTGCACCAACCCAGTCGCCAGTAGGAGATCCCTCAGCGTCAACAGCTCCTCCTCGAGTATGATCCCAGCAGCAATGGTGGATACCCCCATGGTCAGCACGATTATCAGGTTGTCAGTGCCAGCAACCCTCCCCATCCAGTCGTTGTCAGTCCTGCGCTGCAGCAGGGTTGTGCTGAAAACCCATGAAATTCCGCTACAGCCATGGCTAAAGAAAACTAGGACCAGCGTCCACATCCCCCATTCGGCTTGTGAGACCCCGACGTAGAGTAGGCCAGCTCCACCCAGGGAAAGTCCGATGATGTACGGCATGTACCGGGTGACTGTCATTAGAGGCCGGGTCACGATCGGGCCGAAGCCGCTGCCGAACCCACGAGCCATGTACAACACACCGATACCGGCTGCTCCGGTCGAGATGTCCCCAAAGTCCGCCTCCATGCCGATTATTATCAATAGGAAAATTTGTGCTCCCC
>CACOAW010000007.1 GCA_902625325.1 uncultured Candidatus Poseidoniales archaeon | reverse complement strand
GCAATCGGATCAATTCATGACGCCGGCCATGAGAGCAGAAAAAGAGCTGTAAAGGCAGTTATCGACGCTTTCAAATCATAGAAAGAAGGGATGTTATATGTCACAAGTCCATACACTGCAAATGGGCAGATTAATCGCAGCGGGCAGTCTGGGTAGGCTTTCTGAGGCAATAGACTCACTGGCAAGGTTAGAAGCGATTCATATTGTTGATTATGATGATTCGGAAGAGGGTTTCTCCTTGGGAAAGCCCGGGACTATGTCCGAAAAGGTCAGCAGAGATTTGATCAAGGCTAGAGCAGCAAAATCTGTGACCAAGGCTAGTCCCCCTTCCAGGCCCATGGGTGCTGAAGATATCAGAAACAGGCTAGAGGGGCAGTTTCAAGAGGAAATTGAAACTGTTCTTGAAATAAGTTCCAAGATTGATGATCTAGAGGCCGTCTTAGGGTCCCTGCAAGAACAAGAGGATTCGCTAGCAAGATTAGAGCCTCTGGGCATAGATTTGGATTTGTTATCTGGTTACGATTCACTAGTCACATTCGTCGGCGAGGTCAGTGATATCGCTGCCGCTAGGGAGGCTTCTTCATCGGGATTGATAATTGAATCCCGCAACCAAGACGGAATGGTGGCAATTTTCCTTAAAAAAGACCAGGCTGAACATCTAGAGGTATCGTTGGGGCCTATAGGCTTCCAGCAATCTCCCATACCTCAAGGAAGCGGTTCGGTTGCAGTTTTATTGGAGAAAATAAGGGCAGAAAAGGAACGGACGATTGATGAAGTAACTCTCCTGAAGGAGAGCCTAAACTCTTGGACAGAGTCAAGCGGAGAAGCTCTGGTTTGCGGTTTGGAGGTCCTTGAAAGAGACCACGAAATTCTAACCGCACCCGTAAGAGTTGCGGTTTCTGATCACGCATTCGTCGTCGATGGTTGGTTGGAAATGAGGAAGGCTGACGAGGTGAAAAAAACAATGGAGGAAAGCTGTCTGTATATCGAGATAACTCCCTTCGAGATGGAGGCCGGAGGGGGCGGTCATAGCCACTCTGATCACCATCACTCACAACAGATGCCTCCTATTTCCTACCAGGACAGGAGTTCGTCAAGGCCAATGGAACTACTGACAGATGCTGTTGGTAGGCCGGCCTATGGAAAACTAGACCCGACAGTATTCATGCTCATCACCTATCCTTTATTTTTTGGAATGATGTTGGGAGACATGGCTTATGGACTCGCAACGATAGCTCTGGGATCTTTCCTAATACTGAGGTCTGGGACAAACGAAATGATAATGCTCGGAGGAAAGTTCCTGACTTACATTGGTTTAGGAACGCTATTTTTTGGTTATATCTATGGAGAATTCGCAGGGTTTGAGTTCTTGCCACATATTGAGACAAAATACACGACTGAAGCAGCATGCAGTTACTCGTGGCATGACGGTCATTGTTTCAAAGACGCATACATGTTAGAGAAGGGAGACCTGCCGTCGTGGGTCTCTTGGATGACTGCATTATATCCGAATGATGGAAGAATTCACTATGAGACCCCAATGGTATTTGGAGCCTCGCTTACATATCCTTTCCACAGGGTAACCCCCGTTGCTGATGGAGGCAATTTAGAGGACTTGATCCTATTGACGATATACTTGGGAGTGATACACATCTTTGTTGGCCTCGCTATCGGATTCAGAGACATTCTCCTCTACGGAAACGGGCACGGAGGTTTTGGCCTAGTTTGCGCCTTCTTCGAAAAGGGCACTTGGATGCTCTTACTGGCAGGAGGGTTCCTTTTCGCCTATGGCTACATCGGGCCTGGGGGCGATCAGATGAGGGATGGGGGGGCCATTATCGCTGGCATGTCCGTACTGATGCTAATGTGGACGTTGTACAGGTATCACGGGGTCCCATTCCCTATCAACATCGGATTGGCGCCAATCGAGGCAGTTGGAATGATGCCGTCTGTAATCTCTTATGTGAGGTTGTTCGCGGTCGGAGCGGTAGGAGTAAAAATTGCTGAATCGGCTAATATGAATCTGTTCACGAAAATAGATTTTGGTGATCCACTAATTGCGATAATCATACTGATTGGATGGTTACTAGGTCAGATTTTCGCATTGGTTCTCGGTTTGTTCAGCCCCAACATCCATGCAGCAAGGTTACATTTCGTTGAGTGGATGAGGCAATATTACGATTCGAGTGGTGAAGCCTTCGACCCCTTCGGAAGAAAATCGAAGTTTGTGGAGGGCGAGTATTAGATTCCAGGCAGATAGCTTGAAAAAAAGGTGGAAAAAAAATGAATGAAAGAAAAATGATGAGAGGAATGAGCATAATGATGGTACTGTTAGCCTTAGTAATGGTGGCTAGCGGCGTGCAGGCACAAGAAGCGGCGGATAATGAACATACACGGGAAGCGTACAAGATGATCGGAGCCGGTCTCGGATTGGGCCTAGCGGGAATTGGGACAGGCCTTAGCCAGGGTCCAATCGGTGCAGCGGCCGTCGGCATGACTGCTGAAGACGAGAAGAAGTTCACATACGGACTAATTTTTACCGCGCTCCCAGAGACGATTGTGCTATTCGGTTTCTTGGCGATATTCCTGCTCTGAGAGTAAAAAAACCGAGGAGGATAGTGTAATGTCCCTTGAAACTCTAGCAGCCGAGATAATACGGCAAGCGCAAGAGGAAGCGGATTCAATCATAGAACAGGCCAAAACCGAGGCGAAGAGAATTGAAGATAAGGCGAATGAAGAAGCGTTACAATTTTCCTCTTTGGTGACCACCAGAGCCGAAAAAGAAAGCGAGCAGATCGCGGTTGAGGTTGTAGCTTCTGCTAAACAAGCAAACCAAAAGAAAGCGTTGATTGCGAGGAGAGAGGAGTTGGAACTTACTTGGAAAGCGGCTAGGGAGGAAATCGGCTCTGCGAAAATGTCTGGAAGGAAAAAAATACTAGATTCGCTCGTAAAAGAGGCATCTGAAAAAAATAAGTCGGATGTGATTTTGAGGCCCGTAAAGGCCGACAGGTCGGTACTTTCCAAAAGCGGATTCACGATTGGAGATGACGTAGAAGGACTAGGCGGGTTCGTTCTAGAATCCAAGGATGGTTCCACCATGTTAGATTTCCGATTTGATTTAATGCTAGAAGAGGCGTGGAAAAATACACTTGGCGAAATCAATGGAATCCTTTTCGATTAGTGGGGCAATCAAATGAACATAGCTCAAAATGGCAGATCCAACGTATACAACGCATCAGCTAGAGCGAAAGCACGGAAGGCCTCTCTCATAGACCAAACCAGGATGCGTCAATTAGTACAACAAGGGACCGAATCGATAGGAGCCAGCATAGGGGAAATGGGGTATAGATCAGAAATGGACCTGTATGCTTCTAGAATGAGCGGTGCCGATGCTGTTGAAGCCGCTCTTTTTCATAACTTGGACAATGAACTTGCAGAAGTACTTAGATTCTGCCAAGGTAAATTAAAATCTCTAGTGGCAATATACGTCGAAAGATTCGATTACGACAAAGCCAAGACAGTGCTTAGGGCGATTAATGGAGGTGCTTCTGACGATATGATTGAAACCCAAATATTGCCTTCTGAGAACCCTCGAAATTCGAAATGGTTGGCAATTGTGAGGAGTACGGAGGGCTTAGACGAAGCTGTCGAAGCTATGTCAGGAACCCCGTGGGGGAGAATTCTAGCCAAACTCGATGGAGAGGCCAGTCTAGAGGTGATGGAAAATGCACTGGACATGCAATATTTTGCTGATGCGCTGAGTGCGGTTAGAAAAGAAGAAGCCAGTCCACAGCTTCTTAATTACCTCAGAATGGAAATTGACCATCGCAATATCATAAACTTGTTTAGATCAATACGAATGGGGATGACAAATGAACAGCGACAGGACATTATTATTCCAGGAGGGAGAATAAACTCGTCCACGATGATCCAAGCCTCCGGAGCAGAGACTGATCAAGAACTAATCGATATCCTTCGAAAAAGTAATTCTTTTGACGATTCAGGTTTCGATGAAGCCAGAACAGAATCAGAAAGGCTCGGTAGCCTTGACCCGTTCGCGGAACTTCTATCTCATCATCGACATGCAGTTCTTAGGAGATTCTCACACTTAAGTCCGGTTTCAGCATTTCCGATAATTCACTATATCGAGAAAAAGGCACTAGAGGTTAGGAATCTTAGATTGTTGGTTCGTGGAAAGGCGGCTGGATTGCCAAAAGAAGTACTAGAGGCACACATTGATTATTGAGGAGAGAATATGGAGATTGCAGTAGTGGGTCAGTTGGAATTTACGCTAGGGTTCCAACTTGCCGGTGTAAAAAACTTGTACAACCCGGTGGATGATGAAGAATTGGCAACGCTTCTTCGCGACCTGTTGGGTCAGGATGAAATAGGGGTTGTAGTAGTTGACAATTTCGATCTAGTGAGGCTTCCCGAGAGGCTAAGAGTGCAGCTATCGGAAAGCGTGACGCCCACTGTTCTGGGCATAGGGACCGAGGAGGATAACACACTCCGAGAGTCCATCAAATCAGCACTCGGTGTTGACCTTTGGAAATAGATTCAAAAAATAATGGAAGTGAAAAAAATGAGTACAGAAAATGGAGTGATATACCGGATTTCCGGACCAGTTGTGACCGCCACGGGCATTGCCCCGAGGATGTATGAGGTTGTCCGAGTCGGGAATGAAGGATTGATGGGAGAAGTAATTGAGCTACACGGAGAACAATCGGTAATCCAAGTCTACGAAGAGACCTCAGGGATCGAACCAGGAGAGCCTGTTATCAGGACTGGTCAGACACTGTCGGTACAACTCGGACCGGGACTGTTGACCCAAATATACGACGGGATTCAGAGGCCTCTTCCCAAACTGGAGGAGACCATGGGGGTTTTCATCACACGAGGCGTCGACGCGGACGGACTGGACCTGACCAAAGAATGGGAGTTTGTCCCTACAGTCAAAGTAGGGGACGAATTAGCTGCTGGGCACGTGATCGGAACCGTCCAAGAAACAGAGACTATTGAACATAGAGTCATGGTCCCACCTGGAAAGGAGGGAGTGGTGAAAAGCATTGAGTCCGGGCCGTTCAATATCACCCAGACGGTTTGTACGTTGGAAGATGGGTCTGAAATCGCAATGATGCAGGAGTGGCCAGTGAGGCACCCTCGACCATTCGCACAGAAATACGCGCCTGACGTACCACTCATGACAGGGCAGAGGATATTGGACTTCCTCTTCCCCCTTGCCAAGGGTGGGACTGCTGGAATACCCGGGCCTTTCGGGTCCGGAAAGACCGTCACACAACAGCAACTCGCGAAATGGTCCGACGCTCAGATAGTGGTGTATATCGGATGTGGAGAACGCGGAAATGAGATGACAGAGGTCTTGGATGAGTTCCCTCACCTGATTGATCCCAATACGAACAAGCCTCTGATGAACAGAACCGTGATGATTGCGAATACTTCGAACATGCCGGTCGCAGCAAGGGAGGCTTCCGTTTACACTGGAGTTACTATTGCTGAATATTTCCGAGATATGGGTTACAACGTGGCTCTAATGGCCGACTCGACTAGTAGATGGGCTGAGGCTATGAGGGAAATTTCCTCGAGGCTCGAGGAGATGCCCGGAGAGGAGGGTTATCCAGCCTACCTCTCCAGTAGACTGGCTGAATTTTATGAGAGAGCAGGAAGGGTTGAGACATTGTCCGGAGAGGATGGCTCTGTGTCGGTAATCGGAGCTGTTTCACCTCCTGGTGGGGACATCTCAGAACCAGTCAGCCAAGGAACCCTCAGGATTGTTAAGGTGTTCTGGGGCCTGGACGCTGGTCTCGCCAGACAACGGCACTTCCCTGCTATAAACTGGCTCAGTTCTTACAGCTTGTACCCACAGGCCCTAGACCAATGGTACAGAGACAACATTTCAACGGATTTCCCCGAAGTTAGGACCGAGATAAGCACTCTACTCCAAATCGAAGCAGAATTGCAGGAGATTGTCCAGCTTGTGGGTTCTGATGCCCTGCCAATAGATCAACAATTGACACTAGAAGTTGCCAGGATGATTCGAGAGTTCTTCCTTCAGCAGAACGCATTCCATGATGTAGATACCTATAGCGATCTAAAGCTACAGTATGACATGGCAAAGGCAATACTGAACTTCCAAGAAGAAGGGAAGAAGGCAATTGCTGGAGGCGCACAACTCGAAGACGTGGTTAACGTCCCTGCTAGGACTGACCTGATGAGAGGAAGGTTCGAGGAAGGTTATGACGGTAGAATAGAGGGGCTAGTTACAGAGATGAGCAAGCAGATTGCTGCTAGCATGGAGGAAAACTGAGGTGATAATATGAGTGGAAAAGAATACAGAACAATTACGGACGTGAAGGGGCCTCTAGTTTTCCTAAACAAAACCGAGCCTGTTTCGTATAACGAAATTGTACAACTGAGACTCAGTGATGGGTCAATCAAAAACGGGCAGGTTCTGGACACGTCCGATGACCAAGTGATTGTACAAGTCTTCGAGGGGACTGCATCTGTAGACAGGCAGACGGGTGTAAAGTTCCTAGGAGATGTGTTCAAGCTCCCGGTGAGCAAGGGACTAATTGGTAGGATTCTAGATGGTGCTGGGAGGCCAAGAGATGGAGGACCGGAAATAGTTGCCGATGATATGGCCGATATCATCGGAGCCGCAATAAATCCCTATTCTAGGCAGAGTCCCGAGTCTTTCATACAGACAGGAATTTCAGCAATTGACGCTTGTACATCGCTTGTCAGGGGGCAGAAGCTTCCGATCTTCAGTGCAAGCGGACTTCCTCACAACGACATCGCTTTGCAAATCGCAAGACAGGCCAAACTAGTTGGTAGCGACGATGACTTCGTCGTAGTTTTCTGCGCAATGGGAATTACCGCCGAGGAGTACAACTTCTTCGTACACGACCTAGAGAGGACTGGGGCACTCGAGAATGCGGCGCTATTCGTAAACTTGGCTGACGATCCGGCAGTCGAGAGATTGATCACCCCTCGTTTAGCACTCACCGCTGCTGAATACCTAGCATTCGAACATGACTATCACGTGCTAGTGATATACACGGATATGACAAACTACTGTGAGTCATTGAGGCAAATCGGTGCCGCTCGAGAAGAAGTTCCTGGAAGGAGGGGTTACCCGGGTTACATGTACACAGATTTGGCTATGCTCTACGAGAGAGCAGGGCTGGTAAAAGGGAAGAAGGGTTCAATCACGCAGTTCCCTATCCTAACTATGCCCGGTGACGATATCACTCACCCGATTCCAGATTTGTCCGGATACATTACAGAGGGCCAGATAGTTATCTCTAGGGAGCTCCATCAGAAAGGAATCTACCCCCCGATTAACGTTCTTCCCTCTCTGAGCAGATTGATGAATGCAGGGATAGGGCCTGGTAAAACCAGAGAGGATCACAAGTCAGTATCTGACCAGCTCTACGCGGCCTACGCTCAAGGAAAGGAATTGAGAGGATTGGTGGCAATTGTCGGAGAGGATGCTCTAAACGAGAGGGACCTTCAACTTCTCAAGTTCGCAGATATCTTTGAAGATAAGTTCCTCAGGCAGAGCAGAGACGAGGACAGATCGATAGACGAGGGTACTTTGGACCTGGCTTGGAACTTATTGTCAAACATCGACACGAAGTATCTTGTACGACTGGATCAGAAGTGGATCGATAAGTACCATCCTGATGAAGATAAGGGAGAAGAAGAGTAAACGAAGTAAGGAGTTGAGTGAATGGCCCTAGACATCAAGCCTACCAGGTCCGAGCTTATCAACCTGAAGCGCAGGATAAAGCAGACCTCTACAGGATACAATCTTCTGAAGATGAAGAGAGATGGCCTATTCCACGAATTCAGAACATTGCTCTCAGAAATGATCGAGGCCAGAGAGGGACTAGTGGGAACGTACAGAGATGCACTGCAAGCAATCAATCTAGCCTCATCTATAGAAGGTGGATTGGCAGTAAAGAGCGCAGCCATAGCCTCTTCGAAGCATCCAGAAGTGCAAGTCTCAAAGAGGAATATAATGGGCGTAGTTGTTCCAAAGGTCGAGGGGCAGAATCTCAAACTATCGGTCGAGGATAGGGGACTGGGGATGATTGGAGGTTCTCCCTACATTGACGAGGCGGCAGACGCCTATTCGCTACTTGTTGAGAAGGTAGTAAAGGCAGCTGAGATGGAGGCCACTCTAAAGAGGCTTCTAGAAGAAATTGAAGCTACTAAAAGAAGGGTGAATGCTCTCGAGTTCAAGGTAATTCCTGAGATGAAAGAGGCTCAGACTTTCATCCAACTAAGGTTAGAAGAGATGGAGAGAGAGGAGACTTTCCGCCTCAAGCGCTTCAAAAACAAGTGATTATGAAAGAGCAGGGGTAAAGTCCGACGTCCCGCGGGTATGGTCAGGGAGTGAGCATCATGCCAGAGGAGATTTTTATTGACACTGAGACCTGGGGCACCAGAGAATTACTAGAAGTAATATCCTCTAGATTCTTCGAACTAGGTAACGAGGGCAGTTATCCCAATTCATGGGAGGTCAGAGGTCTAGACGGTAAGGATGTTAGTAAACAGTTGGAGGAACTCAATTCACACCTTGACACGATGGGATTGGTTGGATCTCTAGAAGAGACAAACCCCCCTGTTCTGATCATATCAAGGATTCCTCAAGGAAGCAATGTGATGGGAAATTACCAGAGTTTGCTGATGTGGGCAGTCATGTCAGTTTTCCTCACCATGGCTGGATCACATTGGGTTTCTGAATACGGATACGGTAGTAATTCGTCGGGAAATGGCGAAATTATGAATTCGCTAATTTTCTTCACTCTACCAATATTAGCTACCCTATCCATAGCTAGTTTCTGCAGGATTCTTACCGCAAGGAGATTCGGGATAGAAATAGGGCATATTGCCCCAATCGTATTTCCAATTCCTACATGGTGGCCATTCGGAATTGTTGGGGCGATTGGGCAAAGGAAGCTCGATATGGTTCCAATTCCATCCAGAAGGGCATTGGGGTCTATCGAGTTGGCAGTTCCACTTGTCCTGTTTACAGCTGGAAGTTTTCTCACAGTAGTCGGACTAATTCTTACTCCAAGCAGTCCCCCGCAACTAACGGGACCGCCCACAATCTTCGAGATTAGTCTGATTTCTGGCTATCTAGCCGATTCTTTGTTGGGGGAACATCTGGAAATTCGTCTCCAATGGTTGCATCCGGTTGGTATTTCTGGAGTAGGACTCTCCTTGGTCGGTTGGATAATGTTGCTCCCCATACCAGGACTACCAGGGGATAGGCTACTCCATGCAATTATTGGTCCAGCGGAAATGAGGAGTGGGAGTACCCAGACATCAGTATTCCTAATCGTGCTCTTCTTCATGGTAGTGGTTTTCGCGACAGCCAAATGGACCCCATGGGTTTTCCTTGCATTCGTAGCTGCATGGCAGCGTTTCAATCCGGATAATCTCCCTCAGCCAATCGTCCTTGACGAACAATCCGGGTTAGATGAGAGGTTCAAGAGTCGCTTCGTGGCTGTAGCGAGTGTGATACTCCTGGCAGGGCTGCCGGGATCTGTTCCCTCCTACGAGATGGAGGACTACATTGCGGGGATTTCTACTGAAGAGTGGCCCCAAGAGATAGAATTCTCCGAGGGTGAGTTGCAAATATTTTCGCTGAATTTGGAGCCAGAAGGGGTGATGCCTGTCTCCGGATGGATTCAGATGAGGATTGAGGGGTCTCGATCTCAGGAGTGGGTTCTCAGCACCGATTGTTCTGATCTTCAAGACACCTGTCGATTCAATGGAGTTACGCAGTCTGAGACTAGTGCCGTGGATATCTCCATTACCCCTCCAAAGGGGAATTTCTCTAATCACCTGCTAAAGGTACTAGTCGAAGTCTCAGGCTTCGAGGTAGAGCATGAGATCTTGCTTCATGAGTTTTCTAGCCAGGGTTTGATTGGCCCGTTCTGGAGTCTTTCTGGAGGATTCGACAAACCGATAATTTGTACTGATTTTGATGCTGGAGATGGAGGGAATATATTCGTCGAGGGAGCCTACTGGGAGACTATGAACGGGAGTAATCTAACGTCAGGAATACAAGAGTTGTGCCTTAGAGGAAACAGTGGCGCGATTCAGAGCTCGGAGATTTTTGATTCGCAGGGCAGATCCTTTGGCCCTGCTGTTTTCCTTGAGAGGGAGAACTCGACCGAAGGGCCATGGCTGATTTCAATTGATGGCTCAGAGCCATCTATACAGGTCATGGATGGGCAATGGAAAATTCCAACTGGAATCGTCTCCAGCGGAGATATTCTCTCCCACTCCGATAGAGGGTCCCCTTTCTGCCCATCTAGCGAGATTGCGGCACAAGTGGACACTGGGGGGAACTGGTCAGTGGAGATGAGCAACTACTCCCCGATCAGGCTTGAAGGAAATCTGAGCGGGAATGGTTCGATAGGTATCGGCGAGGAGGGATGGCTGGCAATTTGTGGTAATGATGGTTCGCTGGCCTCATTCAAGATAATCACAGGACCCGATGTATTCGTCTCGACAGAGAATTCTAGTGTAGGACACTCGGCAATTGTCCTCAATCAGAGGATTGAAGTAGATTCTTTCTATATTTTCAACAGAGGCTCGGAGAGGATTGGACTGTCTTTGGAGTGGCATGGCGACTCCCCCCAGTCTGGAATCTGGGAAGTAAGCATTGGAGACTGGATTGACGCCGGAGGTTCGTATTTCGTCGAAGCTGTAGCGAATGGTAGTTCTACTCTAGAACGGGCCTTATGGGTAACTGCGGACGATTCAGGAGTCGTAGTACACCTTTCGGCAAGATGTCCGTCGGAGGGTTGCGAGTGAGGATTGCTATTCTTGGGACTGGTGCGATTGGCGGTGTGCTCGCAGGATGTCTGTCTGACACCAATGCTGAACTCGTTTGTGTTTCTAGAGGAAGGACTGCTAGAGATTTACTTGAGGGGCTGACTCTATTCACTCCCGAGGGAACTGTGGAAATGATTCCAGGTGAGCGTTTCGAGATTATCGATAGTGAGAAGGGCCCCCTAGAGGATAAAATGTGCGAAACTTGTGATGTAGCAGTTGTCTCTGGCAAGTCTGGTTCAACTCCCCAATTGGCTTCTATCGCTGAAGATCTGATTAAACAAGACGCATTAGTAATCAGCATTCAGAACGGACTTGGAAATTCGGGAATCATTGCCAGCAGAGTCGGTTGGGAGCGAATGCTGGGGGGAACTACCACTCACTCCGCTTGGAGAGATGGAGACGGTGCTGTCCACTGGACGGGGAGAGGGTCAATTTCTCTAGGTTCAATTAATTCCCCTGAACCGAATTCTATTGCTACTGAATTCATTTCATTGCTAGATGAAGGAGGGTTGGCACCTAATTGGTCAATAGATATCGAGGTAGAAATTTGGAGGAAACTGATGATAAATGTAGCAATTAATCCAATCTGTGCTATCGCAGGTGTAAGGAATGGGGCCTTAGTAGAGATTCCAGAATTATGGCACCAGGCAATTGAGGCTATGAGAGAGGCTGAGGCTGTCGCCAAAGCATCGGGAATAGATCTAGGAGATTCCAACTCTGAGAGTTATCTAAGGAGGGTGGTCGAATCGACTGCTGAGAATAGAGTTTCTATGCTTCAGGACCTCATGGCGGGAAGAAAGACCGAGATAGATGTCCTTTGTGGTGCCGTGATTTCTAAGGGAGAGGAGGTTGGAGTGCCAACACCTAGGAATGAGATACTAATGGCACTAGTCAAGGGGATAGAGATGTCTCAGAAGTTAGACTAGGTATTCCACTTGTAGACCAAAGATGCTGCCCCGCCTCCTAACAACTGAGGTACCAAATGCAGCCATAGGTCTGAAGCAGCCATTTTCCCAACCACTACCAGAGAGAGCGAGGCCGCCGGATTGAATGAAGCCAGAGATATGCTCCCTACAGTTAGAGCCCCGGCTAGGACTACCAGTGCAATCGCAGCACCGTAGAATCCGTTTCCTTCATTGGTTTCTGAGGTTGCTACATTGAGGATTACGAAAACTAATGCGAAAGTGAAGAGTAACTCGGATACAATGATTGAGGTCTCCGTACCCGAAGGTTCGAACATCTCAATTGGGTAATCCTCAGAAATACTACCGGTAACAATCAGATTCGTAGCAATGAGAGCCGCTAGTAATCCTGCTGCAAGTTGAGAGAGAGCATAGGGCACTACTTCCGATTTCTCACATGCCCCCCTAATCCAGATCGAGATAGTGACTGCAGGATTGTAGTGAGCACCGGAAATATGGGCACCGGCATATATCATAACCATCAGAGTACCTGCTATAGCGAAAGGGGCGTTTTGACCAGACAGGCCGAATACTCCGGCTACACATATTGTCAGGCAGAGGAAGAAGGTTCCAATGAACTCAGTAATCAGTTTTGCATTCATATCGGATTGGTCGGACATGAGGTATAATGTGGATAGGACGTCCATCAACGTTGGCAGGATGAGCAGTAGAACGTGGATCTATTGGACTGGACTATTCTTTTTATCGAACCAGAGCAACCTTCCTTCAGACACTCCTGATCTTCCCTTCCATAAACTAGGAAGTTGTGAATGAAATAGCCCATAGCCTCATCTCCGTCTACTCCTCTGAAATCTTGCAGAGTGGAGCCCCCGGCGTCTATGGCCTCTGTGATGACATCGTGTGTTGCCGCTGTAATTCTCTCGACTCTTCTGGAGATTCCAGATAACCCAGCCACACTGCTTGCCTTTCTTCTTGGAGAAACTCCGGCTCGGTGAAGTATCTCACAGACATAGATGTTCCCCAAGCCAGCGATGATTCTCTGGTCCAATAGAGCTGATTTGATTGGCATTTTCCTACCCCTCAGTCCTTCGGCGAGATCCTGTGGAACTAATTGGTCGGGAGTAGGCTCCGGACCCAAATCCGAGAGAAGCTTGTTTTTTTCTTGTTGTGAAGTGGGGAAGCAGTCCATGAATCCAAACCTACGATGGTCCGAGTAGACTGCCTTCGTCCCACTGTCTAGGTGGATCACTACCCAATCGTGAGGGCCGTCACCGCTACCCAGAGGTGCCCCGCTGGAGAACTTGCCCGGCCTCCCAACCACTCCGTCGCCAATCAGTGTCCACCTGCCACTCATCCCCAAATGACAGAGCCAAGTCATATCTCCGTCTAGTCGGATTAGAAGGTACTTCGCACGACGCTCCACTGATTCGACGACTCTTCCTATGAGAGAGGTTTCAAAATTTCTCGGGAAGGGGAATCTCAGATCACTTCTTCGAAGTTCAACTGAAGAGATTGTCCTGCCCAATAAGTGTCTCTCAAGACCAAGCCGGACCGTTTCCACCTCTGGTAACTCGGGCATGTGTGAAGGCTGAGATGGTTAGGCCATTACCTTTCTTAGATAGGCAGAGTTAATTGGTGATCCCATTTTGTGGCCTCATGGAGGAGAGTGAAGTCCCTGATTGGGTCTCGTCAGAGGATCAGCCAGAGTCAGAAGTCGTTCTCGAAGGGAGTCCTTCCGTAACAAAAGAGGCCCCTCAGCAAATCTATGTCCAAGGAGGACAATATGGGGGTCCGGGAGGGATTTTCCCGACGACCAATGCAGTACTTGCTCTGGTCCTTTCCATATTGGGGATTGTGATGTGCTCAATTTGTACTGCGCTTCCCGGACTGATAGTGGCTAATGGTGCTCTAGCTACTACCACCCAATATCCAGGTCATCCGGATCAGGGCATGGCGAAGGCGGCTCAAATCATTTCCTGGATAGGCATTGGTTTATTCGTTCTACTTGTGCTCTTCTACGGAGGATTGTTTGCACTGGTTTTCGCCGCCGAGGCTTAATTCACAGACGAATAGAACGTGTTGCTCCTCTAGACCTCGAAGTTCTATCCTCTCCAATAGTGAGAGTTCTGAGTTCTTCAGGATTATCTCTGCATTGTGGAATCTAGCTTTGTCATCACCCTCCGAAGACCTCTCGCTGGCTGCTTTTAGGCTTAGTAGACCTACTCCACCTGGAATAAGGAAATTCATAGCCATCTTTACGAAGGTCTCTGCCTGGTCAGCAATACTGAGGTCCTGGTGAATCCAATCGGCCTTAGACCTGATGAATGGCGCGATTACCCTCCTTTTCCTTGCGTCACCAAGAACTGGGATCATACCGGGACGAGATTCTGAGAGGGAAATCAAATCACGTGACACCCTGGGAGATATTTCCACTGCTACGACCTGCCCTCCGTGGTGATTTTCTGCTCCGCACACGAAATCGTGAATATGGCTAACAGTCCCACCGCTAGATGCTCCGAGATAGAGGCAGGTTGAGCCTGGACTTGGGAGAATCGAAGATGGTTCTGATGATGTCCTAAGAAGGGCTGCTGCTACCTTGGACTTGGTAGGGTCCCACCTTCTCCATTCTATCTTTCCTTCCCTCTTCCTACGTTCCCCTCTGACCGATTTCCCCTTGACAGCATTCCTTGTCCAAAGCGTCCTTCCTTCCTTCCTGACGCCCCAGCAAATCGGCACTGACCTTGTCAGATTATACCCTCCTCTTCGGAGGCCTTGGGAACTTATCCTTAATCGCCTCGATCTCGGAGTTAATTTCCTCTATCTTGGATTGATCCCATCTCTCACCTTCAAAATGATCCACTCGAACTGCTATACTGGCCTTTCCGGCAAGATATCTGGCAATCTTTCCTCTGACCCATCTAGGTGAACGGCTTACTTGCGGCATTGAAAATAGCACTGCTCCATGCTTTGGCGGAGGTGCCCCTCTCCTGTGTGCAGACATTGCTGCATGCGCGCCCAGAACCTGTAGTGAGCCCGAAGGCATTCGTGCTAGTCTCTCCCTTCCCCCTGCTAGAGATATCAATTTGGCTGCCGAAATAGGACCTAGAAGTGCGCTGAGAGAGGGTGCATGGATGTTCGCAATTTCTCTGATTGCATTCTCAATTTGGTCTAGAATTTCTGATGATCTTGTCACTGTATTGGCGTGGGAGATCATAGAAGACCATTCTAAATCCGAAGGAAGGTGCTTCGGAGGACTTACACCTAACTTTTCTGATGCTTCGGAGATTGTTCTTGAGGAACATATGGCTACTGGAATGTCATTTCTCTGAGAATCAAGATTTGCTTCAGTTATAAACAATCCCGACCATTCCACACAACGAGCTTCGGAGGTTGTCCAGGATGATCTAAGCTCCTGTGCTGCTGATACAAGCATGTCTAATCTCCTATCCAAATCTCCCGATGAGTCTGCGACACCCATTTTCGCTAATTCCAAAGTAGCCTTCTGGAAGACTTGTTCCAAATCTCCAACCTCTGGCCAATGCGGATCCGATAACGCGCCCATTTCATCGATGATAGCATCTGGGAAACGCTCAGAAAGGGTTGAGACCTCTGGCAAAATTCTACCTCCCTGTATTATCTTGAGTCGTGTTGACAGGCTAGTATGAGTGATTGGACCGTCCCATTCCAACTCATCAACGATATTCCCTTCATCATCCACAACCCTTGCTAATCTCCAATCGTAGTGGATTCTCATAGCAGTCCCAATAGGTACATTGGCTTGAACGGTGCGGGTATGCCCAATATTTTAGACGAATAGTTGAATAGTCGGGAGGTTCAGCAAAGCCCGGTTCTCGTTTATAGGACAATGGTGAAAGAGATGTTTTGTCCGAAGTGTGGTGCACTTAGTTATCCTGATGAGCGGGGTTGGATTAAGTGTCCAAACTACAAATGCGGGTATGAGGGACCCCTTTCTGGAGAGGATGGTAAAGGTGCTGAATTTACGGATCCAATGACTGGGGAAACTATCGATCTTTCCAAGACTATGGCTTCTACAGACTCGAAGTCACTCAAGCATCTTACGGAGGTTGTGGAAGAAGACGGGCCTAGAGGGACTCTCAGAGTGGGAGACTACCTATGCCCAAAATGTGACGGAGATAGAGCGTACGTTGAGCTCAGGCAGACCAGGTCTTCAGACGAACCAGAGACAAAGATATGCACTTGCGAAGAATGCGGCCATCGTTGGAGGGAATACCAGTAATTGCGCAGGCTTTGGGCCAATAATCATCAAGAGCCTCCGGCAATTAAACATCAAATCGAGGTGAACACGTGCTAAGAATTACAGCCAAGCAACAACTAATGAGAGAAATCGTAGATATCCTCTCAGTTCTAACATCAGAAGCAAAGTTGGTGTGGGGTGAAAAGGGACTCAGCATTTCGGTTGTTGACGGCTCTCATGTGGCCCTCCTTTCTGCAACAATTGGCGATGAGTGCTTCGAGACATATGAGGTAGAGCCTGTGGAGATAGGACTAGACCTTCAGAAGATGCGCGATTTACTTACGCTGGCTGGACCAAGTGACCTAGTAGAGATGGATTATGATGACGCGGTGGGCGCCATCAACGTTAGAGTGGGTGAAGTTCTGATGATTCTTAGAGGCATAGACACTAGTACTATGGATAATCCTAATCAGCCAAATCTGGAGTTCAAGTCGAAGGCAACAATTGGATCGGAGAAGCTTTCGAGAGCACTGAGAGCTGCAAAGTTCGTCGGAGGAGAGGTCGACCTAAGCATGGACAAGAATCAATTGGCTGTTTCGGTAACTGTTGAGGCTGGTGAGGGAGTAAATGTAAAGTTCGAATCCGGAGAGTTGAGCGAACTTGTCTGCGCTTCCCCTACACACTCAACATATTCACTACAGTATCTTGGGGAGTTGACAAAGAAACTAGCCGGAGGATTCACCAACGAAGTCTCTCTTGAGTTTGAAGAGAAGTATCCATTGAGGCTGACTTGGATGAGCAATGATGGCGGGGCTAGGTGGACTTACTTCCTTGCACCAAGGATAGTCAATGACTGACCATTTAACTCATCAATCCCTGCCCCTCCGGGTTTCTTATGCCAAGTAGAGTTTGCGTGATTATACCCACGGTTAGAAACTCGGATGAGTTGGCGAATACTCTTGATGGACTAGCCAATCAGACATACGAGGATATGGAGGTAGTTGTGGTTGGTCCAAGGGAGGACAAGGGAAGAGTAGAGGCCGAGAGTAGAGGATTCAGATATATTGATGACAAAGGAGCTAGTAATAGAGCAGATGCTTGCAATGTGGCAATCGAAGAGACTGAGTCAGAGCTTGTTTTCTTTACAGATGATGACGTTTTGGTGCCAGAAGATTGGGTTGAGAGGCTTGAGAGATGGTTCGATAAACCGGATGTAGGGGGAGTCGGGGGGCCTAATTTTGCACCATTAGAGGAGTCGACCTTCTGGCAGAGGGTTATTGACGTAGCTTTTTGTAATGAGTTTCTAACTGCTGGTACAAATTATGGGAAAAGGGCAATGGGGGAATTGGAGGAAGTGGAGCAGCTCCCAGGGGTGAACTCCGCTTACAGGAGGGAAGTTCTAGTCGACGTAGGTTCATTTGATCCGGGAGCCATTGGGGCTGAGGACGTGATGATGGATCATCGTATCAGGTTGGCGGGATATCGACTATGGTCTGATGGTAGTGCCGTAATGTGGCATCGTAGACGAGGGGTCAAAAGAGTAAGGAAGCAAATACGAAACTACGGACTGGTCAGAACATTGGCAGGAAATAGGTATCCTGAGCTATGGGGATTTAGCCACAGTATGGTGTCCTCATTTCCTATACTTGTGACTATGTCTGCTATCTCCTTCATCTGGGGTTGCTTTAATGGGGGTCTTTCTTGGCCTGAATTTTGGGATATTTCCACGGAATCAGTGCCTATGGGAGTTGAAAGAGCAATGGTTCACCAGTTCCCCACATTGGTAGCCTTGTTCAACATCACAGCATGGATTGGTGCAGCACTAGGGCCTTCTCCTAGCAAGAGTACAACAACCGTTTTCTTGTCCCCGATTATATCTTTCATACTATTGTGGGATTATGGAGTGGGAATCAACAAGGCAAGATTTGCCTTGGCCAGTGGAAGTTCGTCTTCCCAGATTGATGACAGAGCTCGCGACTAGAACGCTCTCATTTAACTCTCATTCTTCCAGATTTAATATGCCATGTTGGTTGTTCGGGCCTCCAAAAAAGAGAAGTGAAAAGACCGAAGAAAATTCCTCCAAAAATTAGGTTGAGCCACCCCTCTCGAATATATCCGTCGCTTGCGTTATAGTAAGCCCATATGAAGGAGGGAAGCACCCCAAAAAAAAGAGAAATTAGAGCCTCCTCAAGAATGATTCTCTGGTTGTCCTTTCTGATTGGAATGGCGAGGGAATTATCCGACCAGTCTGGATCTTCTCTAATCACCAGGCGAACAGATTCGGTTTTTTCAGCCTCAGACAGAGTTGGGCGTTGGATTGGCACTGGTCCGCTTTTCGACCAATGTCTAAGATTTTGCAAACCTCTATTCACGCCGTAGTGAGGTCGGCCGTCGCAAATCTTTCCCCAGTAGCCGTGATGTCTATCCTCTAGTCCTTCAAAACATCCGATTTCTGCAGACAGGAGGCCTCTAGAGTTAGCAAGCTCCCATTCTGACTCTGAAGCTATATCGGCTTCAGATGATTGAATGATCTTCAATGCCTCACTCGAGGGAACAGGAATTCTAGAGATTTTGAAACTATATTCGATAGATATCTCATGTCTTGGGCCAATTCCTCCGAATAATATCGACCGGTCAGCAGAACCCATGACAACCATGCCAGGTTTGACATCGGCCCACTCAATTGAACCAGACAAGATCAGCCCTCCGCTGAACCCAGCTCCCCCGTCTGTATTGACCACTGAGACGCGTAGATATTCTTACTAGCAATCAGTTCTTCATGTGTGCCCCTCTCAACTATAGCGCCGTCAACCATGGCAACGATCTCGTCGGCATTTCTGATTGTGGCTAGTCTGTGAGCTACTGCAATCGTAATTCTCTCCTTACCACCATTTGAATTACCGAATAAGGATTCTTGAATCCTCTTTTCCGTTTCTGCATCTAAAGCCGCACTTGCCTCATCGAGAATCAACAAATCGGGATCATTGAGTAGGGCTCTTGCTAGGCTAATCCGTGCCCTCTGACCACCAGAAAGCATGACTCCCCTATCTCCTACCATAGTATCGATTCCTTCTGATAGTTGAGAGACAAACTCTAGAGCCCCTGCTGCTTCTAAAGCGTGATCAATCTCCTCATCCGAGCAATCACGGGCATAGGCCACATTGTCCCTTATACTTCCGAAAAAAAGGAATGGGTCTTGAGAGACGAAACCTATCCTAGCCCTTACTGACTCTATCTGGAACTCGTTTATGTCTGTACCATTGATTAGAACGCGTCCGCTCTGGGGTTCGTAGAATCGTTCAACTAATTTCAGAATTGTACTCTTTCCTGCTCCTGTATGACCCATTACTCCCAAGAACTCGCCAGAAGAAGCAGAGAAGTTGATGTCGTTTAGAACATTGGAATCTGAAGAAGGGTATGCGAAAGAGACAGTTTCGAATCTTATCGAGGTGATTGGGGACTCCAGAGGAACGGCTCCCTCTTTATCGAATATTAATGGTTCTAAATCGATTATCGCGAATACTCTCTTGGATGCGGCCTCTCCTTTCTGCAATTGGTTAAGTAGCATCCCTAGGATAAACATCGGCATTGTCATCCTGGTCGAAATTAGTAAGAAGGTGACGAATTGGCCTACAGTAATCTCTTCTGATGCCATTATCCAGCCTCCTGCGGATACCAGAAGGCCAAAGGAAATCCCTGCAACAACGTATATGCCGGGAATGAATCGATTCCTGATAAATGCAGCCTGAATAGCCATGTCTCTGTAGTTTCCGCTCTGGATGTCAATCCTAGATCTCTCGAACTCCTTTGCATTGTAAGCCTGCACGATAGTAATTCCAGAAAGAACATTCTCCAGGATAGCAACTATCCCCCCAGTACTCTCTCTCTGCTTTCGATACTTGCGCTGTACCCTTGTAGAGAACCATACCACCATGGGAATTATGATGATTAGAGGCGTGAAGAGAATCACAGCAAGCTTGGGAGACATCCAGAACATTATCGCGAAAGCAGTTGAAAAGGTAATTGCAATTCTAATGATGCTGGTACTTGCATCCGATATGATGTCCTCCAATTGTGCAACATCAGCAGATAGTACGGACATCAGATTTCCTATCTGCCTAGTCTCGAAATAGGATGCCTCCATGGACATTAGTGACTGAGTCGCATCCATCCTAATGTCATGCTGAGCCCTGTACGCGGTCGCTTGCCAGAGTTGGTTGCTTAGGCCCTGAAATATTGCTAAGAAAGTGAAGCATGAAAGAATCAACAATCCGAAGCCTAGCTCCTCGGAATCAATTGGGCCCAGAGTTGGAATTAGATCTGAGGTCATCATCCTCTCCACTCTTTCGCTGGTAAAGGTTCCAGATTGGTAATAGTCGGCTGCCATTCCTATGGCGATGAAAGGAATCAAGTCGAATGCGCGCGCTCCAGCGTTCGCAGCTATTCCGCCAACAGCACTTTTCCAGTATTTCTTGACGTACGGAAAAATTCTCCATATCTTGCTTCCCACTATCTGACGATCGTCCGTCTGATCGGAGTTGTCCTTGCTGATTGATGTCACTCCAGTGACTCCAGCCCCTCCACTTGAGTTCATGCCTTTTCGAAAAGCGGCTGGTGTTTCAATGCTTCAGTCGTTAAGCCAAACTATTGGTCGTGATGGTGCGCCCGCCGGGATTCGAACCCGGGACAAGAGGTTGGAAACCTCTTGTGATAACCCCTTCACTACAGGCGCTTACATTATCCGAGAGTATGGCAACTCTAAACGGATTCGGTCGTCCGAGGAAATTCAAAAGTAAATGCTCTCACGACGGTGTATGATTCTGAGGCAGAGGCTTGGAATTTTACTTGTGATACTATTTCTGCCAATTAATGGCCCTTTATGGAGGATGGGCGTAGAATCAGCTGGAGTGGAGTTCCCATTTGGCGATTTTAGTTTCTTGGTTTTGTCAGTAGTTTTTTTCATAATTGGGTGCGTGTTGATATTTACACCAAAGATTAGATTTCATCATAATCCGTAGAGTGATTCTGGCCATTCAGAGTGAACTTTTGTTAGAAGAGATTCGACTTCGTTCTCACTCCATCCTTCGGATAGCAATCTTGAACACAGCTCCTGAGTTCTTTTAGGAACAGTTCTCGGGCCTAGGACTGCTCCTGGACGTCTACTGTCGTCTAGAAAGTCAGTCTCCATCCCCCATGGAGATTTGGCCTCTCTGGCCGTCTCTACGATGGTTTCTACGCTCCCTTTGCCCATGTTAACTGTGGCTGATAAGCCGTGAGTGAAATCGGAGCTAACATTCGGAGGGGCGAAGTGCCTGATTGCCCTCTCAGATGAAATTCCAGAAAACATACATAATTGGCTTAATTCACTATATGTTTTCTCATTATTTTCCTCAACATGGAGCTGGACCGACGTTCGTGATGAAGATGCCATTGAGAGAATTTCCAGAAGTAAATCATTTGCTCTTTCCCAAATTTCTTCTTCGACTGGGTAATGTGGCCTACCGACTTCACCAAGACAGTGTGCATGACCTGAATCTATGTACTCTAGAGCCAAGCTAACTGCTTCTAGATGTAGTTCTGACGATGCTTCAATACCTAATTCAGGAATCTGCTTATCCCATGCTACAGGATGGGGGCCTAGGACGACTCCAACTTCTAATCCGAATTCTGTGCGAACCTCAGCTGCCATGGATATTGTATCAGAATAAGCCTCCCTATAACCGTTTAAATCAACTGGAAGAGTGTTTGAGAATGAAGGCTTGTGTACGAGCATAATTCCTGTTCCGCCAGAATTAGAGAAATCGGCGACTGCGTCTAGGAACAAATTTGTCCTATCGAGATGCATGTGCTGATCGACTATCGGACCGACCCACTTGCCTTTCTCAAGCATCTTCTCACGCTAGAGCCCCTTCTTCACTCAACCTTGTGACCCAGTATGAGGCTGCCATCTCTGCAACCTTACGAGAATTCTGCCCCATCACTATCCCCTTCCCATTGTTGAATAACAGAACTGTACAATTGTGTCTTTTTGCAGATATCCTGAGTGCATCCAATCTAAGATCGTGCTCTGCATCCTTAAATCGTTCAGCTGCCAGGCCTATAAGAACAGCCCTCCCTATGGAGAAGCTGGCTAATACCTCTCCACTTTCTAGCACAAGACCCTTCTCTGAAAGGCCAATTCGAAGCAGGATTTCTTTTGCTATTAGCGAGGCAGCTTCTAGGTTCGAAATCCCGTGGATAAGAATCGAACCATCCTTATCAATGACAATTAGTGCTTGCGGGTCTTGATGCTCGATCACTGCGAACTCCCCATTGCTCCTAGCATTCGCAGACTTCACTGCTTCATCTATTTCTACTCGCTCAGAAGGAATGGCCCTGAATGTCTGAGTCTCGATATTCACTTCTAGGTCACTCATTACTCTCTCTCCAACATCTCCACGGACCCGCAGGCAATTAGGCTATCCTCTAGACTGGGCAAATAGCACTGTTGAACAGGTATAAGCAGCGATGGGCCGCGGATTCCCCAATTACCATCTGCACTTTCTCTCAAATTTGAGATTGCCCCCCTTATTCTTGATGCGTATCTTTCATCCCTTTCTTTGGAGAGATCGGGAGTCAGGGATATGAATTCCTCTGCCCACCACGCAGCACATACTGCTGCCGCGGCTACCAAATCATTTGGAATTGCAAATGGAGGTTTCTGGATTCTGGAGACTGCCTTTATTCGTGTCTTGGCCCATCTCCTATTCCTGCCAAATGTAGCAATGAGATTTCTGAATCTTACTTGCTCATCGGCCCACCTAGATTGCCAATCTGCCCATTTTTGATCATCGATATCTGGTTCAATCGAAAAGATTGGCATCCCCCCTCTAGAATTCTCTGCATGCCTAAGAAGTCTGATCCTCTCGGGATCAGGGATGGCAGGCCCATCTAGTTGTAGTTCGGAAAGGTCGTGGACTAGCATCCCTAATGTAGTGCCGGACGCAGTTGCAGATTCCAAATGAACTCCCGGGCTCTCCTTGTCCTGCTCCTCCTCCTCTCTAAGAGAAATGAGTTCATCTGATGAAGAAAGTAAAGCCAAAGCATCCCACTCCCTAGGTCGCATCTTCATGGGCATCCTGACGCAGGGCAGGTATGGCCATAGAATCGCAGAACCCCCATCAGGGTCTTGAAAAACTGAAGTTTCCCACCTAAGTTTTGGTACTTCCATGCTTTGCCGAGTGACGCCTCTCGATTGAATTAAGCGGTAAACTCGTATTTGAGCGTCCTAAACACTGGAGGATTCAAGGCAGATGGTGTTGTGTGGATATCTGATGGAGGGTGATTCACCGTTCTCAGATGAGCCGGTTGTGGTTCTTGATGAGGTTTTTCCAGGCCATACAAATGCCTTGAATACGCTATTTGGAGGCAGACTAATGGCAATCATGGATACTGCTGCAGGAATGGTAGCCTCGAAGTTCGCACACAAGGTATTCGTTACTGTCTCTGTCGATGCTCTAAAATTCAAGAGGCCTGCATTCCAAGGAGATATTATTAGAACAACAGCGAGAGTTGTCTGGACTTCACCGAGGACCGTTGGGGCCCATGTAACCTCATGTAGACTTTCACGATCTGACTGGGTTGGTGAAGAGATCTGCTCTGGTTTCTTCTTTATGGTGGCAATTGATGAGTCAATGAAACCTGTAGAGATTCCACAATTCGAACCTCAAACAGATGATGAAAGAAAGATGTGGGAGTTAGCATCTGAAGCTAGAGATGCTATGCGTTAATGCAAATTCGGCATAATAAAAAAGGCTCAGAACTAATACGATTTTAGTTCACTAGTTACCATGTGCTTATACCATAGATTGGATGCTGGGGGACTGGATGGGATTGGCCGGGCCTATGGGCCCGACTGAGAAGAGGCGTTCCGAGTTAGTCGGTGGCCTCTACTTAGTCGGAGCGAGAGGAAAGTTCTGCGCATTGATTACCGAGCGACAGCTAACCATAGAAAGATTCGATGGAAAGGGAGTAAGACTCGACTTGAGTGCGATAGATAGAATGAGGCATCTGAAAATACCTATGCTACCCTCTGGATCGATACTTCTTGGATTGATTGCGATTTATCTGGGCATCACAACAATTGTTGCACCGATTAGTTGGTTGGCGGTTGGAATTGGAGCATCGATTATTCTTGCAAATGTAGTTTCTCGTTACTCAATTCTAGCGATAGAAACTGGCTCGGGAGATAGGCACTTAATTTCAGGAAATGAGTCAAACCTCCTGAAACTTTGCCTAATCGTAGATAGAGTTCGACATGGAAGCCCCATAGAGGAGGCTTTGTTAGGTCTAGAGAATCTTGAGTCCGAGGTCCCAGTTTTCCCTTCAATAAGGGATGCAAATGGTCAATTAGGCCAAAAGTCCGAAGTTTCTCTTCCTGAATACTTCCCTCAAATGAACCTTGCTCAGGAAAGGAAGGAAGGTTTGCAAGCGGAAACTGGATTTGGCATGGAAGGGAAATCTGATTTTTTCGGTTTTCCCTCGGTTGGAGGTTTTTCAGAACACCAAGAAGTCGGGGAGTCTGAAGTTAAAGAAGCGATTAATTCCCACGGGCCTAGTTCTTCTACTAAGCAGAATGCTTACGAGAGAGCCTGGGGTGTGACAGAGGCTCCTAATTGGTATCAGGAGAAGGAAGAGGCCAAGATTTCTGATAACAGGATTGACACGGCATTCTCAGATGCGGCCAAGGACCTAGATATGTTTGCCCCGGGTGGTCTTTTCGACAGTGAACCAAGTACAGAAAGTGTTGGAAACGAGATGGGATTATTTGACTTTGACAGAGACGAAGTCCCTGTTGAGGAAGTCGATAAACTGCAATCAAGCGCTCAAATGATTAAGCGGGCTCACGAGGAGTTTGGAGCTCCATCAGAGCCTTACTCCAGAGCATTGCTTCCGCCTCCTACTGATGAAGCAGTGAGAGAGGAATGTAGAGCAGGCGTCGTTCGGCAAGCAAGGGCAAGACAAGAATTGAGGAGTCGGAGATCCAGTGAGTTGGGTATTCAGACTACAAACTTAGAAGATTATCCAGCACTGAACAAACTAGCGTCTACAATGTCTGGAGCTAGGGCGGCGAAATCCACCCGTCGAATAGGCACATCCGGAGGATGGCTTTCGAGGCTCTTGAGTCCAAGTAGTTCTCTAGATGGAAGAGAGTCGGGGAAGAGGACTAGTTCCGAGATTGAGACTGAAAGATTCCAGACTTCGCAGCATATGAGATTGAGGAGTGACCAAGATCATCAATCTGAGTTAACGTCTCGTATACGAGCATTGAGAAATACAAATATTGGTTCTTCTACTGCCAAGGATAAGTTAGATTCTATTGTTAGGAATCTTTCTGGTGAAAGGAACGAAAATAGAGTTATGTTTGATGCCCCGAATGAATCATTGAAGTTCAGTCAACTAAAACCTACTTCATCAAGGGACGATCCAAATCCTCTGCCCGGACTCAGAAGATTGGGTTAACTGAGTCCAACAATCCTTCGATATCTGTCCATTCTGGCATGGTAAAGGCCCCTCTCCAGTCCTTGGAGATTGTCGGTACCTAGTCCTTGGATAGTGAATGAAGAGGTAACAGTCGCATGGATCATTGCTGCCCTCATTGATTCTAGGTCGTTCATGACGCCCTTCCTTCCAGAAATATGGGCCAACAGCGCTCCAGCAAAGGAGTCTCCACAGCCAGTAGGATCTACCAGTTCGCTAAGTGGATATGATGGTAGGGATATAATCCCGCAAGGCAGATGGGCGAAAACTCCCGAAGAGCCTCTTTTGATAATTAGACCTCTAGGGCCACTTCCCGCAGATTCACCTCCATGGAGGCAGGACCCTGATAAAATCGGGCCTATCGCATTCATGAAGAATTCTTCACCAGATATTGCACATACTTCTTCTTCGTTTAAAATGGCCAAGTCTGACTTCCTTAGAGCCGTTGAAAGTTCTGAAAACTCTGTCTCAATCCATAGCATGAAGGTATCAATTGCTGTGATCTCAGATTCAGGACATTGATCTAGAACGGATACCTGGGATGACGGATGGGTATTGGCACAGAATAAAACCCTAGGAGATCTCCATTGAACTGGAATTTCTGGAGAAAAGTCTCCTAGAACATTTACCTCGGTGGAAATTGTCTCAACATCGTCCATTGAACCCGAGTATCTTCCTGACCATCGAAAAGTCTTTCCTGGTAATTTGACTACTCCTGAGAAGTCAATTCCCAATTCCTCTAGTTTTATTTTATGGGAATCTGAAAAATCCATTCCAACTGGGGCAACCATTCCGACTCTACTAATTCCTTCTGGAGTCTTTGGAAGGTGAAAGGAAGCTGAAACCCCAGAATGAACAGCGGAACCCCCCAGTATATCTGACCCCGTAGCAACAGGAGTTTCTATGTCATCATAACCCATACTTCCGACTATGACCAAGTCCAACTAACCACCACCAATCAACAAATCTGCATGTGTTTCCAAATAGTCTGTTGTAATCTTCCTTTCTAAGAAGTCTTCATCCATTAAAATTGCTCTATGAAGGGGTATCAGTGAGTCGACACCCAATAGAATGGTCTCTTCAAGTGCAGAGTCCAACTTTGCAATTGCCCCATCCCTATCTGGTGCCCACGAAATTATCTTTGCTAGCAGCGAATCGAATGCCTCAGGCATCTTATATCCAGAAAAACCATGGGTATCTACCCTAATTCCTGGGCCTCCTGGCCAATGGCATTCCCAAATCTTCCCAGGTGATGGTTCCAAAGTAAATGGGTTCTCGGCATTAATGCGTGCCTGAATTGCATGGCCCTGGATTTGAACATCGTTCTGTTCCAGAGGCAGATCTGCCCCCGAGGAAACAATTATTCCTAGCGATACCAAGTCGACCCCGGTCAACATTTCAGTAACCGTATGCTCAACTTGTACTCTGGGATTCACTTCCATGAAGTAGAATTGGCCATTTGAATTCCTGAGGAACTCAAAGGTTGCTAGTCCACGGTATCCTATGGCTTCTGCTCCAGCCACTACTTTAGATCCGATGTCCTGTCTTTCTTCCTCACTAATCCAAGGCCCCTCCTCGATTATCTTCTGATGTCGCCTTTGAATTGAGCAGAAGCGTTCGCCGAAGTGAATAGCACGTTTTCCATCCGCTAAAACTTGGAATTCAATATGCTCTGCTGAATCCACATACTCCTCAATGAAAACTCTGCTATCTCCGAAAGCCGACTTAGCCCTACCTTGACATAATCTCAGGGCGGATTTGAATTCAGATTCTTCATGAACTATCTGCATTCCAATTCCACCTCCACCAGAGGCGGCTTTAATCATTAAAGGAAAACCAATCTTTGATGCTATTTCTAATGCTTCTTCGTTATCGGTTATGGGTTCTTCCGTTCCCTTTGCTACAGGTATTCCTGCCTTTGACATGGCTTCTCTAGCAGCAATTTTGTCTCCCAGAAGTCTAAGTGACTCTGGCGCAGGGCCGATGAATGTAATTCCCTCTTCTGACAAGAGCTGAGCAAATGTAGCATTTTCCGAAAGAAATCCGTACCCAGGATGCACTGCATCGGCACCAATTTCTTTTGCTGCAGAAACGATAGCCTCAATGTCCAGGTATGAAGCAAGTGGGTCTTCCCTTGGAATGTAAAAACCTTCATCGGCAAGTCTAACGGGGAGAGACATCCGATCTTCTCTTCCGTGGATAACTACTGATTCAATCCCCAATTCTCTCAAAGAACGGACAACTCGGAGGGCTATCTCCCCTCGATTAGCAACCAAGACACGCCGGAACACGACTCCCTGCTAGGTGTGTCCTCGTTTGAGTGAATCGGCTATCAATACACGTCTCTGAGATATCTCTTCTCCGTTTTCATTAACCCTGTCTCTACGAAATCCTTTGCATCTTCAGGACTCATTCCGCCAAACTCCGAGCATATTCCTATCAACGTCGAGTGTACATCTTTCGCCATATATTGTTTATCGCCACAAACATAGAAGTATGCACCTCCGTGTATCCAATTCCAAATTTCCTCACCATTTTTCTCCATCAAATGCTGGACATATACTTTCTCGGATCCTTGTCTGGACCATGCTAAATCATGTTTCGAGATTACTCCTCGATCTTTCCAATCGCTCATCTCATCCTTGTATAGGTACTCTCCCTCCTCGGTCCAATCGCCGAAGAAAAGCCAATTTCTCCCCGAGTCCCCGTTTATTTCCCTCTGTTGCAGGAATGCACGGAAGGGGGCTATCCCAGTCCCAGGACCTACCATTATGATGTCCTTTGTACCATCTTCTGGGAGAACGAAAGATCTTGTAGGAGACATGTAAACACCTACTTCAGTAGTATTAGTCTCACATCTGTCTGCCATGAACCCCGTACAAAGTCCAGTCCGATCCCTTTCATGGTGAGAGTATCTCACTATGGATACGGTCAGATGGACTGTTCCTTCCTCGAAGTCGGGACTGCTGGCTATCGAATACAGTCTCGGCTTCAAACGGTCCATTCCTTCCAATAGTTGTTGTGGTGTGAAGCCGAAACTAGCGAAATCTCCCAATGCATCGACATAATCTCGTGACCAAATGTAGTCCTCCATCGCATCATTATCGGAGATAAGTTCGTGGAGGAGTATTGCTGAGTTATCGCCCAGTTCCCCCATCTCAACATAGCCCTCGGGAACGTCTCCCTCACCGCTTGACGACCAGTCAACTATTAGCGCTCCATCGACTGATGAGGATCTCTTTCTTGAGACGATTCTTATTTCCGACTTGGGGGCTTCCCTTCCTGACCTTTCTGCTAGTCCCTTTATCCACTTCTTCGAGACTCTGTGAATCTCATACCTATCTGTAAGTGCCTCTCTTAGAGGGCAATCTCCGAGATTGGTTTCCACTATCTCCTCACCAGAGAATCCACAAATTTTCAGGATTTCTTCTACTTCCTCGGGAGGGCATCTTGGAACTACGCCAAGGGCATCCCCTGCCTTATACTCCAAACCGGAATCTCCCAAATCGAATACAATGTGTCTTGTTTCTTTTTTCGAAGATTCTCCATTCAACACGAAATTGTCAGTAATTTTAGTGAAATATGGTTTTTTAGCTGACCACTCGGATTTAGATGATTTTCCCGCCATAATATTTTCAAATACTACGACTAAACTGACATATATGAACAAATGTGTATGCAAATGACGGTTTAATGAGAAACGATGGGGTCAAGTCATAGGGCCCGTGTCGAGATGTGTGGCACGAGTAGATTTCCTGGGCACAGGCAATGCTTTCTGTCCCAGTGGAAGGATGCATGCATTGGCGATTCTGGATGGAAAGATACTCGTTGATGCACCCCCGACACTTTTAGCTCAAATGAGAAGATCGAATTTTTCCACAGGGCAGGTAGAACATATACTGTTCACTCACTGGCATGGTGATCACACGTTTGGATTTCCATTCTTAATTTTGGATAGAAAATATATCACAGACACAACGGCAGATAAAATCCTGGCATTACATCACAGACCTGGTGGCAGGGAACACCTTACGAGTCTCAGCAAGTTGGGGTTTCCAGGAAGTTTGGAGGATTTCCTAGAGTCTAGAATTTTTTGGAATGACGAAGAGTCAGGAATACTGGAAGGTACAGAATGGTCTTACGAGAGGTTTCCCGTTCGACACACACCTGAAACTGATCCACACGGATATGAATTTGTACACCAGAGTGGGTTTAGGTTGCTCCATTGTGGAGATTCGGGGCCCTGTTCAGAGATTGATAGTAGAGCTAAAGATGCGGATGTGGTTTTACTAGAGATGGGGATGCCTGATATTGGAGAGTTCCCTCATCATCATACGCCGTCGGATGTAATCGCTTTCTGGAAGAGATTTCCCGATACAAAGGTGTTAGTGACACACAACTATGCAAAATCTCCGGAAAGTAAGTTTGGTTTCGATATTCCTGAGTTACCAGAAGGTATAGTCCAACTAAACGATGGAGCCAGTATCGACGTGCACGAAGATGGAAATTTCTCTGTAAATAATTAGAGTATAAAAATAATGAATATATATATTCAACCTGAAAACAGAAAAATATTTTTTCATCTGTAGCCTGTGTATTGATACAAACTCAGCAAATGTCGAGAGGATTCAGAATCGAGAGCTTAATTATGAATTTTGATCTAGTAAAAGTCTATTTTGGTGCAGAAAATACATCAGAAAAAATTTCTTAGAATCGTTATACTGAGATAATTTTCAAAGAATTTGGGAATGGTTTGGGCAGAGAATATACTTCTATATTGGAGTGTTAACAAAATCGGGCCTAGATCTAGAAAATCGAGTCACTCTTATTACCACAAACATAGTCGCTCACAAAACCTCACAATAAGCTAAGTTCCCGATGGGAGGGAGTAATGGCTTTTGTTGGAGTGTTTTTTGGTGTGAAAGAAAATGAAGGGAAATATTTTCGAGGAAATTCTGGGACAAGATAGTCTTTTCACAGATAGGAAGGCCTTTGATCATGCCTTCGAACCAGCAAGACTTCCTCACAGAGAGCATGAACTGGATTCCTTAGTGAGGAATCTTGTGGATGCTCTGAATGGTCACATACCTTCGAATATGCTCCTGTACGGAGTACCTGGTTCAGGAAAAACCGTGGTAACCAGATATGTCCTGAGCCAACTTAGGGAGAAAGGCTTGGAAATGGGACAATCCGTCCGTACCTACGAGATTAATTGCAGAAATGTAGATACCAAATACAGAGTTGTTCAGACTATAGCTACCCAGTTGGCTCAGAGAGGCGACGCTCCTGTCCCATTCACGGGTTGGCCTACTGATCGAGTTCTTGATACGGTAGTTACCAGAATGAGCCGTGTGGGAGGAGTTCACATCATCGTACTAGATGAGGTGGATAACCTAGTAGATAAGGGGGGGGACGATCTTCTTTACGCGCTAACTAGCCTCAATACCTTGCTAAGCAAGGGGAGATGCTCGATTATCGGAATCAGCAATGATCTACATTTTACTCAACACCTGGACCCAAGAGTAAGTTCAAGACTGAGCCAAGAGGATATAGTGTTCCACCCTTATGTAGCCACTGAGATTCAGAATATCCTTAACGAGAGGGCTAAAATGGGGATCAAAACAGGTGTTCTGGACGATGGAGTGATTAAACTGTGCTCAGCATTAGCCGCGCAAGAGCACGGAGATGCAAGAAGAGCTTTGGATTTGCTTAGAATCTCGGTACAGAAAGCGGAACAGAGGTCGCAGAATAGAGTAGACACGAAACACGTTAGATTGGCCCAAAGTCAACTAGAGTACGATCAGGTGACTCCTGTTATCAAGACCCTGCCACTTCACCAAAAGTTAGTACTATTCTCAATCTGCTTAAACGAGGAGAACGGCCTGAGAAATATCTCGACAGGAGAGGTATACAGGACCTATGCAGAAGCGTGCTCGAAGATTGGTACAGAGCCATTGACGACCAGAAGGGTCTCCTCATTGCTTAATGAATTGGATACAATGGGACTTATTATGGCAAGAAACGTCAGCAAAGGCCGGGGTGGGCGGAGTAAGCAAGTTAACTCAGCAATTCCAAAGGCTATAGATGCAATCGTCCTAATGAGTGAAAGTGAAACTCTGGTTAACGAGGCCGCAATGGGCAAGTATAATCTTCAAGGGCGTCTATAGAGATAGTTCAGACAACGGTTAAACAGAGGTTCCGGGACGGCGGCTCGATGTCAGAAGCTGACCAAGAGTGGAAAGGAGTTCTGAAAAGCCCCAGCATTACTATGTCTGTTGGCTCATTTTTACTGGGCTCATGGATGGCATTTCTTACTCTTGTCAACATAATTTCTGGGGCATACTCGGATGGTAGAAAGGTGAACTGGATGGACTTCATTACTAATGGCCCGGTTACAAACTCTGCTCATGAGATCGGACTGAACTTCCCAGATGATCTCATCTTCGCAATAATGAGTGCAGCACTAATTGGCTTAGGAGTAATGGGTATAGGATCTTCAAGAGAGGATGGCTTTATTGGCTGGATTTCCGAACTACCAAATGAAAGGATAATGAAAAGTCTGATTTCGCCTAACCTAGATATTGTTAGAACCATAGCTAGTTGGATGATGCTGTTGGGCATTTTCTACTACTTTGGATGGAGCCTCAGGGAAACAACATGGATTGACCCAGGGGTGTATTCAGTCATGATTGCGCTTGTCTCAGTTGGTTTGGGCCTTCATTGGATTAGGGATGCTGAAAACTAGTCTATGGAAAAGCCTCTAAGGAGATTTCTGCATCTAATCTTTGATTCTTCGTCACACCACCTAACGACTAAGCCCCTTCCTGGTTGACCGTAAAGAACTACAGAGCCAATAGGTGCCATCGGATGCAGAAAAAGCGGAGAAAGGTCCTCTTCACCGACTACTCTGATTATGCTGCTCTCTTCGTCTTCCATCCATGATGAGATTGAAGATTCACATGATTTTAGGAGAGATCTGGATAAACATCCTGCTGGACTGATACATTCGAGAAGATTATCATACAAACTGAAGTCAATTTCATCCGAGCCCTCCCATTCTTCGCGCTTTGTTTGTCCGTCGACTAATGCTATGTCTGCTGGTCTTCCTGAATTCTGAAAGGCTAGCACTGTGACATCTCCGACGGCAATTAGTGGACCAGAAAATTTTGTAGATTCTACTATCCTAGAGATGGCTTCCAAAGCAGCCACTGTAATATCCTCCTCTGGCCCCTCTATCAGTTCGCCAAATGGTTCTTTGAGTTTGGACTCTACGTCGGGAGTCATGATTAGGTCTGAAGTTCTGAAAGGTTCGGGAATCCATGGCATCCCCTCCCTGTCTATGTGGCCATCTCTGATTCTTGAGCTAGAAATTGGCGCCCCGTCCCAAGAAGTGACTCTCTCAACGGAGATAATATCTAGAGGAGAAAGTCCACCTTTTTCCCTTAGAGAGTTGATTTCCAAGCTTCCCTGAATTGTGTCGTCAGTGCATATAATCGCTGATGCCTCAGTAGATTGCAAGGATGGCCCGAATTTATCATCGAGTTGATGGGTTGTAATTCGAGAGGAGTATTCCGATGTGGCATTTATCAAATCGGACTGCCTATCATGCCAGTCCTGGGTACGGCGATCCTTCGACCTAGCTAACTCATCATTGGTTATCCAGACTTGGATGTTCTTGCAATGTGTAAGACCTGCAACAATCAAGGACATGTGCCCGGCATGGAATCTATCAAAAGTACCGCCGATTAATCCTGTTTCGTGCTTTCTTTTCTCCACCCAAAACACCTGAACTTTCAGTGTGCCCCGGGGCGTAACGGCAACCTTCACTGCTTTGCTCTGGCGCCTGACCCACCCCGGGACGTCTGTCGGACTGCGGGGTAGTCCCTTGATTCATTCTATTCCGTCCTCAGGGGACCTACGCAGTCCGGCCACCCGATTTGCGCCATTGATCATTCTCTCAGGAGAGTCACGATGGTCTTCGACGGATGGTCACCCAATCCGTGGTGCCGTGTTTCATCCTCCACCTCCGGCGAGGGGGTTTCGTCCGCACGGTGTTGCCGGCTGGGCGACTCTACGCCTGCAGATTTGCTCAAGAACCCAACGGTTGGGTAGAACTATCGATATTCCTGAGTCCTTCGTGAAATCCGGACTTCCGAAGAATTAGACTTTCTGAAACGTCTATGTCGCCATCCATAATCATCTCCAGAGTGAAGTTGGGCCACTTCTCGAGTGGTTGTGCTAGCCAACCTGATAGTTGATGGGAGAGCCCAACAGAAGGATAAGAGCCTACTCTAATTGATTCTAACGCGGATAGTAAATCCCAGAGATGGTTCATAGAATTGACATCACCTACCTCGGGACTAGCCGAACGTAAGTAGTTCTGCAGTAAAGGGAAAATTTCGATATCGCAGCCTTGATTAATCACAGAAGAAAGCCCTAGATGACGTGAAACCTCTCCTTTAGGACTTAGTACAGTTGAACACCAAGGAATATTTACACTGAAGAATTTGTCTGCAATAGCGCTGTTAAGTATCATTTTCAAGAATTCTGATGAAAGGGGCGCCCACCACGAATGTGGGATATGTGTGATGAATAACTGTACATCTTCCAGTTTAGCCTCTCTTTTACCTAAAGAGTGGTCGTAAAGCCTAGACCAAGTATTGAGGTGATGTCCCTGAGGGAGTGAGTTTCCGATGTCTCTAATTCTTTCAATTAGCCTATCGAAAACCCCTTTCTCCAGATTTCCAGAAGTAAAGAGCCAGTTTATGCCATCCAGGGCCCCAAGAGAATCATCCGGAGGGTCATAAAGCCATGCCTCAACGGCCCAGCCGATGATGTCATGATGCGTCTCTTTAGGCATCCATGCTGAATTCTGAATAAAGTGGGACGCCAGCCAGGAAGCACCCGAATCGGCTTGAGTTGGATCTATTGCAGGCCATGATCTTAACAGATTATCCGGACTCTCTCTAAGTTTGTAAGTTAAGGTTCGTGAGAAAATTTCCTTTACTGATTTCGGGGCTTGATTGGCTAATTCTGAAATCTTCTCAATTGGAACATAGTCCAGATCAAGTAGTGCTATCCATTCTGAATCCAATCGTGAGGAAACTCTCTGCCATCTTTGCCACCTAGTTGTCCTTGGGGATGCTATCCAGGACGCGAGTGGATACATTGCCTCCATTTGATTCGCCCATTCTTCATCACCATCAGGAAATTGGGAGACGGCAGAGCTAATTATTGAAGCAGAGTTCCTGGCTATTTCGTGTTTGTATTCGTCATCCTCAGAAGGGACTTTCAGAATCTGCCATGGAGAAATCGTAGTATTCTCTGGTTCTGCTGGATAGTCTGTGATTTTTCCTCTTTCCACCATCCTTACTGGTATCCTCTCCCCCCCACTAGTACGATAGCTCAACCATGGAAGTGTTCGAATCCTATCTACTTCAAGCACATTGAATGATGAGAATTGATGCGGTAAATGGTCGAAAATTACTAGTCTAAGATTCTGCTTAGATGCAATTCTAGAGATTAATTCGCTTGTCAAATCATGTCTGATCTCTATTACCAACGGGGTTGAATCATTGTCCATGGACCACCTGATGATAGACTCTGTTGCGTTTTTACTTAGACCTCTCAACTCGATTGATCTGATTGCCGATTCATCGTTTGAGAATTTTCTTCCCACCCAATCCTTCCTAAATTTTCTAATCGTAGACTCTGGAACCTTTATTCTTCTAGAGGATGAAATCCTATCAATCAACGAGTTTAACCTCCTTCTTCTTTCAGACTCTGATAGCCTAGGATGGGCTTTCTCAATCCAATATCTAAGTGCCCCGATTGGGTATTCTCCACCTTCCATTCCCAAACCTCTGAGATCTGCAATGACCAGCGAGTTTGACTTGGCTGACCTCAATAGAACGGAAAGTGGAAGTCTTTGCTTGATGGTAGCAGCGATAGGTTGAGTTGGCCTGACATCCGGAGATTTGCTATGAGGTGAGCCAAGAGTCCAATCTCCTCTGTGATGAGTAGCCTCATCCAGGGGGGCAGTGTAAATCTGGTTTGGTTGAGAAAACCATTCTCCAGGTGAAATTACCGATTTAGTGGATTGGTGCAGGAGCTTAGCCCTGATAACTCCGAAAATTTGTGGTTTTTCTGCATATGACTCTATACTTCCTGGGTCGGCAAACTCCGGAGGTGAATCTAGGATTATCATTTTCTCTCTGTCGAACCAACGAGGGGCAGCTTCAGAAAGAACTGCCCAACTCCAAGAGACCCCTTTGTTTCTTGTGGACATAGTGGTATCTGAGATTAGGGTCGCTGTTCGGTTTGGAATTTGCACCAAGGGTTCTCTTGGAACACTCAGAAAACACAAAGTTAGATTTTCTTCGTCCCTCGACAACACACAACAATAATCTGAGTTTGAGGAAGGCGCCTTCAACTCAACTACTTTTGACCACTCGTCATCTTCTAGAGTCCTCCAACCATCCTCCGTAAGTCTGATTCTTGCACCCCTGGAACCAGGAGGAAGGTCACTTGTAGCTAGCCCCTCGACCCTCATGCGACTTATTTCAGCAGAAACGTGTGGCATTCTAAGTCCTGATTCTGAGGACAAAAGAGAGACCGTGGCTTCACCATCCGAGAGCAGGGAGAGAATCCTGCGACGGTGCTTACTTCTGATTTTCTTCGGATCATCATGGACGAATCTATGGGAAGCATCTGACACGAAAAAACACCTACAGAATGATACTCTTTGAAAGATAGTAATAAAATATTCGTTTTAGTTACATTTAGTTATAATTTTCCAGTGGAAATATCATTATTTGGAATGTGCAGTGGAAAAAACATTTAGAAAAAGCAAAAAAACTGTCATTATTTGTAACCAAGAAGAGAAAAAACATACAGAAGCATTATATTACCATCCGCTATCCTGTGAAAAGCGGACATTGTGGGAGTCCCGGGAACAAGAAGAGTGAGAATATGAGGACCACAAGACTGAGGCAAAAGATCAAGAAATTCTTAGACGAAAGAGGAGAGGCCAACACAACCGAAATACTAGAACATGTTAACTCAACCATGAGGCATGGAACTACTCCGCAGCAATTAGGGAATGTTCTTTCAAAGGACAAAGACATACTGAAGGTGGCCACGACCAAGAGGGGCGGGGCACTTTCTGGTAGATACGAAATCTGTGTATGGCAGGTACGCCCAGGCGCATTGGAAGAGAAGGCCTGATCACTTCTCCAGGTCCTGGCTCCAATCACCAAACCTAGCCAAGCTATTCATTTTCGCCCTATGCAAAAACGCTGCTTGACTGGATATATCAGAATCTTCAGTATTCTCTGCCCACTTACGTAGGGCGTCGGCTTGTAGCGCCCTACCATAGGAGTATGATAGCTCCCAAGAGTGCTCAAGATTCATCTTATTCATCAAATTGAGGTGTGCTGTGGCATCTTCGTCGGATTGTCCTCCAGATAGGAATACTATTCCGGGGAGGTTGTGAGGGACATGATTTGTTAGGCATTCGACAGTGAGGTTTGCAACCTCCTCTCGAGAAATCTGGTTTTCACAATCATTGCCTTGAATTATCATATTTGGCTTTAGCAAGGCTCCAGGAATGTGTACACATTGGCTTTCACACTCAGAGAATGTAGCGTCCAAAATTTCTGCCGTTACCTCGTAGCATCTTCTAGCATCATGGTCTCCATCCATCAGAACCTCTGGTTCGATTATAGGAACTAGCCCTTGCTCCTGGCAGATTGCTGAGTACCTTGCCAAGGCATGGGCATTCGCGGTAATGCACGCTTTAGTTGGGAGTCCTGCATCGATCCTAATCACTGCACGCCATTTAGCGAATCTGGCACCCATTTCGAAATACTCAGAACATCTTTCTCTAAGTCCGTCGAGTCCCTCCGTGATTTTTTCACCCTCATGATTGGCCAGTTCCTTCGCTCCAATGTCGACCTTTATTCCTGGAAGGATTCCTCTATTAGAAAGTTCGGAGGGTATTGGAGTACCGTCTTTCATTGTCTGACGGATTGTTTCGTCGAATAGTATAACGCCACTAATGGCAGACTCATAACCCTCCGTGGAGAAGAGATTTGCACGGTATGCCCTTCTGGTCTCAGACGATGCTTTCACACCTACTGCTTCCAAGCGATTGGACATCGTCCCGTTACTCTCATCTGCAGCAAGTATGCCTTTTCCTGGGGAGACCAATAATCTAGCATTTTTCTCCAACAATTCCCTATCCATCTTCTTTCCTCGGAGTAGTGGAGGGGGCCGTAAGAAAAGAAACCATCGTCAATGTTTTTTTCAAGGGAAAGGAGAATTGCCTTTCTAGATTGTAGTTGAAACGATGTAGTGTTCTTTTGATTTGACGTCTATAATCTCGGAATGGACGCTGTAGGACCCTTGTCCAAGGTCTTCAACTCCTTTTGTTCTGCCGTCACAAACACCTGTTCCGATGAAAATCGAGTCTTCCGTCGTACAGAGTTCGTCCCGAGACCAGATTCTCTCTACATCTCCTTCGATCATTTCCTCTGCTCTCTCACGGTGTCCCTCGTTCTTGAACACAAGTCTTCCCTCAAATGGAGCATCGAGACCCCTCAGAGCCGTTGCTGTAATCACTCCCTCCGGGGCTGCCCCTATCCCCATCAACATATCAATTTCTGAATCAGGATCTGCAGCGTTCAGTGCTGCAGCTATGTCCCCATCGCCAATCAGTACTGGAGAAATTCCCATATCCTTCAGATTTCTAATCAAATCTTCATGCCTAGGTCTGTCCATCACCACTACTTGCATGTCGGATGGGGACTTACCCAATGCATGCGAGGCCCCCTCAATGTTGTAATCTACATCTGCTTCCAAGCTAATAGCGTCGAATATCTCTGAAGGTCCTGCTATCTTGTCCATGTAGCAATCCGGAGCATGCAATAGAGACCCCCTTGGGGCTGCGGCCAGTACTGCCATTGCATTTGGGAGATCATTTGCTACGTGGTTGGTACATTCGAGAGGATCAACAGCAATGTCTATTGATGGAGCATTTGGATCTCCTTGCTTTGATCCGAGAGGCTCTCCGATCCATAGCATCGGAGCGTCGTCCCTCTCGCCCTCACCAATGGCAACTCTGCCATCGAAGGGAACAGAGTCGAATATCGCACGCATTGCTTCTACGGCGGCACCGTCGGCCCCCTTTCCATCCCTTAGCCCCCTCCAACTTGAAGCAGCGATAGCTGCAGCCTCCGTGGCCTTGAGAAAATCTGGAATTAGGTCTGCCGTTGGCACACACTTGTGAAAGGGTAATAGAATTCAATCCTGCGGATGTGCCTTCTCCTTTTTTAGGACTCGGATATCCTCAATTCTTACCTCGGGATACTGCCCTTCCCTGTCCTTCTCTATCGGCTTCAACATGTCCCAAGCGCAAAGCAACCCAGCGCTTACTCCACACAGAGCTTCCATCTCAACCCCGGTTGTCCAATGAGTCCTAACTGTAACATTACACCTCAGTCCTCTTTCTTCTAGCACCCACTCTACGTGGCATCCCTCGATGGGTATAGGGTGACAGTGAGGAAGGGTGCGAGAGGTCTCTTTGACTGCCTGAATCGCAGAAATAGTCGAGGCTTCGCGGACATCTCCCTTTGGAGAAGACCCATTGGCCACTGCTTCAATAGATTCTGACCTTAGTAGAATCATGCCAGTAGCAGTGGCCTCCCTCCGTACAATTGGTTTAGAACCAACGTCAACTATTCCAGACCAACTGTCGCCCATCACATCACCGCTTTCCCGGAATAGGTCCACACTATTCAGACGCACGGACTTGAGTGTTAGATTCAAGCGGCCCTATCCAAGACCTGCCTTCCAGAATTCTCCGTCCTCCCTCAACTCTTTCTTCCAGAGAGGAGCCTGCCTTTTTAGTTCAGAAATCAGCCAAGAACATGCGGTAAAGCCCTCGGCCCTGTGGGCCGAGCCTACATGGATGCAAACTATTTCTTGGCCGGGTTCAACGAATCCAGTTCTATGTGACATAACAATGAAGCTTACCCCGAATGTGGAAATGGCTTCTTCTGCAATTCTCTGAAGAACCCTCGGAAGTTCATTCTCCCAAGCATCGAACTCCAGTCCCTTTACTAGAACTCCATCCTCAACATCCCTGGTCAAACCAACGAAACTGACTACGCTACCACAACCCTTGGAGTCGATAATGCCACGAAGTCTGGAGATATCCAGAGGTTTACTGTCAACCTCGATATGGACTGCCACGCCCCCCCCATGGGATTTACCCCTTGAAACCGATGGGCGACCCAACCGTTCAAGCGAACATATGTGGTCGCGAAACCATGAGCGCCGAAGTGCACATCCTTGGAGCAGGTCTCTCAGGCCTCTCGGCTGCAACGATATTGGCTAAAGCCGGGAAGGATGTTCACGTTCACGAAATCAAGTCCGACAGCGGAGCACGATTCGATGGAGACTTCCAGGGCATCGAGAATTGGACGAGCGATATTGACTTCTTGGAAGAGTTAGCAGATTGGGGATTCGACGCGACAGAGTTCAAGTCTGATTCATTTGCAATCATTGATCTTATCCATCCAGATGATGTTGTGACTAATCCAAAAACGGAAGGTGTTGCTTTCAGGGTGGTTGAGAGAGGTACTGCGGAGCATACAATTGATCAGGCATTCAAGAGGATGGCCTTAGAGTCTGGGGTGAAGATACACTATGGAGTCAAGAAATCTCCTGTGGAGTGCGACATAGTTGCCGCAGGACCTAGAGAGTCGAGTGCCGTCGCATATGGCGAGATTTTCCACACAAAACATAGGAACCTCGTTGCCTTCCAATTGAATGACAAATTGGCGCCTGGTGCATACTCTTACCTGATTGTCATTGATGGTATCGGACTCATTTGCACTTGTCTATGGCGTAAGCAAAGGAATAGTGGGAGATATCTGGACGAAACAATAGCTTGGTACGAACGAAATTACGACTTGGATAGGGAGCCGATAAAGAGGGTCGGAGGGAAGGGGGACTTTGGAATACCCACGAAGTATGTCCACGAAGATCGGCTGTACGTTGGCGAGGCCGGGGGCCTACAGGACTTCATGTGGGGTTTTGGAATGAGATACGCGATAACCAGTGGAGTGCTGGCGGCTAAGTCGTTACTAGGGGAATTCGAATACGAGAAAGAAGTAAGGAGAAGGCTTGTTCCTCTTGTAAAAGCCAGCGCCATAAATCGCTTCTTGATGAACAGGGTCGGCGATAGAGGATTCAAGATGGTAGCAAACCAGTGGATGAGGGACCAGAAGAGAAGTGGAGACGGATTGAACTTCATGCGTTGGCTGTACAAACCTGGGCTATTTCGAAGGGCATTGTGGCCGATTGTCAAGATTGGAATGCTGAGAAGGAAGGATCTTTCAGACGGCAGGGTTGTCCACAGGATGCCCTTCAGAAAGTCGCTAAAAAGAGATTCATGGGACCCCAGCATTGACGCTGAAAGAGTTCGTGAGCAATGGAAATCCATCAGAAGCAAGGGAGGGGCTGTATCGTTCAAAGAGACGGATGCATAGCCTAATATTGTCTCCGTTTGATTGATATGGCTGGACTAAGTCGTGGGTTCATGACGTCCTGGCCAGAACTCAAACCCATGAAGAATCGTCTCGTTAACTACGGAGAGACAGAAAACGGAGTCGCGATTATTGAGCTCATTTCCGATTCCGCCGGAGATCCACTTGAGGGAGATAAGACACCGGTGAACACCTATACAAGGGAAATGTGGCACGACATTGACGATGCCATACTTGAAGCAAGATTCAATGATGACGTATCGGTAATCCTGATAACTGGACACGGTGAAAAATTCTTCTCTGCGGGTGCTAGCATAAAGTATCTGAACACTCTGTCTCCGAGGTACAAGTACTTCTTCTGCCTACACGCCAACGAAACTCTGTCCCGTTTGGAGCAGACTCCAAAGTTGGTCATAGCCGCACTTAACGGACATACGGTTGGGGGAGGACTAGAAATTGCCATGGCCGCTGACATTCGAATAGCCAGAAAGGGCAATTACCAGGTAGGACTGCCTGAGGTCGCTCTCGGAGTATTGGCAGGTACAGGTGGAACGGCTAGACTGTCTAGACTGGTTGGAAAGGCCAAAGCAATGGAGATAATGGTCACAGGAAGGAAGTTCTCTTTCGAGGAATCCAGGGAAATGGACCTAGTGCACGACATCTATGACTCACTGAGCCTAGATGAGTTCAGGCAGGATGTTCTTGACTACGCTGGAAGGTTCTCGCTACCATTCGCAGCATCAAAGGCAATAGGGAACATCAAGAGAAGCGTACAGAGCGGTATGGAGATACCGCTTGAGTACCATCTTGCCCTTGAAAGAGAGTTGCAATCTGATCTATTCCAATCGGAAGACGCAAAGGAAGGTATCAAGGCATACGTTGACAGGAAAACACCTAGGTTTGAAGGAAAGTAGGCTGTCTATTTGTAAAGAAGAAAGGCAACCTCTGAAATACCCCTTAATGTTGGGGTAAACATGGCAGATACTGAGGTAGTTCAAAATTACCCGACAAACTTTGAATCTTGGATTGAAGAGTTCAACGACTGGCAGACTAGAATTGGGTTCGATCCCTCCTGGTTGGGCGATTACAGCTTCGATATCAAGTTTGATTGGGATACGGCGGGTGGAGAAATAGAGTTTGGTGACTTCGAGGGCATGCCCAAATGGGAGAGAAGGATGCAAATCCCACAACAGAACATCACTGACGCGATTCTCACTATGGTCAGCGTCCAAGGAGATACCGAATTCGCCAGCGTAGAACAGCAGAACCATCTCCTAGAAACAGCGCCGACCGAGTATGACAAAAAATCGGCTTTGAGAATAATGTGTGAGGAGCAGAGGCACGGTTGGCAGATGGCCTACTTGCTATGCACGTTCTTCGGAGAACAAGGCGTGAGGGAAGCTGCCAAGCTTCTCGAGAGGAACGCCCAAGAGGGAACTCGGATACTCGGATCTTTCAACGAACCAATAGACCACTGGCTGGACTTCTTCATGTTCACCCACTTCATCGACCGGGACGGGAAGTACCAGTTGAAGATGCTGAGCACCTCCTCTTTCAAGCCGCTTGCTGCGAGTATGGGACCAATGCTAAAGGAAGAGTCATTCCACCTTGGAACCGGAGCAAACGGGCTTCGAAGGGTAGTCAAGCAGGGAGTGATTCCATGCTCACTCATTCAGAAATACATCAACAAGTGGGTTAGCACCGGATTGGACCTTTTCGGAACAGACGACTCCACCAGCGCGGAGTGGGCATACGTCTACGGAATCAAAGGTAGGTACGACGAGAGAGAGGCTGACACAGAAGCAGACAGAGAGCACCTGAATGAGGCTAGCAGGGACCTCTACTTTCAGGAGCTCAGAGCGGAGATGCGCAGGATAAGCAAGGCCCGCAAGGAAGGAGAGCCCGAGTTGTACATACCCTCTGATAAGTTCAAGAGGGGCATAGGCAAGTATGCAGGGAAGAATTACACCGTAGAAGGTGAATCCTTCGAAGGGTCGGAAGAAGAATATCAGACCTATTTGGATTCCGTACTTCCTACTGATGAGGACGAGGATACCTTGGTCAACGTGTACATGAAGGAAGACTGGATACAGTACAGAGAGTGGAAGGGGAAATAGTCGAGGTGGCCATAATGCAGCACGTTGCGCTATCCTCATTTGACAAAGAAGCATGCCGACCGTTCTTTGAGAGACTGACCGATCTTTTCCACGAACATCATCACTCTGATGACCAGGATTCTTCTTCATACGAGGAGTTGCTATACAAAATCCGTAGACCTTACACTCCCGAGATGCTGGATATGATTGACGATTGGATGGGTCTTGGAAAGAGAGAATGGAAAGAGGAAACACAGCGAGAAGTGCTGCTGTCCCTATACGCAATCAAGTATCCAGACACCCTTCTTATCGAGAGTTTGACCGACAAGGCGAGGTCCGATGTTAGGAGGCTCTCCGCTTATCTTCACTTCACTCACCACACCTACTCGATATGGGACGAGGATACCAGGAAAGGCCTGTCAAAACTGGGTATTCAGATTCCTTCCACAGAGAGGGCGGACCCATTCGTTTATGGGGCATACATTTCATCGATTGAGCTTTTGAAGGACGTAGCGCCATTCACATGCTTCCTGGAGCATGACGTACCTCGACAAAGACTATTCCAGTCAGCACTCGCGGCATACGGGCGTGAGGATTAGTACGGCTTATGGGTGAAGATGCTCTCCGCATCTCGTGACAATTCGCAAAGTGGGCATCATCGGCGCTGGCGCTATGGGATCTGGGATAGCCCAGGTTTGCGCTCAGACCGGATGGGAAACTGTACTCTACGACGCATTTCCTGAATCTCTGAAGAAGGGCGAGGAGAGCATACTGAATTTCTGGCAGAGGGGCATAGAGAAAGGTAAGAACGGAGAGGTTGAGGTTTCATCATGGAAGGCTAACCTGCGTACTTCCTCGGGCATAGAGGAAGCTTCCAGAGGTATGGACCTGATTGTAGAAGCAGTTCCCGAGAAGATTGACTTGAAGAAGTCGGTCTTCCGAGAGTTGGAAGGTTTGGCACCCGAGGAAGCAGTCCTTGCAACAAACACCTCGGGGCTTTCCATTACGGAGATTGCCACTGAAATCCAAACCCCCGGGAGGTTTGTCGGTTTGCACTTTTTCAATCCAGTCCCGCTGATGCCGTTACTCGAGATAGTGAAGCACGGAGAAACATCAGAGGAAACGATCGCGATTTCTAAGAAAGTAGGGGAATCTATGGGCAAGACCACGATACTGGTGAATGACGTTCCAGGATTCGCCACCAGCAGACTAGGGGTAGTTCTGGGAAACGAGGCAATCAGAATGCTGGCAGAGGGAGTTGCATCAGCAAGTGATATTGACACTGCGATGAAATTAGGTTATCGACATCCCATGGGACCTTTGGAGCTATCCGATCTGGTGGGTCTCGATGTTAGGATGGATATTCTGAATAGTTTGGCGGAGGCCTTTGAGGACGATGCGTACAAACCGCACCCACTACTGAAGAAACTGGTGGAATCCGGAAATTTGGGTAAAAAGACAGGAAAGGGGATTTACGACTGGACATCTGGAAACAGGGAAGAGAGAATTTAACTCACCAATGCTACCAAATTCCTTCGAAGTAACACTCACCCGAACAAGTGTCAGTAATCTCGCCGCTCAATAGAAAGCCATTAGCCACGTCCATGGCAGGATCGTAATACAGCACTTGATTATGGGCAAGGGAATGATACTCCATAGGCCCCTGTATATTTCCTGATGGCACTGCGGGGAATCTTCCATCGAAGTAAACAATACCAGAACCTGAAATCGGAGCATCGGCGACTTCGACACCGTATGGGTGGTGTGTGGAGTTTGAAAGAACGGGGATTTCGGAAGTCCTGGAAGCTCGATCCGCGGAGAGTGTCGTGACCTGCGCGTCATTGATTGAAACCAGATAGAGTATCTCGTAGGGATGCAATTCTCCCTCCATCCCCCCGTCAAGAAAAGGAAGGTACGTTTCAGGCTCAGTAGTATCCCACATAGATTGCATAAGTGCGATAAGTATCGATCTGTCCATTGTAGATTCGTAAGCAAGAGGAGATGAGAAAAGTTCCTCAAATTGGGTATACTGTGTGGATCTCTCGGCAATGAAGCTGAAAGATGAGCCGCCTACCCAAAGAACCCCTCGGTCAATTTCTGGAATTAAAGACAGCATTGAAGGGCCCCTTATTGCACCAAGTGACACTCCCATGTAATCGATATCGGTAGTGTCCACCAAGTTCACCCCGTTGTGGTAAAATTCAGGAAGGTCAGAGCAAACCCCTTTGATTGTGATAATCATTGCAAGATTGTTGATCAAAGATTGCTGGAGTCTCTCGGACTGGTGTTGTAGATAGTTCGGATTTAGGAATGCGAAGGTGTAAGCACCAAAGTCTCCATCAGAGCTCCAACCTTTAAAATCAGTTCCAATGGTAGCAAATCCGTATTCATTAGCCCAGCCTCTGGCTTCATTGACCATGCCCTCTCCATCTCCCATGAAGCCATGCCCAAGGACCACGAGCGGTGCAGGTTTTGAGTCGTCTGCAGCGGACTTGGGAATCGTAATTGTGAACACAACCTCTGTCAGAAAATTGAATCTGGGAGTTCCGTCCTCTGAACGGGTCATAGGTGTTGGGGGATATGTGGACTCAAGATAATGAGGAGTTGTAATGGTGCCACTTATTCTCCTGAGAGTTGTATTGTCTTCGGCATAATTCTCATTCACCGCCGTAATATTGCATCCTATCCCATCTTCGCCCAGAAGTTGGGTTGCATTATTTCTCATCGAGATTATATCCCCCATGATTGACTGGCTGGATGCAGTGTGAAACCACCATGCACTTGTAAGATTCTGCCTATCATAGCCAATCTCAGAAAGAGAGGAGAACATAGATTCGTAGCTGGATCTGAGAGACTCTATCTGTTGATTGTCGGTTATCGATCCATCTCTCAAGGCCTTGAATCCTAGGAATGGTTCCACATGTTCACCGTTTCCATCTATCAGATTCCTGAATGCAACTGCATACTGTGCGTTATGATCGAGTCCTCTGAGGGTTCTTACATGGACGAGGGTTGCCTCGTCTTCCTGTGTTCTGGACGATATTTCCACCCAATGTTCGACGATCTGGCCAGTGTCCATATTGAGAACCAGACTGTTATGTCCAGGGAGGACCGATGAGGGGATGGAGTCTTGGGAGGCTAGTCCGGAAATATCTGGAAGGCTGCTAAACGTAGTAAATATCTGTGTAGAAGGGGAGTGGCCATCCTTGTTATCTAGCAAATGAAAATCTTCTGATGAAGCGGAAGCTGAGTCGGGTATAGCCTGCCCATCGATGTCCAACCTATACCCGGTGGCGGTTCCGGAATCAGGATCAAGGAATGCAGACGAAGGGAATGGCAGAAGGCAATGGTCCGGATTAGTATTGTCACAGAATCTATTTCCCGATATTGAAATCTCTTGCTCAAAGACTCCATCATCCACGGTAGTATCTTCGATTTCACATGGTTCTCCTATGATTGCTGAACAATCTTCAATTTCGTTATCTTCTGATGTTTCATCACTTAGACATCCTGATAGCAACAATAGAGAGACAATAAGAGTTGCAAATGTTCCTTGGCGAGACATGGGCACTAAACAACGAATGGACGATTAGTTATGAATTCAATCTAAGAACTAAGCATTTGATGGAAGTGATGGACACCGATCTCCTTGGAAGGGGAGTAACGCCCTCTTTCGTAAGTCGCTGATGATACCCCTCTCTGTGTCGACTCCACTACAAATTGATCTTCCTCCTCGACCTTGTCCAAGTCCCCTCCGGCACCCTTCCCTAGGAATTTCTTGTTCCATACAAATCCATAGTATTCTATCCTGGTACGATCAACTGACAATGGGAGGACTAAGTTGACAGATAGGCCCCATGGGTAGAAATTGAGCATTAGACCTGGATAAATCCAGTAATAATAGGCCGCAACTTTTAGCCCGTAGTCGGGTGATTCTTCAGGAATCTCGAAGATGGCCTCTCCGTCGCTGGCGATACCAATCTGTAGCACTCCACCATCGAAAATCTCAGTTCTATAATCGCCGTAGTCCAGAGCACTATTGAGATCTTTGTGAACGAATGGTATGTGGAATCCCTCCAAGTAGTTATCAACGTACAGGGCCCAATTTGCTCTGATTTCATAGTACCTATTCCTGGAATTGTCATATTCGAATTTCTCTATTGGCATCCACCCAATCCTAGCTTCCATCTCCTTCAAGCAGGCTTTCAAACCCGATGGCTCTAAACCAGTGAAAATAAGTCCTTTCCAGGATTTAGAAGGGAATGTTCTAAGATCATCTTGAGCAGTCGGAAAGTCTTCTGTCAGGCCGAACTCGGGCATCGATTTCATAGTCCCGTCTAACGTAAAGGTTCGACCGTGATATGGGCACTGAAGAGTGCTTCTGGAGCAACTTCCATCCACCAATAGCATTCCTCTGTGGGTGCACACATTCGATATGCATCTTATCTCATCTCCGGATACCAATATCATCGGCTCTCCCAGCAAATTCTCAAGATGTCTCAGCTCAATTGCGGTCTTGCCTAAAAGTTGGCTCTCATGGGCTGCGAAGTGCCAATTCATCGAAAATCCCTCCATGATGTTCTCGAATTTTTCAGGATCTGTGTAGAATTCCGACGGAAGGGTCTGAGCTTTTCGAATATCGGGGTCAATAATTGAAGACAAGGTTAGCGCCGGACATTCCTAGACGCATTCTGATGTAGCCATTTCTACATTGACCATATGCTCAGCAAAGCTCTCGACTCGCGCTTTATTGACTCCTAGATCAGAAATACCGAGGCGAGACTGTGAGTAAACGTACAGTACGCTATCGCCATTATCACAGAAACCTTGCACCAAGAAATCGTCTGGAAACCTCAGGATTAGGGTTCTGAATACTGCATGGGTTTGTTCGGGCCAATCTCCTATGGTATTTGTTCCCGATTGGGAATCAATCCATTTCCTGACTTCATCCATTACCTCGAGTAAACTAGCGTTGATTCTGATCTCTGTGAGGTTTCCACTTCTATGGTGATTTGGTGCGATTAATGAGCAATTAATCGAATCTTCGGGACATTTGGTTGGGAAATTGTCCGGTTCTATTGGGTTATCTGGGGCTGCAATCTGTATAGCAAATACTACTCCAGCATATGTAATAATTATTCCAAACACGAGCAGGTAGGCTCTACCTTTCTTACTCACGAGTCAACCTCAGCGACAACAACTTTTGATGCTCTGAGGATGCGTTCGTGCATCCTGTATCCAGTTTCGATGACTTCTATTACACTTCCAGGATTTTTACCTTCTGGGCAAGGTACTGTAGCAATCGCCTCCATGCAAGTAGGATCGAAGTCATTTCCTAAGGCTTTGATCTCATTGATTCCCTCTGATTCAAGAGATGACCTGAGTCCATCTAGGGTAAGTTTCACGCCTGCAATTACTGACTCTGTCCCTTCACCTACTTCTGTAGCTTCTAGAGCCTTAGAGAGGTGGTCTAAAGCTGGAATGAGCCTCCTTGCGAGAGAGGCGCCGCCGTACTTCAGAGTCTCAGAACGGTCCCTAGCAGCTCTTTGGGCGATGTTTACTGTTTCTGCCTTGGCATACTGAAGTTCCTCCTCCAGTTCGGAAACCCTAGCTTCGAAATCCACTTCCTCAGTGAGTGATTCCTCTGACCCGCCGTCTTCTGACTCCTCAGCCACAATGTTGGGCCGCGATAGTCCCTCAAGAAGCCAATGGTCCATCTCAGTCGGAGTAGAAGTATTCACCGGATGATTTCTGCTCTCGGTCCTTCCTGCTAGAAGGCTTGTTTATCCTTGGACGATGTGATTCTATGTCCCTCCTGAAAGTAACATCGGCATCGGATAGAAAAAGGTTCATTCCCTCTCGGAGTGATAGTGGACCAATGGCATTTCCGTGATCTCCCCCCTCTCCTTGGAATACCAGAACAGAGTCGCTAACTATGTCGAGGAAGTAGGTGTCATGGTCTATGACCATCGCAGCCTTCTCATTACTTTCCATGGTCCTTCTGATTGCTTTTGCAGCTTCCATTCTAGCATTGGCATCTAGATGTGCACTGGGCTCGTCGAACAGATACAGATCCGCCTCCTTTCCCAGGCAGATAGCGATACTAACGGCCTGAAGTTCTCCTCCTGAAAGTTTAGTCGCATGTAAGTCAACCATTTTGTCAACTTGTAGGGCCCTAGTTACTTGGGTATGGAATTCGCCATTTCGCCATTTTCCTCCTATCTCCGTGTCTAGCCATTCTTGTACGGTTCCCTCGAAGTCTGCACGGACGTGCTGAGGTTTGTAGGATACCTTTGCATCCATGGTACACCAACCTTCGTCGGGATCTACCTCTCCTGCAATTATCTTCACCAGAGTTGTCTTTCCTGTGGCATTCGGACCAACTACTCCTACGACTTCGGCGGACTTCACCTCGCCCTTTCCTGTGGTCAGGCTGAAGTCACCTAGAGTCTTCTCTATGTCTCCCCATTTTAGGATAGGAGTGCCTACCTCTTCACCGCGATTTCGTCCCCTCAGGAACTGTATCGGCTTGTCTCTAATCCTGACATTCTCCTCCGGGAGGAACCCGTCAAGGTATGCATTTATGGCAGTCCTAGTGGTTCGGGGGGGAGTGAAAATCCCATAGGCCGATCTCTCTCCATAGATGACGTGGATCAAATCACAGAGGACATCCAGAATTGCCAAATCGTGCTCTACTACCAGTACCCTCTTTCCCCTATCTGCGAGCCCCCTAACCACTCCCACCATCCTCATTCTCTCATATATGTCCAAGTATGAAGATGGCTCATCGAAGAAGTAGACGTCGGCTTCCTTGAGTAGGGTAGCACAAATGGCCACCCTTTGCAATTCGCCACCAGAAAGATCTCCAAGTTTTCTGTCTAGAATATGGGAGATTCCCATGAGTTCAGTGTAGTTTTCCATTTCTCCCCTATCATCTACTCTTGCTAGAAGCTCCCTCACTTCTCCATCGAATATACGCGGTAACTTATCTATGTACTGGGGTTTTACCGCAATGTTGACCTCCCCTGTAGACACCATTACGAGGTAGTCTCTGAGTTCACCTCTTGGGAACGTGGAAATTACTTCGTCCCAATCTGGTGAAGAATTTGCCCAATCCCCTAGATTTGGCCTGAATGTTCCAGAAAGGAGGTTTATGGCTGTGGACTTTCCAATTCCATTGGGGCCTAGTATTCCTACTATCTGCTCTTGTCGAGGAGAAGGCAGGCGGAACAATCTGAATGCGTTCTCACCGTAGGAATGAGTGAGGTCTGTGTCCAGTTCCTCTGGAAGATTGATGATTTTCACGGCCCCATCGGGACAGTGCTTGGCTCGGGTAAAGCAAACGGGACATGCCGTCTCTAGTATTTTGCATTTTGATCCTTCTACTTGAATGCACTCTCTTTCGCACATCTCTGAATACTTCTTCAGATACGCAAAGGCATTGCTGTTCGGTTTGCACCTCTCCTCGAGAAGAACAGCCACTCTCATGTCTAATCCTCCTTACTATTGAATAATACATCTTCCATGTGAAAATTGATGATGTGGCTATTACCATCAGAAACCAAAGAATCTGTACCTCGCGTACACATACCCTGCAAGCAGAATCTTCTCCGTTTTGGTCAGCTGGATTCTCTCTGTGAAAACATCTCCATTCTTCTTGGTTATCTTGGCCATAATAGATTGGTAGAAAGATGCCATTGCTGCTGGGGAGTATCGAGCCGACTTGTCTAAGTGAGAGAGTAGCTTGAAGGCACGCTGTCTGTATCCATCGGCTCTGTCCAAATACTCCTCCACGAAAGGAGCCCATCCAGGGTGGTTGAGTAGTTCCTTGCCACTCTTCACGTCTTCCTCTGAAATTCCCCATCTTGCTAAATCCTCCATTGGGAGGTATATTCGATCACGCTGAGCGTCTTCCGCGACGTCCCTGATAATATTGATTAGTTGCATGAATACACCCCAAGACTCTGCATATTCCTTGGCCTTTGGATCGTCGTATCCATAAATCTCTATGCAGACCAGACCGACCGTGGACGCAACCCTGTAGCAGTATGAATAAAGTTCCTCGAAGGTCTGATACCTATTCTTGTGGAAGTCATTCTCCATACCACTGATCATATCGTCGAGAAGTTGCCTCTGAATGCCGTATTTTCTAACAGTATCCTTGAGGGCAATAAAAATCGGATCGGTTGAAGTGACATTGCCGTAAGCTGTGGAAAGTTTCTTTCTGTAGTAGAATAGTTGGGACATCTTGTCATTGTAGGTTGATCTATCCAGTACTGGATCCCCCGGGCTCAGTCTCTCAATACTTGATCTGTAGTCAACAGACTCCGGATCATCTGATGATCCTCCTGGGAATATATCCACGAAGTCCCCGTCCGCGATGTCATCGGCCCTTCTGCAGAAGGCATAGTATGCCATTATTGACTGTCTCTTCTCTTCCGGGAGATACTTGAATGAGTGGTAAAAATTTCCAGCCTCCCTACGAGTCAGTTCTTCACAGAATTCGTATGATGTTTCTATCATATGCTCGGGGATTTCTGATTCTGACCATATTGCCGCATCGATATGCTTGAATGGGTCAAACAACTCTCCTCTCGATCCTATTACCCCCATGAATAGAGCCCCCTCCCTAACTGCCTCAATTGCAGTAATGCTGATTGCTCTAGCTGCTTCCTTCGTCAGGCCGACAGCCGCTCTGACAATATCGATCTGTTCTTCTTGGCTGGTTGATGGTTCCGGGGAAATGGGTTGATGCAGTTCGCCCTCGATAACGATCTCGATGTCGGAATCCTTGCTCGGCCCCATTACTCCTCAGAAAAGGGCGGCATCGGGGTCCACTTGAATGTCTCCCGATTGCGATTGCAACGCGCATCATTAGTTTTAGGGTTGAAAACACTCTAAAATATGTGATCAATCTCTGAGTAGTTTCTTGCTTGAACCTTTGAATGGGACGGCCATGACGACCTGTTTGACTACCTCTTTGATTTCCGATCTATCAATCTTTATCCTGTCTTTTCGATCGAGAACGTTTCTACCCCGAAGTAGGGAAACTGTCCTCTTTCCAATTATTACTGGAAGCATGCATGACCCTCTAAGGCGAAACTGCGAGTGAGGTATCATTTCGATGTACTGGATTGCTGACTCCAGATACTTAGAGGTCAAATCTAGATATTCGTCATAAAGTGGCCTGAAGGACTCCATTTTCGACTTGTCCAATAGGTCTTGTGGGCTCAGGTTGTGTTTTTCCAGACTTTTTCTGGGGATGTAGCATCGACCTAGAGCCAGGTCTGATGGAATATCTCTGAGGATGTTGATCATCTGTAGTGACTTACCGAATTTGACGCCTTTCTCGAATATCTCTTTCTCCCTCTCAGAGTCTAATTTGAAAAGATGAGCTAATGACATCCGGGTCCAGAATTCACCCACACTTCCAGCAACTCGATATGCATAGTCATCTAATTCGTCATCTTTCTCTATAGAGGCGATGTCCGCCTCTGTGAGAGAGAATCTATTCAAATCTAGAATCTGTCCACTGATGATGATTCCCAAGCATGACCGAATTGCCTCCTGATCTGAATCAGAGAATCCTTCAATCCTGGACGCCACTGCTTCTACATTCTTCAGAAGGAGTCCTTCCGATTTATTGGTTTGAAACTGTGAGAAGGAAGACAGTTCCGGAGCGTCCGAGGACCGTCCTTGTGTGAAATCATCGTATGACTCTAGAGCCTCCATGAGTTCCTTGGGTTCCCCGCCTTCTGAGTCTGCAATAGTATCAGAAGTCCTTGCAAGCATATACAGAAGGCTAACTTGGGACCTGATTGCCCTGGGCAATTCCTTCAGGGAGAGGTAGAACGAGCGTGATGTCCCCTCGAGTATTGAGTCCAATTCCGAGTTGAATATGCCAGACATGGTTACCAACTATGTCATGCTGGGTGCCTTTGTTCCTAAGGCTCTCGTAGTCCGGCTTCAATCAACACCGAGACTAGCACTTCCCCAATCTTGGATGGATCTCTAGCAATGTGAATTCCTGCCTTCTCGAATGCGGAAAACTTCTCCTCCGCCGTGCCTTTTCCACCGGAGATAATGGCCCCAGCGTGCCCCATCCTTTTGCCAGGAGGTGCTGTTGCTCCCGCAACGAATCCGACAATAGGCTTGCTGAAGTTGTCTGCAGCCCAAGCCGCAGCATCTTCTTCAGCCGTCCCACCAATCTCTCCGATCATCACAACGGCCTCGGTCTCTGGGTCCTCCTCAAAGGCGGCAAGACAGTCTATGAATCCAGTTCCACTGATGGGATCTCCCCCTATACCTATGCACGTGGTCTGACCCTCTCCCACGCTCATTGTTTGAGCTACAGCCTCGTAGGTTAGTGTACCGGACTTCGAGATTATGCCTATTCTTCCCTTGGCGTGTATGTATCCTGGCATGATTCCCACCTTGCAACCACCATTTTCTCCCGGAGTTATGATTCCTGGACAATTGGGGCCAATAAGCCTGATTCCAGGCATTTCCGAAATGTGCGCTATGCATCTAATCATATCGAGGATAGGAATTCCCTCTGTAATGCATACAATCAATCCCTCGCCCTTGATTTCGTTGAAAGCATCGGCGGCCTCAACAATTGCTGCTGCTGCGAATCTCGCTGGAACGTAGATTACGGTAACATCAGCATTGGTTTCCGAAACGGCTTGCCCCATGGTATCGTAGACAGGGACAGACCGACCAGGGAGATCGACCACTTGGCCGCCCTTACCGGGTGTGACGCCTCCTACGACATCTGTCCCGTACTCCGTCATTCGAGTGGCATGGAATGTTCCTTGGCCTCCAGTAATTCCCTGAACTAAGACCTTGCTGGACTCATTTATCCAGATACTCAAGCGTCCACCCCAACTGTTGCAGCGACGATTGCTTCGGCACCATCGGCAAGCGTACTCACGGTGGTGACTTCCAGAGAGCTCTCCTCTAGTACGTTCCTTCCTTCTTCGTGGTTCGTTCCTGAGAATCTAACCACCAGTGGAACAGAAAGTCCGACTTCCCTGGATGCATCTATTATGCTCCGAGCCACCATATCACAGCGAATGATTCCTCCGAAGATATTCACTAGAATACCCTCTACATTTTGATCCTCGAGAATTATTCCGAAGGCAGTAGTGATTGACTCCTTGTTGGCCCCTCCCCCAATGTCGAGGAAGTTTGCAGGCTCGCCCCCGTATAGTTTGATAACATCCATTGAGGCCATGGCTAGTCCTGCTCCATTGACCAGACAACCGATATTTCCATCCAATTTGACGTATGACAGTCCGGATTTATTGGCCCTAATCTCGACCTCTTCCTCTTCGGACATGTCTCTCATCTCCGCTCTCCAGGGATGCCTGAATGAGGCGTTGTCATCGAAACTTATCTTGGAGTCTAGTGCGATCATAGCGCCGTCTTCTGTTCTCACAAGAGGATTGATCTCAACCATAGAACAGTCCCGTGACACGAACATGGAGACCAAGCGCCCTAGCATCTCTTTGAACGAGTCCTTTGATGAGCCTGTGAGTCCCAGGGAATCAGCCATCGCACTGTCAGCCCCCATAGGCAGTTTCCCCGATGAGTCGGTCCAAGCTTTGTGAATAGCTTGGGGAGTAGTCTCAGCAACCTCCTCTATGTCAACACCCCCCTCTGTTGAAGCCATAACCAAGATGGCATCCTTTTCTCGGTCGACTAAGAGAGCGAGATAATACTCATGGGCGATTTCACAGCCTGCCTCTATGTACAGGTTGTTCACCATCTTACCATCCGGACCGGACTGCTTGGTGACCAGAATGTTCCCTAGGATGTTTTTGGAATAGGTCTCGACCTCGTCTCGCGATGAGGCAATCTTGACTCCGCCCTCCATCTGCAAATTTCCGGTGTCGGGGCAGTAGAGGTTTCCTTTCCCACGTCCTCCCGCATGTATCTGGCTCTTTACGGCGACGACCTTGCTTTCAAGAGAGTCGTAGGCTTCCATGGCTTGGTCCACTGTTGTGCAGTGAACGCCTTCTTGTACAGCGACACCCTCTTCTCGGAAGAGGGCTTTACCTTGGTACTCGTGGATATTCACACCCTCGCGAGACAACGTCTGTCTTTCAACGATACGCATCGAGATTATGAAAGTCGTAGAACGCGAAGCCCTAAAACGCAGAGGCTCAATTCACCTGACATGGATGTCATAGTCCTCGCTGGAGGTTTCGGAACAAGGCTCCGTCCTTGGACAGAAAGCGTCCCGAAGCCCCTCTTACCAATACTGGACAAGACGATGATTGAGCATGCTGTTGGAATAATTCCTGAATCTCAAGTGGATAGAATACTCATTGCCGCTGGTTATGGAGTAAAGAAGATGCGTGATCACTTCTCCAAAGTTAGTCTCCCTTACGAGGTAGTGATAATCGAGGAAACCGAGCCACTGGGTACTGGAGGGGCCATTGCCAACTGCAGAGAGCATCTCTCTGGAGGCACATTCTGCGTAATCAACGGGGACCTAATTACAAGTCTCAGAGTAGAAGAGATGCTTGAATTCCACAGGAGTAACGGAGGCATTGGAACCATCTCGCTTTGGGAGGTTGAGGATCCGTCCCGATTCGGTGTCGCCGACTACAGGGAAGAGAATGGAAAGATAATGAGGTTCCAAGAGAAACCCCCGATAGAGGAGGCTTTCTCCAATCTGATTAATGCGGGAGCATACATCCTAGAGCCTGAGATATTCAATTTGATGCCTGACGGGGCGCATAGCATTGAGAGGGATGTCTACGAGAACCTGGCTGCAACCGGTGGCTTGAATGGCTTCCCGTTCGAAGGATGGTTCGTTGATGCGGGGACTCCTCAATCGTTCATAGAAGCGAGCCAAGTATGTATCTCGGCCGGTAGTTTCTCCAGCGGTTCAGTTGACAAAGACTCATGGTTCGGAGAAGGTTCTACGAACAAAGGAGAGGTTGTCTCAAGCACAATAGGTTTCGGTGCCTGCATCGAGGAAGGATCGGTTATTCACGACTCAGTTGTTCTGGAGGGTGCGGAAATAGGCCCTAATTGTAACATCGAGGGGTGCCTGATAGGAATGAGGGCCAGGATTCCAGAGGGTTCTAACTTGAGTTCGAAGGTCGTTGATCATGGCCAACCGTAAAGAAAGGTACGATAATCGATTGTAAATCCCGTCATGGTCAAAGAGACCCAGTCCCTCGGGGAGCCATGGGCGAATCCCTAGTTGTTGTTAATTTCAAGACCTACCAGACTGCTCACGGGGCGCGTGCCGAAGATCTGGCTAGGGCGATGGCGAGCATAGATACACGGGCTAGGATGGTTGCTGCGGTCTCTGCATTCGATCTGTCTGCCATAGTCGCTGCTGCACCGGGACTGGAGGTATGGTGCCAGCATCTTGATCCCGTAGGTTTCGGTTCGAATACGGGGTGGCTGCATCCTGAAACTGCAATGGAGAGGGGGGCTTCGGGAACTCTCGTCAATCATGCGGAACATAAGGTGAGCTTGGAGCACGTCGCTATGCTCATGGAGAAGATTCCCGACGGATTCCATGTCTGCGCCTGTGCGGCAGACATTCACGAGGCAAGAGCACTGGCGGCATTAGAGCCGGGTTTTGTTGCTGTAGAGCCGCCGGAGTTGATTGGCGGCGAGACTTCGGTAACTAGCGCTGATCCAGGGATAGTCAGTGGGACAGCCCAAGCAGTCAGAGAAGTGTCCACGAGTGTTGGCATCCTGTGCGGTGCGGGTGTAAAGACCGGCGGAGACGTGGCCAAGGCGATCGAGCTTGGCACTTCTGGGGTGCTTTTGGCTAGTGGAGTTACCAAGTCTGAAGACCCTGTGTCATCACTGATTGATCTTGTCAGCCTCCTTTGACTCGTCAGGATTCTCCGAATCCTGGACCAGAGGACTTTTGTCAAAGACGGTTATGGGGGGTTGATTACAATGGGCGGCAATGGAAGCGAGAAAATAGAGAGGATAGGGAAGAAGAAGTACAACACGGAGCTATTCAGGCTACAATTAGAGTTAATCAAACTTCAGGAATGGGTGAAGGCGAAGGGACTCAAGGTCGTGATCGTCTTCGAAGGTAGAGATGCTGCCGGTAAAGGTGGCGTGATAAAGAGGATCGCGCAGTATCTCAATCCCAGAGTCGTGAGAGTGGCTGCTCTGCCAGCCCCCACCGAGAGGCAGAAGACCGAGTGGTACTTCCAAAGGTACGTCAACCATCTCCCCGCTGCAGGAGAAATAGTGATGTTCGACAGAAGTTGGTACAACAGAGCCGGGGTCGAGAGGGTTATGGGATTCTGCGATGAGGGGGAGTATGACGAATTCATGAGGTCGTGCCCGATGTTCGAGAGGATGCTGATGAGGTCCGGAACGATTCTGATTAAGTACTGGTTCTCAGTTTCCGATGACGAGCAGCTGAAGCGTTTCAAGGCAAGGCTGGACGAACCGCACAAGAGGTGGAAACTCAGTCCGATGGATCTGGAGTCTCTCACGCGGTGGGAAGACTACTCTGAGGCGAAGGACGTGATGTTCGCTCACACTGACACCAAGCAGTCCCCTTGGTTCGTGGTAAACTCCGATATCAAGAGGCATGCGCACTTGAATTGCATCAACCATCTACTGTCTATGATCGAGTACGAGGACCTTACTCCAGAGCCGATTGAGCTGCCGGAGAGGAAGACTGCGAGGGGATACGTGAGGCCCCCTATGACTGAGCAGACTTTCGTACCGAACCATCACGAGACTGTGATGGACTAGGGTACTACTTGAATTGTTAATCGGGGTGACTGGTAAATGCACAAAAAAGTGTTATCTTTTATTTTGTGCTTCGCGCTATTGACCTCAGGATGCCTAGAAGGATCCACTCCTGATATGGATGGAGACGGCATTCAGGACTCTGAGGATCTGGATATCGATGGCGATGGTTGGAGCAATTCCGAAGAGCTGAACTGCACATCTGATCCAAATGACGGTGAAGTAACCCCAATCGACACTGATGGTGATTCACAATGCGACCCCAATGACTTGGATGATGATGGGGATTCTTGGAGCGATGCCGAGGAAGGGAGATGCGGAACTGACCCTGTTGATAGTGAATCCGTACCAGACGATCTAGATGGGGACATGGAGTGCGATGAGTGGGATGATGATTCGGATGGCGATGATCTTCCTAATGAATGGGAATTGGAAAGGGGTTTCGATCCGATGGATCCGAATGATTTCATCAGCTGCCACGGAGAGGCGAAATACTGCCTGAGAACATATGACGACTTTACCTTCGCCGAGACTCACAATGCTTACTCCACCATAGAAGATCAGGTTCTAGTTGGGGTGAATCACTACACAGGCCTGCAAAGGCAGTGGGATGATGGAATCAGGGCCTTCATGGTGGACTCCCATCACAGCCATTACGACCACACTTCCAAAGAGGATGTCAGGTTCTGCCACAGTACTGGCCAGTTCTTCCACCCCTGCAACTTCGGAGAGGTTGATGCATTCGAATGGATGAGGATGCTAAATTCCCTAATGAACAACTCCAGTGGCGATGTTGTCACCCTTCTGATAGAGAACTACGTCCCTGCCTCTCACTTGAGTTTCCTATTCAACGAGACTGGCATGAAGGACAGGATCTACACCCATACTCTCGGAGATGAGTGGCCGAGTCTAGGAGATTTGGTCATACATGGGAAGAATCTGATTGTCTTCTGGGAACAATCTCAGCACGATGAATACCCTTGGTTGCACGACTTCGGAACGTTCGGATGGACAACCAACTACGCAGAGAGCAGTAAGGATGAGATGACCTGCACTGTTCATCGTGGTGATGGGTCCCAACCAGTGTGGCACCTGAACAACTGGCTATCTAGCATCTACGGACTACCCGATCCGATTTTGGCTAATGACGTGAACGAGTATGAGACTCTACTAAATCGGTCCCTTCAGTGCTGGGAGGAAATGGACAACAGGCCTACTTTCGTGGCAGTAGACTACTGGGAAGAAGGAGAGGTAACCAATGTGACGATCACTCTGAACAAGATGTCACACTGGTCTGACGAAGTCCCTGAGCATCCATGACTATGCAATCTCCTTTGGACGAATGACGTCCTCAACCGACCATGATGAGCCCGAGTGGATCAACAATACTGCGGTTGCTGTGGGCATTGTGTGCCATTCCCCTGAGAGATGGTTCACAAGAATCTCCGAGCCAGGATTGTGCCCAATTATCATGGTGGTTCCGTTATCCAACATATCTTCCAATTCTTCCATTAGATCGATTACCGTTGCATGGTAGATTCCCGATCTAACCTCGAATGGAGCCTTTCCCATCCTGTGAGACATCCCCTCCAGAGTCTGGAGAGTCCTCTTCGAACTACTAACGAGGATAAGTTCTGGAATCCAACCTCTTTCGAAAATCGCATCTGCCACCATGGGTGCATCCCGCCTCCCCCTCTTGTTCAGTGGTCGTTCGTGATCATCGAGGTTCGGTTCTTTCCAGCTGCTCTTAGCATGACGCATGACAATCAGTCTTCTGACCATACTACTCCTCCTCGAACCATCCAAAGGACGGTTCCCTCTTCAGCTTGAACGACGTGACCCCCTCGACGAAGTCCGCCGTCTGCGAGGATGCAATCATTAGCGACTGCTCGAAATGCAGCTGGGTTTCGAAGAATGTAGAAGTGGATGCATCTAGCAGCTGCTTTGTCCCCTTCCTGCTGCTGACCGACCACTTGCCCCAATCCCTGGCAACCTCAATGGCCCTATCTAGAAGGGCACTGGGGTCGGCTAACTCATCGACTGCTCCATAATCGAGGGCCTGTTCGGCTGTCCAAACTTCGGAGTTGAAGAAGAACTTGCGAGCCACCTGGTTCCCGACCAGTCTTGGGAGCAACCATGTCATCCCCCCGTCGGGTGAGAGCCCTAGTCGGAAAAACGCGGAGGCGAGCTTCGCCTCTGGAGAGCATACTCTGTAGTCTGATGCTAGTGCCAAACCTAGTCCTCCTCCGGCTGCTGACCCATTGATGGCACATACGAAAACCATCTCTGAAGTCCTCATCTTCAAGAGAAGTGGATGTAGCTTATCGGTCATCTCCTTAACTATATCACCAATATTGCCATTCTCTATTGCATCAGAAAAGTCGTCCATGTTCCCCCCAGAGGAGAAGAAGCGACCAGAACCGGTGATAACTACTGACCTACAAGAGGGATTTGCCATCACCTCTTGTAAGCATGAGAGGAATGGGTCGAAGTGTTCGGGGGAGAAGGTGTTCGAGGAGGCAGCTGGAGACAAAGTGACCACGGCTACCCCTCCGTCAAGCATGTCGGTGGAAACTGGCATGATGCTCGAGCAAGGACCACTCTATTGAATTGCATGAATATCATAAGATGTCGCATTTTGGGTCAACCATGCACGAACGCCGGCGCCTGTACATCAATGGAAACTGGATAGAACCCACTGGAGAGGGTTCTATCGAGGTAATCAATCCGACCAATGAGGAGGTGATTGGTTCCGTACCAGTCTCCAGCGATTCAGATGTTAATGCTGCTGTAGAGGCTGCTAGGTCAGCATTCACGGATTGGTCGACAACCGAGGTTAGCGAGAGAGTAGAATTTCTAAACAGGATTTCGAGCTTGATCAAGGACAGAAGCGAGGAGCTAGCCGAGATAATTACTGCAGAGGTAGGGACCCCTATAGGGTACTCCAGGATGGCGATGGTGGGGACTCCGAGGGTTGTTTCTAGGTCTTATGCGAAGATCCTGGACGGATACGTCTGGGAGGAAGAGGTAAGGAACTCTCTCGTTATCAAGGAGCCGATAGGGGTGGTCGCTATGATTACCCCGTGGAACTTCCCCCTGCACCAGATAATCGGAAAGGTGGCGCCTGCTATAGCAGCGGGTTGCACAATGGTTCTGAAGCCATCCAAGGAGGCGCCATTGAATGCATTCCTTCTAGCAGATATCCTAGATGATGTAGGCCTTCCCGATGGAGTTTTCAATTTGATTTCGGGTCACGGGAGAGACATTGGAGAGACCTTGTGTAGTCATCCAATGGTGGATATGGTCAGCTTCACGGGATCTACAAGTGCTGGAATTAGGGTCTCGGAACTGGCGGCACCAAGCGTGAAGAGAGTGACACTGGAACTGGGAGGAAAGAGTGCGAACATTATACTGGATGACGCAGACATCCAACGAGCAGCAACTTCGGCGATTTACTCATGCTTCGGCAACTCTGGCCAGGAGTGCTCGGCCCTTACCCGGCTTCTGGTGCCAGAGGATTCTAGAGACGAGGTTGTGGAGGTGATCTCAAACAAGATCGAGAGGTACACTGTTGGAGATCCCACGGATGAGTCCAGCAAATGTGGCCCACTGGTCTCCAAGAGGCAGCAGGAGAGTGTTTCTTCGTACATCTCTAGCGGAATCGAACAAGGGGCCACTCTAGTCGCAGGAGGCGAGGGGATGCCAGATGGGCTTGGGTCTGGATTTTTCGTAAAGCCGACAGTCTTCGCAGACGTCACCCCGGATATGACCATATTCAGAGAGGAGATTTTCGGTCCTGTTCTGTGCATCACCTCATACTCCTCAGAGGAGGAGGCAGTAGAGCTAGCAAACGACTCTGAATATGGGCTATCTGGAGGGGTCTGGTCAGGTAATGAGGAGAGAGCTATGAGAGTAGCCAAGATGCTGAGGACTGGTCAGGTTAGCATTAATGGTGGCGCGTTCAACGTTACTGCTCCTTTTGGGGGGTACAAGCAATCGGGATTGGGGAGAGAGTTAGGGGTCCACGGAATGGAGGAGTTCCTCGAGATCAAATCAATTCAGCGATAGGTGATTGATTGGTCCCAAGACTATTGATTATCAGTGGGACCAGCGGGGTCGGAAAGTCCACTATGTCTGCAAGTCTGGCATCCTCTCTTGGCTTTGCAAAAATTGTGTCCACGGACACAATTCGAGAGGTTCTGAGGACCCAGATATCATCGACTGCTAGTCCTGCCCTACATCGTTCCTCATTTGAGTCGGCTGGGGGTTCGGCTTCGGAGGATTGGAAAGAAACGGTTCAGGCTCTCTCAGAGGGGGTTGTGGCAGTGATAGACAGATCCATCTCAAAGGGGGCTGACTTGCTTCTGGAAGGAGTTCATTATGTCCCAAACAAAGAGGTGATTGACCTCTGGAGAGAGGATGGAGGAGTGGCTATCGGGGTTGTTCTCTATGTCTCCAGCGAGGAGAGGCATCGAGGAATGATTGCTAACAGAGAAAAGCACAACGGTAAGAGAGTGGACCACTATCTCGATAACCTGGATCGGATTAGGGAAATTCAGGAGGAGCTAGTTCTATTCGGATCTGAGTTTGGTTGGCTGATTATTGACCCCACCAAGGAGTCCGATTCAATCGGGTTGATCTCAAGCAGCTTTAGTTGAGGAGTTATTTTCCTACCCATTCTGCATCGGATCTCTCTAGGAATGCCGTGACCCCAATCTCCTTATCCTCAGTATCGAAAAGGGCGACAAACTCAGAGCGCTCCATCAATATCCCTTCGGAGAACGGTAATTCCAAGGCACCCCTTACTGCTCGTTTTGCTACCTTCGTGACATGTGGGGACTTCTTGGAAATCTCCGTAGCTAGCCTCATAGTCTCTTCTTCTAGATCATTGTTAGGTACAATCCTGTTGACTATTCCCATACTTAGCGCGTCCTCTGCACCCACCATGCCGCCTGAGAGAACGATCTCCATGGCTTTCCCGTATCCTACCAATCTGCATAGCCTTTGAGTCCCTCCTCCTCCGGGAATTAGGCCAAGGTTGATTTCGGGCTGACCGAATGTTGATCGCTCTGAAGCGAGTCTGATATCGCATGATAACGCCAGTTCCGTCCCCCCTCCTAGTGCGAATCCATCGACCATTGCTATTGTTGGCTTAGAGACGTTCCAAACTGCCTCCCATGCATTGTCCTCGAAGAATGGACGTACGTCATCAGAGTCCTTACCAGCGAACTCAGAGATATCCGCGCCGGCTGCGAATGCGTGTGGCTTGGGTCTCTTTCCCTCCCTTGGTTCCAGAGGAGGGGCTCCTTTGATAACTATGCAACGGACATTATCATCTGAATTTACCCTAGCACATTCCTTCTTGATCGCCTTGTGTGATTCTGTATTCAGGGCGTTTAGTTTGTCTGGTCTGTTTAGTGTCCAGACCGAAATGATTCCTCCCTTGGGATTGGAACCATCGACCTCAACGTCCTCTACGGTCATTACATCTTGAGCCATGCAACCCCGAACGGGTCGTATCGCTTCAACGTATCACTTGACTAGTCATCTGTCCCGACCGGAGGTGGTAGATCGGGGATAGGAGGCGGTGGAATCGGCATCCCCTGAGGAGAAGCGGGGAGAGGGAATTCGCCCTCTAATTCCTGGTCTTGGATTTCATCAGTATCAGCTTGCACACCTCTGGGAGCATCCAATGATACACGGATCTTTAGAACCCGCTCGTCATCGATTCTGACGTATGCGATTCCCTGAGGGATAGAGGCATCGGGCTCTTCTGGCTCGTACATCACAGCCAAACCGTGTCCTGGGATACTAGTCAGAGTCGAGAGGTCTTCACCATCCTCTACTTCCGTCCACTTTCCAGCTTCTTCCGCCACTCTCTTGGACATCTCCAAGCGCCTTTCCTTGTGTAGCCTCTCTCTGAAAATCTCCCTCCTCTGCCTCTGCTGGTCTAGGTACCGATCGACCTCAGCTTCTGCCTGAAGCTCGGGGTCTGCTTTCGCGATATGGACCCTGGCAGTTTCCCCCGCATCTTCCACTAGGAAATCGGAGGAATCAGTAGCATCCATGGAAATGGAGGGAGACTGTTCAGGCATGGATTGAGGCATTGGCAGGTCTGTAATTTCTGGACCTTTTTGCCTACCTCTGCTCCTTCGAATCTTTGAATCCCTGATTTCGCCGGTTTTCTCTTCAGAAAGGACCGGTGCAGGGAGTTCGATGTCTCCGAAAGTTGAGTCGCCATCGAGGACGACTTGGCTCTCCTTGACCACGGAAGGTATTGGACGCCTGCCTGTGAAAAGAATCATCGAGACTAGGAGGAGAATTAGAACCGCTCCTGCGACCTGCATTAGAAGTCCCTCGGGGACTATGAAAACAAGGTAAATTGGGATTGACACCGCGGTCATTACGAACAGGAGGAGTCTGGTGGCGGTGACCATTACCTCGTCCAAGGAGGAGTGCTTCTATTCACCTTGACGGGAGATTCAGGAGTTCGGAAACTCCCTTTAGAGCGAATCCACGATGCGAGATGGCTGATTTCTCATTAGGAGAGAGTTGGGCACATGTTCTCCCATTCGCTCCTTCCGGGATGAAAATGGGGTCATAGCCAAAGCCAAGATTACCGCATATATTTTCTGAAATAACACCTCTGCATACCCCTGCGGAGGTCAGTATATTTCCTTGGAAGGAGACTGCTGAAACAGCCCTGAATTCTGCGTCCCGGTCTGTCTGTCCTGACATCAGAGTTAGTATCCCGGCCAATCCGATTGTCTCATGCACGAACGAGGAATAAGGCCCCGGGAAGCCCGAAAGAGAGTCGATGAATAGACCGGAGTCCTCAACGAGTAATACCTCATTCTCGAATTCTGTACCCGTTGTCAGGGAAATGGCTTGTTCCAGCTTAGATCTAGCAATCTCCTCAATTCCTTCTGCCTGTGGCTCGATTATATCTGGGACCTTTCCTCCGATCAATAACTGCTCGATAACAAAACCCAGCGGAGAGAGTATGTCGGACGCTTCGGTTACCTTATTTTGGTTACCTGTGACAAAACGAACTCTCATTATTCCAACCTACCCGTGATATCTGACCCTTCCCACAATCTTGTGAAATCTCTCGATGACATTGATAGCACTCTCTGAATCGCTATTTTGGCACTCAGAATCCATGTAACCTTGGCAAACTCTTTCGATTGCATCGGGTATGTTTGTGTGACTTGAGCCCAAGCACTCCCTGAGGACTTGTAGATCGAGTCCGAAATGCTCCAATTCGGGAGATTGTCGAGCAAGTCCGAAGTCGATTAAATGTAAATCATCTTCTGAGACCATTACATTGTGAGTGGTTAGATCTCCATGTGAGATTCCCATCTCATGCAATCTCCTAATCAATCCTCCGAGGGAATGTAGAATATCTTCAGAATATTCTTCTGATTTCAGGACGTCGTACAGGGCTTTTCCCTCGATCCTGGACAGCAACATTTTCGATTCGTCCGGTTCCATTAGCATCAGACTAGGCGAGGGGAATCCGGCAGCAGATAACCTGGATAGGACTCTGGCCTCTACTGCCATCCTCTGACGTGTCAGCCTTCTATCCAGGTCGGGATGTCGATATCTTCGAGGCCTGCGGTGCTTTAGTACGGCCCTCCTACCGAGCCAAGAACCAGCCGTAACGATTGCCTCAGCCCCCTCGTGAAGTACAATTTCGGGCTTCCAAATTGGGATCTCCGGACACTCCATGCTAATCGGACACCAGATGAGTTGAAAGCGGTTGCACTCCGACGATTGATTGGTCTATATGGTTCTGGACATGCCGGCGGCCCCGATCCCGAGAGTTTTCTTGGGAACTTTTGGGTACTCCGATTCAGAGATAGAGAAAGAGGCAATAAGGCTTCAATATGCAATCAAGCAGCCGATGAGATGGAGTATCGAAATCTGCAAGTCACTGGCCCCTCTGACTCTAGAGATAAATCGATTAAAGAAAGAGAAGGATGTTTTCCTAATTGCCCACTCTTATCAGACCCCTGACATCACATACGGGGTAGCAGACTCAGTAGCGGATAGTTACGCCCTTTCAAAGGAAGCAAGAGATGCTCGTCAGCAGACCATACTTTTCTCAAGCGTCAGATTCATGGCAGAGACTGCAAAGATAGTTAGTCCCAAGAAGACCGTATTGCATCCATCTCCAGATGCAGGCTGCTCACTGAGTGACAGCATTGAGGCGGGAGACGTAGTCAGATTAAAAAACGAGAATCCTGGAGTGCCAGTGGTTTGCTACATTAACACCAGTGCTGCTGTTAAGGCCGAGTGCGACGTTTGCGTCACCAGTGGCAATTATCTCAGAATCTGCGAAAGACTCCCTGGAGACAAGTTGATTTTCGTACCGGACAAGTACATGGGAAGGCATCTTCAGCAGTCACTCCAAGGTCGCAAGGAAGTTATTCTGTACGAAGGAGAATGCGAGGTCCATGCAGAGTTTACTGGCCCCAAGATAAGAAATTGGAAAAGGAGCATGGCTGAGAACGGAATCGACCTTGTGGTTCTCAGTCATCCAGAGTGTGACTCGGGAGTGCTGGAAGAAAGTGACTTTGTAGGTAGTAGCGAGTTGTTGATGAACGAGGCTATCAGACTTGCAAGCGTAGGAAAGAAGGACATGATGCTAATCACTGAATGCGGCACGGCAGACAGGGTTCTGGCTGAGACTGAGGACAACCTGAATCTGATGGGTGCCTGCGTAATGTGCAGGCACATGAAGAAGACTCAGTTGGAGGACATACTACAGGCACTGATGGATCCCACTGCCGACCAGATTGTGGATATCCCAGAGGATACGATAAGACGAGCCTCTAGGAGCCTAGATGAGATGTTCAGACTCGCTGAGTGACTATCTTGGCCCCATATGACTGGAGAGTCCATAAGAAAATGAGCGGAATCATAGCTAGTATCGAAGCTTGTAGGAGAAGTGAGTTGCGGGGCTCTATTGTATCAATGAAAGAGTATACCATTAACTGCTTCCCTCCTTGGTCATTTACTTCTATCCAGGCTAGTCGGTCCAGCAATATCTGAGGTTGAAACTGATTAACATCATCGTCGAAGGTGTGCTGCCTAGTCTCTGCAGATTCGATGTAGTAGACGTAAACGTCATTGTTCCTAAGTGAGTCTTGAGATGTAGAGATAATGTCATCTCTAGTTACTTGGAGGAATGCAACCTTCCCCTCCCCTATACTGGGAGAGGAGGAGTCCCACCTAGGGTTAGAAATCAAAGTCTGATTGATCGACAACGTGTCAACTATGATTGTCCTACTGAAGGGACCGACATCTACAGTCGCGACGAGCCAATTCGAGTCCATTACCAGTTCAACTATAGTGGAGTTCCCGAAATCTAGCAACGCACCAGAGTTCCTGATTGACTCCTCTATTCTATCTGACGAACGAGGGTCCAATAGGATGGTTAGCGTCAAATCAGAGTCTACCGATGTTATGTTTACCATAGGGCCAGAGGGGGAGTTCTCAGAAAATGCCACTAGTGAACCCGAAGAGGCGATTACCGAGGAGTTGGATGCGGACTCTAGAATTCTGGTAGATCGATCACTAGTGTCCACTATTCTCAGACTCTCATTGGAAAGCATCGCTATGTATTCAGTATCACTGGAAACTGAGGAAATAGAAATATCGATCAGGGATTCTGCTGAAGGCTCGCTGAAAATTGGTTCGAGTGTACCAGTCCCCGAGTCATGACGAAAGTAGTCGACTCTAAATTCATCATAGACTACGAAATTGTTCCCCGAAGAGACGACTTGGGGTGTACTTTCCCATGTCATTCCTCCCAATGTTCTATTTGTTTTTGATATGACGTTGGTAGCCGTAATAGAAACATCCTGACCAGATTCCTCAATCCAAATCAACCATTCTCCCGAACCAGAGGCCGATGTAGGGGATTCAGCCTCGTCGATGGATATCTTCTGATGAGTGACATCCCACAATAGAACTGATCCTGTCAGAAGGATTAGTGCCAGAATGATTGCGCTTGTCTGATTCTTTCCTGGTTCTTTTATTGGATCAAGAGAGCTTGTAAGTGAGTTTAGGGTGCTCCTTATCGATCCTCTCGGATTATCCAATGCACGAGCTAGTCTCCTTGTGAAGAGTCTCTCATCGGCAAATCTCCATATTGGCTCATGTGTTCTTGAAGTGATGTTTACAGCGAGAATGGCGACCACCATTCCTCCGATTATGTCTACGAACCAGTGGATTCCGAGATATATTATCGCCACAGAGGTCAGGGCAATGAAAATGATGAGGAAGAATCGGAACCTATTCCATCTTCCATCCTCATCCCATCTGTGCATGGTTAGCCAAATCGCGAACGGTAGTCCGATGTGGAGACTGGGCATCCCATTTGTGAATGGATCAATTCTATTGAACCAATTATGAATTTCGGGTGTCAAGTCATAAGCTATAGTTTCCATGCCTTGGATATAATTCCCTGTAACTTTGACATTCAGGAACAGGTAGAATGGTATTGCAATTATGTACACCCAGAACATGGAAAGAGAGACTCTGTCGGCCATGTGCCTATCATCAAAGTAGATCGGATAAATGAATGATGAGAAGGTTGCCGTCATGAATCCCATGACGTAGAAGTGAGTCATAATTACGTCCAAGACATCGTTCCTGAGCCCCTCCTGAACCCATAAGGAAGCATCACCTTCTATCGCATAAACTAAGAAAGTCATATCTAGCTGAGTGTTAGCCATCAATATCCTGTCTAGGCCGTCAAGTAGGTCTTTCCAAAGGTAGACCGAGAAGACAACAATCATGTGCGCCCAATATCGTCTGAACATATCGATGAATCCGTCCAGGCTGATCCTTGCGAATTGGGGCTTGAACAGAGGCATCATTGCTATGCTGATTAGAATAGCACCTGTCACCCAGGTGATGTAGATGCCTGTTTCAGCAACCATTACGGACTCTTGGGACTGTGACTACGTCATCAATTCGACGCAAGGATTAGTCCTTAGATAATCCTTAGAGAACGTTGTGAGTCCTTTTCGAGTTGCTCAACGATTCCTTCTACTATCGATTTGAATGCCTTGGCTGTTTCTCCTTCCGGCTCTGCGATGATTCGATGCACTCCATCATCTCCTCCTCTTACTATTCCGGGGTCGAAAGGGAGTGACCCTAAGAATGGGACCTCCAATTCTCTGGATGATTCTTCTCCTCCGCCTGACTTGAAGACATCGAGAGTGACTTCCCACCTTCCGTCATTGTCTGGTTGGCAGTCAATTGGCACCCCTCCCGGGCCCATTATTGAAATCTTAGAGTTGGGTTCGGATTTCCCTCTGATAGTATAGCCGCTCATATTCTCAACAACTCCCAGGACCGGAACTGAGATTGTTTTGGCGAAGTTGATCGACTTCCTACTATCTAGGAGGGCGACTTCTTGAGGGGTTGTCACGATTACTACGCCATCTATCCCCGGGAGGCTCTGACTAACTGTCAATGGTTCATCACCAGTTCCAGGTGGGAAGTCGATAATCAGAGCGTCTAGTTCCCCCCATGCTACGTCACCAATGAATTGCTGAATCGCTCCCAACTTTATGGGTCCGCGCCATATTACCGGCTTGTCTGGATCCTCAAGTAGGAAGGCCATTGAAATCACCTTGACTCCAGCTGGCCCTTCGGCTGGATGAATCTGGCCCTCTTCGACGTTCAGTTCTGCATTTTCAAGGCCTAACATCTTAGGAACGTTTGGGCCTGTAATGTCGATATCCATCAATCCGACCTTCTTTCCCTCGCGTGCTAGAGAAAGGGCAAGTCCGGTTGCAACCGTTGATTTTCCAACTCCTCCTTTGCCTGAGAGTACCATTATTTTGTGTTTTATCTGCTCGTCCATCTTGCCGATTCTCATCTTCCTCTGCATCTGCTGGTAAGCCTGTTCCATCTGGGCTCTCTGCTCGTTTGAGGCCTCCGAATTGCCGGTTTCCGCAGAGGATCCGGCAGGATGATGAGACACAGGAGAGTCAGCCATACTTATCCGTTCGAAGTGATATTATTGAAACCTATTCTGAATAGATTTAGACTATGTCCTGTATTGTGAATCGGTTAATTAGTCACTACCGCACGCTGTGTACGTGCGACTCCTGTTCGTTTGTGTTGGAAATACATGTAGGAGCCAGATGGCTGAGGCTATTGCCAGAGATTTAGGGCATAGCGCATCTTCTGCTGGAACCCATCCTCCAAAAGACAGGGGGGTGGCGCCAAATGCCTTGATAGTGCTTGAGGAAATTTCCATAGACACTAGATGCCTACATCCTAAATCTGTAGATCTTGTTGATCCAGAAAACTTTGACAAAATAATCAGCATGGGGTGCGGCGTTAGTTGTCCCGCCCTGCCAATTGACGAGGACTGGGGGTTGGAAGACCCGTTTGGTAGAGAGATTGAAGCCTATAGAAAAACGAGAGATGAAATTAGAGCGAGAGTGAATGCGATTGTCGACAGGGTTACCGACGCTTAGAAAAGCCGGTCGGTCCTGCAAAAGCCTGCGCGAGTGTAGTGTAGCGGTTATCACCCCACGTTGCCAACGTGGGAACCCGGGTTCAAATCCCGGCACTCGCACCATTCTATTCCAGTTCTGAATTCCTTAGGATGTTGATGAATGCCCCTACCCCGACAGCAAGCAATGTCACAAGTGAAATCAGAATTACTGCAGTGGAGTTAGAAGAAATCCAAGAAGTCCCCGATTTTACAGAATCTGCCTTTGTAATGGAAACATTGTGCTGTTGGTCTTGATAGGAGGTCGTGGAAAGGAATACATCAGTCGCTCGGATGAACAGAGTCATCTCCCCCTCGCTGAGAGAAGACCTAGTCGAGAATGCCAATGAGAATACCCCGTCATTAGCCACCCTATCGGGGCCAATCCCGTTGTCTAACATCAACTGCCATACCTCTGACTGACCAATGGGCGCAAGTCTTCCTATCTTTGCCTGGGCAGAGGAGACTCCATCGAAGTCCTGAATGGTGACCTCAAGGGTGTAATTCAACTCGCCTCCTGAATTAAGTGACGTGACTTGATTGACTGGATTCCCATCCCTCAGAATCGTAAGATTAGCGATAGAGGGGGGTTGATTTCCGATGAGGACCTTCTCTGCTTGCCTTCCTATCTTACTAGATAGGACCCCCCCAATCAAAATTGTAGTTGTTGAACCTCCCTCCTGATCCTCAAGGAGGATGGGGATATTCTGTCTCCCAGGAGACATACTCGGGGGGATTTGGAATGAACCCGACCAAGTCGTTATTTCAGTCGATCTTGTATCCCCATTGTGTTGCCATTCCCAGACAGATCCTACGGGCTCGGGCGACAATTCGACCATTGAACCGCCCATGGACTGTAGGTTAACTGAAACAGACTTGATTCCGTGGCCATCATAGGCACCTAGGCGAACTTGGATCTCATCACCCCTGAAAGCGCTGTCAGGAGAGAAGTCAAGATGAATGAGGCGAGGTGGTGCATTGGAAATCTGAATGCTGACATCCTGTTGATTCGTAACCCAATAGTCCTCCATTATTACAGAGATTGGGAGATTACCGCTTTGGAGACCGTTATGGACGATTTTTGCCGTCCAGACATCATCGTGTATGACAAGATCGCCCGAAAGCCCCGAGTCTGAGAGTTCGATAAGCCCCATCCCGATAGAAGAAAGATCCACTACCACTGATTTGGTATCTGTATCTATGTCATCGATGGAAATCTCCAGGTGAGCAATGCCCCCCTCCGAAGATAGGGCAGACTCGCGGAACCTTACCGAGGACTCCAAGTTGCTGGAGAGCATGGGAGGGGTATTCTCATCGAATGTAACTATCGAAGGGGAAAGGATCCTATCCACTCTCTGCTCTTCGATAAGGGAAATCTCGGAGTTGTCACCTATGTCCAATGTTACTGCCCTACTGACTTCGTTCAGCAATCCAGAAAGGGGTCCCTCGTTGATTATGCTCCCGTTCGCCGAGCTGATGCCTCCGAAGATACCATTCCACACGGCTACTGAAATCTCATGACCGTCTATGTATGCGACTTTGCTGCTTGTTACGGATACATCCAGAGTCATTTCTTTATTTCCTATGAGTTGGAAACTATCTCCTATTGCCAGTATCTGAGGGCATACTCCGGTCTCTCTAGAGATGTGATTAGAGAAGATGGCGTTCGCATCGGGAGAATCTGGATTCTGGATGATAGGGGAGTTATCGGGCAACTCGTCCTCTGTAGATCCGTTGTCCTCGACGTATGTATAACGAATAGTTCGATTCATCCAGTCCTCTTGAGGGACTACATACTCATAGGTCAGGTTGTGTTCGGCTCCCCACTCCTGATCTATTAGGCCGAAAGGCGTGGCAGAGACGTTGAACCAGAATTCATTCTGGATTTTGTCAGCCTCGAAAAGGGTTCCAGTCGAATTAGCGTAGACATCAGATTCTACAATCCTGCGCACTAGGCCGAAGGACCCCTCGGCATCACCCTCGTAGGTACCATCAACAATTATTGTGTCAGCAACGGTCTCTCCGCCTTCTGACTGCATGTGAATGATTGGGATGGTGCCATTGACCTCGATGTATGGGGCCTCATCTGAGGCTATGAAGTCGAACTGCCCGCTTCCGAAAATCCTAGAGTACTGGTCAGTCCTGATACCCTCTTCCCATTTCTCCCTAAGTATTAGCTCCTCCAAATCAAAGGAGAAGAACTCTCCTGCTGCAGATATTCTGGCAGATGCATTGGCTTCAATCTGAATATCCTGGAGTCTCCGAAAGCCATCCTCATCCCAAGTCTCGAAGTAAAGCAAGAATACCTCTCCAAAAACTCCTCCTGAGCTCTCGTTATCTCCGCCATCAATGGAAATCCATCCATCTCCCTCGAACATCATTCTCTCAGTGATCTTTCCATCTTTGAATGACCTTAGAACATAAGCATCCTTGATTTCCGCGTTAACTATCGCTCCCTCATCGCCTTCATCGATTGAAATCGCGATGTGTCCAGAACCAGCCATCTCGAAGTCTTGGCTGATTAGTTCGGTTCCATGATAAGTCTCATTTAGCCAGATTCTGTCTAAACCGAGATCTATTGCTGCTCCCTGAGAGCCATTCGCCATATCTAGGACTAGAGTCCCATTTCCTAGTTCGTTGGACTCTAAGACGTCGCCGGTTCTTTTTTGCCAACCTCTCCCCTCGAAAGTGACTCCCTGACTATCCCCCTCCATTCCTGAAAGTGACCAATTGGTTTCTCTTGTGACCTCATGATCTGAGATTGGTTGGTTCCAGTTTGTAATATTGAGCGAGCGACTACATGAAGCAACCGAAGATTGAACGGATATCCATACATAGTCTCCAAACTGAGGCTGCTCTTCTAGAATTATTTCTATCTCACCTCCAGCCACGAATATCGAGGTATTTTGTCCTGATGATTGAAAGGAGCCTCTGGTATGCTCGACGCTAGTGTTTAATTCTTCAAGCGATATGGAGTCAGAGAGTGGGGGATCGAAAACCACCCGATACCTGTGAACAAGAGAAACCTCGGAGCCTCCATCTCCTGAGAAGTCCCATTGCTGATCCCAATCTGCTAGGATTTCACAACTGTTGATTTGCCCTTCCTCTGCCAAAGCTAGTGACGAGGGTACACAAACCGTCAGCATCGAAAGCACTACGGCTATCGAGAAGGCTCTGGTCATGTCATCCTCCGCACACTGCGGCATTTCAAACAATTCCCGGCATGACTGCTAGCAACACTAGAACAATGGCTCCTCATAGTCGTCGTCTACCCCTGACCTCTCTCTCCAAAGACCTGCGGGCATACCGTCATAAATATCAGCATAGGGATCTTCTTCGCCCTTGTCTTCATTCTGAACAGCCAAGTTGGCAAAATTCTCAGCGTTTGCTTTGAACTTCCAGTAGTGGATCCTCCACTCCCTTCCATCCCAGAGGGTGGTCTCCTCGGACTCCGTGGTCAGCAGATCATAGTCTTGCAACTGGTAGAACATGTTCCTGTCTGTTGGCTCGAGTGCATTATCGATAATCCTGTTTGAGAAGCCGAAGAAGCCCAATGCATGTTCTGCTATTGACTCAGCCACATGAGTTTCCATAGTGGTATCCACCTTGCTCTTGATGGCCTGAGTAAGCTGTGCTAGCGTTAGTCCCATCTTCCCACCAGCTGCCGATGGAAGCCGAGGTTATTTCAAACATCTTGCTAATTGCTCTATTTCTATCGTTCGACGCGCCCGAAGTGGTTAATCTGTGTTCTCTTCTCGAGTAAACATGGATGAGCCCGGCAGTCATACCTTCCTCGCACTTGAGGAGTCGGAAGGTGGCCCTTGGGATATCGTAATACTACAGATTCCTCTTGAGATGACTTGCAGTTACGGAGAAGGAACTCGTCACGGCCCTAAGGCATGCATCGAAGCAAGTTCTCAAGTAGAGTTGAATGACTCAATTCTCCCAGAAGATTTACCGAGTGGGGCAAAAATTCACACTGCGGCACCATGGTCCTCTGAGGCGCCAAGCCTCAGAGAACAATTGGACTCCATCGGAGAACATGTTAGACCATGGTTTACTGGGAAGGAGTTCCCGCTGGTTCTTGGGGGCGAACATGGTATACTACTTCCGATTCTGGAGAATTTACACGAGCACCCTTCAGTTAGAGACATTTCAGAACTGACAATAGTTCAGATTGACGCGCATGCTGATTTGAGGGAGGAGTTGAACGGAGAGAGGTTTTCCCACGGGACAGTTATTCGTAGGGCTCTGGAATTGGGGGTGGGCAGAGTCATACAGATTGGGGTTAGGGCATTCAGTCATGAGGAAGAAGAGATCATACAGAACGAAGATAGAGTTGAGGCTTGGTTCGCAAGAGATCTACTATCCATCGTTGATGGGAGGCTAGTATGGGAGAGTTTAGTGGAGAGGGTTTCAAGCATCTCTGGCCCAGTTTGGCTAACCTTTGACGTTGATGGTCTTGATGGTTCACTAGTTCCAGAAACAGGGACACCAGTTCCAGGGGGATTGAGTCACTGGGGTTCAGTAGAATTGATTGAAAATCTATTCGCATCTGGGAATTGCGAGGTTGTTGGTGCGGACGTAAACGAAATCGTTCCAGGGACCGAGGGTTCACTCACTGAGTTCAGTGCGGCACTTATCGCGACGAAGATAGTGGCGTGCCACATAGCGAATTCTGATAGCAAAATAGGAGAATAATTGTACGTTATTACCCCTACAGTGGCGCATGCGCCGCTTGATAGCGACAATTCTGGTTGCTTCATTTGCACTCGCATCTGTTTCACCTGCAGTATCGGCCCAGATTAGCCAACCGGATATTATCCAAGAGCACTGGTACCACTCATATGCGTCACTTACCCTCGATCTAAATGCATGGGCGGATGAACATCCAGATATCGTGAACCTTCTAGTTGTAGGCGAAACAGAACTTGGAAGAAATCTCTGGATGTTACAAATTTCAGATTGGAGTCTGGAGACCAAGCCAGATGGAACTGCCAAAGAAGTGGTGTACATCGACGGCGGCCATCACGGTAACGAGCATTTGGGGACGGAGTTGGCATTCATCACTGCAGAGTTTTACATCGAGGGGTGGTCTGATGGTGAACAGGATGTGATAGATGTTCTTTCAACTACTGAGTTGCACATCCTAATCATGCTGAATGCGGATGGAAATGACTTCGATACCAGATGGAACGTTAACCAAGTAGACCTGAATAGAAACTACGATCATTACTGGAACACATGCCCTACCACTCAGCCAGGAAGTTCTGCATTCAGTGAGTCAGAGACTCTTGCAAATTCAATTTACATGAATGATGTAGTTCCTGATGCAGATTTGTACGTCACAATGCATACCGGAGTTTGGATTATGCTGTATCCATGGGGAAAATGGCCAGAGCAACCTCCTGACTGGGAGATGTATCACCACATCAGAGACGAAGTGAACTCGAACATTTCGGACATTCCTATTCGAAACGCGAACCAAGGCCTATACCCAAATTGCGGCACTAGCCGTGACTACGGCTATGGTGTCATGGGCTACCCGACTTTCACGTTCGAGACTGATGACGAGCAGTTCTTGCTTGGGACGGTTGAGTCGGTATCTGATAGGCTGGCTGAGGAGCTGGATGTGATGTTGTATTTGATTGAGAATGTCTGGTACTGGAGAGCTCGTCTCTTCACTGATGCAATGGTGATAGAAGAGGGGGGCGAGGTCCACCTGAAGGTGTCCAACCTCGGGAGAGCGAGTACTGGTAACGCCACCTTGACGTATGTTACAGAGGAGAGGACCTGGTTTCCAGTCGGAGATGATCCAGGAAAATCGCCCTGTGAGATTGAGGGTTTTGGATTCAACTACTCCTCTCCTGGGTGTGGATTCGGAGTGAATGCCACCAACAGCACGGAGTCGATTCTCAACTTCGGAGATGCGCCTATTTCTAATGGCCAAGGAGCTTTCCACCTATTCTACCAGAAGAGGGTCATAGATGCTTCGGGATGGGTCTCGGAACCTGTCAACGATTCAGTTATCGAGGATAGTCCCGGTAGAAACGCGGTCCTTCCATCGCCATCGGTATTTCTTAGCATAGCATGCATAATCCTGGCTGCATTGGGCAAGAAAGAGGTCAGAGTTGAAAAGATCTAGTATTATTTTGACTCTAAAATTGTATTTTTTAGAAGGAATTGTTTGTAAACTGGTTACTAATGGTCTTATTGAGGCTAAAAATGAATATAACGAGCAGTGAATTTACAGAATTAGGATCGCAAATGGTTCTCCCTCTCTTCGAAGGGGTCAATAAGGCGCCAAACAACTCCCTCAGCGGGCTGAGTAGGAGTCAACGTAGTCTGGTGAAAGACGCCCTCTCATCTGGAAGCTTCGACGGGAAGAAAGGCAAGAGATTGACGCTTTGGACTCCAGGGTGCAATATCGTCCTAGTCGGCATGGGGGAGAAAGATTCTCTCGGGCACAAGAGGGCTAGGAATACTGGTGCCAGGCTGATAGCTTCCATGTCCAAGAAAAAGGGCATCGACGTTACGGTGAGATTCACCTCAGGTTGGTCGGTGAAGAGGATGATCGACTTCGCCGAGGGGATGCTGCTTCGAGACTACGAGTTCCTCGAGCATCAAGAGTCACCCAAGGATCACATATCTGACCCTTGGAACGTGTCTTTCCAAGCAAGCTCGAGGTATCAGGAGTCATTGGCCCGAGGGCTAAGCAAGGTAAGTTCAGTGGCGGAAGGAGTCCATCTAGCAAGGGACTTGGGCAATGAGCCTGCAAACGTGCTTTACCCGATGGAATACGCAAAAAGAGCGGAGGAATGGGCCAAGGACAAGGTCAACGTAGAGGTAGAGGTATACAATTGGAAGAAACTGCAAGAGCTCGGCATGGGAGGACTGATCAACGTCGGCAAGGGGAGCGAAAGAAAACCCTGCATGGTCCTGTTCACGTTGAATCCGGATGCTGATGAAGGAGTGCAGCGGCCCTGTATTGTAGGGAAGGGGATTACATTCGACACCGGTGGAATTTCGATCAAGCCCACTGGAGGAATGTGGGATATGAAGTACGACATGTGCGGAGCTGCGACAGTATTCGGCCTAATGCACTCGCTACACGCCACCGGATATCAGAGTAGGGTGAACGGAATCGCTTGCCTAGCGGAGAATATGCCCGGGTCTGGGGCTTACAGGCCCGGCGACGTTTTCAAAACATACTCTGGGAAGACGATTGAGGTGTTCAGCACTGATGCGGAAGGCAGGAATGTTCTGGCTGATGGACTATGGAAGGCGGGCGAGTTAGACCCAGAATACATTGTGGACCTCGCGACTCTCACAGGGGCAGTGGTTGTTGCTCTAGGGAACCAGATATCGGGAATGTGGGCGAACGATGAGGGGATTGCAAAGAGGCTCAAAGCGGCTGCAAAGAGGAGCGGAGAGCCTGTCTGGAGGATGCCTCTTAACGCTCAGTTCCGCAAGTACATGACTGACTCTGCATTCGCTGACATCAGGAACGGCTCGATTGGAGGCAGGGCTGGCTCCTCTAACACTGCTGCATCATTCTTAGAGTTCTTTGTTCCGACTAGGGGATTCGAGGAGGATGCGGGGAAGATTCCGTGGGTGCATCTAGATATCGCTGGAACTGCATGGGGACCTGGTTCTAAGGCTCGTTCGGAAGGGGCGAACCCCCTCTTCCAATACGGCACATCGGGTGTTCACGTCAGGACCCTACACAGACTGATTACCGAGGATTGACTAGTCCTCTTCTTCCTCGGAGTCAACGACCTCAAAATCTGCATCAACGACCCCATCGTCACCTTTCTCATCCTTCTCCTCGGCCATCTCTGCAGCCGCGGCTTCGTACAGTTTGGTTGAGATGGAGTGCATTGATTCCTCCAGTTCTGACATCTTAGCCTGAATTGCAGCCTCGTCTATTTCCTCCAGTGGGACGGGAGTCTCGTCCTTGACTATCAGAGCCTCAAGTTCGTCCAGCTTCTCTAGGACTGGCTTGGTGTCTTCATCGGCAAGTTTCTCTTCATTCTCTTCGATCATCTTCCTAGTCTGATAGACTACGCTGTCTGCAGAGTTGCGCATCTCTACCTTAGCCTTCTTCCTCTTGTCCTCTTCCGCAAACTTTTCCGCATCCTCTATTTTCTGCCTAATCTCATCCTCAGAAAGAGAGGTTTGGCTCTCTATCTTGATCGATTGTTCAGTTCCTGTTCCCAAGTCCTTGGCGGAAACGTTGACTATTCCATTTGCATCTATATCGAATGTTACCTCAATCTGGGGGATACCCCTTGGTGCAGCTGGAATACCCATGAGGTGGAATCGTCCCAAGGTTATGTTGTCCTTAGCAAACTCTCTCTCACCTTGCAATACGTGTACCTCTACGGCAGGTTGGTTATCTGCTGCCGTAGAGAAAGTCTCAGACCTGCGAGAGGGGATGGTGGTGTTTCTCTCTATCATCGTGGTAGTAACCCCTCCCAGAGTTTCGATCCCCAGAGTGAGGGGCGTGACGTCCAGTAGCAGCACATCCGTGACTCCCTCGTCTCCAACGATGATTCCAGCTTGGAGGGCGGCACCCATGGCCACTGCCTCATCGGGGTTTATTCCTTTGAATGGGGCCTTACCGACCTCCTTCTCAATCGCTTGCTGAACAGCAGGAATCCTGGTTGAACCGCCTACTAGCAGGACCTTGTCGACATTTCCCTTCTTGATTGAAGCATCCTTCATTGCCTGACGGGTCGGAGACATAGTCCTCTCAACAAGAGACGCTGTAAGCTTCTCAAACTTCGAACGGGACAGGGACATGTCTAGATGCTCTGGCTGCCCATCGATCATCGTGATGAATGGTAGATTAATCTGGGTGGATGGTGTGGCAGATAATTCAATTTTGGCCTTCTCGGCGGCTTCTCTAATCCTGCTCATTGCCTGTAGGTCCTTCTCTAGTTCTATTCCAGTGGATTTCTTGAATTCGGAGACTATCCAATCCATAACCGCCTCATCGAAATCGTCACCACCGAGTCTGTTATCGCCGCTAGTTGCTTTCACCTCTATCTGAGGTTGACCGTCAACCTGGTAAATCTCGAGAATGGACACATCGAAGGTACCACCTCCCAAGTCGTAAACCAAGACAGTCTGGTCTTCTTCCTTGTCGACTCCGTAGGCCAGTGCTGCGGCAGTCGGCTCGTTGATTATTCTGAGAACCTCTAGTCCTGCAATCCTGCCCGCATCCTTGGTTGCTTTTCTTTGTGCGTCGGAGAAGTACGCTGGGCAAGTGACTACTGCTTGCTTGACCTCGGTACCCAAATATTCCTCTGCATCTGACTTCAACTTCTGAAGAACGAATGCCGATATTTCCTGGGGCGAATATTTGTCCTCGTCTATTTCTTGCACCCAATCCGTTCCCATCTCTCTCTTTACTGAAATTATTGTCCTCTCGGAGTTAGTCACGGCCTGCCTCTTGGCAGTGACACCTACCAGCCTCTCCCCTTCCTTCGAGAAAGCGACTACGCTGGGAGTGGTTCTGGAGCCCTCCGAGTTCGGTATTACTACCGCTTTCCCTCCTTCTATAGTTGCAACACAACTGTTTGTCGTTCCTAGGTCAATTCCAATTACTGCTGTTCCCATTTCTATTTCTCCTGATTTTTTTCTCAAACTACTTCAGTTCGAATGTCATGTCCAGTATGCCGTTGTTAATTTCCCACTGGAAATCTCCAGAGGAGGCGTGTGGAAGTACGAAGTTCCTGAACGGTCTAATCTGATTCTTCCTCAGCAATTGCAGCACCTCGCCTCCACCTGTTAGGCTGATTTCGAGGTTATCCCGACCTATGTCCTCGTACCTGGAAACATCGATAGTGACGTACATCTCGTTTTCCTTGATGTATACATCATCGGAAGAAATTGAGTTGTCCTCGTCTGAGTTGTTACCTTCGTCTAAGTCTACTCTGACCTCCGAAACTGATGGCTTGATGTGAATATCCACTCCCATCTTCTTGAGAAAATCGCCAAGACCCTGGGGGCCGCTCAGAATAGATTCGAAGTTCTTCATGAACTCCTCGGGATCAGAATCTATTCCTAGCTTGACCTCGTCCATCGAGACTTTCTTTGGGTCAATCCCTAGCTGTTCAAACTGGTTCCTTACTTGCTTAATCAGAGATCTTAGCACATCTACGTTTACTGGCATACCCATTCGCTCGAACATTCGGACCATTTCATCCATGGCCTCTTCATCGAAATCGTCCCAATTTTCCTCTGTCATTGTATCACTAGTTAACCTTGAGTTGTATAGTGGGAGATGAAGGGGGTATTTGAATCAAACGGGAGGAGGTTGACCGAAACCAACCTAGAACCAGACGATTGTATTGAAAACAGAGTCTTCAGTGGCCATTACACCATGGTAGAGTCAGATTACGATTTGGCTGTTGAGGATACTGATAGAATACATGGAAGAACCGCGCTTGTAAACAATGTCAGGGCTGCTTTATCTCTAGCCGGGGCGATTCGCTCTACGCTAGGACCCAAGGGCCTCGATAAGATGCTTGTAGACGCTGACGGAACCGCATTGGTAACCAACGACGGGGTAACTGTTCTGGAGACCGCCAATGTCGAGCATCCCACGGCTAGGATGTTGATCGATGCCTCTTCGTCGCAGGATCGTTCTGCGAGGGACGGAACCACCACAACGGTCCTATTGATTTCGGAGATGCTCCAGAATGCCCTGGAATTGGTGAGGTTGGGGGTACATCCATCAATAATTGTCAATGGATACTCCTTGGCGCTCGATGAGGCTATTTCTGAGATTTCAAGGGTTTCTAAGACCCTCGATCAGAGTCAGAAATTCCAAGTTATTCGAACTTCGCTACAAGGAAAAGGAGATTCTTCGTTATGCGATATCTTGGCTGGTTTCGCAATCGAGGCTGCAGATTCGCTAATTGATTTAGGGGATGGAGACGATATTGAGAGGATGTTTGTGAAACGTCTCCAGATTAAGGAAGGCGGAGTTAAGGATAGCTCATTAGAAAGAGGCTTGATGATGCTAAAGTCCAGAGTCGATATATCCACTGAAGCCAATGCTGACGGAGGCCGTATAGCGATTATCGATGGAGGATTGGATAAGCAGAAATTAGAGGTCAGCGCGTCTATTGAGATTAGTAGTCCGGGGACTCTCCAGGATTTCCACAGAAGATCAAGGCAGAACTTGCGAAAACAAGTGGATCACCTCGAGGCCCTCGGAGTTGATTTGCTGATAGTGAGGGAGGGGATTGATGACGAAGCAGTTTCCATGCTCACGGATTCCGGAATTACTGCATACAGGAGGTTCGAGAGGGAGGACATGGACTTGCTTTCCAGGATTACCGGTGCAACCCCAATCAGAAAGGCTGAGGATTTGTGCGCAGACGACATCGGGAGCTACTCGAACAGGTCAGAAGAGGTGGTCTCCGAAGTCAAGCACACACTCATTGAGGGCCTAGGAGGAGGAATGACTCTGGTCGTTAGGGGGTCGACTCCGGAGATTAGGGACGAGGCGATTAGGATTTTCGATGATGCAATTGGTGTTGCCCACCGACTCAACAGCAAGCCCGGAATCCTTCCCGGTGGAGGGGCTATTCAAGCACACCTAGCCAGTCATCTTAGAGCGTTCTCGCAGACCCAGTCCGGGAGGGAACAGCTTGCGATAGAGGCATATGCCTCTGCCCTGGAGTCTATCCCTAGGATTCTAGCTGAGAATGCGGGGAGAGATCCCGTGGAAGTCATCCTCTCCTTGTTGGCTGACCAGAAGGATAGCGGGGCGTGGGTTGGCTTCGACCTGCAAAGTGGCAAAAACTGCGATATGGAAGAGCTGGGTATTCTGGATACAGAATTCGTAGTTAGTAACGCCTTGTCGGGTGCCACGGATGCTGCAATCGGCGTTCTAAGGATCGACGATGTCCTCTGGGCTAGGACGGACCCAAGTACACCAGATTGGGAGAGTTCAGAGGACTAGCTCCCGGAAATTCCTCTGAGCATCTCATCGACCATCGACTCTAGATCGAAGCGAGGGCTCCACCCCCACTCTCTCTCTGCCACCGTCCCGTCTATTGAATCGGGCCATGAGTCAGCATACTCTTGTCTTACATCTGGAACGAAGTCGCAGGTGAACCCTTCAACCCGATCTGAAATTGCATTTGCTAGTTCCTCCGCCGAGAATGAGAGGCAAGGGATGTTGTAGCCTGCCCTCGAATCGCCTAGAACATCGTCTTCTGCATCCATGAGTGTGAGCGTGGCATCGATTGCATCATCCATGTATAGCATTGGGAGACGAGTATCTGCTCTGACGAAGCATTTGTAATGCCCAGAATCGAGAGCTGCATGGAATATCTCTACTGCATAGTCAGTAGTGCCACCTCCGGCAGGGGCCTTGTAGGAAATGAGTCCTGGATACCTAATCCCCCTACTGTCGACTCCGTGACTTCGTCTGTATTCCCTGGCTAGAGCCTCTCCGCTAACCTTAGTCTCACCATAGACAGTAGTAGGATTGAGAGGTGCATCCTGAGGAGGATTCTTCGGGGCGTCAGGACCGAAAACAGCGATGGACGAGGGTGCATACACCCTCAGAGAGCACTCCCTGGCCGCCTCGAGAACCGAAATAGTTCCTCCGACATTTACCCTCCTGCATTTATCCGGGTTCCTTTCGCCAATCGCAGAAAGAAGTGCAGCAAGATGGTACACCGTTCCTATTCCCTCTCGCTTGCAAATTGCCGAAATAGCATCTGTGTCCATTACATCAAGAGGGACGTAGGGGCCTTCTTTTATCGATGAGTGCCCATCTGATTCCCTGATATCCGATGCGATTACTGAGTCTTTTCCATGTTCCTTCCTAAGGGCTTGGACAAGGTCAGTACCTATCTGCCCCAGGGCCCCGGTAACTAGGATCCTGTCCCCGCGTACGCCCGACATGTGTAGCCCGTAATTCTGACGATACTTGAAATTAAAGAAGGATGAAACAGGAACTTATGTGCCAATGTTGATAGGGGATGGTCGAGTGATTCAAACCCCGTTGATGAGATGAAGTATGTCGTTGTGACGGGTGGAGTGCTCTCCGGATTGGGCAAAGGAGTGACTGCTAGTAGCATAGGAGTCCTGCTCAAAAGCGCTGGACTGGGGGTAACTGCAGTAAAAATAGATCCCTACCTCAATGAGGATGCTGGTACAATGAGTCCCTTCGAGCACGGAGAGGTATTTGTGCTAGACGATGGAGGTGAAGTAGATCTAGACCTCGGCAACTATGAGAGATTCCTGGATGTGTGCCTAACCAGAGATAACAACATCACAACAGGGAAGGTTTACAACAAGGTGATTCAGAAGGAAAGACGCGGGGATTACCTAGGAAAGACGGTTCAGGTTATCCCACATATCACCAATGAAATACAGGATTGGATAGAGAGAGTGGCCCATACACCGAGCGATGGAAACGGGAAGGAGCCCGATGCTTGCGTAATCGAGCTAGGTGGAACAGTCGGGGACATTGAAAGCGCCCCCTTTGTCGAAGCTTTGCGACAGTTCCAATTCAGAGTAGGGCAGGAGAATGTTTGCTTCGTTCACGTGAGCCTAATCCCCGTTATGGGCCCAGTTGGAGAGCAGAAGACGAAGCCTACTCAACACACGGTGAAGGAACTGAGAGGGCTTGGTATCAATCCACATATGCTGGTTTGCAGGTCCAAAAGCCCGCTAATCGACGAAACTCGCAACAAAATCTCTGCATTCTGCCACGTTCCCCCAGAAGCAGTCGTCTCTGCACATGATGTTTCCAACATCTACCAAGTTCCAATAATGCTCGAGTCGCAGGGGGTAACAAGTATGCTAGCACACAGATTTGGTTTCGAAATACCTGCCAAGAGGAAAGTGCTCGATGATTGGAAGGAGCTTGCAGATCACGTTGACACTTTGGATGATGCTGAGGAAGTGCACATCGCAGTGGCAGGCAAATACACGGATCTGGCTGACTCTTATCTGAGTGTCATTAAGGCCCTCCAGCATGCCTCTTTCAAGGTCAACAGGAAGCTTGTGATTGATTGGATCGAGTCGTCTGCACTGGATGGGGAAACCGAGAGGTCAGATTTCGAAGCTCACAATTCCGCTTGGGAACTGCTCAGATCTGCTGATGGAATCTTAGTTCCAGGGGGATTCGGCATCAGGGGGATTGAGGGGAAAATCAAGGCAGCTGAATATGCGAGAGAGAACAAAATCCCATACCTCGGTGTCTGTCTGGGACTGCAGGTCGCTACAATCGAATTCTGCCGCAATGTGCTCGGGATGGAGGGAGCCAACTCTACTGAGTTCGATGAGGAACCAGCCCATGCAGCTGTTGTATTCATGCCCGAGATTTCCAAGACCCATATGGGAGGGACTATGAGATTGGGGACGAAGCCTACCCCGTTCCTTGTGGATGATTGCAAAATTAGGAAGTTGTATGGGGGGGAAGGGCACGTCGACGAGAGGCACAGGCACAGATACGAGGTAAATCCTGAGCTGATAGAAGATATAGAGCAGGCAGGCCTAGTCTACGTAGGAAAGGACGAGACGGGGGAGCGATGTGAAATCATGGAGCTTGATGGGCACCCATACTACGTTGGCACCCAGTACCACCCAGAATTCAAGTCAAGGCCAGATCGTCCCAGTCCACCTTTCCTAGGTCTTCTGATGGCCGCATCGGGAATGGAAATCTAATCCACAGAGACAGGTAGAATTCGGGTTGTCCTGTATCCCTGAAGAACCTTCATGTATTTCATTGAGGCGAATCGCTCATCCAGCTTCTCATCTCCTGTCTCAATCCTAAGTTTCCTCACCGTCAGTAGCTTAGCCGGAGTTAGAACGCCAAGAATATTGTCGATTCCAATTGATTCCAACACAGCCGGCGATAATTGCAGGTTCCCTCTACCGATTAGGAAACCCTGACCCCCCATAGGGGACAACAGGAGAGTTGTTGGCCCATCATGAGAACGCAAGATGGATAGTATCCCTGCCTCATCTAGGTCGGTCCCAACTTGCTCACTTCCCATGGTAGCGTCAATGCCCAGAGTCGTCAATTCGAATCCGTTGTTCTCGCCAATCGCCCTCAAGGTCCCCCCCGACCCCCAGATGATTAATTGGTCCTCGCTAACTAGTGATTCCCGTATGTGCTCTGAAAGGCCTACGACAATTTCATCCTCCGACTCTGTCTGCACAAGTTCCTTAGATCCTTGCATCCACCTGGGGGAGTTAGGGGAGAAGGCCTCTGC
>CACOAW010000006.1 GCA_902625325.1 uncultured Candidatus Poseidoniales archaeon | reverse complement strand
GAGGTTCTGAGGACTCTGAAGATGACGCAGGACGGTTCCCTCACCTTCCGGGACGGTACTGCTGACGATCCCAACACGGCCATCTCTGTGAACGGCAGGCTGGTCCTCCCCGGACTGACCAGGCTGGACTCAGTTGCCCCTATGAGGGACGGTCAGGTATCCCTCAGAATCGAACCACTTCCCGGATTTGATGTCATACGCGATTTGGCGATAGACCCCTGGTCGTTGGAGAGGAAGCGAGAGTCGAGCGAGCCATGGATGGTAGCAGCGACGAGGGAGGGCGCTCAAACCCCACAGGGGGTGATTGGAACCATGGAACCCGGTGCTGCAGCGAAGATTCACTCAATCAGGAACTTCGCCAGCCAGAACATCATCCACTCGAGTTCCGATGCGATACCCCACGCTAACGGCTACCTAGGGCCAGCAGTCATCGCATCCTCCTGGTCACGCAGGAACGACCCCCGGACTTCCCCAACCAAGAGGCAGGCCATCGACGAAATGCTTTCCTCCCACAACGGAATCAAGGCCGAGACGGACTTCGCCCCTATCAGGCGACAGTCGTCCGTGCCCAGGCAGGTCTCCGACGCCCTCCTGGAGGCGAAGAACTCGGTCATGACTGACGAGGGCTTCAACGGTAAGCACGGCAAGCACGTTTGGTGGTACACCTGGTCCGTGAAAAGCAGCGGTCTGGTAAACGACACGGTGATCTACAGACAGGCACTGGGTCCCTTCGCCCTACTCGGAAACCTGTTCTCTGGGGTGACGGCAAGGATGGTCCTGGGCTTCACTAGAACCGGCGGCAACATGTTCAACGGAATGCTCGGGATGGTCGCTCCTCCCGCGGGGATAGGAAAAATGCCCAAGCAGTTCAATTCCTCAGTGGACAAGCACCACGAGGTCGTTGCAATCTTCAACGAGATGGACGGAAGATTCTGATGCCCCTGAAGTATTCATACCACCCTGGGAATGTCGCACACAGCAGCGCCACAGAGGTCAACCAGACGATGGTCCCGCTCTCTCGCTCGCTCGGTATCGAACTACTGCCGATGGAGGGGGCTACTAGTTGCGGAGCGGGGATAATCAGGCAGGCCAACGATGTCCTTCAGATAACCCTGAACGCGAGGAACTTCGCCATCGCAGAGTCCCTGGGTGCCGACATAATTACCCCATGCGCCGCTACTGCCGGAAACCTTCACGAGGACCTGTCCCGACTCAGGGAGGAACCCCTCCTGATGAGGAAGACCCAGGAAGTGCTCCTGCGGACTACGGGCATGAAGTTCCACGGGGGCATCAAGGTGAATCACCTGCTTCACGTTCTGGTGGACGAGATCGGGCTGGACAAGGTAAGCCAGAAGGTCAGGAACCCAATGAACTTCCGGATAGCCGGGTTCTACGGGCCCAACATGCAGCAGGAGGGTGCCTGCGGAGACGACGACGTGTACGATCCGCATTACCTTGAGCAGCTCATCGAGGCCCTCGGAGGGAAGCCGGTCCAGTGGGAGAGCAGGACCCAGAGTGTGGGCGTGCCCGGACTGTTCGCAGAGGAGGCCACGGTCCTCAGGCAAATCGCCTCTACAATCGACGATGCAAAGTCAGAGGGCGCGTCGTTGATAGTCAGCGCCTGCACCCTGTCCCACACCGCCTTGGACGTCTACCAGGGGAAGGCTAGCAGGTCTACAGGTCTCTCGACCAACATGCCCGTGATACACCTGACAGAACTCCTGGCATTCGCCTTTGGCCACTACAACGAAAGGCTCGCACAACTGAGAACCAGGATCGCTGTCATCGGCGATTAGAACTGGTCGAGACCGGTCTGACCCCTGGGTCGGAAACTCTCTGGAGGCAACTCCTCCCGGACTTTCCCCACAGCCTCCGAGGGAGTATCGTCCTTCTCAGAGAGCTCCCCCCTGTGCCTCTCTCTGGCCCGGAGCACGAAATCGGCGGCAGGCCCAGATACATCCCCATTGGACACCGAGAACCTAGAGAGGTTCGACAGGTCTCTGTGAGGGTTTCCACTAAGCCCCCTGGAGACCCTCCTGGCAGCCTTGTGCATGAACTCCTCCTTCCTTCTCGCAGAGTCCTTGGCGCTCTCGTCCCTAGTTCCCTCTGCTATCAGGACGACTACCTCGCCTCCGCGCCTTCTGCCCGTCCTACCTCTCCTCTGGATGGTCCTAATCTCACTCGAAACAGGCTCGTAGAAAACAACCAGATCCGCGCTCGGGATGTCCAAGCCCTCCTCACCCACTGAAGTTGCGACCAATACATTGGCTCCGCCTGACCTGAACTCCTCGAGCCTGGAAATCTGCTGCTTCGGGGTGAGGCCTCCTGATCCCGACCTACTCGACTGCCCAATGAACTGGATTGGCTTGATCCCCTCCAGCCCATCTAGAGCCTTCTCCAGAGCCTCAACGGTGTCCCTGTAGTTCGCGAATACAATGATCCTTGACTCTGGATCGCGTTTGATCCTCTCCCTGGCCATGCGCCTTACTGCTCCGACCTTGGAGTGAATCTCATCCATTTCCTGTAGCGTATCGGAGAGTGACCTCACTCGTGGGTCCCTCAGGAAGTCCTTTGCGGATTTGCTCTTCGAGTCCTCGGCCTCCATCCTGGATAGGAAGTACCGCGATGCGGCTACCCCCTGGCATAGTAGGTGATTGATTAGGTGGTGCAGCCTCATAGCAGTGGCAATCTGTGAAGACGACCTGTACCCACTAGGGTCTCCCCTTTGTATAGCAGCCTGGGCTCTATCCATCGCATTGGTGAGTCCTGCTTGGTTGATGGCTCCGGGCATCACGTACCTACCTGACCTCCTCTCCCTGTCCACTATCCCCTCCTGCCAGATTCTGAATGGCTCTACAAGGTCCCTGATTTCGGTTGGCACTGCAACCCCCATCTCCTCCACCTCTAGCTCAGCCAGGAATTCAGCTAGCATCGGGTCTTCCCTGGTCCTAAGGTGAATCTTCTGTATCTCGAGCCTGCTGCAAATCTCATGCACCTGCTCTTTCCTCGAGCCAGGACTCGCAGTGGTTGCTAGGATTAGCGGATTCTTTGACTGGGAGAGGTACATCTCCGCAACCTCTGCCATGGCGTGCCCCCCCGTACAATGATGCGCTTCGTCGACAACCAGAAGGCAGCAGTCCTGAAGAGAAAGAACCCCTTTCTCGACATCGTTCCTGACTACCTGTGGCGTCGCGAAGACCAACTTCGATCCACCCCAAAGGTCGGGCCTCTTTGATGCAGTCTGTTGACCGCTCAGTACTATGGGATTCCACTCCTCCGACTTTGACAAGACGGGGAGTGCGTTTTCCAGATGCTGATTGGAGAGCGCGACGGTCGGGGCGATAACCAATACCCAACCCCCGGCCCGCTCCATCCTTTCCACTATCGACATCCATGCTACTGCTGTCTTCCCGGCTGCAGTAGGTAGGATTAGTAGAGTAGAGCCAGCCATTGCGTCATCAACTGCTTTCAGCTGGTATGCACGGGCCTCTACCTTGTCAGAAACCAACCCCGGATGGCCGACATGAGGTGGCATGGACCCCGAGCTCTGCAGTCAGGGTTCAAAATAGTTCCATTCTTGGTTTTCCCGGCCCACGTCCCGCAAGGGTGTCCGATTAGTGCCCCGATTCGTTCAAATAGGGTATGTTAGTCGCAAGGCCGCTCACTACGTGAGGTACCAGACACCAAAGGGCTCTGAATAACAACCCACAAACCGTCTCTGCAATCGCGGATTCGGTCCGGTGTCACGGTGCCTCCAGTACGTGGTAGGCCCGGTATTGGCCGCTTGCGGCTAAAATCGGTAACTTAGGAGGAAATGCAATGGCTGACCGATCCAAACCCCGCCGAGGTAGCATGGGCTATGGCCCTAGAAAGAGGACCGTAAGGCAATACCCCCGAATCACCTCATGGCCAGAAACTGATGATTCTGAGGTCAGAGTTCAGGGCTTCGCGGGCTGGAAAGCAGGAATGACTCACATCCTGATGAGGGACACAAACCCCAAGTCGACCTCCGCAGGACAGGAAATCAGGAAGGCCGTTACTGTCGTAGAGGCCCCACCCATGACGGTCCTTGCCGTCCGAGGTTACAGGATGACTCCATACGGAAAGCAGACAGCTGGAGAGGTTTGGACTGACGTTTCAGAAGAATCTCCAACCAATCTTTTCCCTCGCCTAGCTAACCAAACACGAGGCGAGAGAGACGAGGAACAAGGTAGGAAGCCCGCAAAGCGCGGCGGAAGAATCCCCAAGAGACCTTCCAAGCCAACAGAGGAAGCGGCGAACTCTCTCAGGGAACAGGACCTATCTGAGGTTAGGCTGATCGTCTGCACTCAGCCAGAATCTGTTCGAAGTGTCCCCTCGAAGACCCCCGAGATAATGGAGATGGGACTAACTGGAGGGGACATCGAAGCCAAATTGGAATGGGCACTAGAGCGCCTCGGCGGAGAGATAGGAATCGAAGACGTGTATGATGTCGGGCAGGAGGTCGACGTCGTGGGCGTGACAAAGGGCAAGGGGTGGCAGGGCTCTATCAAGAGGTTCGGCCTGAAGCTCCTAAGCCACAAGAACAGCAAGAGGAGGCGCCAGGGAGGAAACATGGGAGACTTCGGGACCGGCTACGTCAGGAAGACAATCAGGCAGGCAGGGCAGGTTGGATATCACAAGAGGACCGAACTGAACAAGAAGATCCTGAGAATATCCAATCCAGAGGAGTCCGAGATAACCCCCGCAGGCGGCTTCCTAAACTACGGTGAGGTCACCAATCCTTACATGATCATCCAAGGTAGCCTTCCAGGGCCAGCCAAGAGACTAATCAGATTCAGGGACCCAACCCGCCCAAGGAAGATCCCAGGCGATGTCGAGGTAACCTACGTCAGTACATCGAGCAAGCAAGGAGTGTGATATTTTGAAGACAAAGGCATACAATCTAGTGAACTCGGTAGAACAAGAGGAAATGGATGCCGGGCTTCTAGCCGAGACTTATTCCGTTGAGGCAAAGGATGGCAAGGCAGTCCAACTCCCAGACGCATTCACAGCGCAAATTCGAGAAGATCTAGTCCGATCAGCCGTTCTGGCATCCAGAGCCAATAGAAGGCAGTCCTACGGTCACAGAGAGCACAGCGGGAAGCGTTCACCTCAGCCCGGTATGAAGCACTCGGTGGAATGGTGGGGCAAGGGAAGAGGAGTCTCCAGAATCATGAGGAAAGCAGGGCAGAAGACCGGTGCTCAGAACCCTCACACACGGGGTGGGCGGAGGGCTCACGGGCCAAAGGTAGAGAAGGAGTGGTCACAGAAGATCAACTCCAGAGAGAAGAGGATAGCCCGCGACTCCGCAATTGCCGCATCATGCAACCCCGACACCGTCTCGTCCAGAGGGCACAGGTTCGAAGAGGGGATCAGATTCCCCATCATCATCGACGATTACGTCGAATCCAGGGGGAAGTCGGATGAGAAGTACGACATCGAGTCAATCCCTAACCAGTACTCGACCAGAAAGTTCGTGGCAATGATGGAGGGACTCGGGCTCTCCTCGGACCTAGAACGCTCGAAGAGCGGAAGGACAATCAGGGCAGGCAAGGGCACGATGCGGGGACGAAAATATCGCACTCCGAAGAGCATCCTACTGGTAGTCGCACAGAAAGGAGGGCTGGACAAAGGCGCTAGAAACCTACCCGGCGTCGACGTCGTTACGGCCAAGGACCTGTGCGCAGAGGATCTAGCCCCGGGAGGGGACATCGGAAGGCTGACAGTCTGGACAAAGTCGGCAGTAGAGGCACTGGAGTGATTCAAGATGGACCCATATGACGTAATTATAATGCCATGGATTACAGAGAAGACCCTGGACGCCAGGAGAATAGCCGATCCGGAGGGGGGATACATGGAGAACAACAACAGAATCGAGTTCATCGTTAGGAGGGAGGCCACCAAGAAGGACATCAAGGAGGCAATCGAGGCCCTCCTCGAAGTCAAGGTGGCCAAGGTCAACGTCAGAATCAACAGGACAGGCAAGCATGCGAGCATTCGCCTGGCCGAGGGATACGATGCAGAGGAGGCTGCGCTCAAGCTAGGAGCGTTCTAGGGTGTGAAAATATGGGCAAAAGGACACGTTCACAGAGAAAGGGGTCGAGCCCCAAAAATCGCGTTTCGAGCCACAGGTTCCCTGCAGCCAACAGGCTTCCTAGGGTCAAAGGAGAGATCGCAGAGGTCGTTGACCTGGTCCACAGCCCCGCACACACCGCCCCACTGGCCAAGGTCAAGTTCGAGGATGGTCAAATCGCTCACTTAGCAGCTCCCGAGGGAATAGCCGTCGGACAGTCCGTAGCCTTCGGAGACAAGGTCTCTCTGAGGCCAGGAAACGTCACTACTCTCGCACAGATACCGGAGGGGACGCAGATCTGCAACGTTGAGTTGAGACCAGGGGACGGAGGGAAAATTGCCAGATCCGGAGGCAACTCAGCAATGATTGACACCAGAATGGGAGACTACGTTAGAGTCCAGCTACCCAGCGGCCGCACTAAGGATTTGCCTGCCAATTGCAGAGCCACAATCGGCGTCCTCGGAGGGCATGGCAGAACCGAGAAACCCCTACTCAAGGCAGGAGCCGCCCACCACAGGGCAAAGGCGAGAGGGAAGCTATACCCCACAGTCAGCGGAGTCGCAATGAACCCAGTAGACCACCCCCATGGAGGCGGGAACCACCAAGCAGTCCACGGGCCAAACTCAGTTGCTAGGAACGCACCACCAGGACAGAAGGTCGGTAACATAGCACCGAGAAGAACCGGTAGAGGCCGGTCGAAGAAGGAGTAGATATCATGGCAAGGAAGAAGAAGATGTTCAGGTCAGCAAAGATGGCCAGGCGCCAGGCAAGGAAGAGGCGATCGAAGATCTCCGAGCGAAGGAAGAAGGAGTTCCTGTGGCGGGGCTACACCATTGAAGAGCTGAAGGAAATCCCACTATACCCCTGGGGAAACAGCTTCGAGCCAGAGGACGAGGACTACGATCCTGACGCACTATCAATCGCGACCCTGATGCCTTCCAGAGTGAAAAGAACTCTCGGGAGGGGTCTGACAGAGGAGTGCCAGAAGCTGGTAGAGAGGGTTAGGAACAGCAACGGCAAGACTGTGAGGACCCACTGCAGGGGGATGTACGTACTCCCGGAGATGGTAGGCTCCACTATCGGAGTCCACGATGGACAAAAATTCGTCAACCTGGAGATAACTCCGCCAATGATCGGCCATTCTCTGGGTGAATTCGCCAAGACTAGGAAGTCTGTTACGCACACCGGACCAGGTGTAGGTGCAACCCGATCTTCCCAGCACGTGGCGCTAAAGTGAGGTGAGAAAATGAGCAGGAGACAAGGAAGACCACAGAGCGGATACACCCAGTTACTGGAAGGGTCCAACCTGGTCACTGCAAGGGCCGTCAACCTGGACTGCCATCACAAGCACTGCTACCACATCGCTAAGGCAATCAGAGGGATGAACGCCGAGATAGCCAGGGACTACCTAGAAGACGTAGTCGCCAAGAAGAGTGCGATTCCGTACCAGCGCAGATCCCGCAAGGGCAGAGGAGGAAATACCATGGCAGGGCACAGAAAGGGCAAGATGGGCCCAGGGAAGTTCCCGAACAAGGCATCAAAGGAATTCATCAAGCTGATCAACAGCGCCATGGACAACGCCAGACAGAGATTCGACGACATCGACGCCGAGGACATGGTCATCACCCACGTCGCCGCCCACCGCGGCCAAGTAGCCACCAACATGAGGCCAAGAGCGAGGGGGAGGGCCACTCCAAGTAACCACTACCAAGTAAACCTGGAAATCTTCCTGGAGTACTTCGGCGATGAGGACGATGAGATGGGAGAAGACGAGTTCTGAGGTGATCGCATGAAGGAGAATAACATCCACAAGATGATCAGAAGGAACGTGGACCGGCAGCTCGTACGAGAGTACTTGCTCAAGGAGACGGAGAGGGCAGGCTACGGAGGCCTAACCTTCAACAGAACCCCAGAGGGTACCAAGGTTACCCTTCAAGCGGAACAGGTCGGAAGGGTCATCGGCAGGAGAGGAAAGGTAATCCACGACCTGCAGCGCAGACTCCAAGAGGACTTCGACTTAGACAACCCACAGCTCGAAGTGGAGGAAATCGCGGAATCCAGAACCAATGCTCAGGTGATGGCAAGCAGACTAGCCAGCTCTCTCGAAAGGGGCTGGTTCTTCAGAAGAGCGGGCCACAGCACAGTCCAGAACATCATGGACGCGGGTGCAAGGGGATGCATCGTAATCCTAAGCGGAAAGATTACCGGTGCCAGACACCGAGTCGAGAAGTTCCAGAAGGGGCACATCAAGTACTGCGGCGAGACAGCTTTGCAGTTCATGGACGTAGGATTCTCCACGGCAGTGAAGAAGCTCGGCACCATTGGGTGCACGGTCAGGATAATGAGGCCGGGGACAAAGCTGCCTCACGAGATAGCAATTCAGGAGAGAAGCGAATCTGGCCTACCCGACTTAGTCGAGGCCTCAGGATTCGTCCCTCTCGAACTAGAAGAGGCCCTGGAAAGGGCGGCAAGGGAGGAGGAATGACATGACTCACGTAAGCGCCAAGGAGATTGACGAGATGAATCAGGAGCAGCGCGAGACCACCCTGGAGGAACTCCGCGATGAGATGCTCCAACTCAGATCACAGCAGGCCCTCGGGGGTTCAGCATCGAACTCAGGTGCTTACAAGCAGACTAGGAGGAGCATAGCAAGGCTCCTGACTAAGATGAACCAGGAAAAGGAGGAGTGATTTGGCAGGAATTTGCAACATGTGTGCGCTTCCATATGACCTATGTATTTGTCAGGAGATAGCCAAAGAACAGCAGAAGGCGGTGATTTCAGTGGTCAGGAGGAGATACGGAAAGATGGTCACAATGGTGGAGGGCATAGAGGATACTGCGATCGACATCGGACAGCTAGCGAAGATCCTCAAGGGAGCCTGCGCGAGCGGAGGGACCGTCAAGGGCAGGACAATCGAACTGCAGGGCGACCACAAGAAGAAGGCAGCAAAGGTACTCGAGCAAAACGGCTACCAGGTGGAGGTGCGATAGATGACACAGATGATCAACCTACCTTGGCTATCCCGGAACCTGGAGGTCATCGACTCAACGGACCCGACCCTAATCGGCATCTCCGGAGTGGTAATGGACGAGACCAAGAGAACCATCGTAATCCGGACCAGCAACAATGAGATAACCATGGCCAAAGACACAATCCGCTTCACTATCGAAGACGAGGAAATCAACGGATCCAAGGTCGGCCAGAGGCCAGAGGAAAGAATCGGCAAGAGATACAGGAGGTCCTGATATGAGAGACATAGGCGTAGACGTTAGCAAGCCAGAAGGGGAGTGGGACGGAAGCAAGAACTGCCCGTTCTACGGAACGCTGAGGCTACGCGGGCAGATAATCTCGGGAGTGGTGTCCTCAGGGGGAATGCAGGACACTGTAGTGGTCGAAAGGCAGACTACAAGGTACATGCAGAAGTTCGAAAGATACCAAAAGAGGACTAGGCGCTATTCCGCGCACCTCCCCAGCTGCATCGGCGAGCTCAAGACCGGTGACAACGTCCGAATCATGGAATGCAGACCACTTTCCAAGACCGTGAAGTTCTGCGTCATTGAGAAGGGGGCCGGGCAATGAAGGGAATACCAGGGAGGGTGACCTCCGGCCTACCCACACAGGCTCGCCTGGAGTGCGTTGACAACACCGGCGCCAAGGTCGTCCAATTGATCACCGTCCTCAAGAAGGGAGGAGTAGCCAGGAGATACCCCTCCGCCGGAGTTGGGGACATGATTCGGGTCACCGTGAGGAGAGGGACCCCCGAGACAAGGCGCCAGATATACACCGCCGTCGTAGTCAGGCAATCAAGGCCCTTCAGAAGGGTTGACGGGACTTGGGTCCAATTCGAGGACAACGCATGCGTCATCACCAACGACAGGGGCGACGTTCAGGGTTCCGACATCAAGGGACCTGTCAGCAGAGAAGCGGCCGAGAGATGGCCAAGGATAGCGGCTACGGCCAAACAGATTGTGTAGGTGAAAGATATGGTTAGTAAGAAGGCAGGAAAGCAGAGAACGTCCCAGAGGGACGCACCCCTCCACGTGAGGAGGAAGAGAATGCGTGCTCGCCTGATCTCGGACGACCCGGATCTGAGGCAGGTACGCTCGGTCACAGTCAGGGTTGGGGACGAAGTGGAAGTCACCAGAGGCGACTTTAGCCACCCCAACAGCGTGAAAGCCGAATCCCGAGGAAAGAGACTTGGCCAGCCGAGGGGCAGAGCAGGGGTGAAGGCGAAGGTCGCGTCTGTCGACACAAAGAGCGGATTCATCTTCGTGGACGGGCTAACCCAGTCTACTGCCGACGGGAAGGAGGAAGCAGTCCCAGTCAACCCATCAAACGTCATCGTCACCAAGCTGTTCGAGGGCGACCCAGAGAGAATCAAGAGAATCGTTGACAGATCCACAGGAGGTGCCACAGAATGAGCAGAAGCCACCACAAGAGGCTAGGTATGCCAAGAACATGGCCACTCACCAGGAAGACAAACATCTGGGCACAGAAGCCAAACCCGAGCGGTCACCAAATCGAGATGTGCATGCCACTAGGAATAGTCCTCCGAGACGTCCTTGGAATCGCGCACAACATGAGGGAGGCGAAGAGGATCCTGCACTCCCGAATCGTGATGGTAGACGGCAGAATAGAGACCGACAGGGCACGAGGGGTCGGAATTATGGACGTACTGACCGTAGGAGACGATAACTACCGATGCATACTCGACAAAAACGGGAAGCTCCGATATAGGCCTATCGCCAAGAAGGCGGCTGGAAGCAAGATATGCCGGGTCATGGGCAAGACGACGGTGAAGGGGGGCAAGACCCAGGTGCACCTGCACGATGGCAGGAACATTCTCCTAGACGAGTCCCCAGACTACAAGACAGGCGACTCCCTGGTGATATCCCTGCCCGACCAGAAGGTCACGTCCCACTTGGAGATGAAGAAGGGGTCGACCGCATACCTCACCGGTGGAAGCCACATCGGCGAGATCGCCAAGATCAAGGATCAGGAGATAAAGCGATCCTCAAAGCCAAACGAGACATCATTCGAAGACTTCGGAACAATCACCGACTACGTATTCGTTATCGGCAAGGAGTCAGATATACCCCAGGAGGCTGAGTCATGAGCGAGTCAGCGAACCCAATGCTATCGCCTGCGATAACTAAGGTTACCGTCAACATAGGCGTAGGGGAAGGGGGAAGGCGGCTCCAGCTGGCCGAGAAGGTTCTGGAGGTGCTCACAGGAATGACTCCATCGAGGACGCTATCCACCAAGACCAACCGAGACCTCGGGACAAGGAAGGGCGCCCCCATCGGGTGCAAAGTGACCATCCGAAACGCGGAGAAGGTGCAGTCATTCCTAAAGGACGCATTCTGGGTAAGGGAGCAGACCCTCCCCTCGTACAACTTCGACTCTTCGGGTAACCTCTCATTCGGGATTTCGGACTACACCGACTTCCCTGACCAGAAGTACGACCCGGACATCGGGATATTCGGAATGGACGTGAACGTGGTCCTCGAGAGGCCAGGGCACCGAGTCTCCAGAAGGAGAAGGCGGAAGTCGAAGGTCCCCATGCCACACAGGATCGGCAGGGAAGAGTCCAAGGCATGGTTCACAGAGAAGTTCGAGCTGAAAATTGTGGAGGAGTAAGTAGTATGGCACGTGATCACGGAGAGAGGATTGGAAGGAGCCTGGGATGCAGGCGCTGCGGAAGGAAGAGGGGGATGATCCGCAGACACGGGTTGAGGCTATGCAGGCAGTGCTTCCGAGACGTGGCCCCGGATATAGGATTCAAGAAATACTCATGAGGTGATGAAAGATGCAGTTTGACCCATTGAATGATGCCTTCACGACGATATACAACGCAGAGACCGCTGGAAAGTACGAAGTCACGGTAAGCCCAGCCAGCAAGCTACTAGGGAGCATGCTCTCGATCATGCAGACCTCCGGATACGTGGGTGGATTCGAAAAACTCGAAGACGGCAGAGGCGGCTCCTACAAGGTCTCCCTGATAGGGGCAATCAATAGATGCGGAGTAATCAAGCCCAGACACTCGGTGAAGAGGTCCGACTTCGACAAGTGGGAGTCTAGGTACCTCCCAGCGAGGGACTTCGGCCTGCTGATTCTAACCACGAATCAGGGGATAATGGATCACTTCGAGGCTAAGAAAGAGAGGGTGGGCGGAAGGCTGCTCGCATACGTGTTCTAGGAGGAAAATGCATGCCAAGAGAAGCAATGGTGTCCCACAGTATCGCACTACCCGACGGGATGGCGGCCAGCATTGAGGGCAACACCGTGACACTCTCCAAGGAGGGAAACAACCTTTCCAGGGAATTCACACACAACCGGGTCTCAGTAAACCAGGTCGAGGACGGCCTGGAGGTTTTCTGCAGCCTACCAAGGAGATCGGAGAAGGCGATAGCGGGGACATGGGCCGCCCACCTGAGGAACATGATTAAGGGTCTTGACGAGGGCTTCGAGTACAGGCTGAAGGCGGTCTTCAGCCACTTCCCTATGACGCTCAAGGTGGATGGAAACAAGTTCACCATCACCAACATGCTCGGGGAGAAGGTCCCAAGGGTAGCCAAGCTCCCATGGACTCCCTCGGAGGTCCAGGTCAAGATCGAGGGCAAGTCAGACATCATAGTCACCGGAGCGGACAGGGAGAAGGTAGGACAGTCCGCAGCCAACATCGAGAGGGCCTGCAAGGTCAAGAAGAGAGATCCACGAGTCTTCCAGGACGGGATCTACATTACATCCAAGGGGGCATGAAAATGGCATACGAAGATCTCACCGTACCGGAGCTGAAGGAACTGCTCAGGGAGCGCGGACTGCCTCTCTCGGGCAAGAAAGCAGACCTGATCGCCAGGCTCTCAGAGGCAGAGGAGCCACAGGAGGCAGAGGAGCCACAGGAGGCAGAGGAGCCACAGGAGGCGGAGGAGTCCCAGGAAGACTCTGAGGAAGAGTTCGAAGAAGACGACTACGACGAGGACGAGGGAGACTTCGAGGAATGGGACGACCTGCACACCGCGAGGCAGAAGCCAGTTCTAGACGACTCAACCAAGGAGGCACTCAAGAAGAGGTCCGAGCAGAAGAAGAAGCAGCCAAAGTTCCGAAGGCAGGAGTGGTTCAGGTACCGTCGCCTGTCGAAGACGGGATATCGGAAGCCCAAGGGAGACGACTCGAGCATGCGGAAGAACCGGAAGTACCGGTCACCGATGGCAAGAGTCGGCTACGGGAAGATCGCAGCCGCCAGAGGCCTACATCCCTCCGGATTCGAGGACGTCCTGGTCCACAACGCAGGCGAACTTGACGGCCTGGACCCCGAGACTCAGGCCGTCAGGATCGGCTCCAGCGTCGGCAACAGAAAGAGAACCAGGATTCACGAGAGGGCGGACGAACTGGGGCTCAGGGTACTAAACCGCCGTCAGATAGATGGGAAGGGGGACTTCTGATGTTCATATCAAACCAGAAGAGAATGGCCGCCGCTATCTTCTCCAAGAAGGAGGGCAGGCCCGTAGGAATCCACAGAATATGGGTCAACCCCGACTACCTCAGCGAGGTAGCCGACGCCGTCCAGAAGGACGACGTAAGGATGCTCATAGAGGACGGCATAATCAAGGCCAGGCCAATCAAGGGAACTAGCCGCTCAAGAGCCAGAAAGGCCGCATTCCAGAAGTCTAAGGGAAGGAGGAAGGGACAAGGTTCGAGAAGCGGCAGCGCCAACTCGAGAAGTCCCCGCAAGCAGAGGTGGATGTCAAAGATTAGGGCCCAGAGGAGGGCCCTCAAGGAACTAAGGGGCACGGGAGAGATAACGCCCTCGCAATATAGGCACTTCTACAGGAAGGCGAAGGGCGGCTCTTATCGTTCCATCTCCCACCTGAAGAGCAACATAGGGACCGATGGGATAGAACTGGGAGGTGAAGAGTGATGGCAAAGGGCAAGAACCAGAGACTACGATTCAAGAGGAGGAGAAACGCCGAAACAGACTACCACAGGAGGTCAAGGATGCTGCGCAGCGGCATACCGAGAGCCGTCGTGAGAGTATCGAACACCCAGGTAACGTGCCAACTAGTCGGGTACGAGAAAGGCGGGGACGAGATCCTGGCATCGGTAACCGGAAAGTCCCTAGTGGACTCGTTCAAGTGGCCGGCAGACGCCTCAAGGAAGTCGGTTCCCGCGTGCTACCTAGCCGGGTTCGCATTGGCAACCTCGGCACTCTCAAAGGGACACTCCGAAGCCATTCTGGACATAGGTCTAGCAGCCTCCACGCCCGGAAACAGGGTTTACGCAGCACTCAGGGGGATGTCCGACGCAGGCATGGAAATACCTCACTCCGACACAGTCCTCCCAAGCGACGAGAGAGTAAACGGAGAGCACATAGGGGAGAACATTAGCAAGGCTGTAGCCGCAACCAAGAAGTCGATAGAGGGTGGTAAGTGATGACCGAGGAACCAAAAGTGGAAGAGGAAGATACGCAGATCGCACCTGGACTGGCATTGGCCTTGGCCCCGGAAGACAAAGATGATGCTTTCCGAAGGCGTGGCCCAGACCCGCTAGCCGCTCTCAGGAGCTGGCAACCCAGGACCAGGCTGGGCAGGATGGTTATGAACGGCGAGATACTGACCTACGAGCAGGCTCTTGCGACCGGTTACCCAATCAGGGAGGTCGAGATAGTCGATGCGCTACTCCCGGAAATGGAGGACGACGTGCTCAGCGTGAACATGATACAGAGGATGACGGACTCCGGAAGGAGAGTCAGGTTCAATGTGCTTTGTGCGGTAGGGAACAAGGACGGCTACGTCGGGCTGTCCGTCTGCAAGGGCAAGGAGGTAGCCAGCACAATCCAGAAGGCGATCACCCAAGCAAAACTAAACCTGGTCCCAGTCCTGAGAGGAAACGGCTCTTGGGAGTCCGCAGAAGGCCCGGGAAACAGCATCCCCTTCAAGTCAACAGGCAGGTCGGGTTCAACTCGAGTAACACTTCTACCCGCCCCATCCGGTAAGGGTCTGGTCATCGGGGACTACGGCAGAAGGGTACTGACCCTGGCAGGCGTCGAAGACGTTTGGTCGAGATCCTCGGGACAGACCAGGTCCACCATCAACTTCGCGAGGGCCACATACAACGCACTAGAGGAGCTAAGCAAGACCAAGGTCAGCGACCAGGTCGGAGAGAGGCTCCATATCACAGTAGGGAGGAGAAACGCATGAGCTACCTTGTAATCCGGGTCCGCAGCGACCGTGGCGTTACCAAGAAGATCAGAGACACGATGTCAATGCTAAACCTGACCAGGGTCAATCACGCCGTCCTCGTTCCCAAGAACCCCGCATACGAGGGGATGCTGCAGAAGGCCAAGGACTACGTTACTTGGGGGGAGGTCAACGCGGACACCATCGAGACACTCATCAACGAGAGGGGAAGGATGGCCGGAGACAAGCGGGTCACAGACGCAGAGGTCAAGTCCAGCAGCGACCACTCAACGGTCAAGGCCCTCTCCAAGGCAATCGCCTCCGGAGACGCGACGACCAAGGACGTAGATGGCATGAAACCGGTCTTCAGACTCCACCCCCCGAGAGGGGCAAAGGGATGGGGCGGAATCAAGAGAGCCTACTCCGTCGGTGGAGCCCTGGGATTCAGAGGAGAAAACATAGGCGAGCTGGCGGCGAGGATGTACTGAGGGATTTTCATGGTTTCAAGGACTAACAAATTCAGAGGAAGGAGCCGGTACCACGGTCGTGGTAAAAAGGCAGGCAGAGGCGCAGGAAAGAGGGGAGGCAGAGGAAACGCCGGACTGAACAAGCACAGAGTCATGACTCGCCTGAAGTACATGCCAGGCCACTGGGGGATGCACGGATTCAATCGCCACCCGGGGCTGAGAGTAGTCAACTCATCGATCAACCTGGGTCAGGTCGCAGAGATCGCAGAGGGCGACACCATAGACCTGTCAGAGATGGGCTTCGACAAGCTCCTAGGCAGGGGAAGCATCGACAGGGCACTCACAATCAAGGTCGCAGAGGCCAGCGCAAAGGCGATTCAGAAGGTGGAGGCCGCAGGCGGCTCCATCGAGACAGGCGACGATGGCGAAGATTGGGGTGAGTGGGAAGAGGAGTAGCTTCTCCCTACGGAGGCTAAACTATGGTAAGCAAAGGCCCGAACTGGTTCGGCGTCGTCGCCATGTGCGCGATATACTGGGGGGCATTGTACTACTGGATAAGGGACGAGCTCTCCGCGGGCGGAGACGACCAGAGCAGGGCTCTGATACTACTAGCCACATCGATACCGTACGTCGCATTCGTAATGTGGGGGACAATGACGGACCTCCCGGAGCAGGTCTCTGAGATACCCGTCGTGGGGAAGTACGCCAAGGCCTACATATGGCTGGCAATAGTGATTTCATTCTCTTACTGGGGATGGGTCGACAAGGCAGCCTTCGGGTTCCTCCTAGTGGGGGTGGTGCTGTTCGGCCTTGCCACAGGTCTGGCGCTCTCGTGCCTCCTGTACACGGGCGAAGGGGGAAGCAGGCTATACGGGCTCAAGAGACTGGTAGACGTCTACCCCAGCATCTCCAAGCCCGAGGGGCACGTACGCTTCAACCAGAAGCTGTGGACAACGACCCTGGTCCTCATCATCTACTTCATGATGACCAACGTGATGATCTACGGGCTGTCCGACACAACCCTGGATGTCTTCTCGTCCTTCCGAGCAATAATGGCCGGAGCCTCCGGTTCTATCATGCACCTGGGAATAGGGCCCATCGTTACGGGCTCGATCATCATGCAGCTCTTCTCAGGGGCCAAGATAATCCAGCTCGACTTGCAGGACTCGGCTGACAAGCAGCTGTACCAGGGCGTGCAGAAGATTCTGGTCCTGATAATGATCCCGATAGAATCAATCCCACAGGTATACGGTTTCCTGGACCCATCGCCCTCTCTAATCCTTGACTACGGTGAGGGATGGGCAGGCGCGATTATCGTGTTCCAGCTGTTCCTGGGATCACTACTGGTGTTCCTGCTCGACGAGCTAGTCAGCAAGTGGGGGATAGGAAGCGGAATCTCCCTGTTCATCGCGGCGGGAGTTGCCCAATCGACGTTCGTCGGAACCCTGTCCCCACTAGCCACCATCGAGGGGCAGCCCCTGTCGTTCGAGAATCCGCCGTCCGGTACCCTACCGATGATATTCTACACGCTGAGGACTGCGAGCAACTCGCAGCTCGTTCAGGAGAACGGCTTCGAGATGATGCTCCTTGAGCATGCAAACCCCATAGTCGCGCTCATCTCCTCCATCATAGTGTTCCTCGTGGTGGCCTACGCGGAGTCCAGCAAGCTGGAACTACCGCTGACCCACGGGAAGGTAAGGGGCCACAGGGGGCAGTACCCGATCAGGCTGGTCTACGCGAGCAACATCCCGGTGATTCTGATGGCAGCCCTTCTGGCGAACGTGAACATGTTCACACTGCTCTTCCACAGCCACCCCACCCTCTCCACTGTCCCGATTTTCGGGTCCAACGGGGCATGGAGCCAATCAGAGTGGTTCGGCTCCTACTACGAGGGGTCGACAACCCCCCACGACGGCTTCGCCTGGTACAGCTCCATGATAGGAGGGGTGAGCGACTGGCTGATTCCCCTGCTTAACCAGCAGGGCGACATCCACGGGCACTCCCTGTGGCAGATAATGATGCACGTGTTCGTCTACGTGTTCTTCATGACCGCCGGTTCAACGGTGTTCGCGAAGTTCTGGATAGAGACTACCAACATGGGGGCGAAGGACGTAGCGAAGCAGATCGAGAGGACGGGCATGCAGATACCCGGATTCAGGAAGAACCCGGTGGTCCTGGAGAGGATACTTGAGAGGTACATCCCACCAGTGACGCTGTTCTCCGGTGCCTTCGTCGGCCTCCTCGCGGCCGGTGCGGACCTGCTCGGGACTGTGGGGAACGCCACGGGAACCGGGCTCCTACTGGCCGTCGGAATCATCCTCAGGACGTACGAGCAGATACAGAAGGAGCAGGCTATGGAGATGCATCCCGTCCTCCGAGAGTTCTTCGGAGCGGACTAGGGCACTGCAGGGAAGCGACCTAACCCTCCCTCGTCACGTTCTTATACGGCATGAAGGTCGGGAAGACGCTGCGTCGAGCTGGCGTTGGAGACCGAGCACCTAGTGCCATGACGTCTTCCATCAAGCATGACGCAGCCGAGGAAGTGCGGCCACGAGACTTTTCGTGGTTTAGGAGGTTAACCACAATTATGACTTGGCCCCCGATAGGGGGTGCAAGAGCAGGGTATTTCATGTAACGAAATGAAGTGCACCTGCGCCAATAACCAATAAGTGAAACTTGTGACAAACAGACTCTGATAGGATCAGTGATTCCGCTCACGCGAAATCCGGTTGATCCTGCCGGAGGCTACCGCTATTGGAGTTCGATTAAGCCATGCGAGTCGAGAGTCCTCGGGACTCGGCGTACCGCTCAGTAACACGTGGGTAACCTGCCCTATGCTGGGGAATAACCTCGGGAAACTGAGAATAATGCCCCATAGCCCACTACGCCTGGAACGGTGAGTGGGTCAAAGCTCCGGCGGCATAGGATGGGCCTGCGCCGTATCAGGTTGTAGGGGGTGTAAAGTACCCTCTAGCCATCAACGCGTACGGGTGTTGGGAGACATTGCCCGGAGATGGATTCTGAGACACGAATCCAGACCCTACGGGGTGCAGCAGGCGCGAAAACTTGGCAATGCGAGAAATCGTGACCAGGGAACTCCAAGTGCGTAGGGTAAGACCTACGCTTTTCTTGACTCTTCAAAGGTCTTGGAATAAGGGGTGGGTAAGGACGGTGCCAGCCGCCGCGGTAATACCGGCGCCTCAAGTGGTAGTCGCTTTTATTGGGCCTAAAACGTCCGTAGCCGGTCTGGTGCATTCGTGGGTAAATCAACCCGCTCAACGGGTTGAATTCTGCGAGCACGGCCAGACTTGGGACCGGGAGAGGTGTGGGGTACTCTCAGGGTAGGGGTAAAATCCTGTCATCCTGAGAGGACCACCTGTTGCGAAGGCGCCACACTAGAACGGATCCGACGGTCAGGGACGAAACCTAGGGGCACGAACCGGATTAGATACCCGGGTAGTCCTAGGTGTAAACGCTGTGGACTTGATGTTGGGGGCGCTCCGAGCGCTCTCAGTGTCGAAGCGAAGGTGATAAGTCCACTGCCTGGGGAGTACGGTCGCAAGGCTGAAACTTAAAGGAATTGGCGGGGGAGCACTGCAACCTGAGGATTGTGCGGTTTAATTGGATTCAACGCCGGAAAACTCACCATGGCCGACGGACAAATGAAAGCCAGTGTAACGAGCTTGCTGGATTGTTCGAGAGGTATTGCATGGCCGTCGTCAGTTCGTACCGCAAGGCGTTCTGTTAAGTCAGATAACGAACGAGACCCTCATCCCTATTTGCCAGCTGCGTCCCCGGACGCAACGCACTATAGGGAGACCGCTGTCGATAAGGCAGATGAAGGCGAGGGCAACGGTAGGTCAGTATGATCCGAATGCCATGGGCTACACGCGCAATACAAAGGACGGGACAATGGGCTGCAACTCCGAGAGGAAAGACGCTATCCCGAAACCCGTTCGTAGTTCGGATTGAGGGCTGTAACTCGCCCTCATGAAGCTGGATTAGGTAGTAATCGCGTCTCAATAGGGCGCGGTGAATATGCCCCTGCTCCTTGCACACACCGCCCGTCAAACCATCTTAGTTGGGGGTGGGTGAGGCTGCCTTAACCATGGGGTATTCGAGCCTGCCTTCGACAAGGAGGGTTAAGTCGTAACAAGGTATCTGTAGGGGAACCTGCAGATGGATCACCTCCTACGAAACTCGGAAAACCGGGGGTCGGGGCGGCTTTTGCCGCCCCGCCTCCCACCTAACCTCCAGAATCCTATTAACTCTGCAATTAGGATGTAATAAATAGCCCCCAAACCGGCGTTTTAGTTGCTTTTGGGAGAAGGTATATACCTGCTTCATCGCGTCAGAGGCCTCATGCAGCGATTACTCGCTACAACAATGATGCTGTTAATGATGACTGCAGCCCTAGCAGGCTGTGCGGGCGATGACGACTCTGGGTTTACCCAGGAAGACATCGACGCCGCGAGAGAGGAAGGCAGGGCCGCTGGAATTGCAGAGGCCACCACTCCTAGCACACTGGACGTAATCATGGAGCGCGGCTCCATGAAGTGCGGTGTGAAGGAGTCCCAGTACGGAATGGGATACCTGGACTCGGCCACTGGTGTGCGCTCGGGACTGGACATCTCCTACTGCCGTGCGGTGGCTGCAGCACTCGGACTGAACCCAGACACTGATGTTGAGTACATCCCAGCATCTGGATCGGACAGGTTCGAGAAGCTAGCTTCGGGCACCATCGACGTTCTGATCAGGACCACGACCTGGACAACCAGCCGTGACGCTGACCTGAACGCCGATTTCGCTGGAATGAACTTCTACGACGGACAGGGCATCCTAGTCCGTGGTGACAGGTACGCTTACGGAACCGGATCAGCCGACCAGCTAAACGGAGCCAACATCTGCGTCGGAATCGGTACAACAACCGAGGGCAACATGCAGGACTGGTTCTCCTCAAGGTCGATCGACTTCACTTCAGTGCCTGTGGCTGACGCCGCTGAGGCGACCCAGAAGTTCAGAGACGGAGAGTGCGACGCATTCACCGGCGACATGTCCGCTATGGTTGCCAAGAAGTGGCAGCTGGACAATGACGACACCTGGACCACTGCACCAACTGAGGGAATCTGGATCGCCCAGGAGCTAATGTCCAAGGAGCCCCTAGGAGCCGCTACCCGAGACTACGACTCAGACTTCAAGGACGTCGTGGCATGGACCTGGTACGGAATGGTAACCGCTGAGGAGAATGGAGTGACCTCCGGCAACTACGCAGCAAAGGCTACTGAGGCCTGCGCTACCGTAGAAGGCGGCGGAACAGCCGACCCAGGCGTGTGCAGGCTACTGACCGAGAACCTAGGTCTAGGGACCGCAACCAACCCACTGGCTGGGACTTGGATGCAGGCCGTCCTACAGGCTGCCGGTAACTACGGTGAGGCCTATGACGACGCCTTCTGCGCAGGCGATTACGATGGTGTCAGCGGATCTGCCGCCATGAACAACTGCCTGATCTCCCGCGCTGGAACCCTGAACGCCCTCGTCTCAGAGGGTGGGATCCAGTACGCACCTGCAATGCGCTGATCGCATAAACGGTTAGTCGGAGAAACGTAAGCCCCCGGGGGGGCCAAACTCCCCCGGGGGCCCACACTAACTCTAATAGTCGGATACGAGCGTCGGAGTACGATGGACGAGTCTCCGATTCGACGCCTCTTGGAAGACGGCGTCAAGGCTCCCGTTCGACGCTCCATCTCCAGGGCCTCCACGCCAGAGGGAGCGTTCAGGGAGATTCTGACGATTGCCGCCTACCTGGCCTTGGTATACGGGTTCTGGCTGTACTCGAACAAGTTCCTGGGGATGTCTGCAGATTACATCACCTCGATGTCTCGATCCATAATGGTCAACGGGAGTCAGGCGAACCTCTCGTACTACCCCATGGACAAGCTCATGCTCTACTACGGGGGGATGATACTGCTCTCCTTCCTACTCATCCAGAATGAGTTCAGTGGCATGGCGAAAGCCGTCGGCAGGCTGCCCCGCTACCTCAGAGGAGATGAACAGGAGGACTTCGAGTGGTCCACAATCTCCACGTCGCTCTTCGCAATAGTCGCATACCTGGTCAGCTACAACCTGATGGTAAACGACGTCTTGGGATTCAAGCCCGGGACGCAGGTCCCCTTCTTCTTCCTCGGGGGGGCCCTCGTCGCAGGCGTGCTCCTCCTCCAGGACAACATTCAGACGCTCCTCGGGTCAATCTACAGGGAGTTAAGAGGTGCAGACTTCGGTACTCTTCCCTCCCGGATGAAGTCCTCCATGCTGAAACCCGAGGGGTTCGGGATGCTGGTGTCCGTCCTCTCAATCTTACTCTTCGCCAACTTCACAATCAACATGCCGATGTACCCGTTCATCACGAATGACATCCCCGCCTTCCTCTCCCTTGCCACCCTCGTCGTGGCTATCTCGTGGACCATACTGCTGTCCAGGGAGGGCGCGAAGCCCTCCGTCCAGGCCAAGAGGACCTCAGCCCTCGCCTTCTTCGTCATCTTCCCATTCATCAGCTACTTGTTCCTCAGGCTCATCTTCCTACAGAACGACGGGACCAACGCCACGATGCTCAACAGGTGGGAGGTCAGGTTCGACTTCATGGACAAGGTGAACACGTTCAAGATAAATCCGTGGCCGATGGAGGCAGAGCCAAACCAGGACTCCAGGTGGGTCTTCCTCAAGGCGGCTATCATCAACTCCGGCAGGGTCACTCTCGTCAGCATCTTCCTGTGTACTGTACTGGGGGTAATTGTTGGAGTGGCGCGACTGTCTGCTAACAAGCTGGCCTCGACTGCAGCCACGGTGTACGTGGAGGTTTTCCGAAACCTCCCCCTGGCCGTCCTGCTGTTCCTCATTTCCAGCCAGATGGGGGCGCAGCTCCCCTTCTTCATCGACGAGTACAGCATCGGCGAGGTATCCAGGACGACGGGCGGATGCGACGAGTGCATCACAAGCGAGGCTGTAGCATACGTCAGCAACGAGGGGACCTGGGTGGTCAACTTCGGCTCCTACCTGCACGTGGTGGTGGGCGTTGCACTGCTCATGCTGGTCCGTGTATGGCTGCGCTTCCAGGACAGGGTCGAGCCACGCGAGAAATCGACCCCGACCGGCCTCGACCTGATCAGGAGGCCTTTCTCCCCCATGGGGTGGAGGGCAGAGCCCCTCGCAGCGGACGTCTTCCTCATCTTCTCGCTGTTCCTGTGCTTATTCACGGCGATGCCCTTCCTGGCCACGGACATGGTCGGACCCGACCAGGCCCTGGGCCAGATAGCATCCTCGTTCGTCCCGACTCTCGCAACCATCGCATTGGTCATCTACGCTTTCTTCGTGAACACGAACATCGACGACGAGGGGATGAACAACCTCGAGATTGATGACACGGACGCGGGACTCAGGAGGAGGTTCACCATCTGGGTAGGGGCCATATCCGTCGCACTCGCGATAGCCCTGTCCGGAGGAGTCTCGTGGCCACAGTACAGCACTGACATCTACGAGCCGTTCGGCGCCGTCGACCCACCCGGGAGCTGGGACATAATGGAGGGTACGGGATTCGAGATGACCCCCGCGTTCCTCGCCATGATGCTGGGGCTCACCCTCTTCACGACCTCCGTGGTCGCAGAGATAGTCAGAGGCAGCATACAGTCACTCCCCCGGGGGCAGGTCGAGGCAGCCATCTCGCTCTCCCTGAACCCCTTCCAGAGGCTCAGGCTTGTGATACTCCCACAGGCCCTGAGGAGCATGGTCCCACTGCTTAACAACCAGTACATGAACGTCTGGAAGAACTCCAGCCTAGCAGTGGTGGTAGCTTACACGGACATATTCTACGTTATCCTGGTGATGATGAACAACGTGGGCAAGCTGGTGCCCCTGTTCCTCCTCCTGCTGGTCACATACCAGGCAGGAAGCCTGACCATCTCTGCGATAATGAACTGGTACAACTCCAGAGTTACGAGTGTGAAGATATGATTGGGCAGGAGAATAGGGAAATGCCGGACTGGGCCCGCTCGCTTATCGAGTTCGAGGAGTCGATGGCGGGCAAGTCCTCCGCGAGGTGGGCCAAGACCAATGGCCTCGAGCTGACCGGCCTGGCTGTCCTGCTCTCGGCGACCCTGGCCCTCTTCGGAAGCGGTCCCTTCCCGAACGGCCTGTTCGACATGGCATCCATAGCCATCGAGGGAGGTGAGGTCAACGGTCGGTTCCTGCCACAGGCGGGTGCATTCAACTCCTACCTCTACGCAACCATCACCGCAGTCTTCCTCTTCATCGCCTACTGGGTGACCATAGCCTCCCTGATGAAGTGGACATTCGGGAAGGATCTGGGAGCCGCATTCCTCGGCCTCGCCACGTCCTGGATCGCACTCATCGCGATCCGCTACGTGAGCCACTTCGTCCTGGTAGAGGCAGACTGGGAGGTCATATGGGCCAACAGGGTACTGGCGCTTGCCGGCCCCTCAATGACCAGCCAGATGACCCAGTCGCACGGGTCCGTGGTGGACTGCATCAACACCTGCTACGGCATCAACCAGAACTTCAGGCTCTGGTGGATACTATACGCCTCCTTCGCGGTCCTGGGTGCCGCCTATGGGACGAACGGCGAGAAGCCACTGAGATTCGCCCTGCCATTCGCATTCGTATCCGCTCTCTTCATGTTCATCGCGTACAACCAGACATCGATCAACTACCACCACGAGGGTCCAATGATTAGGCTGGCGATAGCCACCCTCCTGGCCTACCTCTCCTTCGGGGCCTCCTACTACTACTGCCTGACCAACGAGGAGTACAAGGCCAACCGGCTAAAGTCCAGGATCGCCATAGCAGGGGTGCTCACCTTCTTCTTCGCCCTCGTCATCATGAACCCGCCCGAATTCGTCAAGGACATCGCGGTGTTCCTCGGAGGCGAGCCCGCACAGGAGAGGCTAGACGACGTCGTCGCTGGGACCTACGTCCCCACGACGCTTGACAAGCTCGCGGGCGACGGCATCGAGGCGTCCCAGTGGGGAGGGCTCTTCGTGAACCTGATCATCGCAACCGCAGGAGGGGTACTAGGATTCGGAATCGGCGTCGTACTCGCATTCGGCCGGCAGAGCGACCAGCCCTTCTTCAGCGTCCCATCCATCGCCCTCATAGAGCTGGTCAGGTCCGGGCCCCTGATCTGCTGGCTGTACTTCGCCGTGTTCATGATGCCCGACCTCATGGACCCGTTCTTCAACGCGGAGGACATCGTACGCATGCTCCTGATGTTCGGGATATTCGGGGGCTGCTACATCGCCGAGGTCCTCAGGGGCGGTCTGCAGGCGGTGGACAGCGGCCAGAAGGAGGCCGCAGTGGCGCTCGGCCTGTCTCCCATTCAGACAAAGCTCCAGGTGGAGCTCCCCAACGCTGTACGGACCACCCTGCCATCGATAGTGAGCGTCTTCATCGGCCTGTGGAAGGACACCACGCTCCTGTTCATAGTCAACATCCTTGACTTCTTCAAGCTGTCAAAGGACATGCCCAACACCGACCTCAGATTCCTGGGCTCATTCCTAGAGCCCGTATGGGTCAGCGCTCTGGTGTTCTGGGTTTTCGCATTCTACCTTTCGAGGGTCTCCATGAAGATAGAGAAGAACCTCGGACTGGTTAGAGAAGGAGGAGGAGAAGCAGCATGAGCACAGACAGCGACGAGATAATAATTGAGACAGAGGGCGTGAAGGTTAACTTCGGGGACTTCTGGGCACTGAAGGGCGTTGACATCAAGGTGAGGAAGGGCGAGATAATCGTCATCCTCGGCCCCTCGGGATCCGGCAAGTCGACCTACATCAGGACTCTGAACAGACTGCAGCCCCACAGCGCTGGCACTGTCAAGATCGACGGGATAACAATCGACGAAGACACGACCGTGTCCGACCTGAAGTACGTCAGGTCCGAGGTAGGATTCGTCTTCCAGCAGTTCAACCTATTCCCCCACCTAACCATCATGGAGAACGTGACCCTAGCCCCGATGAAGGTAAAGGGGATGGCCAAAAGGGAAGCCGAGGACCTGGCAATGGAGCTCCTCGAGAGGGTCGGCATACCGGAGCAGGCCTACAAGTACCCTAGCGGGCTCTCCGGCGGCCAGCAGCAAAGGGTAGCTATCGCCAGAGCACTCGCCATGGACCCGAAGATAATGCTCTTCGACGAGCCCACCTCAGCGCTAGACCCGGAGATGATCAAGGAGGTCCTGGAGGTGATGATAGACCTGGCAAAGAGGGACATCACCATGATCGTGGTCACACACGAGATGGGCTTCGCAAAGGAGGTCGCCGACCGGTGCATCCTCTTCGACGAAGGACACTTGATCGAGGAGAACACGCCCGAGGAGTTCTTCTCCAACCCGAAGCACGACAGGACCAAGCTGTTCCTGGAGCAGATACTCTAGTGGCTCCACAGTTCCCATTGAATACTACGATTCACTAGCAAGGCCATGTCCGGCCTGCGGTGGTTCCTGCGATCGAAGATACACAGGGCCACGGTGACCAAGGCAGACCTGGATTACATCGGCTCTGTCTCGATCGACTCGGACCTCATGTCGGCCTCCGGGATAGCACCATGGGAGAGGGTCCAAGTCGTCGACCTGACCAGTGGTGCTCGGATTGAAACCTATGCGATCGAATCCAAACCGGGGTCTGGAGAGATTCAGATCAACGGAGCAGCAGCCCATCTAATTCATCCTGGGAATAAAGTGATAATAATGACCTACTTAGCACTCGAGGAAGAAGAAATACAGTCTCACGAGCCGATAATCATCCACCTCGACGATGAGAACAAAATTATCTATCTGGAATAGTCGCGGGTATTACTCTATCCAGTTGTCGAAACGCTCCAGTATGGTCTCCCTAAACGTCAACAGCCTCAGGATGGGCCCATTCACGTTCACAGTCAGGGTGGCCCCCCTCGTAAAGTGGGTCTCATCCCAGCCGTCGCCGACCACGTAGCCCCTATGCATGTCGCTTACCATGACGCTAGGCTCGTCCGTCCACTCCCAATGGGAACCGTCATCTACCCTGTCTCTCCTTGGCAGGTCCCTAGCAACGAACAGGTAATGATCGTCGATTTCACTGGCAGGGAAATTCACACTCCCGATGTCCACCACGTGCCGGAACCATGCCCCCTGCCCGAGGAAGGTGGAAAAAAGGCATCCCGACGAGTACTGCATCCGGTCAATGCCCCCCCTTCGCAGTCTGTACTTGGAGGGCTGGTACTGGTGGGTGTTGGCCACTAGGAGGTCATTGAGTGCGGGGTCGCACCTGATTACATTTCCACTGGTGGTCTCTATCTCCGCCTGTAGCCTTGGCAGGACGTTGACTATCGCGCGACCCTCTATCGCTGCCCGGACATCCTCGTCGAAGGTACTGGGGTCGCTGCCCATGTAGAACCCATACGACCCGTTCTCGTCATCCTCCATGGGGTGGCTGTTCACCCCCATCACAGGAGTTGACTCATCGACGGAGTGCGCTATCGAGGTAAGAGTCCCGTCACCCCCCAGAACTATCACCAGGTCGGGCTCCATGAAGTCGGTCCGCCTCACGGTCTCCCTCGCGGTGTAGCCAACGTTCAATCCCCTCTCGGCCACTAGAGAGTCCAGGACCGAGCGAACCTCCTCGAGCGACCTGTCGTGGACCTCCTCGAAGTTCTTCTTGTACACCACCAGGATGTTGCTAACCATTACCGCCCCTCCCTCAACACAGGCTCGCTATGCATCCCATATAGGGGCCACGCAAACGCTCCGTCCCGAATAACGCCTCAGGAACGCATATTTGTCCATCCTCCCGAGCAGGAGCGTGCACAGAGCATTGGCCATCGCCCTCATCCTTCTGGCATCGACGTCCTCTGGATGCATAGACACGGAGAGGCCGTGCCCGGAGAATACCTGCTTCCCACTGACGAGCAGCGCTTTCAACTCATTATTGGAGGAAGTAGGGGTGGTCGACGCTCTTGAGCTGGCATCAGAGTTCGACGCTTTGGCAGTGTCAACCCTCACTAGGTTCACGGAGTCTGATGTGGATGGAGAGATTGCCTGGAGGATAGAGAAGGACGACAACCTCAGGCTCAGGCAGGTCTCCAACACTGTCATTCTTGGGGGTTCCCTGGTAGTCGGTTACCAGATATGGGACGGGGGGAGGGATACCTACACCAGAACCAACGGCGAGTGGATGCTCGGCAGGGACATGGACGCGAAGTACGAGGACCCATTCGTAGAGGTTGCCAGGCTTGCTACGGAGAATCCGGAATCAAGATGGCCTCCCTTCAGGTTCGATGTCTCCCAGTTCGCAGGGCTCTCATGGACAATAACTGGGGATGCGCTGGAGTCGTACCAGATAGCCAGAGCGACGAACGGAACCCACGAGGTCTACTTCGAGCTCCACGGCCTCCCTCCCCAGATCGTCGGAGTGTCGGTATACTCCGGGGGGTTGGAGCAGCAGGACGTGACGTTCTCGATGTCCATCGCAACCGACCGTTGGGACGATGGCCTAGAGACCTACTACTACACGGAGTACCTGGAAGGGGGGGCGTACCTTCAGATGAGCGGCAAGAACGGATTCACGAGGGCCCCCGTCCCATTCATACCAGTGCCCCAGAACCAGACCACGAGTGGGGGGGACACCACAGTAGAGGGGGTAGTCCCTAGTGAGATGACTCACGAGGCGTCACTCTCGGAAATCGAGATGCACGTCTTCTCCGGGGGCTCGTCAGTGGCCGTCCTGCTGCTGAGCGAGGGCAACTCCACCAATTCGACCGAGAGGGGCATGAGTTGGGACCTATCTTGGGAGGACAACACCGCACCGGGTCTGCTTTCCCGTGACGACTCCTACTCGGTATCCACGAATTCAGACGCCTCCTTCGATATTCGGATTTACGACAGATGGGCTCAGGAATGGACCGATTACGGACAATAATTCACGATTGCAAACTCAGTATTATTAGCCCTATTAGCCACCAAAGTACATGCGCAGCATCCTTGCGTCGTTTGCGATTACTGCGTTGATAATCGCCCTTCCCTGCGTCTCAGCCGAGTCATACAGCATATTCGGAACGGCGACATACTCCAACGCGGTACCGGTCGAGACCGGTAAGATACAGGTGGAGTGCGAGGAGTTCGAGTACGACTGTCACACATTCAGGGGAACGGAGGTCACGACCGACATGAAGGGCGAGTTCACCATTATCCTAGACCTCGATGAGTCATACGACGGTGCGGAGATATTCCTTGCCCTGAAGGGAGAGAGGTTCTCCCACATCATCGACTTGGAAGAATCCAGGAACCCTCCGTCCGGGTCCGTCAACCAAGACATAATCCTGCAGCAGGACTCACCCCCCGCCCCCCTCTTCACCGGACTCGCATGCGGGGGCGCTGTGATAGCAATCGCATTCATCGCGGCATTAGACAGAAAGCCTGCGCCCTCGCTGAGCAGGACCCAGCAGAGGACCACGACCCTGGAAATCGTCTCCTGCCCGATCTGCGGTGAGAAGACGGAGAGATACCTGCTCATCCGGCATCTGATAATCGATCACGAGACAGATCCCAGCGAAGCGCCGCTGATAGCGGAGGGTGCCACTTCCGAGGAGGAGTAGCTAGACCCACTCGTCGTTCGGTGCGGTAAGCTCGCTGTCGGTGTCCCCTGTATTCACAACTCCCTTCGGCTCCACCAGCATCACCTTGCACTCCGTCTTGGCGCATGGTCTGTGCCTAACTCCCCTGGGCACTACGTACATCTCGCCCCTCTCGAGGTCCACCGAAGAACCATCCTCGAAGTCTATTCTCATGCTGCCCTCGATGACTATGAAGGCCTCGTCCGTATCGGGATGCTCGTGCCAAACGAACTCCCCCTCTATCTTGACAAGCTTGAACTGGTAGTCGTTCATCTCAGCAATCACCTTCGGTGTCCACTGTTCGGAGAACTTGGACAGCTTTTCCTCGAAGTTGACTTTGGCCATGATCGCTAGACCTTCGCAGGGAGTAGACGTATTCAACACCTAGGTCGTAGTTATTAGGACGGTCCAGTCACACGAAACGTGGATACAGGACTGAGTGGGAAGGTGGTGCTTGTTACGGGCGGGGCTGGAGGTATCGGCCAGGCCATCAGTCGGCAGTTCGCCAAAGAGGGGTCGCTCGTCGCGGTGCACTATCACACTTCCGAGGATGGGGCGGAAGCGCTGGCCTCGGAGATAGGCGGGATGGCCGTCCATGCGGACCTGAGGGACCCGTCACATGCCGAGGACATGGTCTCCAGGGTAGTATCCGAAATGGGAGGGCTTGACGTCTGCATAGCGAACTCAGGGCTATACCCTCCCGAACCCAGGCCTATGTGGGAGATTGGAAACGATCGCTGGGAGTCCACAGTTATGTCTAACCTGAGCGTCACAGCAAACACCGCTAGGTCGTTCCTCTCCTACGCCTCCGGGCAGGGTTCTGGTTCCCTCGTCCTCGTTGGCTCTACCGCTGGAATCTACGGAGAGGCCGGACACTCTGACTACGCAGCTGCGAAGGGCGCCATCACGACCGGCCTCCTACTGTCCCTGAAGAACGAGGTCTCGCATATCGGATCAGTCAGGGTCAACGCAGTCGCTCCCGGATGGACAATGACCCCGAAGAAAGCAGAATCGGGCCTGGACGAGGAGATAGCCGAGAGGGCGAAGTCGACTATGGCACTAAAGAAGCTGGCCACTCCTGAAGACGTTGCCAGTGCCATAGTGGTCCTGTCCTCCGACGAGGTGTCGGGTCACATCACTGGCCAGGTAATCGAGGTCGCAGGCGGGATGGAAGGAAGGCTAGTCTGAATCCTCAGACCTGAACCTTCGCCAAAGGTATGCTGCAATCGCCAGCAATGCGATTGCCCAGCCCGGGGTGATTATCAGCACCGCGACCGCAGCAGCAATCTCCGCTAGCATGGTGCCTCCCTTAACTCAGGAACCTGACACCAGTCAGCTCCTCGCTCACTTCCCAGAGTCTACCTGCCGTCGACTCGTCCCTTGCCCTTCGATTGATTCTCGCCTTCCCGGTAGCCCCCCTCATCTCGATAATCCCTGTCGGGCCCCAGTAAGGGTGGTCCAGAGCACCCTCCTCCGTGGCAGCGTAGAGCGTGGCCTCCGCCCCCCTCTTGGCAGACATGGCTGCGAATACATTCAGGAAACGCCAGAACAGCGAGTACCTCTGCAGGTCGGTGGCGGAATAACCAGGATGGCTGGCGATCGCAGAGACTCCCGAACCGGCCCTCTCGAGCCTCCTGCCCAGCTCGAGTGAGAAGATCAGATTGGCTATCTTGCTCTGGGAGTAGAACCCCCACTTGTTGTACCTCTTTCTGTCCCCATGCAGGTCTTCGAAGTCTATGACGCCGGGATTGTGCGCGATGCTGGAAACTGTCACCACGCGACTCCCATCAGTCCTCTCCAGTACCGGCAGGAGCCTCCCGGTCAAGGCGAAGTGACCGAGGTGGTTAGTCCCGAATTGCAGCTCGAAGCCGTCCTTGGTCCTAGACTTCGGGGGTATCATGACTCCCGCGTTGTTGATGAGAATGTCGAGACCCCCATCGGAAGGGAAATCGTCAGCGAACTCCTCTATGCTGGAGAGATCTGCAAGGTCCAGGACCGAGACGGATACCTCTGAGCCGGGAAACTCCTCGAGGATCCTATCCCTTGCACCCTCTCCCTTGGTGGGGTCCCTGCATGCCATGATTACCGAGGCACCCTTGGAGGAAAGGGCCCTAGCCATGTAGTACCCTATTCCGGTGTTGCTGCCGGTCACTACCGCGACCTTGCCGGATTGGTCTCCCATCATGCCCTCCTCCCATCTCATCGGCATGACATCGAGAGGGACTATTTCAGCAGTAGTTAGCCGAGGAAGCTGAAAACCTGTACAGAAATCATGATCGCTGCAACGACTAGGAACATCGGGCGAAGTAGCGAATAGCCATACTTCAGGACATAACTTGGCGCCAGGTAGCCTCCTATCATGTTCGCCAATGCGAACGGGATCGCCACTCCGTAGTCGATTGAGGCGGCCAATGCGAACATGGCCATCGATCCTATGTTCCCTCCGAAATTGAGGATCCTACCTGTGGCAGCGGCCCTGTCCATCCCGAAACCCACTCCTTTGATGTAGCCGGCCATCAGCATACTGCCTGTGCCGGGTCCCAGGAAGCCCTCGTAGAAACCAAGCCCAGCACCCATTCCTACGGTGACTGGGATTACTCTCTCATCTTTGATTTCCTCCTCTTTCCCGAACTGTGGGTTGAAGAGCACGTAGAAGAACAGCGCAGACAGGACCAGCACCACAATCCCAAGCAACATATCGGCGTTAATGGAAAGCACAACTAACGTCCCTGCCACTGAGAATATGATCATCAGAATCCAGCCGACAAAAGCCGCCTTCCTTGGGACGATTTCGCTCTGTAGGTATTTGGCACTAGCAATCGCTGCTGCTGCCGCTGATGCAAGCTTGTTCGTCCCCAGGGCGACATGGGGCGGGAGGCCTGCGCTGAGCATAGCGGGGAGACGGAGCAGACCCCCTCCTCCCACAGCACTGTCCACGAATCCCGCAAACACTCCCACTAGCATCAGGAGGAGGAAAACCTCGGTCTCCACGAGTCTTTCCAGAGAGTTTGGGATATCACGTTTGGGTCTCGAAACGTACCCATCAGGCGAATCCCCGATTTAATGACATCTCGTCAAACTTGATGCCCATCGGCCCGTGGCGGAGCCATGGCAAACCCCAGCATTGTGGCAGATGAGGATGCCTTCCTCATAGACATCCTGTCCTTGCTCCACCCGGAGGCGAAGCGGAACTCCCTCAGGAGGATGATAGACCACGGACGCGTTACAGTGGATGGGGATAGGGCCTCCAGAGCTAAGCAGGAGGTCCCAGCCGGTTCGACCGTTGAGACACTATCGCGCACGGAGGTGGAGGGGCCCTCAAGGAAGGAAGTGGTCCCAGAGCCCGATGTCCTGTACGACGACAAGCACCTGATGGTGGTGAACAAGCCAGCCGGCCTCCTCTCGGTTGCGACTCCAAGGGGCGAGCCCGACACGATGTTCGACAGAGCCCTCAGATGGGTATCGAAGACGCAGTCCAAGAGGGTGCATCTGGTCCACCGTCTCGACAGGGAGACGTCGGGTTGCCTCATAATAGCTAAGTCCCCTGAGGTCAGGGACACCCTCCAGAGCCAATTTAAGGCCCGCTCAGTAGAGAGGATCTACCACGCCGTAGTTTTCGGGAGTCCGCCCTCACCATCTGGTATCTCGACATCAAGAATCAAGGAGACCAGAGACAAGAGGGTCAGGCTGGTTCAGAAGGGGGAGAGGGGCGGCAAGGAGGCAATTACCAACTGGAAGGTGGAGGAGAAAGGCCCAATCCACACCCTCGTCAGGATCAAGATTGACACGGGGAGGAGAGCCCAGATCAGGCTGCACATGAGCGACCTCGGATGCCCCGTTTCCGGAGACACTCGGTATGGGCGGGGCAAGGCGAGCGTCAACAGGCTGTGCCTGCACGCCACGTCGCTTGGGTTCGACCATCCCTATGGAGACAGGGTCAAGGTCGTGAGCGACATACCGTCCAAACTGATGTCCGAGCTCAGGCGCAAGTCGTTGTGAGGATTACTCCATCATTTTGTCGATTTCTTGAGCGAACAGGATGAACGTCGGTGCCCAGAGACCTACGAAGATTCCTAATTCTGTGTTTCCGCCATCCATGGTCGTGTAGATATATATGGATGTCAAAATCGATAATGCGCTTGCTGCCAGTCCTAGTTTTGTTATTGTTCCTGTCATTCTGTTCACCTGTAGTAACCCTAGGGAAAAAATTCGCACTTGAACATTTGTCTGATTCTCCCGCAAATCAGTGTTTTTTCGCCACAAAGAAGTCAAGCCAACCAGGATGCAAGATGGGGCGCGACGTCTCCCGACCTAGTGACCACTCCCATGTGCCCCCCGGGAACCTCGATGATGCGCGAGTCGGGTAGGGCCTCGGACGCGATCCTGCAAGCCTCAAACTGGTGAGGGGGCGTATCCTCGCTCAGAGTGATCAGAATCGGGTGCGAGATGTCCTCATAGTACAGAGGAGGGGTCCTGTCATAACACAACAGCCTCACCTCGCTGAGTACCTTCGGCTGCAAATTCCTCCACATCCCCTTTCTGTGGACGGACATTGAGTCCCATGTCCCTGAAACGTTCCAGTAGTCGACGAAGTCCCTGAGGAAGTCCTCTGGCTCGAGGTCCTCGGTGAAGAAAGTCTCCACCACCTCGCCGAACTCGTTCTTCAAGTCGTCACGATCGGTGTGCTGAAGGCACCCCCAGACTATCGGCTCGTGGAACGCCATCCTCCTGATTTTTTCCGGATGCTCCTTGGCAAGCCTCAGAGCAATGAAACCTCCGTAGGAATGGCCGATGATGTCCATGGGTCCGTCTTCCTTTAGGAGGAGGGCCTCGGAAGCGCGGTAGTCCATCCAGGTGTCTATCTCCCCATCCCCCTTCCAGTCATCCGTTCCGGGGTAGCACAAGTAGTGGGGGCAGAGCACCCTCCTCCTTCCCAAGTGGGGGAGCAGCCCCTTCCACTGCTTGGAATCCAGTCCCGTGCTGCACAGAAGGAGAATCGCAGGCCCCTCCCCGTCCTCTTCCATATACTGGAAAGTGTGTCCGCCGACCTCCATTCTGGGCATGTCCCAACCACGCCAAATTTCGGTATATACCCACTGCATCGAGGGCAGCATTATTGGAACCCGTCCCTATCAGGTGACATGAAGCCGTTTCTTGAGCACCTGAACATCACTTCGACTGACGTCGACGAGACCATACGCTTCCTGCTGACTGCCATGCCCGAGTTCTCAGTCAGAGGGGAGGGGGGTGGAGAGAAGGCCCAGAGATGGGTCCACGTGGGGACCGAGGAATCCTACTTGTGCGTCGAGGACAGGGGAGCCACGGAGAGGGGGCCTCACAGGCCCTATGTCCATCCCGGGATGAACCACATGGGATTCGTCGTGGATGACGGGGCGGCCCTTGCGAAGCGCCTGATGGAGGCTGGATACGAGCAGGGCGCAACCTACACCGATCACCCTCACAGGCATAGGTACTACTTCTTCGACCATGACAGGAATGAGTACGAGTTCGTCCAGTACCTAAGCGAGGATTACTCGGAGAGGAACGAGTACTAGATTCCCAAGGTCCCAGTGTGCCGTTATATGACGCACCTCTCTCCCGAGGACGAGCACCATGGATAAGGGACCGCGCCTGTTCACCCCGGTCCTCGTCGTGGGATCGATCATCGTCCTGGTGGGCTTCGCAATCAGAGCCTCGTTCGGAGTCTTCCAGATACCCATCCAGGACGAGTTCGGGTGGCCCAGGGCCGAGTTCAGTCTTGCCATTGCGATACAGAACCTCGCATGGGGCTTCGGAGCCCCAATCTTCGGGGCATTCGCGGAGAAGATCGGAGACAGAAAGGCGATCGTACTCGGGGCAGTACTCTACTCACTGGGCCTGGTCCTCACCACGGGGGCCACATCGCCCCTGGCCATCCAGTTCTACGAGGTCCTCGTCGGTTTCGGTATCGCCGGGACAGGCTTCGGAGTCATACTGGCTGTCGTGGGCCGTGCGAGCGCCCCCGAGCACAGGGCCATGTCCCTTGCCATAGCCACCGCCTCTGGATCCGCAGGGCAGATAGTGGGGCCAACGGTCGCCGTTTTCCTGCTGGAGAGGATGCCATGGCAGTCCGTGTTCCTGATATTCGCGGTCTCCATTCTGGCCGTCCTCGTCCTGCTCCCGTTCATGCGAGCCCCCGAGGCCGCTGCCAAGGAGGAGATGGAGGAGAGCCTCGGCGAGATACTGGCAATCGCACTCAAGGACCCGTCCTACATGATGATCTTCGTCGGCTTCTTCTCGTGCGGCTACCAGCTGGCCTTCATCACAGCACACTTCCCAGCCCTGATCACCGAGATGAGCGCCCCCATCGACCCGACAGGCTGGTGCGGGGACCTAGGGATAGAGACCACCGCGGCTCTCGGGGGCCTGGCAATCTCCGTTATCGGCGCCGCCAACATCGTGGGGACCCTGATGGCCGGATGGGCTGGCAAGCGGTTCGGAAAGAAGTGGCTCCTCTCCGGCATATACGCCGGTCGCTCCGTGGCGGCGGCATGGTTCATCCTAACGCCCATCACCGCGAACACCGTCATGATATTCTCCGCCGCGATGGGCTTCCTCTGGCTTGCCACCGTCCCGCTAACCAGCGGCCTCGTCGCTCACATCTACGGGATCAGGTACATGGCCACCCTGTACGGGATCGTGTTCTTCTCCCACCAGCTAGGGAGCTTCGTCGGAGTCTACCTGGGAGGGGTCCTCTACGACGCATACGGGAGCTACACCACAGTCTGGTGGGTGGGCATAGCGGTAGGGGCCTTCTCGTCCCTGATTCACCTGCCCGTCAAGGAAGAGTCCAGGCTGGACAATAGCCCGGGATCACGCCCGGCTCCTCTCTGACAGGATTATCTCAGAAGGGGCGATCCTCTCCGCCCCGAAACTGTTCACACTGGTCTCGCTCGGGTAACCTACGCAAATACCGCAGAGGAGCGAGTAGTTCTTGCTCACCTCGAACTCCTTCCTGACCGCGTCCTCCCAGACTGCGACGGAGCCCTGGGCGCAGGTCCCCAGTCCCTTCGAGTGGGCAGAGAGCATCAGATTCTGCATGAACAGCCCGGCATCAGAGGCGGCGAACTTGCCCAAGCTCTTGTGCGTGAATAGGAATAGCTCCACCGGGGCCCCGAAGAACTCGTAATTCCTGGCCCAGAAGCCGTCCCTGGACTCCTTGTCGCTCCTGTCTATCCCCATGTGGGCGTACAGCTCCTTGCCGACCCTCTGTGATCTCGGTAGCAGGTCCTTGTGGTACTTCTTGATTGCCAGCCAATTGCTGGTCGGAAGCCCCCTCCAGCGAATCAGGGCCTTCAGTTTGCCCAGAAGGCCCTCGCCCTGACCGGTCTTTACCATCTCGAAGCGCTTGAGGAACTCGGCCGAAAGGCGATCCCTGACATCCCCCTTCGCCACTGCTACGACGAACGGACGGGTGTTGCTCCAGCTTGGAGATGTAAGGCCCGCAGCGATGATTTCCCCTATCGCCTCGTCCGGGACGGGCGTCTGGAGGAAGTCCCGAGTGGATCTGCGAGAGGCGGCGAAGGCGCCGAAGCCCCCGACATCGAACTCTGTGGCCATGATTCAACTGGATGGCGTTGATATTTCATATGTTTTCTAGAGTCACAACCAACGAACTTACATGATAAAGTACCCAATCACATGAATCGGGGCATGGGCGAAAAAACCGCAGTCGAACTATTCAGCTCATGGGCCGAGATGGGAAAGGACGAGGGGATGGAAACAGGCCACTCGCCCAGTGTCGATTTCATGATCTCGAAGGCGGTCCCGAAACTGAGTAAAGGGTTCTCGGCGATCGATGTCGGGTGCGGCAACGGGTGGGCGGTCAGGAGGCTGAGCGCCTACGAGGGATGCCAGGGATGCTCCGGGGTGGATGGCTCGGAATCCATGATCGAGAAGGCCAGGGGAATCGATCCCGATGGGAACTACGCATGCCAGAGGCTGCCAGATTGGCAACCCGAGAGCAAAGTGGACCTGGTCATCACTATGGAATTCATGTACTACTTGGAGGATCCCCTGGGCTTCCTCTCGGACCTGAACCGCCATTGGCTGAATGATGGCGGCATCATCGCGATCGGCATCGATCACTACGTCGAGAACCCAGTCAGCATTTCGTGGCCTGACTCCCTCGGGGTCCCGATGGCCACGATGTCGAGCCAGGAGTGGGTTGAGGGTTTGGAGGATGCGGGTTTCAGCGACGTAGAGCACCATCAGACCGGAGCCAAAGAGGGCTGGGCCGGGACGCTGGTCCTCCTAGGCAGGAAGTAGGAGGTCCTGAGATGGCAGAAATAAACCTCCACCCCGATGACACTGTGATGTCGGGACCGGAGGTGGTGAAGAAGGTAGGCGGAGGTTTGGCCGGACTGTTGTTCTTCGAGGCTATGTTCTACGCCATGTATCTAGAGGGGGAGGTGATAATGGCATTGCTGTGCGGAGCCCCACTGGGCCTGATGGCGGTGGCGCTCGCGTCCCAGTGCGCGATGCACTTCCTGGGTATGGGGCAGATGGTCATGAACGAGGGGACGATGACCCTCAGGACCTCCCGCTCCGGGAAGAGTAGGGGGAAGGGCATCTTCGCTTCACTCGAGAGGATCATCCTAGCACCGTTTTTTATGTTGGCAATGCGAGATCTGGACAAGGACGGCGACGGTAGGTTCTCCTACGATGAGATGATGGAAGAGATGGACGGAGACAGCAAGGAGGAGATCATGGAGATGCAGGAGCTCTTCGAGAAGCACGACAAGGACGGCGACGGATACCTCACCATCAAGGAGCTGGAGGGGTTCATCAGGGAGTCCGAGAATGAGACATGGGCGGAGGTGGAAGGCAACTGGTGGTCGAAAGAGGATAACTAGCGCCCTAACAGGGAATCCGTGTTTCTTTGCCACTCCTCATACTAAATAGGGCAGGTAGGCGGGCTCCCAAAGAGGCTCGGCTTGGTTCGATTTACGGATTTGGGGGTCGAGCCGACTTTGGCTGACGTTCTGTGTGACGGAGGCATAGAGGAGCCCTTCGAGGTCCAGACGAGAACTATCCCGGGGGCCCTGGAGGGTAGGGACGTCTGCTGCAGGGCTCCAACGGGCTCCGGGAAGACGCTCGCGTTCGGGATTCCCCTGGTCCTGATGTCGCCCAAGGCAGAGCCGAAGAGGCCCACATCACTAATCTTGACTCCGACCAGGGAACTGGCGGAGCAGATCAGGGGGGTACTGAGGCCGCTGGCCGACTCGATAGGCCTCCGGACAGCATCCGTCTACGGCGGGACTCCGTACAAGGGCCAGTACAGGAGGCTCAACAAGGGAGTGGAGATCCTGGTGGCGTGCCCTGGCAGGCTGATCGACCTACTCGAGAAGGGGGCGCTGCGCCTCGATGACGTCGGCATAGTCGTCCTCGACGAGGCCGACAGGATGGCGGACATGGGGTTCATGCAACCCGTTCGCTCCATCCTGGACAAGTGCAAGCAGGACAGGCAGACGATCCTGTTCAGCGCGACCCTCGACGAGGAAGTCTCCGAGATCGTCGAGTCATACCAGCATGACCCGCTCAGAGTCGGGATAGGGCCCGAGGAGGTGAGCATGGACAGCATGCAGCACTACTTCTGGAAGATCAACTCCAGGGGCAAGGCCGAACTGGCCTCGTACATCGCGGAGAAGTGCGGGCGCAGCATCATCTTCTGCCGGACCAGGGCAGGGGTCAACAGGCTAGGCGACGAGATGAGCGAGATGGACCTCTCGTTCACCACCCTCCATGGCGGCATGAAGCAGAAGCAGCGTGACAGGTCCATGCACAAGTTCAACGCGGGGCAGGCCAGGGTCATGATAGCCACCGACGTAGCATCGAGGGGGATAGACGTGGACGACGTCAACTGCGTGATACACTTCGACCCGCCCGATGACGGCAAGGCGTACAAGCACAGGAGCGGTAGGACTGCCAGGGCAGGATCCACCGGCACCGTCGTTTCACTGGTCCTGAGGTCCCAGAACAGGCAGTACAAGCGGATTCAGGAGGAGGTGGGGATAAGGTGCAAGATGACCGAGCCGGAGCCGGAGGCCCTCGAGGAGAGGGAGTTCGTTCGGGCCCCCTCGGAGAAGGCGAAGTTCCATGGGAAGGCTAGGAAGGGCCAGAGCAACAAGAAGAGGGCACGCAGGTCCAGGAAGAGCTCAACGTACAGGTCTTTCAAGCAGGGCTCGAACCGCAGGAACGGGAGAAGGAAGGGCAGGGGGAAGAGGAACAACCGCTCCCGTGGCGGTCCCAAGAGGGCCAAGCCCAGGAACTAGGGGCGAGAACCACTCGGTGTGCAGTTTTTACGCCGCATATCCGGCCGTGTGCCATGACCAGACTCAAGAAAGGCGACCCCGCACCGGACATCTCACTGCCAGCCATCGACGGCTCCACCTTCGAGCTGTCCTCAATGAAGGGCCGGAGGGTCATCCTGACCTTCTTCCGGTTCTCCTCGTGCCCCTTCTGCAACATCAGGATCAACCGGATAATGAAGAGGTGGGGCGAGTTCCCGGATGACGCGGTCATGGTAGGGGTCTTCGACGCGGAGGTGTCGGACCTCGCCAAGAGGATGGCCAAGCACGAGCCCAAGTTCACGATAGTGGCCGACGAGAGCTACGAGACCTTCCTGCAGAACGGGGTCTCCAAGTCCGTGGCCGGGCTGATGTTGGCTCCCCTGAGGGCACCGCTGACCACGCTGGAGGCGATGATGCGCGGGTATGTCCCGATGACCATGTCCATGTCGAAGCTCTCCACCATGCCGGTGGACGTACTGATCGACGAGGAGGGCGTCGTGGTAGAGGCCCACTACTGCAGGGACACAGTGGACCACCTGCCCATCGACAGGCTGGTCTCCTTCGCGAATGGTAACTAGGGCGCTGACGACCCAGGCGAATAGATGAAGTGCTCACCGGCGGACCATGCCGCATGGAGAAGAAAGTCTTCGTGAAGTTCGTATCAGAACCGAGAAATGACACGCTGAAATCGATAGTCGGCCTTGCCTGCGCGGCACAGGCCGTGGCGGACGGGCACGAGGTTAGCGTGTTCTTCGCTGCATCCGGCACAAGGCTCCTGGACCCCGATTTCATCAGAGGGGTTGACGCCGAAATGGGGCCTGACTCAAAGATGGTGTCCGGCTTCATGGAGTCGCTGATCTCCTCCGCTAAGCTGTACTGCTCGTTCGCCTCGGTCGATGCCACGCTTGGCGTCGGCGAGGGTGATGGGGCCCTCATCGTCCCCGATGACCAGATAGAGTGGAGCGGACCGCCAGGCGTCATCGCCCTGGCCACGGACTCGGACGTACAACTGACGTACTGAGGCGCCTCGTGCCGCCGCGGACGCTGGGACCCGCCGAACAACCTTTTATTTCTGATACGACAATACGACGGAGTATGAACAGGGCAGTTGTCGTGCTAGTGGCAGTATTGCTACTACCTGGTTGCGTGACGGAGGACAGTGCCGTAGACTCGAGCGTGTCGCAGAGCGAAGACAACGAGCTACAGGGGCTGAACATAGTAGCCCAGACCCTCGGCAGGGACGTCGACGTAGCACCGACGTACGACCTCCTGGGGGAGTCCGGGAACAACAGCACCCTGATACTGTGGGCAGCAGCGGGGTGCAAGGGCTGCCACCAGTGGACTCAGATGATCAGGGAGTGCGTGGACAACGGCACCATCCCCGAGGACTCGAACATAGTGACGGTGCACAGGTACCCGAGGTTCGAGATGACAACCTACGTCAACAACACCTACGGCAACTCCTCCTCCGACTACTACAGCCCATGGCCGGTGCTGATGCCGGTGGATGGCGCGACCGCATGGGACGCGACGACTGGCGAACAGAGCGAGGTACCCCTCGCCGAGGCGTTCAACAACCCCGTCACCCCGACGCTCCAGGTCCTCGACTCAGAGGGCCAGCTGGTCTGGCAGAGCAGGACCTACTACCCCGACTTCTCCGTCGTTGAGGAGATTGTGGGGGTGATCGCATAGCCAGGGACAGCGCGAACGACAAGGCCGACCTCCTGCTGCTCAGGATAGTGTCGAAGGAGTGCGTGTTCGAGCAGTGGTCCCTGGATGACGAGGTCACGACGACAGTCGCCATCAGGGCGAGGAAGTGAGATCATGGGGGCCGCTGACTACCTTCTCTCACCCAGGAGGAACCACAGAGGCACGGAGACGCCGAGCGAGGCATCCAGGATACTCTTCCTGGTTACCATCGGCTGCGCATCAATCTGGGCATGGCCCCTCGCAGACGGCATGGTGTTCGTCTGGTTCTGCCTCGTGCTCTTCGTCTCAACCCCCATCCTCTCGATTGGGTGGTTCATCTTCTCGGTACTCGGTCGCTCCAGGGACCCCAGGGACCTCACGCCAGCCGTAAGCAGGGGTGATTGAGTGACCGGCGAACTGATGGTCAACTCCTTCTGGCACCCAAAGCTAGCAAAGCAGAAGCAGGCAAAGTAAGAGAATCCAGATAATTCCGGAAAATGAAACAGTTGATTGGGTAGTGACTGTGTCTACTAAGCTCGTCACAGTCCGGATATCGCCCTGTCGAAGTCCGCGATGATGTCCTTGGCGGACTCTATGCCAGCTGAGATCCTGATCATCCCGTTCGTGATGCCAACGGACAGCCTGTCCTCCTCGGACATCAGCCTGTGGGTCATCGATGCTGGGTGCTGAACCAGGGTGTCCACGTTGCCAAGGCTAACCGCCAGTGAGCACATCGTTAGCCCGTCCATCAGGCGGGTTGCGGAATCAAAGTCGCCCATGTCGATGGAGATCATAGCACCGAAGTCGTCCATCTGCCTCGCGGCTATCTCGTGCTGGGGGTGGCTCTCCAGCCCGGGCCAGTGGGTCCGGGCGACCCTGTCGTTCGAGTCCAGGAACTCCGCAAGGGCACGTGCGTTGGCGCAGTGCTCCCTCATCCTTAGCGGGAGCGTCTTCAACCCGATGCTGGTCAGCCAGCAGTCCATCGCGCTCGGGACCGCTCCGATGTAGCGGACGAGGGCCCCTCCGCCGTTCTCCATGAAGTCGGGGTCCCTGCAGACCAGGGCTCCGCCGATGACCGTGCCGTGGCCGTTGATGAACTTCGTAGTGCTGTGGATGACGACGTCCGCGCCAAGGGCCAGGGGCCGCTGCAGCACGGGGGTGGCGAACGTGTTGTCGACCACGACCCTCGCCCCGTGTGCGTGGGCGATCTCGGTGGTGCTCGCGATGTCGATAACCGACATCGTGGGGTTGGCCGGGGTCTCGATGTAGACAACCTTCGTGTTCGGATTGGATGCCAGCTCCTGCTCGAGCAGGTCGCCCTGCAGCAGGGGGACCCTAGAGTTCGTGATGCCGTACTTCGGGAGGACCTCGTTGACCAGGTGGTTCGTCGTCCCGTAGAGGACCGACTGTGCGATGATGTGGTCTCCCGACCCAGTGAGGCCCAGGAGCGCGGAGCTGACAGCGCCCATCCCCGAGGAGAATATCTCGGCGAATACCGGCTCCTCCATGCCAAAGCCCTCCAGTGCCGAGAGCTTCCGGGCGAGAGCCTCCCTGTTTGGGTTGCCGACCCTTGAGTAAACATGTGCCCCGGACTCCCCGGAAGCCCAGTCTCTGATAGCCTCCGAGTCCTCGAAGACGTATGTCGACGTCATGTGGACGGGGTCGATATGCGAGCCAGAGGCATCGTGCATCTCGCCAGCATGCACCGACTTCGTCGGCATATCCCAGTCGTCACCATTATCGCCCCGTTTTCCCATTCTGCCAGAACCTCAGACGGTGTGGTGCCATATAACCGCACAGTTACCATTCGCAAGTTGGGCATGTCATTGACAATTACGCTAAACAAACATCATAAATATCCAAGAAATGGTTTTACTATGGATGCCGCAATGCTTGTTCATATCAAAGAAGGAAAGACCTACGAAGAGTGGGAAGAGATGATGTTGAGTTTCTACGACAACAAAAAGGAAGTCGAAGAGGGGAAAATAGTGTACGGCAAGGCCAACAGCCAAACCGCTATCATATTTCGATTCGATTTCGATCCGGAGGAGATGGCTAAGAGGCTCGAAGACCTAGACGTAATTGAGAAGGTTAATGCAGTGGTGGAGAAGAGGGAAATGTTCTCGATTTCGCCAATTCAACGACCGTAGTCATCTTGCTGTGAAGAGATCGATATTCAAACCGGAGCCGTCAATACCGCCTCTACGAAAACCAAGGATGCTTGCCGAAGTGGTTTCGTGGGACTCTATCCCCCTCCTCTAGGTGGTAGCGAAATCCGGAGACGACCGAGTTCAGGTATGCCTGTAGTCTGGGTTTAACCCAGAACGCATGGGGTAAGATAGCAAGCAGCCTAGGTAGTCTGGCCAAGAGGTAGGGATAGACTGTGATGGTGAGCCTCGATTGGTCCTGGCCCAGGGGGTCTATCTCCCACTCCACGTAAGACTGCGGCCCCTCCTCTTCGCCAATCACTAGGGTATATCCAACACCCTCCTCCCAGGTCTTGAACCTCCTGACGTAGTTCAAGCCACTCAGGTAGACCAACCGGTCCGAGCGATTCCCGTCCTCCCAGCTGATGACCTCGTTCGAATCGCAGAAGGGGTGGGAGTCGTTGAGGTTGCCAGGCTCGCTGATCGCCTCCCACAGCCTCTCGGCCGATACCTCGAAGTCAGCCAAGTTGGATACAGGAAGCCTCCTGAGCATGCGTTGAATTCTCACATATGCAGGAGTTGAAAACCGGTCTTGAATCTATGTTGTATTTGTCACTTCTTATTCTTGGCCCTTACTTCCTTGATGGCCCTCAGGCCGAATGCCTGTTTGGACGAGTTGAACACTCCCCTACCGAGTCCAGATAGGAGGAGGGCTGCCAGCGCTATCGTCGCGGTCCACCCCCACACCGTCCCTATCGCCGTGAACTCCTCCTTCGAGAGCAGCAGGGCCATCGCGGTGACGAGCCCCACTCCCGCGGAGGTCTGTATCCTCATCCCGAGGGGCATGGCGAGGACGGTCCTCACCGCGTCCAGCCTCTGCAGGAGGACCAGTGACCACACGCCCGTGCCGATGGACCAGATGAACAGGTCGACGGAGTAGTCCCCCACCACCCAGCCTTTGGGCTCCACGTAGATAGTGGCACCAATAAGGGATGCCAGCCATACCACCGAGAAACCCAGCAGCATGACGCTCTCGGATATCGAGGTCCCCATAATCTCGGACAGGCCCTGGTCCTGGACGGGACGCTTGTCCTTCCTCTTCTCCAGTTCGGAGGCCACTATCCTGACCTCCTCAAGCGACTTCTCGGTCTCCATCAGCCTCTGGGTTATGGCGAGCGACTCGACCAGCATCTCCCCTTGCTCCTTCCTCATCTCCTCATTGGCCCTGAATGCCTCGACCAGCTTCTCGTACTCCTCAGCCGGGATCATCACGTTCCCCTTCGACTGGACGAGCTCGTCGAGCGAGGGGATGTCCGGGGCGGGCGGCAGTGACTCCCTGAGCTCGCTAAGGCGCTCTATCTCCTCCGGGGACAGCGGGAGAGGGGTCCATCTTGCGATCGCCTTGTCCAGCCCTCCCGATGCGACCTGGGCCGCTTCCTTTGCCTTCTTCCCCGTGAAGTCTGTGGCCGCTGCCATCTTCTCCTTCAGGTTGCGGAACTGCTCCCCTGCCGTGGTCTGCCAATTCTTCCCGCCCGCAGTGGGTTCCTCTGCCACGTGCCGTGAAGCCGCCCTGCGAATTTGAACCTCTCTCGGGTATCCTACTCTTCCAGCACGACTTCTTTGGAGTACTGGCTGATGAAGTCCCAGACTATGTGGCTGGACATCACAAGCCCTTGGGTGCCGAGGAACGTGCTGCCGATGAGGGTGTCGTCCTCGAAGTCCTTCTCGTACGGGTTGTGCTGAGCCGCGTATATCGTCATCAGCCGCACCGATGCGTCGTTCTCGCACCCGTCGTAGCCTTGTATCGTATACAGCGCGTTTAGCTCGTAGGTCTCCAGAGGGCCCGAGCAGTTGTTGTGGCCCCCCCACTCGACCATGTTCTCTATGGCGCCCGTGTCGTAGGCCTCCGTGTTCGTCCAGAGCTCCTCGTTGAACGGCACGCTGAGGACGGTGGACTCGTAGAGGACCACGTTGTCCAGAAACCCGTGGACCTCCATCACGGGGATCGGCGAGTAGCCGTCCACCGGCTCCGTAATGAGGTAGAACGCCATGCACCCCACAGCTGCGAAGATGTGGCTGGACTCCATGGCCAGCCTCTGCGACATCGAGCACCCGTTGGACCACCCGGAGGCGTAGACCCTGTCCTCGTCGACGTTGTACATCCCCAGCGAGATGTTAACGACCCTCTCGATGAAGCCGACGTCGTCTATCTTGTCGCGAGTGGAGTGCGCGCAGCACCATCCGGAGTTCCAGGCCTGGTTCTCCTCTATGTCCCACTGCATGTTGTAGCCCGCGACCCCGTCAGGGTAGACCACTATGGCCCCCACCTCGTCGGCTATGTCATCGAAGGAGGATAGCTTCCTGTGCTCGATCGAGTTCGAGGCGTACCCGTGCATGTCGATGATTAGGGGCACCGTAGCGTTGGGGTCTAGATTGTCGGGCACGTGGACCTGCCAGCACCTCGTCAGGTTGTCGTGGTCGATGCAGTTGAATATCCCGTCCTCGGTGAATGGCGGCGTATCGTCCACGACCAACCCGTCCTTGTTCCCCGATTCGCCGCTTCCCCCCATCAGGCAGCCTGACATGCTCGCTGAGAGAAACAGCACCGCCACCAGGGCACGAGTCGCCATGCTATTGCAGGCGCGTCCCCTCCAAAAATCCATTGTGGGCAGGGTTGAAGACGAACAGTTCTAGCGGAGGGCGTGTCAGATGCGCGTCACCCGCTCTCGCGCCTCCTCAATCAAATGAGGGACCAGAGGGGAGCCATCATCCTTGCATCGATATGCTCGGTCCTGAACAAGATCTGGGACCTCGCCCCCCCGGTGCTGATAGGGATGGCCATAGACGTGGTCCACCAGCAGGAGGAGTCCTTCCTAGCTGACTATGGGTACACCGATCCATGGGTGCAGCTGCAGGTCCTGGCCGGGATCACCGTGGCGGTATGGGTCCTCGAGTCGCTGTTCCAGTACTTCTACGGGGTCCTGTGGAGGAACCTGGCCCAGACCGCCCAGCACGAGCTCAGGATGGATGCATACAGGCACATCCAGGACCTCGAGATGCAGTGGTTCTCCGAACAGAGCACTGGTGGCCTGATGGCGATAATGAACGACGACGTGAACCAACTCGAGAGGTTCCTCGACCACGGGGCGAACGACCTGCTGCAGGTGGGTACCACCGTGATAGTGGTCAGCGGCATCATGTTCTTCCTCGCCCCAGAGGTCGCGCTCCTCGCAATCATCCCCGTCCCCGTGATAGTCGGCGGGTCCTTCCTGTACCAGAGGAGGATAGGAGTCAGGTACTCAGAGGTCCGAAAGGAGGTGGCAGAGCTGAATGCCATCCTGAACAACAACCTCCAGGGGATCACCACGATCAAGTCGTTCACCGCCGAGGAGAGGGAGGCCAAGAGGGTCAGCGACGCATCCCAGTCATACCGAGACGCCAACAGATCCGCCATCAGGCTCTCCGCATCCTTTGTGCCACTGATCAGGATGGCCATCCTCTTCGCGTTCACAGCCAACCTCCTGGTTGGCGGGAAGTACGCCCTCGAAGGCAAGATAGGCCTCGGCGAATACTCCGTTATCGTCTTCATCACCCAGAGGCTCCTCTGGCCGCTCACCAGGCTCGGCGAGACCTTCGACCTCTACCAGAGGGCCCTAGCATCGACCACCAGGGTGCTTGACCTGCTCGACACGGAGGTTGGAGTGGTTGAGGGCGACACCAGCATCGAGGAAGTCGAAGGGGACATCAGGTTCGAGGACATCCGTTTCACGTACCCGGGAAGGGAGGACGTCCTCAGGGGAATCGACCTCGAGGTCCCTGCCGGGAAGACCGTAGGACTGGTCGGAGCCACGGGATCAGGCAAGACCACCCTGGTCAGACTCCTGCTGAGGTTCCACGACCCCCTAGAGGGCAAGGTATCGCTGGATGGGCATGACGTCAGGACACTCAAACTCGACTCACTGAGGAGTTCCATCTCCTTAGTCAGCCAGACCACCACCCTGTTCCCGGGGACAGTGAGGGACAACGTACTCTACGGTAGGCCAGACGCATCGGACGAGGAGATGGTCGAGGCCGCACGCATTGCAGAGGCAACAGGATTCATCGACGAGCTTCCCGAGGGTTGGGACACCAACATCGGGGAGGACGGGCATCGGCTCTCGGGAGGCCAGCGGCAGAGGATAGCCATCGCACGCGCGGTTCTGAAGGACGCTCCCGTCCTTGTCCTGGATGAGGCAACAAGCAACGTCGACAATGAGACAGAAGCAGCGCTTCAGAGGTCGATAGACAGGATCTCCCGCGACAGAACCACCCTGATCATCGCTCACAGGCTCTCCACCATCAGGGGCGCCGATGCCATAGCGGTGATGGAGAAGGGCCAGATAACGGAGATGGGCAGCCACGACGAACTTGTCTCCCAGGAAGGCCTGTATGCGAGGCTCTGGGCAGTCCAGACAGGGGAGGCATCGGAATGACGGAGGATGGCAAAATACCCCGACTGAACAACCTAGCAGAGTCGCTTGGCATGGAGATAACTGACTTCAGCGAGGGCTCCTGCGTGGTGGAACTGGCCGTCGGCGAAAAGCATCTGAACATGGGAGGAATGGCCCACGGCGGAGTACATGCCACGCTCCTGGACACGGCAATGGGCGGCACGCTCGTATCATTGATTTCCAAAGAGGAGTGGTGCGCCACAGCACAACTGGACATATCCTACCTGAACGCGGTTGACAATGGGGACCACCTAATCGCGACAGCAGAGGTCGTCAGGAGGGGTCGTAACCTCGCGCATATCGAGGGCAGACTCGTCACAGGGGACGGCAAAATAGCGGCCACAGCCAAAGGAACATGGGCCATCTGGGAGAAAAGGCCGAAGAGCAGAGGCGGTTGATTCAGAGTCATGCAGGGGTCATATTCAAGAGGGGGTTTCTCCTCAACTGGCCATGGCACGAAGAGACTCTCTCATGTGGTTCATGATGGGAATAGCCCAACTTCTAATCGGCAACGCCCTGTTGGCAGATGAGGGCACCGCCGATTGGATTGCATACATGATTCAGGGGACAGGAGGGGGGACCATGGCGCTTGGGCTCTACTTCCTTTTGTTCCTAGCCAGGAACGAATCCGAATTCACGGAACTGTACAGCAAGGCTGAGAAGACCATCCTGACTACCGATCCTGCCACCGGGAGGAAGAAGCTCGTGGACGACTCCTCCAAACCCGTGAAAGCAGCATGGTATTCCATACCCGTCGTGATTACGATCTTCGGAATGTTCCAATGGCTAGCAACACTTTGATAGCGGCAATCTGGGTTGAGTAATATGCCCCCTGAGGACAAGGAAAACATCGTGGACAAGGCCATCGGAAATCCTGCCTTCGACCAACTATTCGGATACCACATCTTCTTCAGAAGGGCTGCGATACCGGTTATTCTCTTCCTTACTGGGCTGTTCACCTACTCGGTCCTGGACTCCCTCACCAACATGAGCGGTGATACCATACTGACCATCTCATTCGTTGTTGTAGGACTCTCGCTCGGGCCAATCCTCAACCTAGAGCGATACTTGGGCATCTTGCTTTCCAAGAAATAATAATCATAAGGGCAATTTCCGCCGAATAAGTCAAAACTCAGTCATTACACGGTGGAATAATGGTCGAGTTCAGTTTGTTCGATTTGGTAGGGCTTGGAGACGTCACAGGAATTGACATGCTATTCGCGGCAAGCGCCTTGGTTGGGGGGATTCTGTTCACTCTGTACTTCTTCCTGCTCATGATAGGCGGAATTGCCACGGACATATTCGACGGGCTGTTCGGAATAGACGTCGATATGGGTGCGGATGCATCGTTCAAGGCTCTCACTTTCCAGGGCATAATGGCATTCCTGATGTTCTTCGGTTTGGCCGGACTTTACGTCACCAAGTCGGGCGGAGGGCCTTCTCCAGCGATTCTCGCCGGCGGCGCAGCCGGCGGCCTTTCGATGTACGCGACCGGGAAGCTGTTCGAGCTATTCGTCAACCTCCAGCAGGATGGGACGGTCGAACTGTCCGAGGCCATAGGGGCAAAAGGACAAGTCTACCTGAGGATTGGAGACGAGGGTGTCGGACAGGTTACCGTGGAGGTAAACGAGGCGCAGAGGACCTTCAACGCTAAGTCCGAGGACGGAACGAACATTGCCACGGGTGACTTCATCGAGGTTGTTGACACAATAGGCGAGGTCCTAGTGGTTAAGAGGATCTAAGCCGTAAAATATAGGCTTCACGAATTGAATGCGCACGCGCGGCGGGTAAGCATTCATAGGTGACTGCATTTTCTTATGTAACGAGTTGAGCCAATGGCAGACGCGAATGAGATACTAGGAATAATGATTTTTGCAGTCGTATTGATTCTCGTAGCCGCTGTGATGTTTTTCGCACAGCGCTACAAGAGATGCCCGCCGGACCAGATAATGGTCATCTACGGTAGGACGGAGAGGACAGCAGACGGACGCCCGAAACCATCCAAGACCCTCCATGGAGGCGCTTCGTTAGTGTGGCCTCTTATCCAAGATTACGCATACATATCTCTCAAGCCAATGACAATCAACATTGACCTGAGGGGGGCTCTTTCCCTGCAGAACATCAGGATTAACGTTCCCAGCACATTCACCATAGGTGTCTCGACGGAGCCTTCGATAATGGCTAACGCAGCCGAGCGTCTCCTCGGCTTCAGGGTAGAGGACATAGAGGAGATGGCGAAGGAGATAATTTTCGGTCAGCTACGTCTCACAGTTGCCACTCTGACAATCGAGCAGATCAACCAGGACAGGGACTCCTTCCTAGAGCTGATTCAGAAGAACGTCGGACAGGAGATGAGGAAGGTCGGACTGTACCTGATCAACGTTAACATTGCTGACATCACAGACGAGTCAGACTACATCGAGAGCATCGGTAAGAAAGCCGCATCCACTGCAGTCGAGCAGGCTAGGGTCGATGTCGCCAACGCAGAGAGGGACGGAGCCATCGGTAAGGCAGAGGCCGACCGAACCAGAGAGATTCAGGTAGCTCAGAACAACGCGGAGGCAGAGAAGGGAAGGAAGGCAGCACAGGCCGACCAGCGTGTCTACGTAGAGCAACAGGAGGCCATGGCAGTTGGCGGTGAGAACGCTGCTCAGGCAGAGATCGCTAGGGCAAACGCCGACCTCGCTGAGGCAGAGGCATCGGCCAAGCAAAGAGCCGACGTGGCCACGGCTCAAGCCGAGGCCGAGATCGCCAAGGCGAAATACGACGAGGAAGAACAATCTCTCAGAGCTAGCGAGATAGCTAGGGAAACGGTCGCCAAACAGCAGGTAGAGATAGCAGCTGAGGCCGAGGCAGAGAGGCAGAGGAGGATCGCCCGCGGTGAGGCAGACGCCATCCTCGCGAGATACGAGGCAGAGGCCGAGGGTGTTAAGCAGGTCCTGGACGCAAAGGCTCAGGGATACAGCAACCTGGTCACAAGCGCGTCAGGAGATCCGAAGGCCGCGGCAACTCTACTCATGGTGGAGAAGATAGAGGCCATGGTATCGGCTCAGACCGAGGCAATCCGTAACCTGAAGATAGACAAGATCACAGTATGGGACAGCGGAAACGACAAAGACGGAAACTCTGCAACTAGCAACTTCGTCAGCAGCCTAGTACAGAGCCTGCCTCCGATACACGACGTCGCGAAGATGTCGGGTGTCGAACTACCAGACTACCTTGGCTCGATGACGGAAGAGTCAGACGAGTCCTGAACGAAGGATGTATCCAGATGACCGAGGGTGCGGTTGTCGTAGGTGGGGCGAGGACGCCCTTCTGCGAGTGGTTAGGAGGCAAGAGAGGCGATGGAGGCCCCGGTGGAAGGTTGGCATCCGTTTCAGCAGAACAACTCGGCACTGTTGCAATCAAGGGAGCCATGGAGAAGACCGGGACAGACCCCGAAAGTGTGGAACACGTGGTGATGGGGCACGCCCTGCAGACCTCCGGGCAAGCAATCTTCGGAGCTAGACATGCTGGACTGAGGTCGGGAATTCCCGAGGAGGTCCCGATGCTCACGCTGAACAGGCTCTGTGGGAGCGGAGCCCAGTCGATTATCAGTGCCACCCAGATGATAATGCTCGGGGAGGCCGATGTAGTGGTGGCCGGCGGAATGGAGAACCTCAGCCAGGCACCTCACGTCTTGAGGGGTATGAGGGACACGTACAAACTCGGGAGGCCCCCTTCGGCAGGAGAGGAGTTAGCACAGGATATGGAGGACTACCTGTTCACCAACCTCGTGGATGGGGTAAGTGGCATGTTCATGGCACAAACCAGTGATGAGCTGTGCAGAAGGAAGGGGGTAGAGCGCGAGCAAGCAGACGAGTATGCGGCAATGAGCCACCAGAGAACAGAGTCCAGTGTCTCATCGGGAACCTGGGAGAAGGAGGTCGTACCGGTTGAGACCGCCGATGCCACTGTCGATCACACTCATGAGGATCACGTAGTTCTTGGAACCACCTTGGAGACTCTTTCAGGCCTCAGGACTCACTTCGGCCCAAAATCTCTGGTCACAGCAGGAAATGCATCCGGAGTGGTGGACGGTGCTGCCGCGGTGGTGGTCAAGTCAGCATCCAGAGCCGAGGCTGATGGGGACGAGCCTCTTTCGAGAATCGTCTCTTGGGGAGTAGTGGGCCTGGAGCCGAGCATCATGGCATACGGGCCGGTGCCATCCAGCCTAAAGGCGATAGAGAAGGCAGGACTTTCTGTGTCAGACATTGATCTTTGGGAGATAAACGAAGCCTTCGCAGGACAGGCAGTGGCCTGTATCAAGGATCTTGGGATATCCTATGACATCGTCAATGTCAACGGTGGCGCTGTGGGCATCGGCCATCCGCTCGCAGCTACTGGTACCCGACTTGTACTCACATTATCTCACCAACTCAAAGAAACGGGTTCTAGGTACGGGGTGGCAACAGCCTGTATCGGTGGTGGACAAGGAATCGCAATCGTGATTGAGTCTATCTAAGATGGGTAAGCCTCCATACGGAGAGATTATCAAAAATAAGCCCTTGAGTGGTTCATGTCAACTGTAGCAGGAGGGGGCCATGCTAACAGGAAACGCAGTCTTGCGAAGACCTTCCTCTGGAGGGGAATCGCCACAACAGATACAATTCTCATCTCCTTTTTCATTACTGGAAGCTTTGCAAAGGGTCTAGCAATCGGCTTTACCGAAGTCTTGACGAAGATGGTACTCTACTACTTCCATGAGAGGGCTTGGAGCGCATCCGACTGGGGCTTGGGTGAGGTGGATGGGAAAGAGGGATTGCCAGGCGAAGGCCATGCAAACAGGAAGCGAAGCGTAACAAAGACATTCTCCTGGAGGGGAATCGCAACTACCGATACAATACTCATCTCCAGGTACATCACCGGTAGCTGGACGGCGGGCTTTTCCATCGGAATCATCGAAATCTTCACCAAGATGTTACTCTACTACCTCCATGAGAGAGCATGGAGTGCCTCGGACTGGGGCCTTGATGATCCGGATGCCCCAGACTTCAGCCCTGCTCACTGAGAATTGAACTATTCAGCAGCCTAATCGGCGAAATCCCAAACCTATACTAATTGCTGTTCGGCAGTCAGCCGATACCGTGCATGTTATTTGCTCATTAATGAGACCAACTTCCTATGGCGATGGGAATGTACACTAGAGAACGAGTCCTTGCGAAGACATTCGCTTGGAGAATAATTGCGACTTTAACCGGCGCGGCGGTTGCAGGACTCCTTACAGGAGAGATAGAGACGGCGGGATGGTTCATCGTTATCGAGTTCCCATTGAAGATGGGGTTCTACTACTTCCATGAGAGGGCTTGGGAAGCCGTCGAGTGGGGCGTTGCAGAAGAGACTCCCGCAGTGTGAGATTAACTCCATCACGCTCGATGGATCCTATATTGTCCTTTCAGAGGAACAAGTATATCGAAATTAGGCTGAAAAATACCATCGCTGCCGATGAGATAGCCCCGATTGCGAAGATTTTCCTACCTTCATCCCCAACTCCTTCGATAGAGAGGAAAAATCCGATGGAAGCCATTATTGGTGCCAAGCTAATTTTAGCGAGAATAGCCAATTTATCAGAATAATCCTCTGGTACCAACCAGGTCGCTAAAACCGCGGCTAATATGAATCCAGGTAAGAAGTACGGGATTTTAGATAGTGGATTATCCAACTGATTCCTCTTCTCCGAAGTGCCACCGACTATTGCGCACAACGGAATTACTACGATGAGCAAAGCCACTCTGGAGAGTTTAATGGTAGTAGCCATGATCGTCCCTTCCTCTCCAATGGCTTCTCCAGCGGAAATCGCTTGTGGGACCGCATGAATTGTCGACCCGGCCCAAATGCCCGCACTAGCCTCTTCTAAGCCCAGTACTGCGGAGAATATCGGTATGGAAATGAACGTCACAACTCCGAGGATATTTATCGTTGCGAGAATAATGGCAAGAACGTCTTGTCTTATTCTTAAGGATGAGGAAACGGCAACAACGGCGCTATTACCGCATATTGCGCCTCCACAACCAATGGCCAATGATGACTCGGTTGTCATTCCGAGCGCTCTGCCGATGAAAACACTAGAAACAATGCAAAAAAAAGCAGATGTCACCCCGATCATCAGGCCTACTCTGCCTTCTGCGTCACCGAAGAGTAAGGTCAGGTCAAGTCCGAAACCCAGACAAATTATTGTAATTGGAAGTATCCTTTTTACAACCCAATCACCACCTGTCTTTACCCCAGTAGTCAATTGTGCACAGATCCCTCCGAAAATAAACGCCAGTGTCCCCGTTCCGAGACTGAATAAATCACTAGATCGTAGCCAATCATCAAGCAAATATGCAATCGCCCCTAGTATTATCGAAAGGGCAATTCCTCGATTCAAACCATCCCTCTGTGGGGAAATTTTTCCAGCCTCTCCCATATTTCTGCCCCAGTCAACTAATTAGCATGCCAAGAATCGATGCTCCCGCCAGCCAAGCGCCAACCATCGAGCCAACATTGCCAAGTGCAGTCACAAGTAGCACCCTCCCCACTCTGTTTTTCCAGAATAGAGAGGTCTCGTCCAGCTTCAGGAAGTCCTGTGCGTCCTTACCAGTCGGGGAGGCTACCTTCAGCTGGGTGTAGCCCGCAAACCAGCCAGCTGCCAAGGTCGGATTGAGGGAGGTGATTGGTGAGGCTACCGCGCCGACCAGTATGGAGAGCGGGTGGCCCCTTGCAATGAGAACGCCCAGTCCAGCAAGTAGGGCATTGAGGGCGAGCCAGGTTTGAGCGGTCTGCTTGAGCTCCTCCATTTCCCCGTTGTAGGCCATCCACCCCACGGTCCCCAGGAGGAAGACGGGTATGGCCGCCATCAGTACGATAGGCCAAACAGACTTGGGCGGCTCCTCAGATAGCTCTGCTAGCCTCGAGGTAGTCTCCATTGCAGGCTCTCCGAGGTTTTGGACAACTCCGCTGAGATGGCCAGCTCCAATTACTGCCAGTACCCGCCCCTTCCCTCGAATCTGCTGTATCCTGCCAGCCAGGAATGAGTCCCTCTCGTCGATGAGAACCTCGCCAGCTCTGGGGGCGAGCTCTCTGGCCTCCTCCATCATGTTGCTCAGGAGATCGGAGTCGCCTAGGACCTCGTCTATCGAGACATCTTCATCTTCTTCCTCCCACAGGAGTGCATTGAGTATCCTCCATTTCTCAATCATGCCCATCTTCCTCCATGCTCTTCTTAGCGTGATTACGACGTCCCTGTCGATCATCTCCACCGGGATGCCCGACTCCTCAGCTGCGTTTACCGCGGCTAGGAGTTCCGCTCCAGGTTTCTCTCCAGAGGACACCCCCATCCTTCTTTGCTGAGCGGCAAGAGCTGACTGTAGGAGTATCATGGCTGACCGCCCCTCCTTGATTATCTTCAGGAGGTCCTCCGAGTCCAGTGACTCCGGTTCGGTCAATGCAGCCATCCTGGAAGGGCATAGCTCCACTGCAACCAAGTCAGGCCCCCACTCCTCTATTTGATTTCGAACCAGTTCCACTGACTCGCTGCTGACATGTGCGGTCCCTAGGATTCTCAGCCGGTCATCAATTTCGATAATATTGTTTACACTCATCCGATCACCGTATTGCCTTCATCGCCTTGAACGAGTCCGAGTGCTCAGCCACATCGTGGACTCGGATTATATCCACTTCCTTCTCCGGAGATATCGCAGCGACGCCCAGAGTCCCTGCTAGCCTATCCTCACTGTCCTCCCTCCCCAGGAGGTCCAGGAACATGCTCTTTCTGCTTACCCCCCACATCAGGCCCATCCTTTCATCGGGGACTATTGATCTTCCTGAAGATAGTAGGGCGATGTTGTGCTCCAGCGTTTTACCGAACCCAATTCCAGGATCCGCTACGATTTGTCTCGGTTTCACACCTTGATCCACTAGCAACCCAGCAACCTTGCCAAGGTATCCCCTAACCTCACTGACAACGTCGTCGTAGCTCGGGTCATTCTGCATGTTCTCAGGTAAACCTCGCATGTGCATAATGCAAACGGGGCAATCGTGCTCTGAAACGACACTCAGCATTCCCGGGTCGCTCATTGCAGAGACGTCGTTCACCATATCGGCTCCTGAATTCAGGGCCTGTTTTGCCACCTCGGACCTCCTGGTATCTATTGATATGCAGGCATCTGGAAGTTGAGACCTGATTGCTTCTATTGCAGGGATGACCCTGGAAAGCTCGTCCTCAATTGTCACTGGACTGGCTCCCGGCCTAGTTGACTCCCCTCCTACATCGATCCAGTCCGCACCTTCCGATGCCATCTTCATCGCGGCTTCTACTGCATGATTGATGCCAGAGGATCTGGAACGTGCGTGAAAAGAGTCCGGAGTGACGTTCACTACTCCCATAATACGGGGAAAACCGTCTTCTCGGCGTTTTAGCATGGGTCGCCAGTCGGCCATATGAACCCTCCAAACGACGATTGCTTTATGATGTGACGGAGGGGCAATCGGACGATGGCTCTGGGAGATGATGCTTCTCTAGAGGCCTCTGAGCCTCATTCCGCAGCGGACCCAGGGGATTCTCACGATCCTGAGACGCTATTCATTTTGGACTCCATAGTCCAGAGGCTGAAGCCCCGTGACGCTCACCACGTCAGGGACATGATTACAGAACGGGCGAGGACTTCAGGCGCTCTGTTCATTTCAAGCGCATTGTGGTGGTGGATCGCTATTAGCGAAGGGTCAGACCAAGTGGACGACTCACTGATACCCAAATCAACGCTGGGATCGTTCGACTTCGGAACAGTCAGCCTGATTGTCCCTCTCCTGATCATAGTGGCTACTCTTTTCACGGGCATAGGGAGGGAGAGGGGGAATGCCACAATGAACCTAATCGGAGGGGGGCTTGGCGTTCTAGCAGCATTCTACATACTCGAACCAGCAATGATGCACTTTGGAGAACTGGAGGGGGATGCGTTGTTCGCGACCGGAAGGGTCCTCGTCCTCGCAGTTATGGTTGGTTTTGCCTCTCACATGATGTTTGATGCACTACTGCTTCAGTGGGTTAGAGCCAGCATGTTGAACATGGGGGTCGATGTTTTTCCCTCGGCCGGAGCCGACCCCGTAGAGGGTCATGCTGATGAGTCACCCCCTTACGCATGAGCCATGGGTCGTGATGCCCCTCCCAGGCTATCCGTTCTTCGACTGGGCCATCGTCGAGACAGGGACAAGAGAATAACGTCGCATCTAGGGCTGACAGCCAGGGCATTCGGTGCAGACGAGGTAGTCCTCGCCGGAGACAGAGATCCGTCAGCTCTGGAAACATGGGATTCTGTTACTGAAAGATTTGGCGGGAACTTCGAGAGCAGATTCGAGGAGAGCCCACTTTCGTGGCTCCGACGTATCTCCAAGTCCGGTGAAGCAACTATAGTTCACCTGACTATGTATGGCGAGGCCTGGAGGGATGCAACCCCCTCAATCCCTACTGACAAGCCAGCTGTTGTCGTAGTGGGGGGTACAAAGGTTCCCTCAGAGGTATTCCATTTGTCGGATTACAACATCTCCGTGGGAAACCAACCTCACTCAGAAGTAGCCGCTCTCGCCGTATTCATGGACTCGTGGCTGGGTCCCCTTGACTCAAAATCGATGTTCGAAGGAGCCCAGATCAAAGTACTCCCGTCCGCCAGGGGAAAGATAGTAGTCAATGACGATGAAGAGTAAAATTGCATGGCTAAATTCTCCACATCTCTGTCAACCATTAAGAATCGTACTTGGGCAGCGTTGCTGATGTCGGAGACTTCAGAGCACGGGGGCTTCTGCCCCGGGGCTGGAATTCGTGGCGTTGAACACCCGCCAACCTTCCCGGACGCCGCGGATTCGCTTCTCAACTCTCCTGGATCAGAACAGCCCAGCGGTTCGAAAGGAGTACTTCTGCTAGCCGATGGAACCCGCTTCGAGGGGACCCTATTCGGCACAGAAGAAATAGCAGAGGGGGAACTCGTGTTCACAACTGGTATGTGCGGGTACCAGGAGAGCCTCACAGACCCATCCTTCGCTGGCCAGGTTCTGACTTTCACTTATCCTCTATTGGGTAACTATGGGGTCCATCCGGGCGTCTCAGAGTCCTCCTCAGTTCATCCTAGAGGGGTGGTATGCAAACAACATATGGATTTCCCCGATCATAGGGACTCTGTTGGGAGCGTGCATGATTTACTAGTGGCGCATAACATACCCGGGATAGAAGGAATCGATACCAGGGCACTTACTCGGAGAGTCAGGGAGCATGGGACCTTGCTATGCGTTTTCGGCCCAGCCGAAAGGACCGATGAAATGGAGGTCATTCTCAAAGAGATGACTCCTCCGGATGCAGACGATTTGGTTGCCGAGGTAACTTGCGGCGAACCAAGACTTCTGAATCCCGGAGCCACAGATGAAAAAGGGGAATCACTCCCTCGTCTCGCCGCTATAGATTGCGGAGTCAAGCATAATATCCTGAGGGAATTGTGCAGAAGATTCGAGGTTGTCTGGTGTCCAGCGAGCATGACTCTGGAGGAGATTATCAGGGATTGGTCCCCTGACGCACTATTCGCCTCAAATGGGCCTGGAGACCCGGCCCATCCGGGAGCAGCGACCGACGCCCGTAAGACTCTAGCAGCCGCGGTCCGCCAAGGTATGCCGGTGATGGGGATTTGCCTAGGACATCAACTGATGGGACTGGCAGCCGGTCTGAGAACTTACAAGCTACGATATGGGCATCGAGGTTCAAATCAACCTGTGATGGACCTAGAAACCAGAAGAGTCCACATCACTAGCCAGAACCACGGATTTGCTGTCGAGGACCCCATCCAGGGAATGCTGGCACCACACCCCAGCGGTGCATGCTCAGAGGTGGCAGACAATGTTCTGGGGGCCGAATTCAAAGTCAGACATGTCAACTCCAATGACGGGACCGTAGAAGGGCTTGATCTTCTGGACAAACCAGCATTCACAATCCAGTTCCATCCTGAGGCTTGCCCCGGCCCTCATGACGCATCCCCACTTTTCGATAGATTCCAGAAGATGGTGGCAGAGCACCTGAGTAGAACAGGGGCAGAGATTGTAACAAAGGACGGCGGTGCCTGATGCCTCGTCGTGATGATCTGAAGAGAATCCTCATTCTCGGCAGTGGACCCATCAGGATAGGACAGGCAGCGGAATTCGATTTCTCGGGTTCTCAGGCATGCAGAGCTCTCCGCTCAGATGGTTACGAAGTAATCCTGGTCAACTCCAATCCAGCAACTATCCAGAACGATCCTGAGATGGCAGATAGGATATATATCGAGCCATTGCTACCTGAGGTGGTCAAGAGAATTATGGAATCAGAGAAGCCAGATGCCCTTCTTGCTGGGATGGGTGGGCAGACCGCATTGAACATAGCATCCGCGCTTGCCAAGGACGGCACCCTCGATGAGTTGGGCGTCGAGTTAATCGGGTGCAATCTCGCAGCTATTGACGAGGCAGAAGACAGAGACCTGTTCAAGAAGGTCTGCGAGGAGATTGACCTGCCAGTTTGCAAGGCCCTAGCCTGTGACTCAATCGACGAAGTTATCGCTGCAGCAGAAGAACTAGGCTCCTTCCCCCTGCTTATCAGACCCGCATTTACACTGGGTGGCTTGGGCGGTGGAACCGCTTTCAATATGGGCGAATTGGTAGAGATCGCAAGCCAGGGGATTCTACACTCTGCTATAGGTCAGGTACTAATCGAAGAAAGCATACTCGGATGGCAGGAGCACGAGTATGAGGTGATGAGGGATGGCTCGGACAACGCGATAATCGTGTGCACAATGGAAAATATCGACCCAATGGGCGTTCACACTGGAGAGTCAATCGTCGTCGCACCTCAGCAGACGCTATCGGATAGTGACCACCAGGGTCTGAGGGATGCAGCACTGAAGCTAATCAGAAGACTGAACATTAAGGGTGGTTGTAATGTACAGTTCGCAGTTGAGCAATCAACTGGCGACTACAGAGTAATCGAGGTAAACCCAAGGGTATCCAGATCATCTGCTCTAGCATCTAAGGCCACTGGCTACCCAATAGCAAGGATGGCCGCACTAATCGCGGTAGGGTACACCTTGGATGAATTGCCAAACCCAATCACTGGTGAGGGCACCACGGCAGCCTTCGAACCCACACTTGACTACTGTGTGGTCAAGATTCCACGTTGGCCGTTCGATAAGTTCCGAACTGCAGATAGGAAGATTGGCACCTCTATGAAGTCGACAGGGGAGGTTATGGCTATCGGGCGCTCTTTCGAGGAGGCGTGCTTGAAGGCATGGGCCAGCCTAGAGTACGGAAAGCCCCATCCTCGGCCACTCACAATGTCCGACGCTTCTGATGGGGAGACTATGGATGAGAGGGCCTCTGAGAAGCTCCCAACTGCACTTCTAGAAGACTGGCTCAGAATCCCTACCGACAGGAGGATGGGTGCGGTAATCGAGGCTTTCCGAAGGGGATATTCGATTGAGGACGTTAGGGACCTTACTGGGGGGATAACTCGTTGGTTCCTCAGGAGGTTCGAGAAACTTGCCGCAATAGAGACTGAGATAAGGGCTGCAGGAGAGATAGGAATGAGGCCGGCTGGAATACCGGAGTCAGAGATGCGGTCTTGGAAGGGGGCAGGATTCACAGATCTACACATTGCTGACGCTCTGTGCGGCTTCCCAGAGTCGGGATTCAAGAACCTTCCAACTGGTCAGGACGAGACTGCTCTTAGGATGAGGAGGCACGAATTACGAGTCCATCCACGTTACAGGATGGTCGACTCTTGTGCCGCAGAATTTGCTGCTGTCACCCCGTACTATTACTCGACTTACGAAGGCGGCTCCGCTGAGTCAGGGGTAGACTACGTCCCCGGGCTCTCCTCATCGGTGAAGCAGAAGATTGCAGTAGTCGGATCAGGCCCAATTAGGATCGGACAGGGCATTGAGTTCGATTATGGCTGCGTCCATGCTGCCGGTGCAATCCAAGATTTAGGTCATGAGGCCATCATAATCAACAACAACCCAGAGACAGTTTCTACAGACTTCGACACAAGTGATAGGCTGTACTTCGACCCGCTAACGCTAGAGTCAGTATCTGAGATACTCCTACGCGAGGATGCCAATGGGATACTTCTCCAGTTCGGGGGCCAGACTGCCATAAATCTAGCAATCCCACTCGCAAACGAACTGCCTCATCTATCGACCATGGGTCTGGAGTTGATGATGGAGGGGACATCACCAGAGTCCATTGATGAAGCCAGCGATAGAGAGAGATTCGAGGAATTCGCACTTAGATGCGGGTTGAGGATGCCTGATGGGGCGACGGCAACCACGCCGGAGGGAGTCAGGCACGCAGCAAACGAGATTGGCTATCCCGTCCTAGTTCGTCCCTCATACGTCTTGGGGGGAAGGGGGATGGAAATCCTAGCAAATTACAAGCAGTTAGAGTCTTACATGAGGGACGCATATCTCTCCTCAGATCGACCTCTCCTGATCGACAAGTACCTAGGTAACGCAATGGAGCTAGATGTTGACGCAGTGTGCGATGGTGAGGACGTCCTAATAGGTGCGATTATGGAGCATTTGGAAGAGGCAGGAATTCATTCTGGGGACTCCACTTGCTTCATTCCACCACAAAACGTGCCCGATGAGATTCTGGAACAGGTAGAGGACTGGACTAGGGTAATCGGACTGGAATTGGGAGTTCGCGGATGCTATAATATCCAGTTCGCAATTCATGACGATCTCCTGTACGTATTGGAGGTCAACCCCAGAGGCTCCAGAACCTTTCCATTCGTCGCAAAATCAACTGGAATCCCCTTGGCTAGGATTGCGGCTAGGGTAGCTCTCGGGGAGAGGCTGTACGATCTCGATATTCCCGATCCCCAGAATGATGCAGTGTGCGTAAAAGCCCCGGTTTTCCCGTTCATCAAACTAAGGGGGCTAGATCCAGCACCGGGTCCGGAGATGAAGTCCACAGGAGAGGTAATGGGATCACACCTAAGGGCATCAGCTGCCTACCTAAAGGCCAGACTGGCCACTGAAATCCCGGTTCCAACTCAAGGTGGCGTCTATATCACAGTAAAGGACGAAGACAAATACTCGATGATTCCTCTAGCAGAGAAACTGAAAGCCATGGGATTCACCATATACGCAACAAGAGGGACATCCAGGGTTCTCCGAAGCGCGGGTGAGCTTGAGGTCAAAACATGTTACAGAATCGCCGAGGGGCGGTCTCCAGACGCTCTAGACCTAATGAGGCAGGGTAAGATACAACTTGTAATCAATACTCCAAGGTCTACCGGAGGGGCAGTTCTAGACGGGAACATGATGAGGAGACTTGCAGTCGAGCTGAACATCCCGTTCGTGACAACAATGGCAGGAGCAAGGATGGAAGTCGAAGCAATCAAGGAAGCCTTAGACGGTATCCCTGAGCCAAGACTTCTAGAAATCAAATCACTGAATTAGCGTTGCACCCGTTTCTGTACGAATGATTTTCCCGTCTTTGATTGTATGCACTGCCATTACTGCTTCTCGAGTTCCATCTGGGAAGTCCATCATTGAGTGCTCCACAAGAATCTCATCATTCTCATAGATGCATCTAGGCTCATCTATCACGACATCTGAATTTGCCATCATCCCCCTCATCATCTCACTTACTTGCTCCTTATCCATGGTTGTTCCAGATTGGTGTCGCACGAATTCGTAGTCATCGTGCAATGCCTCGATGTAATGCTCTGCGTTTCTCTCTTCCATTGACCTCATTAGTAGTTCGTAGACTGCCATGTCTGCTCGCCGGTCAGTTACGATTTCACAGTTTCCCATTCGAACTATGAACTTCCAATAAGGGATACAACGTCTCCCCTATCTATTTCGAACAGTAGTGATGAGGCTTTAGGGCCATGTCTTCTGCCAATTATTGCCCAGTATATGGATGCAAAACCCTCCTTTCTAGAGATTCCAGTGGAATCGCATGCTTTCGATATCGACTCTCCGATTCCTGCATCGGTCCATTCGCACTCGGAAAGTAGGTCCGATAGTTTTCTGAGGAAGGCGATGCCATCCCTGCCAATCTCGGCCCTTGCATCATCCCCGATTTCGCTTTGAATCTCCAGCTTTGCATCCTCAGGGAAGTGGGGCCCTTCTATCCAACTTCTCATCCGGGCAAGCCTCACCCTGAGGGAATCGCTAGGATCTCCTTCGATATGCCCGGATCTATTTAGTGACGACCAAACATCTTCATCTGACGACTTAATCTGAGCTAGCATAGAGAGATGTCTGAAAGAAACCCCTCCTACGGAATCAATAGGGTCCGACTCAGGGTTGACTTGGCTTAGTCTGATTGCTCCACGTTGAGTCTCAGCCGCTACCAATTGGCGTTTGCTCATTTCTTTCTCATCCTGAATGGGGTTGGCAACCAATCTCTCGTACTCGTCAGCAGTCTGGAAAAGCGCACTCCCGGTATCGAACTCAATGTGCCGGTTGATCTTGCTTCTTGCAATGACGTAGCGGAGTATCTCCGGAGGAACCAGAGACAGAGCTTCCATGGGTCCAATCGTTAGGCCAGAGGAGCTTGACATGGGACCCATTCCCTTCAGTTGGATCCACTCATAGACAATTTTGTCCGGCGGGTCCCCACCAAGTAATCTGCATATCGGGATCCCGGTGTCATAACTCCCTCCAGCTGCTCCGTGGTCCTTGCCTGCTGGCTCGCAGGTTATCCCATGAATCACCCACCTGGCAGCCCAATCGACCCTCCAAGGCATCTTGCCATGCGCCTTACTTATGTCCGATTTTCCCTCAATTCCCGAGGAATCTCTCCAAATCACGTATGGCTTCTCGTATCCTGTTACGGTCACTCCGTCCATACTGCCGCCAGAGCCCATTGGATTGTAGGGAAACCAGTCAGAGGGCAACTCCCTTCCCGAGATTTGCTGAATTATCCCCCTTATCTCTTCTCTATTTGTGATAGCTGAGTCGATATATTCCGCGAATAGCCCTTTCTCGTAGGTCTCGTGATTCATGACCACTTCCGGCCTGACTCCAATTTGTTCAAGAGCTTCAAGGAATGGAGAGAGGAAGTGATTGGCATAGGTAACGCTCCCATCTCCTGGTCTCCCGTCCTCCTCAGGAGCAGGGATGTATGCTAAGGGACAACCGATGAACTTCTCGTATTCTGGAGAGAGGAAGTCGTAGACTCTTCTCAAAGGGTCCATAGAGTCTACAATGAATATGTATTTCGAATTTAGTCCTGCATCCAGGCAGGCTCTGTGAATCATTTCGGCCGAGAGAATCTCCCTCAGGTGACCGATATGGAATTCTCCAGATGGAGTTATTCCTGAAGCGGAGACCTGTTTGCCTCCTCGCTCCATGAGCCTTTGTGCGGTATAATCCGCCCAGTGCATATGACACCTCAGACCGTCGCTGCTCTGATCAAAGCCCTCAATGGGACCCCGTCTACGTCATCGTCCCAAGATTTGTTGACTAAGACCATGCACATCTTGACGTCCGCACCTGCGGCACTGAGATCGGAAGCAGTTTTCTGCATTGTTCTCCCGCTGGAGTATACGTCGTCTATGATGATCACCCTCTTTCCTTCAACGCTCGCGTAAACCTCAGACAGGTGCCCACCAACGTCCTCGTTGATGCTCCTAACGACTGACATCTCCAGGTCCAAGGTAGAAGATATGGCTTGTGCGAAAGCTATGCCATTAATGCTCACTCCAACAATCGTGTCAACTTCATCTCCAACCATCTCCTCGATTATGTCGCAGAAAATATACGAGACTGCCTCTATTCTTTCTCCCTTTACAGCTATTGACCTCCATCCAACTTTCACATCCAGAGGCTTTTCATCCACTTCGTAGTCACTGGCAGACAGCCATTGTACTGTGGTCTGGGACAAGGATAGCTCATCCGCAATTTGTTGGGTGTTCAGTCCTCTTTCTCTGAACTCTTCGACCTTGCCTCGCAACTCATCCACACTTAGGTGCATCAAACCTTCCCAACGTTGGAGCGATATGAATCCACCGGGACTAAACTATGGGAAATCTTGAATTTCGTATGGTCAGAATCTTCCGGTGCTACCAAAACCCCCGTCTCCCCTTTTGGTTTCACCTAGATCCCCCTCATCGACCTCGGTGAACTGAACATCCGGAATCGGGGCAATTACCAGTTGGGCAATTCTTTCTCCAGATTTTACTTCGTATGACTCGCCCTCCCCGATCCATGTCATTAACACGAACAGTTCGCCCCTGTAGTCTGCATCAATCGTCCCGATGCTGTGAGGGAGGATGAGACCCTTTGATCCAAGAGATGACCTTGCCCTCACTTGCCCTTCGAAACCCTCCGGAATTGCCACTCTCAAACCCGTTCTGAGCTTGACGCTAGAGCGGAAATTTACCTTAGTATCCTCCAAGCAATAAAGGTCCCATCCAGCAGCATACTCGCTTCCTTTCGTTGGCATTCTGGCATTGTGATCGGTCCTTGCAACCTTCACAACCGGAGATTCTCCCATAGCAGGCCGAGTAAGAACAGGTCCTTGACCGTTCGCAAAACTCCCGGTGGGGTGAAAAGGTGCACTATTCTCGCATAGCCGTGACCAACCACGACTACGAAGAACTATTGGAACGGGCCAGAGATAGAATTCCCAAGGACATCAGTGAGAGGTCTAGGTGGACAATGCCACAACCAGACATCATGATCGAGGGTAGCCAGACCATTCTTAGGAACTTCTCCGAAATCGTTGACTCCATGGACAGGGATGCGAATCATGTGTTCCAATATCTGCTTAACGAACTTGGTACTTCTGGTAGCAGAGAGCAATTCAGAATCATGCTGAAGGGGAAGGTTCCCCCTAAGAGAATCAAAGAGAAGATTGTCTCGTACGTTAAGGCCTTCATTCTATGCGGAGAATGCAAGGCTCCCGACACTCGGTTCGTTAGGGAGGATAGGACTACCCTTCTGAAGTGCCAAGCTTGTGGAGCAACACGTCCGGTCAGACTCTAGTCACTGTGGGGAGAAGTCTAGCAGAACCTTCCCCTTGTTCTTCCTATCGTGCATATGCATCTGGGCATCGGCCACATCCTCGAATCTCCAAACTCCATCTATTACAGGATCAATTTTCCCGTCACTGAGCATCCTCGACAGATCATTTAGATGGCCTTTGAAAACTGACTCGTCCTCTAGCAATCCCATGTGGACCCCAAAAACTGCCTTGTTAGAGGACATCAGCTTTAATGGATCGAATCTTGGCATCCCCCACCACATCCTGAACTCAGAAATCCTTGATCTCCTGTTGCCCTTCACCGCAGCAGATGCCCCGAAGTAGTACAATTTACCTCCCTTCCTTAGCGACTTGTATGAACGAAGTAGGTGTTTGCCACCTACCGGGTCTATTGCATGATGGACTCCTTTTCCTTCTGTCATGCTCTTGCAGACATCAACGAAATCCTCCTCTCCCCTGTCCACGAACCTCATTCCTAACGACTCAACGAAATCCCTCTTCGGTGCCGAAGCAGTTCCAATTACCAGGGACGCACCTAGGGCATTGCAGATTTGTGCAACCGCAGTCCCAACCCCTCCCGCCGCATGGTGGATTAGCACGGTTTCTCCCCGGGCTATTCTTCCTAGATGAACTAGCATGTGATATGAGGTTCCGTAGGTCACCGGAATAGCTGCCGCTTGGTCGAAAGAGACAGAGTCGGGAATCTTTACCGCTCTTCTTGCATCCAGACAGACCTTCTCAGCATACCCCCCAAATCCAGTCATAGCGAGGACCCGGTCTCCCTTCTTCAGAGAATCAACCCCTCCTCCCAAGCCTATCACCTCACCCGCTGTTTCGTATCCTGGAGTGAAAGGGTAGTCAGGACTTGAGCCATACAAGCCCTGCCTCATCATCAGCTCTGCGAAGTTCACTCCCGCACGGTGAACTCTCACGCAAACCTCTCCCCTCGCGGGCGATGGTTCCTCTGCATCTACTATCTGTATGGTTTCGACACCACCTGCTCTGGGATACACTATCTTCCTCAATTTTCCAATCCCTTTTCCAAATTCGAACCAAACTAAGGCAGATATGCCCTTATCTCCTCAACTGCCTTCTTAGAAATTGATGGAATTTTCTTCGGATATCCCGCCTTGATGAATCCAACAATCCGCTCCTTTTCCCTGGATACGCCGATTGCCGAATATGCAGCATCGGATCGAGTTATTGCTCCTGTACTCCACTGAGAGCCAACCCCATTGCCCCATAGTGATAGGGTCATGTTCTGGATTGCACATGCCGTCGCAGCATAGTCTTCTTCTTCCCTGAATGGGTCCTGAGGACTTTTGGCGCTAGTGACACATATCAGCAGAGGAGGGGAGATAATTTTCTCAATGGCCTTGGAGATTCCGGCCTCTAATTCTTCTCCATCTGTCGATTTTTTCTTCGCCAGCTTCTCGACCTCAGGTATCAGCGATTTCCTGGTCTTCTCGCCCATCACGTAGAATTTCCATGGATGCGTATTCTTGTGACAGGGCGCATTACTGGCAGCCTCGAACGCACTCTCAAGAGTCCGATCAGGAACCTTTTTTCGCTTGAACCTGTAAACTGTTCGTCTGGAGGTCAATGCTTCCTGAATGCCACCCATCCTTCTCACCGTTGGATGGTGTCGAACTTGGCCGCCAGCACAAAGTCAGACTCAGTGAGGCCGTCAATCTTGTGGGTATAGATAACCGAAACAACCCTCCCCCATCCTAATTCGAAGTCAGCATGGTGATTCTGCTGCTCACATACCTCTCCCAACTGATTGGTAAATTCCAGAGCCGACGCGAAGTCTGGGAATGACCATGTACGAGTTAGGTGATGGTTCTCCACTACCTCCCAATCATCATGAATCTGAGATAGGAAAGCACTCGACTCCTCTTCACTTAGCGGCGGAACTCCGCCTTTGCAGGGAATACACTCCATATCTGATAAATTATCCAAAAAACTCACCCCCAAGACAGATTATTTCCATGCCCCTCACTGGTTTTCTCCGCCATCTCGTGAACCTCGGACCGTCTCTTCATGTCTTCCTTCTCGAACTTTAGTAACTCTTCATCTTCTATATAGGACTTCCTTAGGTGTGTAACTAGCCTTATCTCCACGATTGCATCTCGTGATATAGACCTGAAACCTCTGTCTTCGTCCAGGATATCGATGGAAGAACTCCTCCCCCCTACCATCATCCCCTTTATCCAAGGATCCCTTCCTTCAGGAAGCATCCTACTATCGAGAAGAATCTCTACCAGGTCATCTTTCCTAAGGCCGTACTTCCTGTCTAGAAGAGGCCCATGAAAAACATCGCCCAATTCACCGCGATCCGGTGAACCATATTCCTCGAAGAAACTCATGGCCCACTGTGGCAGGGTGCCGTCGTCACCTCCGCCCGTTGCGTCCGACATGTCCCTACGTTTCGGAGGTCATAAAAAAACAAGCGGGTCACAACATTTTCTTTTTCTCCTCAACTTTGCTAATAATTGAAGTGCAATATCGTGGCGGAGTCGACGGAGGCAGTGCCATGGCATCGGTTGAATGGAGGTCAATTCCGACCGTGCTCTATCCTCAAGAAATTCTTGACAAAGCATTCGGAAGGGCGAGCAGTCAGGCGGATTTGGTCGAGGATCCAGACAAATACCACAGAGTTAGGAAGCAGATGAACCGAATGGTTCAGTCTGCATGCGATGTGGCGACAAAGACTCTGAACTCGTACGTTGATAGGTGGCCTAGCCTGAATGCACTAACAGAATTTGACCGATCTCTTGTGGACGCAGCAGTAGGATGTGATGACTACAAGAGAAATCTGGCTTCCCTACAATGGGCTGCAGAGAGGTCTCAGAGAATTTCTGGAGAGGCCCAGGCGAAGATTTTGAGGCTAAGGGACATTGATGGTTTTCACAAGGCAAGGAGACACGCGTACGGGAGACTTTCCTCGGTAATTGATCAGATTTCCCCCCAGATCATTTGGCTAGGAGATGCCAGGAATATCCTGAGAAAACTACCCTCAATCGACCCAAGTGAACCCTGTATCGTGGTAGCTGGCTCTCCTAATGTTGGAAAATCTGCTCTTATCGGGGCACTATCCAGCGGAGAGCCACAAGTTGCATCTTACCCATTCACCACCAAGCAATTGCACGTGGGTCACTTCACGCACCGGAGGAGGGTATACCAGATGGTGGATACTCCAGGACTTCTGGACCGGCCGATGGACGAGAGGAACCAAATTGAGATGCAGGCCATTGCCGCCCTAGAGCACCTAGGCGATATACTTCTCTTCTTGATAGACAGATCTTCAGAGTCTACAACTCCCATTTCAGAGCAGGAGAGACTCCTGATGGAGGTGAGAGGCCTTCTCTCCGATAGGAGAGTCCTACTAGTTTCATCCAAGTTCGATATAACCGAAGAAGAACACTCTGCAGATGACCATAGGATTAGTTCAGTAACAGGGCATGGGCTTGAGGATCTGCGTTCTGATCTGATTGGGATTATCGATGCGGACAGGGTGGAAGATCCATTGAAACTTCCTGAGAACTGGCCTAGAGAGGATGAAGCAAGAGAGGACTTCGATCTAGACGTGCCATGAATGGCCGCAGATTACGCAATAGAAGTCGTGACCTCCGTATGAGGCGGATATCCCGGAAACGTCTACCTCCGAACCGCAATTTGGGCACTTCGTTACGCGCATGTTTAACCCAATCCGAAGGGGTTATTCAACGATACTGAGTATGGCTTACACTTAGCGTCTAAAGCGATTGAGCAGGTTTCGAACGGGAAAAGCCATCTCTCCTGCCCCTAATAATAGAAGGGCAGCGGTCGCTGCGAGAACTATCTCGACGTAATTGTCCAAGTGGATACTCGCGTCCATGTCCACATCCTGCATGGAGAGTCCAGAACCCTCGTATCCTCCCGTCACGAATCTGTATTCTCCGGGTTCCAACCTGAATGTCATCAAACCACCATTATCTGGCCCTCCTACTATGAGATACTTCGTTATCTCCGCCTCGGTACAGGTGGTAAGTCGTGTGGACGAATCAGGAGGGCATTCTTCGGCCGCAGATGCGTCTACCACTCCCAACCACCCTCTTTCAGGCTCTTTCCATTCTATCTCCAATGTAATATCAAGTAGGGCGAATGCCGTTGGAACTTCCATATCTTCCAGATTCATTGCCACATTGCACCCCTCATCTCCGTCAGAGCATGGAACAATTGGGGCCTCGCTGGTTGTGGTCGGAGCTTGGTATCCAAACAGACTCAAAACCACAATCAAGGCGCATAGTAATCCACATAACATAGGCAGCAGAGAGAGGATTCTGACCATCATGGTAACTTCACTCCTAAATCTCCACTGTTCAACCCGACGCCCCCATGTAGATCTGAACTACTAGCATTCCTAGGAAAACAGCAATACCGAGATACATTATGAAAGAGAATCGCTTCCTCGACTTCTCCCTCCTTTCGTACATCCTAATGCACTCACCGTCTCCACAGATCGGGGGGTCGCTTTCCAGGAAAATTGGTTTCCAGCAAACCGAGCAATGTCTATGTGGATCCACTTTGACTCTGGATGATGGCTTTTTCCTTCTCTGGGTCGCAGCGGAATGAGCCTGTTTCGCCGTCCTCTGTGCGGCTTTCAGTATTGTATCCTTTCTACTGGCCATTATGGGGTCACCATCGTTCCTTCGAAATTTTCCCCATTTATGGAGGAGGATATTCTTCGAGGGTCCCTTCCATCGAGGATATCTAGGGAGAGTCCATTCTCCCTAGCCTCCCCAACGCCAACGGGGTCAACAACCTTCGAAGAACCCGCATCTGAATGATCAGGCGGACCTACGATTTGTTGTAATTCATCCAGAGTCAACTTGTCAAAGGATTCTGCACCCGGATTCTCCCTTGGGTCTTCAGAGTGAACCTTTGCAACATTCGTTGCTATTATGCACTTGTCGGCTTCGAATTGTACTGCCAATTTGATTGCTACTGCATCAGTGGTATGGCCTGGAACCGTCCCTCCCATTACAACTACTGGGAAATCCGACAATTCATCAACTGCCTCATCGATGCTTTTCGGAATATTCCCTGAAACCTCGACTCCTCCTTCTGCAATGGCTTCTCTGACTATTGTTGCATTCAGCCTGGTAGCTGTAATTCCTATTCTATCAAGACGAGATATGTCGTGGATTACCGGTCTGGCCAGATCTATGCCTTCCCGAGCAGGAGCACCCCCTCCAACTACTAATGCTAGTTTAACGCCGGGTTTTACGCTATTCTTCACCACTTCAACCATATCTTCCAGCCATTTGTGACGCTCCTCCACTTCCGGTCTCAGAAGGCTCCCCCCAAGAGCAACAACAACCGTCGTCATCGTCCATTGGTTGGCACCTTGCCTTTCAATACGTATGCTCTTGCAGCGCTGAAGGGTTGAAATGCCGGCCTTCGTGGCTGAACACGGAGGAGGAGCATGTCCGAGGATTTGGAACTACAGCAGCGCCGACTACGGCTAAAGAAGAGCCTCAAGGAACTGTCTGAGATGAAAGGCATGGGGACAGAACTAGTCACGGTAGTCATCCCTCCTGAGAAGATGATTAGCGATGTTCGGCATCAACTAGGAAACGAGATGGGTCAGGCTGCTAATATCAAGTCAAAATCAACAAAGAAACATGTTACGGACGCTTTGGAATCAGCAATTTCCTCACTCAACAGGTATAAGACTCCGGGAGAAGGGGGAATTGCCATTTTTGTTGGACACGTCATCGTGGGAAATAACAAGACAAGATTGACATCAACAGTAATCGATAATCCGCCTGAGCCATTTTCATCTTTCAGATACAGATGCGACTCAACCTTCGAGATCAGCCAGCTAGAAGAGATGCTAATTGATCGAACTTCTTACGGGTTGTTCGTAATTGACAGGTCCGAGGCCGCCTATGGACTGGCATCCGGGAAAAGGCTGCATTTCCAGGAGCACATCACCTCCCTGGTCCCCTCAAAACACGGGAGAGGGGGCCAGTCTGCTCAGAGATTCGAGCGTCTTATCGAAGAAGCCGCTCATAACTTCTTCAAGAAAGCCACAGAGAGAGCATGCAATTACTGGCTTCCGATGGTAAATGACTTGAAGGGAATAATCATTGGCGGTCCTGGGGCAACAAAGGACTTCGTAGTGAAGAATGACTATTTTCACCACGAAATAAAGAAACTAATTGCAGAGCCCTTCTTCGACGTAGGTTACTCCAACGAAAGCGGATTGAGGGAATTGGTCCAACGCGCCGGATCTACAATGGATCAGATAGAGTTAGATGTTGAGAGAACTATAGTTGATAGGTTCCTACGAGAGGTGATGCAGGCAAATCCCAAGGCAACGTATGGGGAAGTGATGATCCGCTCAGCACTAGACCAAGGAGCAGTAGAGACTCTTTTGATCTCAGAGGCAGTAACAAAGAGAAGGGTGCAATGGATTTGCAAAGAGTGCAAGAATTCTTGGAAAACATCACATGACAAATTCTCTGCACCACCGAATTGCCCGGAATGTGGGTCAGACAAAGTCTTCGAAGACGATGAAAACTCGATGGAATTGATAGATGAACTGACTGTTCTGGCCGGTCACACTTCGGCAAAGGTGCGAATAATTTCTCTCGATACCGAAGAGGGGGCTACTCTGAACACTGCTTTTGGGGGCATAGCAGCACTTTTGAGGTACGCAATTTCGTGAGGTGGTTCGGATTAAGGAATTGATTAACCAATTGAAACCCATATTCTCTAATGCCATGAATTCACTGGACGTACCCGAATCAATATGGCTCCCCCTTCTCGGAAAGGCAACTGTTGAGGATCACGGGGATGTGGCTCTTCCGTGCCACTCTCTAGCTGGAATTCTGAAAAAGGCACCTCAGGAAATAGCCAAACAGATTTCCGAACTCGTCGCGTCTGATTTGCAATCAATCGCCATCGTTTCATCTATGAGTGGCTTTGTTAATATTACAGCCAAACCAGAATGGCTGTCGAATCGAATATGCATATTACTTGCGGATCCTAGGCTTGGAGTTAGTGTTGACCAGAAGAAAACCTTCGTCGTGGACTACTCTGCTCCGAATGTCGCCAAAGAGATGCATGTGGGACACCTTAGATCAACAGTTATCGGAGACACGATAGTAAGGATGCTGGAATTCAAGGGGCACAACGTCATTAGAGAGAATCACGTAGGAGACTGGGGTACTCCATTCGGTATGTTGATAGAGCATCTCCTAGATTTAGGGGAAGACCGCGCTGCAGACGAATTAGGAGTAGGAGACCTGGATTCCTTCTACAAGCAAGCCAGATCAAAGTTCGTCTCGGATGAAGAATTCGCTAATCGTTCGAGGAGCCGTGTAGTACTACTACAGGGAGGGGATGCTGAGACGCTCCGTTTGTGGCGCATTCTAGTGAACGAGTCAATGAGGTACTTCAACGAAGTTTACTCAATGCTCGGAGTCATGCTTACCGACGACGATATTAGAGGCGAGTCCAGTTATCAAGAACTGCTACCAGAGGTAGTAGACAGACTCAGAGAATCCGGAGACCTCGAGCAGAGCGATGGCGCAGATGTCGTTTTCCCGGGAGGTTGGGTTAATCGAGAAGGAGAACCCCTTCCAATGATAATTAGGAAGGCAGATGGTGGTTACAACTACAGCACTTCAGATTTGGCGTGCATAATAGACAGGGTTGAGAGACTGGGCTGTGATGGATTCCTGTATGTTGTCGGGACCCCTCAGAAACAGCATTTCGAGATGGTATTCCAAGTAGCAAAGAAAGCCGGTTTCATGAGTCATAATCATCAAGCTGTGCACGTAAACTTCGGATCTGTTTTGGATACTGACGGCAAGGTTCTGAAGAGTAGAGAGGGTGAGGTGATAAAGCTCCATGACCTTCTTGAAGAAGCAATATGGCGTGCTGAGCAGTCTATAGATGACAAGAATCCAGATTTACTAGGCAAGGAAAGGGAAGAAGTCGCTCGAGCGGTGGGAATCGGTGCCGTGAAGTACGCCGACCTATCAACCGAGAGGACCAAGGATTACGTTTTCGACTGGGAGAAGATGCTATCATTCGAGGGAAATACTGCTCCATATCTTCAATACGCATACGCCAGAATATCCAGTATCTTTAGGAAGTGGGGGGGCGATAGGCAATCTCTAACAACGAGTTTCGAATCTCTAATGGATAGCGAATTTAGCAACCTCAGGGATGAGGAGATTTTACTTTCCAGAAGACTAGTGGAATTCCCTTCGATCTTAGATGACTCAGTTTCAACTTTCAGCCCCCATAAGCTCTGCAAGCATCTGCATTCAATAGCATCATCTTTTGCTTCCTTTTACGAGAATTGCGGAATACTCAAGGAGGATATTGAAGCAGTTTCTCAGAGACGTCTTGCTCTTTGCGAAGTCACCTCCAGAGAACTGAAACTGGGGTTGGAAATGATGGGGATCAATGTCCCGGAGAGAATGTGAATCTAGGCACCTTCAAATTACAGACCCCCTAGCCCCAACATGGTAAAAGTAGGCGATACGGCGCCCGATTTCACACTGAAGAACACCTCCAAGGAAGCAGTAACACTGTCTGAAAATCATGGAAAGACTGTGATTCTAGCATTTTATCCGGGAGCCTTTACGGGCGTTTGTGACCAAGAGATGTGCTCATTCCAGGAAAATCTTGCCAAGCTAAACAATTGTAATGCAACCGTATTGGGGATAAGCGTCGACTCCCCGTGGGCTAATGCGGAATTCTCCAGAAGATACAACCTAGAATTCGAACTACTATCGGATTTGGATAGAGTCGTCGTGGAGGCATATGATGCAAAATTCATCGGATTGGGGGGTATTGAGGGCTACGTCAGCGCCAATCGAGTGGTCATAATTATTGATAGTGAGGGGACGGTTCAGTATCGTTGGGTAGCAGAAAACCCAGGAGTTGAGCCGGATTACGAAGAGATTGTCTCTTTCTGCTCCGCTTAGTTCCAGGCTAGGTGCCTTATTAGGGACCCATAGATAATGCCAGATACAGCTAAGCTCTCTTCGTTGAATCTGTCCATGTTGTCTAAGTAGGTGTGGTACTCCAACGATCCAGAACCATAGCAGAGCATCGCCTTGCCAAACTCGCCCTCCTTTTGATGCACTTCATAAACGAATGGGGCATGATCTGAATTGTAGGGCATCTGCTCTGACTCTAGTTCTCTAACCGTAATGCTATACTTTTCGTAAAGCTCTGGGTGGGAAGATGAGAACTCTTCCACTATGCCTTTGATATGGCGAACGTCAGTTTTGCTATTGCCTTGGAGGATAACCCCTGAGTTCCTCTCAGCATCAACGTGGTTCATATCTAGATTGATGTATAACCTGAGGTTTTCAGCGAGGTTATCCCTATGCTTGTCCACCCACTCCTTAGAACCCCACAGGCCTTCCTCTTCGCCACCCCATGTGCAGAAGTACACCGTCATCTTCGGGTCACCGAGTTCCGAATGAAGAATCCCAAATTGCCTAGCTATCTCCATTACAGTTGCTGTTCCTGCGGTGTTGTCCACTGCTCCTTGGCCATTATACACCGTATCGTGATGAGCGCCGATTACAATCAATTGGTCAGTCTCCCCCTCTAGGATTCCGCAGGGAACATGTATGTTCCCATTGTTCTGGTTGTCCACATCGACTTGGAATCCAAGCATACCGCCAGAATTTACAACCTGCTCTGAAATCTTCTCCCCGACGCTTCTAGATACCATCACGAAGCCAATATCGTAGGGCCTCTCCTCGAACTGAGTAATATCCAGGGATTTCGAGTAGGGGATGCAATCTCCGGCTACCAAATCTTCGCAGTTCTGCCTAGAATTTACAGTGATCAATCCTCTGAGGCCGTTTTCCTGAGCCCTCTTCATCAGGACCGTGTTGCTTTCCGTTCCAGCCTGACCATCCTCCCCATCACGAATCCATACCAAGCCAACCCCGTTGATTGCGGCGTCCCAGTCCTCAGATGCATTCCCCATTCCAAGATCTACGACCTCAACATTACTGCTGGCAGGAATATCTACGCTTCCGCTGTATCCCTGAACAACGAAGTCCACGGTATGCTGGAAGTTCGTCTCTTCTCGATTAATATCGGCAACCGTACATGGGGTCGGTCCCCCGAAAACCCCTCCAAGGGTACCGGAGTTACAAATCATTAGTTCGAATGAATTTCCCATGTAGTACAACGGGACCTCAAACTCCTCTAGAGTGGAAGGAAGCCCGCTGTTTGAGAAGTTGGTCTTAATGGATTGAGCGGCGTTCTCTTCTTCGACGGTACCTGAAAGCCTCCCTCCCCAGACTGGATCCCCTAGATTCACAAGTCCTTGGGCATAGGCTCTGGTTTGGTTTGAGTCAAAGTCGATAAGTTCGTATTTAGTGTCCCCACCAACCCAGTTCGAAATCTCTTCCCCATACAATAGCCCGCCTCCTGCCGTCCCAAGTACTAGAATTCCAGCAACCAGTACCGTTGATGACGGCCTATTGAGACCCCGCAGCCATTCCTTCATGTTCCGTGGCTCAGTACTTTCCAACACTATTGAACCCATTCCAATATAGTACATGGCAGGAGTCAGTCTTCCAATGGGACCTCTTCTCCCGACCATCTTCTACCGATGGAGTGATCAATATCCAATTGGTCTAGAATCCTAGCCACAACGAAGTCAACTAAATCATCGATACTTTCAGGAGAGTTGTAGAATCCAGGACTAGCAGGCAAGATTACAGCCCCCCATTCAGACAGATTGAACATCGCCTTGAGATGAGGAGTTGAGTATGGCGCCTCTCTTGGGACAATTATCAATTTCCTCCTCTCCTTCATAGCCACCAGTGCGCTCCTGGTTGCAAGATTATCACTAATTCCAGCCGCGATTTTACCTATTGTGGTGCCACTTGCAGGGCAGACGACGTAGGCATCGAACCTAGCGGACCCAGAAGCGGATTTCGCGGCTAAATTGCCATTGTCCTCTAGTATGACTCCGTCCATAGATGCCAAATCAGTAGGAGTCATAGAGCACTCCAAATCGAGGTTAATTGCACCAGTGCCGGTCACTATTAGCCTCACAGACCATTTGTGTTCAACTAAGGCTTCAATGAGTCTCACGCAGTACTTCGCTCCGGACGCTCCGGTAAGGGCCACAACCACCTCAGGCATGGGTCTGGGTACGCCACCCTCCATTCAATGGTTTGCTTTCCATAATCAGAGAGACCTACTCAGACAGTCAGCCAGGAACTCGTACTCTTCCACGTGATTGTACAGTTGTGCGGATATTCTGATGTACTTCTTGTTGTGATGCCTCCATGGGAAAACTGGAACCTGGATTCCGAACTCATCCAGCAGAAAGTTGTGATAAGGATCCCCCTCCAGACTCATTGGCCCCACATCCCCTTCACCCGGCATCTCAACGGCTGCAATAGAGGACACCATTGAGTCGGGTACAGGTGGACTAGTACCTAATGCTCTGCAAAGAATCCTCCTCCCTTGTATGGCGAGTGCCCTGTTATGATCCATTATTTCCTGCCATCCCCCATCTAGTAGGCTCCCAAGGAATTCTATTGCGTGAGGAATGCAGAGCCAGGCAGTAGGGTCTTGCGTTCCAGGCCATCCGAACTCATACTCGAATTTCTCCTGATCCGTGCCCTCGAAGCTGTATCCGTGGCTGATACTTAATGGCCTCACCAGACTTTTCCTATCTTCTCTTATATGTAGAAATGCAGAGCCCTTTGGGGTGCATATCCATTTGTGGCAGTTTCCAGTGCAATATGCTGCATCCATTGCAATGAGATCGAGCGGGACTATCCCAGGGCCGTGTGCAGCATCCAGGAGCACGTCTACCCCGACACCCTGAATATCCCGTACTAGTTTCTCGAATGGCATTCTAAGTCCGGTCGCACTCGTTACCGTATCAATCATCGCGAGAACGGTCTTTCCAGTTATTTTGTCCATAATCAAATCGACCACCTCTCCCTCGTTCTTCACTCTGAACGGAATATCCACCACGACGGTCTTTGCATCCGACCTTTCGGTTACGAAGTCGACAGCATTCCAACAAGCTTGGTAGCTGTGATTGGTAACGATAATCTCGTCACCCGGCTTCAAATTCAGGCTCCTCAGCACAGTGTTTACACCTTCTGTCGTGTTTTTTACGAATACAAGGCCTTCTGGATTGGCGTTGATGAAATCCGATAGTTTACCCACGGCTCCCTTCATCAGGGGGATGTAATCTCTCTCGAAGAATCTAACCGGGTCACTCTCGATTAGGTTCCTGAGTCTGCTCTGCTCCTCAAGTACAGATACTGGAGTTGCTCCGAAAGAACCGTGGTTTAGGAAGCAGGTTTCGGAATCAAGAATCCAGTGTCTGGCTAAATCTCCCTTTCTGGGTCTGTTCAAATCACCATCTCCGGAAACCAATCAACAGGTTCCATGGGAGTCCTGCCGAGAACCTCTTCACAGGTCTCGATAAGGCACCTCTCAATCCTGTTTATGTCTACGTCGTATCCTAACTTTGACAGACTAGTGTGCTTTCCTGCAGGAATTCCACAGCATTCTATCCGCTCAACTCGATTGTCCGGGGTATCGATGTTTATCGACATTCCATGCCTGCTAACCCAGTGGAGGAAAGACAGCCCGATCGAGCAGACCTTGTGCCCGTCAACCCAAGCTCCCTGCATCTCTGGGTCTTTGTAGGAAGTTATCCCACACTCCTCTAGCGCCTCTATAGCCCAATCCTCTAAGCTCCCTATTACCCCTCTTACACTCTGCTCTTGGACCCTCCACTTTATTATCGGATAAACGACTAGTTGCCCCGGTCCGTGCCAAGTCACTCCTCCTCCCCTATCGGTCTCAATAGTTGGATAGCCTTCAATCGAGACCTCTTCTCTAGCAGCCTTTGGGCCGATAGTGACTACTTCTGGATGCTGAACAAATATTAGCGTGTCTTCTATCTTCCCTGCAATCCTCTTCTTTTGGAGGTCCTTCATCAAATCAAAAATTACGTGGTATTCCACGATTCCACACCTTAGTACGGCGACTCTTCCCATCAGATACCTCAACTTATGTGGATAGCATGGCCTAATGTCTTGAGAACGCTCTCATGGAATGCCTCCGACATGGTGGGATGGGCATGGACCGTCCCCGCCACGTCCTCCAGTAATGCGCCCATCTCTAATGCGAGAACGAATTCTGAGTGTAACTCGGCTATGTGGCTGCCGACGGCCTGAACACCTAGGATGACATGGTCGGACTCCCTAGCAGTCACTCTGATGAACCCCCCAGTCTTTTCCGCTTCAAGACTCAAGGCTCTTCCATTAGCAGCAAGAGGGAATTTTCCAACTATGATTTCCTCTCCCCTCTCTTTGGCTTCTTCGGGAGTCAGCCCTACTGAAACAATCTCAGGCTCAGTGAAAACAATTTCAGGAATTGCGACTTTGTCGAACTCCCTCTTGTGTCCAGCAATAATCTCCGCGACCATCTCTCCCTCGGCACTGGCCTTGTGAGCTAGCATCGGCTCCCCAGATACATCCCCAATCGCGTAAACTCCTGGTACTGATGTTCTGCATTGCCTATCAGTTCTGATGAACGTACCTGAACCATCCATCCTGGCTCCGATGTTCTCCAGGCCCCAACCCTTCGTGTTGGGTTTCCTTCCAACAGTAACTAGTACCTTGTCCACTTTCAAGGTCTGTTCAGAGCCATCTTTCTCGAATGTTACCTCGACCTTCCTGGATGCACCTTTGCCTTTAATTTCAGCACCCCTGGCTAAAGATTCGGTATGAACCGTCACGTTGTTTTTCTTCAGCCATAGATCTAATGGCCTGCGTATTTCCTTATCCATTATTGCGAGAATATTTTCCATGCCTTCGATAACTGTTACTTCGGTACCGAGTTTTGAAAGGGCGCAACCCAGTTCTAGACCTATGTACCCCCCTCCAATTATTGCAACGCTACTAGGTAGGGAATCCATATCTAGAGCCCCTGTAGACGATAGGATAAACTCCTCGTCACATGGCATAAACGGGAGGTCGATGTGACTGGAGCCCGTCGCGATGATTACGTTTTCAGCTTCGATTTTTACTGATTTCCCATCATTTTCCACGGTACAAATCTTGGGGCCGTCGAACTTTGCCCAACCCCGGACTAACTCTGCACCTGCCGCCTTCAGGAGTCCTTCAACTCCTTTGTTCAGCCTATCAACGATGGAGTCCTTCCAAGATACCAGGGCCATCATATCAACTTCGGGCTTACCAGAAACAGAAAGTCCCATGTGCCCTCCTTCTGAGTGAAGTCGAAGATTCTCGAACCTCTCAGCAGCATGAATAATTGCCTTGCTTGGGATACATCCCCGAATAAGGCAGGTACCACCAGCCTTGTCGCCCTCGACTATCACGGTATCAAGGCCTAACTGGGCAGCCCTGATCCCAGCCACATATCCTCCCGGACCTGCGCCTACCACCAAGACTTGGCATTTTCTTGATTCGACCATAAGAACCTCACATGAATATGAGTGCCGGGTTCTCCAGCATTCTCTTTAGGTGCTGAATGAGTGATGCACCATCCGCACCATCAACTACTCTATGGTCGAAGGCGCTTGATAGGTTCATAATCCGGCGAATCACTACTGCACCATTACGGGCTACCGGCATCTCTCTGGCCTTGTGCACTCCAAGGATTGCAACTTCCGGATGGTTGATGATGGGGGTGGCCCCCAATCCTCCTTCTCTCCCAAGACTTGTTATTGTAAATGTGGATCCTGTCAATTCGTCCAAGCTCGCAGTTCCGTCTCTTGCAGAGCCAGAGACCCTCTGCATTTCAGATGCCGTCTTCCAAATATCCATGGACTCGACGTGCTTAACCACGGGGACATACAGGCCTCTATCAGTTTGCGTGGCTATTCCCAGATTTACTGCGGCATTCCTGTTTACCACTCCGGCCTCATCATCGAAGTGAGCATTGCACTCTGGGTGATCGGGCATTATTTTTGCCAATGCTATCATTATGAACGGCAGATAAGTTAACTTAGGCTGGGTTTGGTCCCTCGTGGAATTTAGAATCTGTCTCAGATTCTCCATTTCTGTGATATCCACTTCCTCGAAATATGAGAAATGGGGAATCCTGCTCTTTGACAGACTCATCTGCTCTGAGATCTTTCTTCTTAGGCCCACAACTTTCACTGGCGTCACTTCTGTCCTCTTTAGCGAATATGCCATAGGCGGTGCACCAGAGACTGCCCCTCCAGCAGCGATAAATGCGTCAAGATCTGCATGTCTGATTCTGCCCGCTGGCCCCGACCCTCTTACGTTGGATAGGTCTACATCATTCTCTCGGGCTCTCTTTCTTACTGCAGGACTGGCGAGAACCCTTCTTGTTTGGGTTTGGATTTCGGAAGGGGCAGGCTCGGGTGCCTTGGGAGCTGGAGAGGGCTCGGGTGCCTTGGGAGCTGGAGAGGGCTCGGGTGCGTTGGGCGGATCAGGTTCCGAAACCGGTTCTTGCACCTCAGTATCTTCTGCCGTTGGGCCCCCTCCCTCGCCTTCAGAATCGATTTCCATAAGGCTAGAACCAACGGCAATCATGTCTCCTACATCTCCACTCAGGGAACTTATGACTCCACTTACCGGGGAGGGAATAGTCACAGTAGCCTTGTCTGTCATTACATCCACGATTGGATCATCCTCGGATACTGAGTCACCTACTGAGACGTGCCACTGGACAACCTCCCCTTCGACTACTCCTTCACCTATGTCTGGTAACTTGAAAACGAAATTTCCCATCTTAGTCCTCCTGTGTTTTCGCTATCGCCGTGGCAATCCTAGTCGGTCCGGGCATGTAATCCCATTCAGTAGTATGGGGGAAAGGTGTGTCCCATCCAGTTACTCTAATGATGGGACTTTCGAGGTGGTAGAAGCACCTCTCCTGAATCGATGCTGACATCTCTGCTCCGAATCCGCTAGTCTTTGGAGCCTCATGCGCAATCACGCACCTACCAGTCTTCTCTATCGAACCAACTACGGTTTCCTTGTCCCAGGGGACAAGAGTTTGCAAGTCTATGAGATCGCATGAGAATCCGCTATCTTTGATTGCCTGCTCACACACGTGTACCATGGCCCCCCAAGATATTACGGTGCATTCGGTTCCCTCCAAGGCCATTCTAGCCTGGCCGAGTGGAATTCTGTACTCGCCTTCTGGAACTTCAGCCTCCGGATGACCAGACCAGGTTGGAACTTTGTGTGGATCTCCATAGAATGGCCCCCTGTAACACCTTTTGGGCTCGAAAAAGATAACAGGATCGTTGCACTCCACTGAGCTAATCAATAGGCCTTTGGCATTGTAGGGGGTTGAGCAGTAGACAACCTTCAACCCCGGGGTGTGGGTAAATTGGGACTCAGGGGATTGGGAGTGATGGTGCCCCCCTCTAATTCCACCGCCAGCGGGGGTTCGAAGTGTGACTGGTGACCAGAATTCTCCACCTGACCTGTGTCTTATCTTGGCCATCTCATTCACAATCTGATCGTATGCTGGGAATATATAGTCAGCAAATTGAATCTCCACAATCGGTCTAAGCCCATTTAGACCCATGCCAAACGCGGTTGCGGCGATTCCACCTTCCGACAGAGGCGTATCGAATACCCTATGCTCTCCATGCTTCTCTTGCAAACCGTCTGTAGTCCTAAAAACTCCACCGAAGTAACCAACGTCTTCTCCGAAGATAATGACATCGGGATCTCCATCTAGCATAATGTCAAGAGCGCTGTTCAGCGACTGAATCATATTCATATTCGTCACGATTAACCACCCATCATCTCATCATGTTGTTCTTGAAGGTGCCATGGAACTTCTTCGTAAACTTCGGTGAAAATAGTATCTGCTGATGGGTATGGCCCATTGGCTAGGTCGCCAAACTTTACCGCCTCTTTGTATGCTTCCACAACCTCTGAATCTATCTTTTCCTCAAGTTCTGCATGACTCTCCTCGCTCCAAACTCCGGTATTGATAAGGTGCTCCTTGAGTCTTACCACGGGATCACCTCCTGGCCACTTCGTATGTTCATCTCCGGGCCTGTACCTACTGGGATCATCGCTACTGCTGTGGGCTCCTGTTCTGTAAGTGAGCACTTCGATATGAGTGGCACCTGCTCCAGAAGCAGCCCTTTCTCTAGCCCATTTCGTTACCGAATACAATGCCAAGAAGTCATTACCGTCTACCCTAATTGAGGGTAGCCCATAGGGCAAGCCTCGGGAAGCGAAATCACCAATTCCAGTTGCGAAGTTGGCATGCGTAGAAATTGCCCATTGATTGTTAACGACATTCAGAATTACAGGGGCATTGAAAACACCAGCAAAATTGAGAGCGTAGTGGTAGTCTCCTTCCGCACTGGCTCCGTCCCCTATCCACGTTATGGTCACCTCGTCAAGACCCTTGTAGCTGGATGCTAGTGCCACTCCAACTGCCTGACTGAACTGAGTCCCGACGGGACTCGAGACAGAAATGAATCTACCTTCCCTGTAGGAGTAGTGTACTGGCATCTGCCTGCCCTTGATGTTGTCTTCCTCATTACCGATGCAATGACAAATCATGCTGACCATGTCCCTTCCTCGAACAAACTGAGCCCCTGGCTGTCTATATGTGGGGAAAATCCAGTCTTGCTCTTGGAGGGCCATTGTCTGTGCGATAGCGACCGCCTCCTCACCCAGGGACCTCATGTAGAACGAAAGCAAACCAGTCCTCTGCATCTTCATCATCCGATCATCAAATATCCTGAGCCTAACCATATGTTCCAAACCGTTTTGCAGCTCCTCGGCAGAGAGTCCTGGGTCCCATTCCCCCGTGGCTACACCATCGTCATCGAGTACCCTGACCAAGCCGTTAGCTAGATCTGTGGTATCTTTGAATTCGCAAGTCTTCGGATCCGGCATAGAGAAATCGCCCGGCTTCCATGGCCAGCTATCGAAGCTAGCCTCATCTCCCGGCCTGAATGGTGCATCCGGGACTCGTATGCTTCCCTTCCTATCGTCTGACGACATTACCGCGCCTCCTACTCATGGATTCTCCACCTTTGCCGAAATGCCACGCTTTTCAGAAAAAATATGACTTACCGCAGAACCTGTTGAGTCTCTTGTGACAACAGGCTCACCACCCATTGCCTCCTCCCACAGTAGACCCGCTCGATAGCTTGACCTAACCAGAGGGCCGCTAGCCACGGCTCTGAAGCCTAGGCCCCTAGCAGTCCCATCCCAGTCTGCGAAGATTTCGGGTTCAGGAAATCTGTCAATAGGGAGGTGCCTTGTGCTTGGTTGCAAGTATTGTCCTAGAGTGATCATGTCCACTCCCGCTTCCCTCACCATTTCCATTGCCTCCGAAATCTCTTCATCAGTCTCTCCTAATCCGACCATAAGGCTGGTCTTCGTCATTAGATCAGGGCGAAGCTCCTTTGCATGCCTGAGTATTTTGAGTGATTGTTCAAATGAGGCACGCCGGTCCCTAACGACGCTATCTAATCGAGGCACACACTCGACATTGTGAGCGAAAACCTTCAGGGGCAGCCCTTCAAGTAACATTTCCAGGGAATTCAAGTTCCCATCTAAATCCGAGCATAGAAGCTCTAGGCCAACCCCCGGATTAGTCTCAGAAACTCTGAGGATGCAATCCTTGTAATGAGAAGCCCCCCCATCAGAAAGATCGTCTCTATTTACAACTGTAATGACCGCATAACTAAGCCCCATTCTTTTCACTGCATCCGCTAACTCTCTGGGCTCATCAGGGTCCAGGTCAGGCGGCGTTCTGACCGTACCGACCGCACAGAACCTGCACCCCCTGGTGCAAACTTCCCCAGCAATCATGAAAGTAGCAGTGCCCCTTCCCCAGCAATCGTGTATGTTTGGACATCTAGCCTCCTCACACACGGTATTCAGGCCATGTTCTACGACATTTCCCTTGGTACCATTGAATCTAGCCTGTGCAACTCCTGTCGGGAGGGATGTCTTGAACCAATCCGGTAGCCTCTTTCGCATCGATTTCCGCTTCTCTAGGGGGCTCATTTCGACGGATACTCCACAGCCTCCAGCCCCATTCCTTTCGACATCGATGATTGGCAACCGCCTTTCCATCGGAATAAGCGAATAGAAGAACGACATTAACCGTTCTCATCTGACGGTCCCACTTAATTTGAGAAATTGGTAAAATAGACATCCCTTGCGGTCGCCATGAGCAACGCGGTGATAGTAACTGGAGGAGCAATTAGAATTGGACGAGAGATATGTTTGAAACTCTCCGAAGAGGGATACAAAATTGCCATACACTACAGGAGTTCGGGAGATGATGCCAGAGGCCTGCAAGAAGAGATCGAGTCTGCAGGCGGAAAAGCATGTACTATCCAATGCGATTTGAACGATTCAAACTCCGTGAAAGGACTAATCAAGAATGTTTCCGATTCGCTGGGGACTGTTGTTGGAGTTGTGAACAACGCATCTCTGTTCGTACTAGACCGAATCGAGGATGTTTCCGAGGAAACTTGGGTAGAGCACATGAAAGTCAACGCTTTGGCCCCATTACTACTAGTTCAGGGCCTCTTCGAGTCATCTGCCGAAGGCTCATGGGTGGTCAACATTCTCGACTTTAAGGTGGAATCGCCCAACGCCGACTATCTTTCTTACACGGGTTCTAGATTTGCTTTGCACGGCCTAACTTCTGCTCTTGCACTCGATTTAGCGCCTAAGATAAGAATAAACTCGGTTGCTCCGGGACATGTTCTTACCAGTGACATCTTAGATGCAGAATCTCTGCAGAGAGTCCAATCAGAGTCCCCCCTCGGATTCGGGCCATCTGCTAGGGACGTTGCAGAGGCAGTTGCGTTCCTAGCAAAGTCCCCAGCAATTACCGGACAAACGATTTTTGTCGATTCAGGTGAGAGATTCAGACAGATGAAGAAGGATCCTGCACTTGACACGGGTGAGTAGAATTGAGCAAAACAACCCCTCACATAACTTCGATAATTTCACGAATCGACACAAGTGGGTGGACAACGATTGTATTGGAGGATGTAGTTATTCAGCTGGATATCGGAGCTCATGATTTCGAGAAAGGAGTAAAGCAGCCGATCAGGTTCGACATAGAAGTCTTGGTAGAAGGGGCAGAATCACCAGCTGGGGATGATATCAATGAAGTACTCGACTATGAATATCTCCATAGTTCGATAGAATCTGCAATTTCAACTAGGCATTCTCTGTTGGAAACCTTGGCAGCTTCAATACTGGAGGAGATTTTAATGCCCGAGGAAGCAGTAGCGGGTGTTGTCTGCCTGACCAAACTAGCCCCCACAGGTTTCGAGGGCAAGTTGGGATGCTCTATGACCAAGGTAAAATCCGGACGAATGACTTGATGGTGCAGGGGATGGGATTCGAACCCATGAAGCACTAAGCACCGGAGCTTAAGTCCGGCCCCTTTGACCAACTCGGGTACCCCTGCAGTTCAACGAGCACCGACTTTGAATTTCAACCGAGCGGACGATTACCGTCCTGTAACCGATGCATTTGGTACTCCAATCTCCCGAACTCTTTAACATCTCGAATGCGGCGCGGTAATGTGCCAATTTGGAACTCATCCCCTAGTGTTGCCCGAAGTGCCCTTGTTTCCCTGACTCTTGTAATATTGGTGGCATTGCCCACGGACATGAATCTACAAGCAGATGGGCTACCGAATTTCCACAGGGCTGACTCGTCTGAAAGCGATCCAGCAGCAAATCTGTACAAACTCTACTTCGTTGAGCCCGGACAGAACCAGACGGCAGGCATGGACGGACTCATCAGCACTCAACCACCAGCATCAAGTGCCGATCAGGTAACTGCTAGCGCACTCGATGACGACGTGCAGTTCATGTCAATATCTATGATGTCAACTCTGGAATTGTTCGGAAGAAAATTCTTTGCCAATGAAACACACTACGTTCCCGTCGAACTGTTCCTCAAGTCAGAGGGCCCTCAGAATTCTAACGTGGATTGGACCGTAACCGTTATGACGACAGAAAGGACTCTTGGCTCTACTACTTACTCCGGATCAGTTTGTACTGCTTCGTTTGGTAGCAGTTGCGACTTTGATCATGAAATAATCGACGTCGGCATCGGCTCATCGGAGTCCTTCGATGTGAGGAAAGGTGAGAGGCTGATAGTCAAAGTAAGGGCTAGTATGTCTGGATGCGATGGGGGGGGTAGTCCGTTCGGCGGTTCCGACTGCTCTGCTGACGTTGCCTTCAACAGGATAGACAATGAGCCAAATAAATTTTCAAAGATGGAGGCTAACGGTAATGCTCTGATGAATAGCATCATTGTTGTTCAAAGGGAAGGAGCCAATATTGCCGAGGGCTCCGAATTAGATTGGTATCCTAACGATGTAATCGAAGACAGGAAGATGCAGTTCTCTATGGACGCAATCAGTGCTTTCGGAAGGAGCGATATATCACGGGTTGATATTCTGATGAGGGGTCCAAATGGTAATTACGAGGTAGACCAAAGAATAACTGGGGATATGGAAGAAATAGAGGACTCTAGTACAGGGATCTTCGGCAAGTATTTCCATACCTACAATAGCGGACTAATCCCCGGTGAATACACAGTCATCCTCAAGGTAAGAGACGTTGGAGGTAATGAGATCGAGATAGAGCACGAGCCAATCGAAATGCACCAATTTGGTGTTTCATTGAAGCATAGATTCGATCGACCCGTAGAGTATTTCGCACCAGGTAAGGTAACACCCGTGCCAATGGTTCTAGTGCACAGGGGAGACTCGACAAAATCGATGAACGTAGAGTTGGAAGTCCTAACAAATCTAGGAAGCTCATGGCTGGTAGAGTTCGATTCTCCAGCCGGGTACGAGATGAGTTCGGGCGGTTCTATTCTCAATCCTACAGTCACACTCACAGCTCCAGATGACCTCACAGGTATGCCCAAAAAGATAGAGATTAGAGCCATAGCCGAAGCAGATGTTGATGGGGTTATCTCCGTTGTTCATCAGGATACTCTGGTCCTAAACGTCGAGAAAATCGATGTCTACCAACCACCAGTAGTTTCTATTTGGTCAGAGGATCACAAGATTCCCATTGCTAACTCTTCGAGAGGAGACGCCCTAGACTCAACGATACCAAGATTCGCTGAGTATGGAGAGTTCAACTCATTCATTCTAGAGATATTCAACTCTGGCTTCGATGCCGATACCTTTAGGATCGACATCCTCAAGAGGTCAAAGTCAATATTCCAACTACACGACAATCTAACCGGTCAACGGATACTCCAGGATGAGGGAGATGGTACATTCCACACCTCCCTTCTTGAGAGGCACAACACCCAAGTTTTGATTCTGGGAATCAAGCCAAGCCTCGATAGAGAGGACGACGATATCGGAGAAATCGAGATTGAGGTAATCAGCGGTGGAAACGCATCTACGTCCACTAAGGTCTCATTCACCATTCAGAGAACTTATGGGATAAGAGCTGAGATTTCTCAGGACTGCGACGGCACCCCACTGGGTCACATGGAGGTCGCTCTGTGTGCTCCCGGACAGGATAGGCCCGTTCTGGAATTCAGAGCGAGAATCACAAATAGCGATACCGAACTAGGCCCGGCCTCATGGTGGTTGCTAAAGAATCCAGCAAGCCTTCAAGAGAATTTGGATAGAGATACGAAATATGGAAATTGGGAGTATAGGATAACTAACTCGGACGGCGAGGCAGTTCCTCGTGTTTCGCTCGGCCCAGGAGACTTCACTGAAGTATTCCTTAGCGTAACTATGACCAATCAGGTAGATGCGGGCAATCACACAGTTTTCCTAAGAATCGTGGAGGATGTGAATGAAGATAATCCTCGCTATTTCGATCTACCTATGACATTCGAAGTCGACGCAGTAGATCCGTTGCTGGAGATAGTTCAGGAATCGCCCAACAAGAAGTTCTCACCAGGTAACGATTACTCGATTACAATGATTGTCAAAAACGAAGGGAATAGTCCTATGACGGTTCTTCTTGAGGCTGATGTCGATGAAAGCAGCTGGGAAGTCTCAATCGGTGGCCTATCCGGCTCCCCACTGATTGAGATAGACCAATTTGATCAGGCTACTTTTACAGTGGAGATTTCCGTACCAAGATCAGCAAATAACGGACAGTCGGTTCCGATTTCAATTACTGCAACCCCTCTAGATACCGAGCAGAGCTTTGCAGACTCATTGAAGGCCCAGTTCACTCTAGTTGCGATTGTCGAAATCTCATCAATTTCCAAGATAGTGGTGAACGAGATTGTTCATCCCAGGCCAATTTCAATGGTACTCTTCGCAGTCAGCGTTTTACTCTTGTTTGCAGGAGTCCAGAGCCGACTAAACAGAAGGAGATGGGCAGCACAAATGCGGATGCTCGAATCCCTGTCGGAATCAGATGAAGATGTACCGTCTGAAGTACCTGACATACCAGCACCAGTAGTGGTGGAAGAATCTCCGAGAGCAGCGGACAGATACGAAGATGAAGATGTCGAGCTTATTTGAGCACTTCAAATGTACGAACGACGCTCCATTCTGCTTAAGACCCCAAGTTATCGCCAAGAATCTGTGACACATAGCATGAGGTTCGTAATTGCGAATTACGGAGGTAATCTCGAATCATCAAAGAAGAGATCAGCCACACTCCTGACATTCCTGTTCCTAATATCGAGTACGGCTTCAATCCATTTTTCTGCATCCGAGGCTTCGGCTTCAAACAACGATCAGGATGCAGACGGTCTTCCATACGGTATCGAGTTCATCATCAACACACAACCCCAAGATTGGGATTCTGACAATGATGGCCTCCCAGATGGGTGGGAGTGGCAGTACGGCCTGGATCCACTATCTTCATTGGGGGATAACGGTTCTACTGGCGATCCAGATTCCGATGGCCTAACAAATCTCAACGAGTACCTATTCGGAATACCCTCTGGCTGGGACGAACCCTCGACTACCAATGTCCTTGACAATGGTGTTTGGTGGAACGGGACCATCCCAGTTTCAAATTGGGACGAGGAGAGTGCAATGCAAGTAATTCAAGGCTCAGGATCCGATGGTGCTGATGAGGATCCGGTAGGAAACATCTGCACTGACACCTTCGACAACGACCACGATGGGATGGTCGACTCAAATGACAATGACTTCGACGGTGATGCAGATTGCAGCTCTGATGATGACGATGGGGACGGAGAAATCGACGAAGACCCCAACGGCTGGGATACCGATGGAGATGGCATGCCAGATGGTTGGGAGATAGCAAACGGTTTGGATCCAACTTCAAATTCAAATCAGGACGGAACATACGGGGATCCAGACTTCGATGGTTTAGCTAACATCTACGAGTACGTCAATCCTGCTTGGGGGACTAGGAACGGCTCAACATTCCCCCCTACCCAATATTTCAGACCAGGGCCAATAAACATGACAATCACTGAGTCGCCATGTAACCCGATACTCTCTCTGGGACCAGGAGGATGTGCGATATTCACCGCAGAGGTGGATGGAATAACGCAGACAGACCCACAGAACAACGATACTGACGGCGACGGCCTAAATGACTCATTCGAGGGATTAGTGTTGCTTACTGATCCAACCTCTCCTGACACAGATGGTGATGGGATTTTGGATGGAATCGAGTATAACGGCTCCTACGGAGATCCCGCTCAAGGCTCAGACCCACGTGACAATAACACCGATGGTGACTATTTGGATGATGGGGAGGAGGACCTTAACGGAAACGGAGTGATTGACACTGGAGAGACCGATCCGACTAGGATAAACGACGAGGGGGACTTTGATGGCGACGGTCTTCAGAATTGGGAGGAGAACAACTCATGCACCCTTTGGAACGTCGCTGATACGGATGGAGGGGGCATAAACGATGGAGACGAAGGCTTTCCCGGACAGACCGATCCCTGCACCTCAGCACTCAATCTAGTCTTCACTGTAATAGCATGGGACGGAGAGGCGGACACACTTACTCTGAACTCTTCAGAGGGAATCGACCCGGACCCCGTAGACTGGAGGGGAAGCCCTCCAATGGCTTACTATATTTCTTCCAACGGCACTCAAACACCCTTCAGCTACTCGTCCTTGGAGTCAGTGTTCATGAGGGGCGTGGATGTCGAACCCCCAGCGGGTTCCAATACCATACTGATTACAAACGGCTCTTGGTGCTGGGATGCTTCTCCAAACGCAACTAACGACCCATGGTGTGATGATGACTACAAGGACACAGATGGTGACGGACTGGCCGATTGGGAGGAATTGACAGCAACTTGGGGCTACCTATCCGATCCTAATCTATTCGATACCGATGGAGACGGCGTGAACGACCTCTCGGAGATACTGAACGATACAGACCCAAGGGAGCCCTGTGACAACCTTCTCGATTCAGATGGGGATGGCCTCAACAACTACTTCGAGAACTCTACGGGGTGCTCGATGATTTACGGTATTGGTGGTAATCTTACTAGCGATGTCTGGTTCACTCTTTGGAACGTAGCAGACTCCGACTCCGGAGGAGTTGATGACGGCCAAGAATACCTTGACGGTACAAACCCCCAGGATAATCCCGATGATGACATTAATCCCCTGGATACGGACGGTGATGGGATCCCTGATTCCATAGAGTTGGACCTCGGTACTGATTGGTTAGATCCAGACTCAGATGGAGGGGGAGTGCCTGACGGCGAAGAATGCCCAGAGGATTTCTGGGAGCTAGACTGTATCGGCTCTCCAAGCGATCCCTTCGATCCTTCTGACGATATTCAGGAGAACTCCCTAATATTCACTGCGACGAACACCTCAGACGGTCTTGACCCGTCTGTAAGGCACTACTGGAGATGGCACACTTACGACTATTACACTGGAGTCTCGTGGGGAGTGAACAGCACTCTTGTCGGAAACACTCAGATTATGCCAGAATTCTCTGTTGAACAGGGAGTTGCAGACCAGTCCTTCTGGAATCATTCAGGACCTCTTTCATGGGAGATCATCTTCGATGAAGCTGGATACATCGGGCCCGGCCAAGAGTTAATACAGCCATTCAATGTAGTCAACTACACGACCTGGGTAGACTTTACCGCCGGACTTAATTTCTCTAACTATACTAGAGACGTGATCGTCGACGCCGCTGTAATTGAGGCACTTTACGTGAATGCCCCAGAGGTGATTTTTAGTACTGAGATTACAGATAACTCCACTTCATTCGATGATTCAGAATACGGCAAAGACCTCCCTCAGAACTTCCTTGATAACGGAGATTTTGTGGTCAATCTGACACAGGACATACTGGAACAGTCCGGAGCAATTTCAGCATGGGACAAAATCAAGGCAATTCAGGACTTCCTTGTCAATGGAAATGAGACCATATCATTCCTAAGGAACCATTTCGGCTCAGGAAGGCCCGATGGGATGGGGAGTGATAGCGACATTTCTCACTGGATTCTGAACTCTTCCCGAGAAGGAAACTGTGACGAATTCACTTCGGTCTTCGTTACGATGTTGAGAATAGCCGGGATGCCTGCAAGGAAGGTAACCGGATTCGCAGGAGGGACTTGGGATGGCAAGGCCTTCAATGTGTATGGGAAAGACTTCACGAGATGGGCGGAAGTGCACCTTCAGACAAATCAGAACCAAGGAGAATTGGATATGGGTTGGATCCCGTTCGAGGCATGTCCCCCGATGTCGGAAGTAACAGTCAATGTGGAATCTTGGGGTCCAACCTCGATAGAAAGGAACATATCCATTTCAGAAGAAATATGGGTACAAGGGACCCTATTATTCTCAGAAAATCAGACACCGGTAGAAAACGTCTCGCTGTCTCTTTACTTAGTGGGCCCAGAATCATCTGACAACGTCCCGGGCAGCGCAGCTATTCCTGAGCATGTCGTTTCCAGCGTTTCGACAGATTCCAATGGAACATTCAACCTAACAGGATTACCCCAGGAAGTAATCCAGCCCGGGTTCGGTTCATTGGTCATTCTGACTTCTGAAAAAGGCTATGTCGGAGTTCAGGGAATAACGATGGCGTGGTTACTGAATATCTCAGACAACGTCTCTCTCTCCATCACTAATCCAATCCCCGTCAATCAGCCTATGCTGGGAATAGGTGTGAACTCGTCTATCACTGGGCAACTATCTTGGGCTAGCTCCCCATTCCTTGATCCATCAATAAGAGACGATATGCAGGTTGTTCTGAACTACTCATCCCAAGTTGATGGAGAGGTATCAATCACATCAGGAGTCTCCAGCGGTGGTTACTATGAGTTCATGGTCCCGATAGACGAGACCGAGCCTCTTGGGCTGATGGATGCGGCAATTTCATTCGATGGTTGGCACTTTGATGACCTCAACAACGAAACACCGCCATCCTACCATGCCAGACCTAGAAACTATTCCTTCAAACTCAACATCACTCTGTCTCCTAACCTGACCGTTGACTTAGAGGCGCAGTCGACAAACAACTCAATTCTGGAAATTGGAAGCAACGTGTACCTTAATGGAACTGTCCTGAGCAGGGGCCCGTCCCCTTCGCCACTTAACGGGACACTTATGTTGGAAATGAGGAGGGCCGACATTTCCGGGCCATTCGTAGAACTTTCCTCTTGGTACCTGAACAACTCTTCTTGGGGGTCTAACCCCGGTGAATTCTCAATTACTTGGCCTTTCTCTGCTGCTGAGGTTCCAATACCAGCAGGTCCCGTTGACGTCAGATTCCAGTTCGACTCCGATAATCTAAATGCGAACGATCAGGAACAGTTCTCCGATACGTTCGGAATTCGTAGCTTCGTGGTATTCGACTACGAACTCCCATTCGCAATCAGGGGTAGGGAGTACTCCGTGGACGTCTTGCTGGAAGATCATACAGGCTCCTCTTTCTCATCTTTCGAAGGAGACTACACTCTGCTCTTCGACGGAGTACTCGAATGGAACCAGTCAGACCCAGATGCAGGCAGGGTAACTCCAACGTTCACCCCGGCAATCAACATGGTGCCCGGTGACTATGAATGGAACCTCAGCTATGCAGGATCTACATGGCTTAGCGCAAACTCAACCTCGGGAGACCTAAGAGTAAGAGGATTAGCCAACGCCACTGCAAACTTATCCAGCGATTGGTCTGTCAGGGGTTCCACGAACTGGATTTCTGGAATCGCAAGGGACATGATTCTACAGAATGCGGTCACACAGAACAACTCCTCTGTTCTGGTACAGCTCCTTGTCCCATCCGACCTCCCCACAACTCCCGGTGGTTTCCCTGCCGCACCCACCATATACAACATCGCCAGCGGATGGGTGGACAACCTAACTGGTTCTTACAACCTATCATTCGAAATCCCATCAGGGATACCCTCCGGTGTCTACGAGATTTCGGTCACTCTGGGATTCTCTTCGAATCCCCCTGATGGAGGGGCATACTATAATGCTGCAGATCCGACTACAATTCCTATTGGAGTCCAGACAGAGTTCGTCGTTCAATCGGATCCAACATCTTTGATAGTCACAGCAGGGGAGCAGCTGGAAATCCAAGCCATTGTTACTGACATCGAGGATCCGAGTGCAGAGCTATCCGGAGTAGAGCTTGACTTGTACTTCGACTGGGGGGGCCCTCTACAGACCATACTCCAGTCTTCCAGCACAAACTCCGAGGGAATAGCATCCTTCGATGCTACCATACCATCCTCCACCCCTCCTGGGTTCTATGACATTAGGATACATGCCCCAGATGATGTAATTGACACTCTCGAGGCCCCTGGGGCAGGAAGGTGGCTAGGCAATCAGAGCTTTGCAAATCTAACAGTCCAAGTGGGTAGCACTGTCGAAATCACGTTTATCCAAAGCCAGGTGACTGCCCTCCAATCCTTCGACATAGTTGGGACTGTAATGGACTCAGCAGATACAAACAGGACAGTAACCGGACCGGTTGGAATCAACGTCTTCTTCTTGGACGAGCCCGACGAGCTACTGATAGAGAACCACACTACCAATGCATTGGGAGGGTTCAATGTCTCGGTACCCACAGATGCCCTAGGAAACGGAGTGACCAGAGGAGATAGAACCGTAGTAGTTAGCGTAGTCAACGGTTCGACACCATTCTACCTAACCGGAAACGGGGATGCATCTATTCTCGTCATGGGAGTTCCCCAGTTCACTGATACGAATCCATTCATCAACACAATCATCGACAGGGGCGACTCAGCCACTATGGCCACTAGGCTTGTCGAGTTCAGCAACAACGAGGCACCCCTTGCAGGATTCGAGGTTCATTTGCTCTTCCACGACACTTGGCTCGACCCTTCGGTCACCGCTGCCGACGGAAGCGCCTCCTTCGAATTCGAGATACCACACGACCATCCACTAGGCCTCGTTAACGTAACCTTCGTGTTCAATGGTTCTGGTGACCTCAACCCCGCCGTCCAGATTCTGAACACCATCACCGTAAGGTCTCCCGTCAGCATGTTAATCGACCCGATTCAAGCCAACCCTCTGCCGGGAGAGCCATTCAATGTCACGGGTTCGCTCACCTCCAGTAACGGGACAGGTCTGTCAGACACCAATGGAAACCCACTAAACCCTACTCTGATTTTCTCGATAGACGGGGAATCCGCAAACTTCACTGTCCCATCAGTTGTATTCGACTCTGATGGTTCATGGTCAGCCCAGATACGTCTGGATCTGTCGTTCCCTCGCGGTCCTCATGGCATCGATATTTCATTCACTCCTCAAGTAACCTACTTCTCTGCCGCTTCTGCCTTCACCACCTTCAATAGCAGAGGTTACTCTGTCCTAACAATTGAAAGCCCGAACGACCTGGATCCCGACAATAGGACAACCCGGGGTGACACCTTCGACATGTCCCTGTCAATCATCGACAATTCAGGAACACCAGTCTCCTCCGCAACCGTTGTTGTCGAGGTAGACAACATCACCGTGTGGGGCGGGCTCACTGACTCTAATGGGGCCGCTTCGCCATCAATCTTGGTCAAGCCAGACAGAGATCCCGGGCCGATGAGGGTCACTGCAACTTTCTCCGGAATCAGCGGACCCATTGGCCTTTTAGGAGACGAGACATGGACTAGGGTCATCGTCCTCGCACCTACTCAACTAATTCTGAAAGAGGCAACCTCTCCCTCAATCGCAGGGTCCTCCGTAACCTTCACCGGCTCCCTCCAAGACGAGAGGGGACAGATGTTGAAAGAAGACGGTAACCTAAGTGGGGGCCTGATTCACTTGCACATTGATGGAGTGGACGTAGGTCCAGCATACACCGCATTCTCAAACGCTACTACGGGACAGTGGTCGATAACATACCAGATTCCCTCTGACATAGATTTTGGACAACACCAAGCGAGAGTCGAGTTCCTAGGAGGATTCTCATGGGTCGACCCAATGGGACAGGGGGACTCAGTTAATCCCGAGTATTACCTAGGCTCATTTGACTCCCTGGCATTCAACGTGACACAGCCTTCACAAGTAGTGATTTCAACTTCCCCAACTGAGATAGACAGGACCGAGGTCGCCATTATTGAGGGTATGCTCACTGACGGCGTGGGGAGGCCCATTCCGAATAGAGATATCGTCCTTTCAGTGGACGGGCAGGAAACAACCTCGATTTCCGTAGACTCCAACGGATCCTTCGTAGGTCTGGTGCCGATTCCATCCGATATGCCACTAGGCCCCATAATCATCGGAGTTGAGTTCCTTGGTGAGGACTTCATCCTCCCGTCCAACTCCACCGTGGTATTCACCGTCTTCGCACCCGTCTCGCTCACCATTGATGACCTCGGACCACTTGCAGTAGGGGATGAAATAATAGTATCCGGTGCTGTCAAGGATAATCTTGAGAACGGTTGGCTGGAAAGCCATACTATCGAGGTCTTCGTGGACGGGGTCCTCATTGGCATTACAAGCAGTCAGCAGGATGGTGACTGGAGCCTGCAATGGGTGGTTTCGGAATCTCTAGAAATAGGAAACCATTCCATTTCCGCAATTGCACCTGCTCAAGGATTCTACAGACAGGGGTCTTCAGAGTCCAACTTCACCGTATCGTATCATACCGAGATATCCCTGCAGGTTGAGGGTAGCTATGCAACACGCGGCGGATATTGGAACTTCAGCGGCAGACTCTTCGAGTCCGACACAGGTTTCGAGCAAGGTCTAGAAGGTAGGGAAATCACTGTTCTGCTAGACGGCTCAGATGTAGAAACCATAACTACAGAAGAGGGAGGACTGTTCACACTGAGTCACAGGGTGCAGTACTCCCTAGACAGGGGCTCTCACAACTTCACGCTCCTATTCAAGGGAGAGTTCCTTTACCTTCCTGCTGAATCACAAATAGAGGTATTCGCCCTATCTGACGTCGTTATAGAGATGCAACCGATTACAAATACGATAGTGAGGGGAGACTCCTCCCCTTCACGATCGATAATGCTCCAGGGCCTGATAAGGGAGGTCGGCGGAGAGTCACAAATTTTCGATAATCTCTCCATGTCTCTTGTTTGGGGGGAAACCGAACTCCCCATGACATCGGGACCTTGGGGCAATCCCGACACTAGGGTTTTCCAGATCAGAGCCAAGGCACAGGAGTTCATGACACCGGGAGATAACATGGTTACGATTATTGTGGAGCCGAATCAAGCAAGCTTCCTTAACGGCGGGTCCAAGGAGATTGGGATTCTTGTCATGGTCGAGGTCGACTTCGAATACTCGGAAATAGAACTATCCGATGGGCAGAGAATAATCAGGGGCTCAGTGAACGCCACGGCAAGGGACACTGGAGCTCCTTTGGAAGGCCTCTCTCTGAGTGCTAGCCTCGCCAACGGCAGCGTCACTCACTTCTCCGTATCCAAACTGACGGGGGCGGATGGGGTCTTCGAATACGAGTTCAAGTCAATGGCACCCCTGCCTCCACTGTCCTCGCAATCCCCTCCTCCCGAGGGATGGGGGGTGCTCGCCGTTCTGTTGATGTCCGACTCGGAATTCATCGAACCAGGTAGCTTGGCTCTGCTCCCTTCTTCAGGGATCCAAATCGCCTATGAGAAGCCAGAGGAGGAATCCTTCCTAGATAGGGCAATAGTGGCCATTGGGGCTATTGTTGTGGGGGCCATTCTAGTAGCGATGGGTGCCATGGCCATCAACACTAGGAGGAAGTCCACCATCAAGGAGCTAGCCAACATTTTCGGACAGACGGTTGAGATGCTAGCGTCCGGTGACGAGTACAGGAGAGCCATCTTCCTGTGCTATGAGAACCTATGCTCAGTCCTCACGCGACGCGGGTTCCTGCGCCGTAACTTCGAGACCGTCAGGGAGTTCGAGATGGCCATCCGAGGCGCATTGCCCATTAGCGAGGCATCATTGGTTTCGCTTGACAGGATTTTCGAGGAAGCACGGTACTCCAGCCACGTCCTAGGAGATGCCCACAGGGACAACGCTCAACTGGCCCTGTCCTCAGTAGTTGAGGAGATCGAGGCGATGCAGGATATCCCGAAGAGAGGTCCGCTCGAGTTCGAAATGGAAGAGTGACTCAATCCAACCTGATGGAGACGATATCTCCTTCCCACTTGGCTCCCTCGACCCTCATTCCTTCCGGCAGGCGGAATGACCTGATCATTCCTCCAAAATTCTCAATTGACATTATTCTGACTAGCTGAGCGTCTCCGTCTTCTCTAGTGCCGATGGAGAATCCTTCCCTCTGAAAAGAGGGGAGGGGGATATGGATGTCATTGCCAGACCATTCGCCACCTATTTCCGATAGGAAATCCCCTAGTGATGAGACTTCATCGTTTAGTGCCCTAGACTCTATTTCCGAAACTACGGATGAGTGCATCTCTTGTACATCAGATAGGTGAGGCAGGCCCCTCATGAACTCCCGGTGCATGGACTCAGCATCGGTGTCAAGCCCGACCTTGAGATCCGCCAATCCATCGACCTCATCCCTGATATCTTTGCCCGACTCGACATCTATGCTCGTCCACTCCATGCAATGCCCAGATATCCGACCCGAATGAACCCATTGATGTTCACATCTGGAAGAACGAGCTTACTCTCTCAGCTGTCCTGAGAGAATTCGAAGTCTGCATCTTCTGCATTTCTGGCATACATCTAATGACTCTGTTTTCTAGAAGCCTTTTTTCTAAGAGGACTATTATCGCCCTATCCTCCTTCTTCCGAATGGGCCTTCCAAGTGCTTGCAGTATGCTATTCACTGCAGGTTGGAGGCTGGCGTATTTCCATGCCCTATTCCTGTCGAATTTCTTAGTGTAGTATTCCAATAGGGCATCCTGTCTGGCACTTGGGGGCGGAAGCGGCAGTCCTACACAGACCAATGCACTCAGGACATTGTCAGAGTAATCAACCCCTTCGGACAACTTCCCGCTTAGAACTCCGAAGAGAGCCACCCCCCCCATATCTCTCTGCTCATATAACTTGGAAACAAGTTCCTCGACTCTTTTTTTACTCATTCTTTGCTCTTCTTTGATTATTGTTTTACAACACCAATTAGGTGGGCAAAACTCACCATATACTCTTTCAAGCATCGAATAGCTAGGAGCGAAGATTGCTATATTACCCGGAGTATTATCAATCACTGATCTAACGTGTTCTATTATCGAGTCAAAACTATTCTCTCTCTCAGTGTATTTGCTAGTTACATCACTGGCAATGAGAACAGGCCTATTTCCAAGAGGAAAACCCGAGGAGTACTCAATACAATTGGTGAGTTCCTTAGGAATTCCTAGAATATCAGCATACATCTCTGGAGGAAATAATGTCCCCGACATGAGAATTGAACCCATGCATTCCTTGAAGATTGGCTTACCAACAAAACTCGGATCTAGAAGATGGCTTGTGACACGCGGTTGATCCATCAATTCATCGAATACCAGGGCTAATGCAGAATTGCCCCTGTATCTTATACAAATCTCTAGAATTTCACCGAGTCTTATACAATCATTTTGCTCTTCATCATCGAGGTCTTCATCCTCATCCACCACAACAGACAATAATCTCGATATCATCATCTTGATTCTTTGGATGCCATCGTCCGAATCATGTTCGAGAACTCCTTCAATTGCTCCGGCGATAACATCTAGGAATTCTTGTGTATCAACCCTTAGATCATCACTCTTAGAATTGCCAATTTCACTCCTCTTGTCTCCGAACCACTTTACCAGACTGGAGTCTTCTTTTAACGCCTTAATTTGCTTCTCTAATGAGATTGCTTCTCTAAGTTGGCTAGATTCCGGTATATCTAATTCCTTCTGGTTCTTCTGCATATTTTCCTTGTATTCTTCTACTTCTGTCAAAGCCCTCTGGAAGACCCTCTCGGTTATCCTCCTCTCCAAACCACTTCTAATTCTATCCGGAAGGTTGTGTGCCTCATCGACAATTAGTATCGAGTTGCCTAATTCAACACCCATTACCGGGAGAGATGCCTCCCTGACCCCTTCTACGAAAACGTGATTGTAGTCGCAAACGATGATGTTTGTAGATTTAGCCGCATCTCTGGCGGTGGCCCAAGCACAAACGTCACTCCTTTCAGCATGTTTCAGGGTTTGATCAACGTGTCTAGGTTCTGAGTGGATATACTCTTCTAGGTCAGATCTTAGGAATCTTCTTTCTGACTCTGTTACTCCGGCCTCACAATTGCATTTTCCAGTGGTTTTGTCAACGTTTTTGCACATTCCTTCCCTACCAATGATGTCCACCAACTTCACTCTGTTGAATCCTTGAGGTATCCTTCTGTTGATCTCCCTGATTGTATCGACAACTATCCTATGCTGCGACTGTCGTCCAGTGAGGAAAAGTATCTTCGGAGTCTCAGAACTAGTACTGTATAGGTTAGCCACCTTGAGCGCGGACGCTAGTGCTGCAGCCGTCTTCCCTATCCCTGTAGGGGCCGCAGCAAGTAAGAAACGACCGTCTTTCAGTGCGTTTATTCCGTCTGCTATCATCTCTTTCTGCGATTCTCTTGGAGACTCGTGCGCGAAGAATAGGTCGCCATTCTCAAAATCTCCCTCCGACATGGAATTCTTCTGGAGTATTGACCGTCCATAAGTTTGCATCCCCAATCAGCATTTCATCCGGGCAGAGTGGGGTTGCCCCGCACGAGGCGTGCGGGACGGTGTGTGTGTTGAGTTCTATCTCTGTTCTGCTTTCCTTTGCGTTCTAGGGGCATCTTTGGAGTCATATCCGACTGCGTTGCTTAGCCTCCTGGCCCTATCTCTGATTTTCCTCAGACCGGTCTCGAACCTTCCGGTTCCGTTTGATTCGTGGTGGGGGGAGCGGACGTGCCGCTCCCCCGATTTCTGTACGTGCATCCCAACATCGTCCATATCTCTCTCACTCCTAAATGTTTGAATCTTCATCATGTCTGGAGCGCAACTCATCCATGCGTCTCCTCAATAGGTCCACAACAGTGGCTCCCTCGATCATCTCCTTGCGGATCATTTCCCTAGCAGATTGTCTCAGGACCACATCTGCTGGCTCCCCGACTATCTTGCAGTAGTCCCTGAGCCTGATAGTAAGATCCGGCCCTAAGTCGACCTCAACCCTATCTCCCTTGCCAGGAAGTGGGCTGGCGAGCATCCTCCTGACAGCTTCTCGGATTACATCAGACCTGTTCCTCATGCCATCGAAACCAATCAGCCTGTCTAGCTCCAGGAGGTGATCCTCTGGTATCCTTAGCGAGACCATTGGACTGTTGCCGGCCACCTACTTGCCCCTCCTGAAACTGCGAGAGGCACGTGCAGGATATAATTGTATTGCAATTGAATTGCAATTGTATTACAAAATGACTTTGTTGAAATCCCCCGTTTCAATCTGGCAACGTGCGATTCAAGGCACATGACTGCCCGGCATTCCCTGTGATACTGTGAAAGTCATCAATGATGCAATCCACGGCCAATTCAAATTGGATGGTGTAACGAAGGACCTTCTTTCAACCCCAGAGATGAATAAACTCAGTCACATCAAGCAGTTGGGGCTCGCTCATTTGGTATTCCCGGGAGCGCATCACACTCGGTTTGAACACTCGCTGGGGGCCTCTCACATCGCGGGAAGAATGGCAGAATCCCTTTCAATGGACGATTTAGACAAGGATACCCTACAAGTTGCAGCCATGTTACACGATGTCGGGCATGGCCCCTACTCGCACACTCTGGAGCATATCCTCTCGGATAGAGGAGGCCTCGATCACATGGAGGTCA